>CAKRRK010000044.1 GCA_934395135.1 uncultured Eubacteriales bacterium | reverse complement strand
GCTTTACGGAACTGGGGAGGATACGCTGAAAATCCATCGCTTCACCGGCGCGCCGATTGCGCATCGTTTTGAAGGTATTATCCATAATTTGGAGCGGCGCTATCGGGAGACTAACAGTGAGTATATGCGTGCCGAAATCGAGGAAAGCATGTGCGAGGTTCCCTGTCCGTCCTGCCATGGAAAGCGACTGAAAAAGGAAGTACTGGCAGTTACAGTAGGCGGTTTAAACATCTCTGATTTTTGTGAAAAATCTGTTAGCAGCGCGCTGGAATTTATGCAAAATTTGAGTCTGTCGCCACGGGAACAAATCATAGCGAAACAGATTTTAAAAGAGATCCTTTCCCGCCTTGGGTTTTTAAAAAGCGTGGGACTGGAATATCTGACGTTAGCCCGTGCCTCTGGCACACTATCCGGCGGCGAAAGCCAGCGAATCCGTCTTGCCACACAAATTGGTTCCTCACTTATGGGCGTGCTTTATATTTTGGATGAACCCTCCATTGGATTGCATCCGCGGGACAATGAAAAATTGATCTCTACTTTGAAAAAACTACGGGATTTAGGGAATACCCTGATTGTAGTAGAACATGATGAGGATACAATGTATGCGGCGGACCACATTATAGACGTTGGTCCGGGCGCCGGCGTGCATGGCGGGGAAATTGTATGTCAGGGAGACGTGGACACGATAAAACAATGCAGCAATTCCATAACCGGACAATATTTAAGTGGGAAAAAAAGTATACCCATTCCGAAAACAAGGCGCAAAGGGAACGGGAAACGTCTGGTTGTAACCGGTGCGGCTGCGAATAATTTAAAACATACGGATTTCTCGATTCCGTTGGGCACATTTACTTGTGTGACTGGCGTCTCAGGCTCTGGAAAATCTTCTTTTGTCAATGAAATTTTGTATAAAAAACTGGCGGCAGATCTCAATGGAGCCAGGACAAAAGCAGGTCCGTTCGATCAAATTATCGGTATGGAATATTTGGATAAAGTGATTGACATTAACCAATCCCCCATTGGTCGAACACCCCGTTCCAACCCTGCGACGTATACAGGCGTCTTTCAAGACATTCGAGAGCTATTTGCATCGACAAAAGATGCAAAAGTACGGGGATATGGCCCAAGCCGGTTTTCCTTCAACGTAAAAGGGGGGCGGTGTGAAGCCTGCAGCGGGGACGGCCTTGTGAAAATTGAAATGCACTTTTTGCCAGATGTTTATGTGCCATGCGAAGTATGCAAGGGAATGCGTTACAACAAGGAAACTCTGGAAGTTCGATACAAAGGCAAAAATATCTATGAAGTATTGGATATGACGGTGGAAGAGGCATGCGCTTTTTTTGAAAATATTCCGAAAATCGCCCGCAGACTCGAAACCATTCGTGACGTAGGATTGGGATATATTAAGCTTGGACAGTCTTCTACAACATTATCTGGCGGGGAAGCTCAACGAGCAAAACTTGTAACGGAGCTTTCCAAACGTTCTACTGGCAAAACAATTTATATTTTGGATGAGCCGACAACGGGATTGCATACAGCAGATGTCCATCGATTAATTGATGTATTGCAAAAATTGGTAGATGCCGGCAATACCGTAGTTGTCATCGAACACAATTTGGATGTCATTAAAGTGGCGGATTATCTCATTGATTTGGGGCCGGAAGGTGGCAGCGGCGGCGGCCAAATTATTGCCGCCGGTACACCGGAGGAAGTTGCGGATTGTAAGCATTCTTATACCGGACAGTTTTTAAAAAAGTATTTTAATCAAAAGAAATAAGGGACTTTACCAAAGATAGAAAAACAGAGGGAAACATAAAGTTTCCCTCTGTTTTTCTATCTTTGCAATCGTATAAGTGAAATAAATAGTTGCACTTAAAAAATGGAGCATTCCCCGCATAGTTTTCTGCCGTTTCTATCAGTGATCCTTTCGCGCCTAAGTTTTTTCATCGCCGCTT
>CAKRRK010000043.1 GCA_934395135.1 uncultured Eubacteriales bacterium | reverse complement strand
GTAGCTCATCTGGTAGAGCGCCACCTTGCCAAGGTGGAGGTAGCGAGTTCGAGCCTCGTCATCCGCTCCATTTTTTTGGTACCATAGCCAAGAGGTAAGGCAGAGGTCTGCAACACCTTCATCCCCAGTTCGAATCTGGGTGGTACCTCCACCGCCGGAGCAAAGCAAGCTTTGCTCCGGCTTTTTTTGCCTGCGGCAGGAAAAGACATTGTCCGATCCCCTCGTTTGCGCCATCTCTCCAGACCGAACCCGCCGGGCAGCGATTTGACGTTTAGTTTGAGCGCTTGGGTGTCGAAAACGCTGCGAATGTCCACTTTATCGCAAACGCACGCCTTTATGGCTTGCGGCGATTTTTTTGTACCAGGCATAAAATTTGCCTCATGCGCATTCTGCAGCGTTCCGCGTTTATTCCGCAAACGCGGCGCCGGTTTGCAAAATGGGAAATATTTCAATGGCGGTCATAGGGCAGGCGGGGCAGGCGGCATTTCGCCTGCCCTGCCTTTTTACGGCGAAAGGGAAATGGCCGCGGTATGGTTCCGGCGATGAAGTTTTGCCGGGAGCACCGTCTTTTTGGAAACGGACAACCCCCAAAAGACCGCCGCAAAAAGCCGGTCTGCCCCAAAGCTGGAACATAGAACAATGCGCCTGAAAAATGCATCGGCTGCAATGGTCATAGAAGGCGTTATTCCACCTTAAACAACAAAAAGCTGCATCCATATACATCCGCCATTTTTGAGGCCAGATCGATCCTTGGCACCCGTTCGCCGGCTTCAATATACTGCAAATATCTCCTGGAAATGTCAAGCAGGGCTGCCGCCTTATCCTGAGTAAGCCCGGCGTCTTCCCGCACGGTCCGAAAAATTACGGCATGCTGTTTATATGTATAAGCCATAGATAAAAACCTCCTTTACAAGAAGTTTATAAGAATGGCTAAATAAAGTCGCCGAACAGATATGCGCTTTTTGCAAGAGGACCGGTTTTCGGACGGAGCTTGGACGTTTTGTGATATGGGTTTTTCATTTCCGCCTGGGGCGCCGTTGGATTGTGGAATAGGAACCCCAGGCAGGAGAAGCGAAGTGCGGCGATACTGACGCAGGAACCGAAGGGGATATACGGCCGCCAGGGGAAAGCCTTGACATAAAACCTGGATTCGACTAAAATAATACTATTATTATCGATAGCAGGCGTTGCCGGCGGCGCGGCGGCAGAAAAGGCATCCTGTCCACAGACTTTTGGAATGGAAAGGAGGCTGGAGATTGTGCTCCTGCACAATCCGGAGCTGGGTTTTGCCGCGGGAAAAGTGTGATACCGCCCGGTACGCCCTCATTTCACCGCAGCGGATTGCGGTATTTTTATTCTATAGGGGATTTTTATATGATTGGGAGGGAAACGATGGAGACACATCATAAGAGAGGCAACTTTACTGGATCCCTTGGCTTTGTATTGGCTGCGGCGGGCAGCGCTGTAGGCCTGGGGAACATTTGGCGATTCCCGTATCTTGCCGCAAAGGACGGAGGCGGCGTATTTTTGCTGTGCTACGTGGTTCTGGTGCTGACGTTTGGATTTACATTGCTCACAACAGAGATTGCGATTGGCCGGAAAACCGGGCAAGGGCCGTTGACTGCCTATAAAACGCTGCATGAAAAAAGCGGCTGGATCGGAATTCTCGCTTGCCTGGTGCCGATTATCATTCTGCCGTATTATTGCGTGATCGGCGGGTGGGTATTAAAATATTTTGTTGCATTTTTAACTGGTCAGGGCGGCGCCGCAGTGGCGGATAATTATTTTACCGGCTTTATTACATCGCAGTGGAGTCCCATCCTATGGTTTGTGATTTTCATCCTGCTGACGGCAATTGTTGTGTACCGGGGCGTGAACAAAGGCATTGAAAAATTTTCCAAAGTATTGATGCCGGTTTTGCTGGTACTCATTCTTATCATTGGATTTTTCTCGTTGACGCTGGAGCATACAGACGCTTCCGGCGTAACCCGTACGGGTATGC
>CAKRRK010000042.1 GCA_934395135.1 uncultured Eubacteriales bacterium | reverse complement strand
GAGCGGATGACGAGGCTCGAACTCGCTACCTCCACCTTGGCAAGGTGGCGCTCTACCAGATGAGCTACATCCGCATGGTTCTGCTTTGCAAGCACTTTTTCATTATACCAAACTTTTTATAAAAGTCAAGGGTAAACTTTGAAAATTATCCTCTATCTTCCACGTTCTCCCCCGATCCCACGGCTCCGCCAAGACGGTTGTCATATTTTATTATCGCAGCCGTGTTTCACCGGCTTCCCATACCCTTTCATCGCCTCGTTCCAAACACCAAAACCAGAACACTGCAGCCGCTGCCTTTCATTCCGCAGGAAGCCGCCGCTTGCAGATTCTGCACTTCGCTGGTATGGTTCAACACATCCGGTCTCCCGAATTCCTCTTTTTGCGATGCGAAAAAAGAACGCACCAAAGGGCCTCTGGTGCGTTTTCCCCCGTTCATCCCGGGAATCTGTGTTGTCACCGGCCCACATCGGGCAATTTCGGAGCAGTTCCCTTTCTCTGTGCCAGTCCGGCCAGCACGCCGCCGATAATGAGCGCGCCGCCGAGGACAAGGCTTGCTGTCACTTTTTCCCGCAGAAACAGCACGCCCAATACGGCTGACACCAGCGGCTGCACCGGATAAAACATAGAACATATGCCGGCTTCCAGTCTGGAAAGGCATCTGTTCCACAAAAAATAGGTTAGCCCGGTACAAAAAAGCCCCATATACAAAAGCAGCGCCGCCACCGGCAAAGAAACCCGTATGGTTTCCGCTGTGTGCAGTTCATACAGACACAGCGGTGCATTGCAGCACAGAGCCAGCAGCATACCATAAAATGTAATCTTCAGCGGATCATAGTTCTGCGTCACTTTTCGGGTAACTACCGATACCACAGCCCATAAGGCGACAGATCCCAGGGAAAACAAAATGCCTGTCATTTGGGTTCCGCTGTCAAATCCACCGACGGTAATATAGACGCCCACAAGCGCCAGTGCAATTCCCAAAAGTTTCTGCGGGGACAACCGTTCCCGCAGAAAAACCGCTGCCGCAAGCATAATGGTAATGGGATTGATGGAATTGATAATCGATGCCAGCGTGGCGCTGGCAAACCGGATGCCGAGAAACTGGGAGCTGATGGAAAGAAAATAGCCAAAAAAGCCAATGATAACAATATATTTATAATCTTTCTTCGCAATCTTTTTGGTTTTTGTTCCTCGGATTCGCAATAAGCTTCCGATCAGCGCCGCTGCAAAAACATAGCGAAAAAATACGATCGTAAACGTGGGCAGGCTTTCGAGCACAAGCTTCCCCGCCACATACAGGCTGCCCCAAAGGCTGAACGTCAAGATCAGCTGCAGATAGGCCGCAGTTTTCTCTGATTTCACGGATTTCACTTCCCCTACAGGCATTAAAACCCCAGTTCTTCCCCAATGAGCACCACTTCATACCGTTCTATGGGGATGGGACGTTTCCACAAAACCAGCAGCGCCCGGCAAATGCAATCCGGTGAAAAACAGTCGTAGCACCGATCTGCTTTCGCCGCGCAGGGCGTTTTTCGGTTTAGACGGCGGGCATTTTTGGGCGCCGCAATATTTCTTGCCCGCCATACAGCCTGTTCCAGATCCGGCGCCAACTTATTGATTCCACACACAAGGAAACAAGCCTTGCAGCCGTATACATTTCCTGCCACCCGGTTACAGGCGCCGTCAATGTTAACGATTTCGCCCTGTTCCGACAGACCATTTGCGGAAGATATGTATACCTCGGCGCCCTGCCGCGGCGGAAGACCGTCGGCGTCATGCCATCTTACGTCGTTGTGTTCCTGGAGCTTTTCATACAGCCCCATGCTTTTTACCGTCATTGATCCGCCAATGGTGACCGTTTTCCCCTGAATTTCCTGCAAGAGGTATGCCTGTGCTTCCTCCTTGGTATCAAAATAGGTCAGCGCAAATCCCCTTTTTTCAAAATTTCTTCTGATTACCGCGATATCCATTGTTACACCTCCAAAAAATCCATTAATTCTTCCCATGTATCCACTATTTTCCCCGGTGCCTCTGCCGCGAGCACCGCCCGGGAACGAAATCCCCATGTGACGGCAATGCAGAAAACCCCGGCGTTTTTGGCCGTGCGTACGTCTGTTTCTGAGTCGCCGATGTAAACCGTTTCTTCCCGGGAAGCTCCCAGGGCGCGCAGCGCCTCCTCCACAACGGACGGATCGGGCTTTCTGGGCACCCCCTCCCGTTCGCCAAGCGCCAGGTCAATCCGGTCGTCAAAATAAAGGCGGCACAGCATTTTCGTCGCCGCGTCAAATTTGTTGGAAAGGACCGCCGTTTGCACGCCGTGTTCCTTCAGACGGGAAAGCAGTTCTGCCATTCCCGGATATGGCACAGTCTCCGCCGTCATATTCGCTCCGTAATGTGCCTTGAATTCCGCAAGACAAGCCGCGACTTCTTCCTCGCGGGTTCCAGCCGGCACAGCGCGGGCCATAAGGTTTCCCACGCCGTTTCCCACAAACCGGCGCACTTCCTCTAAAGTACGCGCCGGATATCCCCTCTTCTGCAAAGCAAAATTTACACTGTTGCGCAAATCCCCGAGGGTATTCAGGAGGGTGCCGTCCAAATCAAACAATATCGTTTTTACTTTCATAGGTTTCATTCCTTTTATACGTCGCCGCGGTTTTGTTCAAAAATTCTGCAACGGATGCGTTGAGTCCGTCTTCCCGCACGCGCCAGCGCCAGTTTCCAAACGCCTCCGCCGGTTTGTTCATCCGGGCGTCGCCGCCCAGGGACAATACATCCTGCAAAGGAACGATCGCAAGTTCCGCGCAGGAGGCGAACAGCGTTTTTACCGCTGCAAAGCCAAGGCATGCTTCCCCGTCCGCCCGAAGATAGGCGCGGGCAAATTCCCGATCTTCCGTGCCGGCTGTTTCTTCCACAAATTCCGCGATGGTTTCGCTGTCATGGGTTGCCGTATAGGCCGCAAGGTGTTTTGGATAATGGTGCGGCAGATGCGTGCTGTCGTCTTGTTTGCGAAGCCCAAACGTCAATACCCGCATACCCCGGAACCCAGATCGTTCCAAAATCATCCGGGTTTTGGAATCCAGGATTCCCAGATCCTCCGCAATAAACCGTTCTTTTCCGAAAACCGCCGCCAGTTTTTCCAGAAACTCCTCTCCAGGCCCCAAAATCCAGCGGCCCTGCGCCGCGCTTTCTGCCGGATACGGCACCTCCCAAAAGGAGAGGAAGCCCCGGAAATGATCCAGGCGCAGCCTGTCAAACAATTTCAAATTATGCCCTACACGCCACAGCCACCAGGCATAGCCGGTTTTTTTATGATAGTTCCAATCATAGACCGGATTGCCCCAAAGCTGCCCCGTGCTGGAAAAATAGTCCGGCGGCACGCCAGCCTGCCTGTTCTGCCGGCCCCGGGCATCCGTCTGAAACAGCAACGGATTGCTCCACATTTCGCAGCTGTCCGACGCCACATAAATCGGCAAATCCCCAATGAGCTCAATTCCCCGGTCTGCCGCATAGTTCCGCAGGGCATTCCACTGGCGGTAAAAGACATATTGTATAAATATATAATACTCCGTTTTGTCCTGCAAACGCAACCTGTATTTTTCCACTGCATCTGCTTTGTGCGCCGCAATGTCGCGATCCTCCCATTCCCAATACGCTTTGCCGCCAAAATGGTCCTTCAGCGCCATAAACAGGGCATATTCACCGATCCAGCTTTTCTGCTGCTCCGCAAACTGCCGGCATGCCGTCTTCATTTCTTCTGGAATCCGTCGGAACGCAGCCTGTAATACCTCTGGATACCGGGTGGTGACCAACCCATAGTCCACAAAATCTATGGTATGACCGTCTTCATGCAGAGAATCCAGCTCCGTTTTGGTAAGCAGTCCTTTCTCCAGCAGCCACCCCGGATCAATGAGATAGGGCGAGCCGGCCGCGGCAGAAAAGCACTGGTAGGGAGAATCCCCAAATCCGGTGTGTCCTATGGGCAGGATCTGCCATAAGCTCTGGCCTGCCGTCTGCAAGAAATCCACAAATTTTCTGGCCGCTTCTCCAATGTTTCCAATGCCGTATGGCGATGGCAGCGACGTAATATGCATTAAAATTCCGCTTTTCCGATGCTCCATACATTCACCCTCGTCAAAAATTGTTTTCTTCCATACTATGATTGCCCGCCTGCCCTTGGGAGTATTCTTTTTTCCTTGCTTTTTTCATCGGCAACCGCTATAATGAATTTGATTTTTTGTTGGGGGAATGGACAATATGAGAATGCGGAAAAAAAAGAATGTGGACATCCGGCTTGCCCGCTGCGGCGACGTGCTGGTGCAGGGGCCTGCTGCGCAAAAAGGCCGCTGGAATACATTTTTCGGCAATGACAACCCGATTCATTTGGAAATCGGCTGCGGCAAAGGGCGGTTTATTCTCACCCTTGCTCAGCAAAATCCCCATATCAATTATCTGGCGATGGAACGGGAAGAAGGCGCCCTTGTTATGGCGGCGGAAAAGGCGGCAGCGCTTTCCCTCCCCAATCTGAACTTCATCAGTTTTGACGCGGCAAGGCTGCGCGATATCTTTGCGGATCAGGAAATTGCCCGGATTTATCTGAATTTTTCCGATCCATGGCCCAAAAACAACCAGCGCAAACGGCGGCTGACCCATTCCAACTTTCTTACCCTATACGACCATATTCTGGCGCCTTACGGCATAATCTGTTTTAAAACCGACAACCAGCGGTTGTTTGAATGGTCTCTTGCGGAAATCTGCCGCTACGGGCTTTTGCTGCAAAACATCTGCCTGGACCTTCATGCTTCGGACTACGACAACATTATGACAGAGTACGAAGAAAAATTCTCTTCCCAGGGTATGCGCATCTACCGGCTGGAAGCGTTCCGCCGGGGCGAAATTCCGGAGGGCGCTTTAAAAGCGGAAAATATGGACAAGCTGCTGCAGCCGTAAGCG
>CAKRRK010000041.1 GCA_934395135.1 uncultured Eubacteriales bacterium | reverse complement strand
GTACAGCAAAACGCCGTTGTGGCCTTTGCTCAGGATGAAAATATCACGATTGGGATCCTCCAGATTGTCTGGATCAAAGCCCATATATTTATAATAGATTGCGGTAGTGATGTCTGCGGCGGACATTGGGCCGCCAATGTGGACGTTGCCGATCCGACGGGTGCAAAGCGCAAGCTTTTCGCGAATTTCACCTGCTTTTATAACCAGATCCCGCACGTCTTCGATGTGAACCTTTGCCATAGTGTGATTCCTTCCTTTCTTGTTTAATAAATGGAATAACCGCCGTCAATCGGTATGTTAATGCCGGTGATATACGACGAAGCGTCGCTTGCCAGGAACAGCAGCGTACCGTGCAGTTCGTCCGGCGTGCCAAAGCGCTTGATGGGCACCACTTCCAGGCACATATCATGGCCCGCTTTGTCCATTACACCTTCATGGATGCCGGACCATACATAGCCGGGGCTAATGGTGTTGACGCGGATGCCGTATGGCGCAAGACCGGCGGCCATATAACGGGCCATTTCGGAAATGCCGGCTTTGGCGGTGCCGTAAGCACATACCGGAGACGGGCCGCCGCCAATGAAGTTTGCGTTGTAGCCAGACAGGGAGGAAGTCATAATGATGGAGCCGCCATGCTTGTGCTCCCGCATAATATGCTGTGCAATCTGCGCGGTAAGAAACGCGCCGTTTAAGTCGATGTTGATGGTCTTCATCCAGGTTTCATAAGGGACGTCCACATCGTCGCCTGGAAGACATACGCCGGCGTTGATGTGAGCCATATCCACCGTGCCAAGCTCGTCAATCAGGTCAGCTTTCAGCTGGTCCACCTGTGCCTTGTCGGACACATCGCAATACAGAGGGACGATTTTTACGCCGTATTTTGCGCTCATCTCTTTCGCAGTGGCTTCCACGCGCTCTTTGGCCGCCGGGATATCCACCAGCGCTACGTCTGCGCCGGCTTCTGCCCAGGCGGCTGCCGTACTCCGTCCAATGCCGCCGCCTCCGCCGGTGACAAACCCTTTTTTGCCTTTGAGCGAGAATTTATCCATCAGTCGATAAGCTGGATCCTTCCACGCGTCCTTGTTGTAAATGTCATAATACTCTGCCATAGTGCCACTCCTCCTTTATAAAATACCGGATACAGCAATGCTGTCTGCCAAACCACACCATGTGTCCGGCCATGGAAACTTGGACCATTCAAAGCGGTTTAGCAGTTATCGGAAAAAACACACAAATATCTTGTGTATTTTAACCAATGAATTACTGTATTTTTTCTGTTAATATATACTATATCACTAACGTATCGATGGAACAAATATCGAAAGTTTATGTTTTACGGATAACGAGAACGAATATTTGTGAAAGTGACAGAGTCTCAGACCTTTTATATGGTAAGAATACCCAAAAAACAAACAATCAATCAAAGAGGAAATGTGAAATGCAGATAAAACAGCTGGAATATTTTGTGAAAACTGTCGAGTGCGGATCGATTACTCATGCGGCGCAGCAGCTTTATGTCAGCCAGCCGAGCCTAACCAAAGCGATTCTCAGCCTGGAACAGGAGTATGGCGAAAAATTTCTGGTACGAAAGGCACGGGGTGTGGAGCTTACGCCCCAGGGCAAAAATTTTATGCGGTATGCCAAGGGGGTGCTGACAGCGGCACAGGCACTGGAAACGAATTTTTCAGGCGCCCAAAAGCAGGATGGAGTGCATCTTTCCGTGGCCGCCCAGCAGCTGGATTTCACTTATGAGATCTTGGCAAAAGTGCTTGCTGTCAACAGCAACCGGCAGTACCACTACAGCCTTATGGAAACCAACCGCAACGATGTGGTTCGTTTGGTGCTGGAGGGAGCAGCGGATCTTGGGATGTTTGTGCGCAGCGAAGTGGATGCAAAATCCTTTCTTTGGCACACCGAAGCTAAGCGGCTGGATCAGCATGTGGTGGATACCAGCAGCGTTTACATCTGCGTCGGGCCTCTTTCCAAATACTATAACCGGGATGCAGTAACGTTTGGCGAAACAGAATGCTGCCGTCAGATAGTGCTGGATATGGAGGAACAGGCCAGCCAGGAACTGTATTTTGACCAGTCCAGTAACCATTACAACACAAAGCAGATTACATTTTGCAATACGGTCAGTGCCTGTGAGTATTTTTTGCTGCATACCGATGCCATTGCTTATTGCTCCAGATGGACCATTCGTTGTTTCCAAAACCCGGAAATACGGGCAATTCGGGTTATGGCGCGGGACGCGGCGGAAGTGATACCCTACAATGAACTCGTCTGGCTCAAGCGGGCCGGCGAACCGCTTTCTCCGGCGGAAGGTTTGTTTCTCTCTCTGCTGTACCGGCAGTTTTCCAAAACCATGCCGGATTTGAAAAAGGCTGGCGGCAGAGAGGAAACACAGGCCTAAGGTTCCGGATATTTGGCATTGGCGGAACGACGGAAAAAACTGCTGTCCAAAGGGCTGGGCGCCGTTGGGAACAGCAGTTTTTCTATGCTTGACAGGAAATGGAAAAATTCTGTAAAAATGCTCCATACAAAATTGTATGGAGCAAAAATTATTCACAGAATGGATGCGTTGAAGAGGAAAAGATACCCGTTGGCGGAACTTGCTTCCGGATTGCCGCCGGTGATACGAAGTTCGGAAATGCCGGAAACATTCACGGTATATGTAGCGATCGGTGTGCCGGCTTCTATGACGATTTCCCGGCATACCACCTGGTTATCATTATAGAAATACAGGACAAAGCCTTCCTCGGTATATGCGTCAAAGGTCAGTGTCGTATAATTTCCGTCCAGAGCATAATACAGGATTTGGTTGCTGGGAAGCTTCAGCCAATGGTCATATTCTTTTCCGCCGATGGTTTCCGTCCTTCCTGCGGAGGAGGGTACCGGCAAGGTGTTTTCGCCGGAATATTTACTGGAATACGGCTGAAATGCGTCAATAAAATCCAGAGAATCATCCGGTCTTCCTAACAGCACGGAATAGGTTTCCTCATCCCAGGTCACCGGTGTGTTGAGGATGTCCGCTGCCGCGCGGATGGGAACATAGGTCGTGCCCTGGTAGGAGATGGGATAGACCCGTTCGCCGGCCGCGTTGTACATCTGCTGTTCCTCTCCGTTGTATCGGATGGAGAGACTTCGGTTGCGGTAAGCGGTGATGGCTTCCAGATTGCCGGCGGCGGCTGCGCCGGCGGAAAAGCTTGCGGCGATGACGGCGCAAAGGAGCAGTGCGGCGGTTTTTTTCTTCATAGAAATGGTTCCTTTCCACATAAATAGAATTTTGCGTCCTGCCGCAAGAGAGAAATGCCAAGGGAGATTCTTCTGGCGCCGGACGGAAACTGCCGGAACAGTTTTATGTATGCATCGTACCACACTCTCCGGAGGCTGTAAAGCTGGAACGTGGGGCTGCAGAGGGGCGAAACAAACAACTTGCAAATCCTGTGCGCAAGGAGAACAGAACAATGTTTACTTTCGGATGCTAATGTGTTAATATAAATTAAACGGAAAGCCGGGATGCCGGCAAACGAGATGCGACCACTGGGAAGGAGCGGCTGTATTTATGAACGATAAGTTAAAAGCCAAAGGAATGGACGAGCTGTTTCAGGCGATTCTTTCCCTGAAAAGCGTGGAAGAGTGCTATGATTTTTTTGAAGATTTGTGCACCATAACGGAACTTCATGCAATGGAACAGCGGTTTCAGGTGGCGCTAATGCTGGACGCGGGAAGGATTTACAGCGACATCGTCAGGGAAACCGGCGCCAGCACGGCAACCATCAGCCGGGTTAACAAATGCCTGACGTATGGCTCGGATGGGTATCGCCGCGCCATTGAAAGGAAGAAGGCCGATGGATAGCTACCAGGCACTGGCGAAGTATTATGACGCGTTTACCGACGACGTGCCCTATGAGGCATGGCTGCAGTTTTTTGAGAAGATTTTTTACAAAGAGGGCCTGCAGCCGAAAACGGTGTTGGATCTTGCCTGCGGCACGGGCAGTATGCTGCGTGTCCTGGATCAGAAGGGATATGACACCATCGGCGTAGACGGCTCGGTGGAAATGCTGATGATGGCAAGGGAGAAAACTTATCGGACGATGCCGTTGTTTCTCCATCAAACCATGGAAAATTTGGACTTATTTGGCACAGTGGACGCCTGCCTTTGCTGTTTGGACAGCGTCAATTACATCACCTCTTATGAAACGCTCAAAAGGGTATTCCGCAAGGTGGAACTTTTTCTGGAGCCGGGCGGCATCTTTATTTTTGACGTCAACACAGAGGGGAAATTCCGCCGGATAGACGGCGAATGCTATGTGCGGGAAACCGAAGAGGTGTTTTGCGTTTGGCAGACAGAGTTGCAGGACAGGCTTTGCTTTTACGATTTTGATCTTTTTATAAAAGAAGAGAAGCATTGGAGAAGGCAGTGTGAAACCCACCGCGAGCGGATGTACAGCATAGAAGAACTGAACAAGGCGTTGGAAGACGCGGGATTTATCGGCATACAAATTTATCCGGAGCTTTCTATGGAACCGAAGGATCTGGATCAGGAAGACAGAATATTTTTTACAGCAAGAAAGAGGTTGTAACGTGGCGGACAGACTGATACGAGCCATCGCGGCGGACGCGGCGATAAAAATTACGGCGGTAGATACAAAAGACATGGCAGAACGGGCGCGGCAGATTCACAAAACGCTGCCGGTGGCGACGGCGGCGCTTGGACGCGTGTTGTCCGCCGCTTCTATGATGGGGAATGAGCTGAAAGGGGAACAGGGTTCCATTACCGTGCAGGTCAAGGGAAACGGCCCTCTGGGAACTATTGTCGTAGTTGCCGATTCGGAAGGAAACACGCGGGGATATGTCCATAATCCGGCGACAGATCTTCCGCTGCGGGAGGATGGCAAGCTGGATGTAGGCGGCGCCGTTGGCAGAGGCCTTTTGATGGTGATAAAGGACTTGGGCGTGGGCGAGCCGGTCAGCGGCGCGGTAGCGCTGGTTAACGGGGAAATCGCCGAAGATCTCACCCGGTATTTCGCCGAAAGCGAACAGGTGCCCTCGGCAGTGGCGCTGGGTGTGCTGGTGGACAGGGACCAAAGCGTGCGGCAGGCCGGCGGCTATATTGTACAGGTGATGCCTCAGGTTACGGAAGACGCAGTGGCAAGGCTGGAGCAAAACATCGCGAAGGCAGGCCCCGTAACAGCGATGCTGGAAGAGGGAAAGAGCCTGGAGGACATCGTGCGGAAGGTGCTTTCCGGCTTTGCGGTGGAATTTTTGGAAGAACGGCCGGTTGCCTATCGATGCAGCTGTGAGAAAAAGCGGGTAGTCGGCGCGTTGGTCAGCATCGGAAAGCAGGAAATCGAAACGTTGATTGCGGAGCAAAGGGACATTGACGTTACCTGCCAGTTTTGTGACAGGGTGTATCAATTTACGCCAAAAGAACTGGAGGACATCCTGGAGTTGGCTTTGGAAAAATAGCCAAAAAAATTACAGTTTAGATATTGACAACAAATCGCGGTATATAGTATAATAACTGAGTCGCGATAGTTTGGAAGTTTAGCTCAGCTGGGAGAGCATCTGCCTTACAAGCAGAGGGTCACAGGTTCGAGCCCTGTAACTTCCACCACGACGCGGCCGAGTAGTTCAGTTGGTTAGAACGCTAGCCTGTCACGCTAGAGGTCGAGGGTTCGAGCCCCTTCTCGGTCGCCA
>CAKRRK010000040.1 GCA_934395135.1 uncultured Eubacteriales bacterium | reverse complement strand
AACCCACTCTGCTTGTTACAATGAAATAGAACAAAGCGCGCGCCATTTTTGCGCGCGTTTTGTCTATAGTATGGTAAAAGCTCCTGCGGTTTTAACAAGTAAATCGTCCATGACAGCGGCGTGTCTGCCGTTTGCCTGGAGCTTGTTTTTGTATTCAATCAGCGATTTCATTATTTCACATCGTTCACCTGACGTGAGATAAATGTAATACTTTATACAAAAATCACTTCCGCCTTTATAATTTCGGTTACCTGATTCCGAGCGCTGCTCATCTTTCGAACCCATACTATGCTTTCTGTTGCTTTGAGTTTTTCGGTCACTTTTTCCCGATTGGCAAGCTGACTTATTATCAAAAGAAACAACTCGTTTGCCTGCTTGTCAGCCTCGGTAATGTGTTTGTTCAGCTTGTCATAGGTCAGAAGATGGTAACAGCGCACTCGATGATCTGCCTTTCAATATCGTTTCTATCTTTGTCCGAAATTTCTTTTCGGCAGGTAAAAAGAGGTTCGGCAAAACAAAATCTCCTTGCTGCAAGTAGCTGCCGCCGTACTTCTCAAACAATGATTTTTCCATAACCGTGTCCTTCATGGGTTTTGTTGTGCTGTCATTTTACAGAGAAGCTGCAATTATGCCAATGTGCCGATTTGTTTTAGGACATAAAAAACGCCGCCTCAGACATTCGTTCGTCCATGACGGTGTTTCCTGTTTCATATTAAAGCGAACATTTTACGGCGAAACCGCCTTTGAAAAAGCCGGTGTTCCTCCAATACGCATTTGTGTATCGCTGGCAAAAAAGCGGTAGCCAGCGGGACGCGTCCAAAACCAAACCGAAGCCCAGCGGAGCGGGTTCGATTTGGAGAGAAAGAGCAGCGGAATACGCGCGCTCTGACCTTAAAAAAGCCGGAGCAAGCTTTATATCGCTTGCTCCGACGTGGTGGAGCATAGGGGACTTGAACCCCTGACCCCCACACTGCCAGTGTGGTGCGCTCCCAGCTGCGCTAATGCCCCTTATGCCGTACCCGGGACCGATCCGGCCAGGTACGAATCCATTATACGCAAGTGCAGAGGGAAAGTAAAGCTTTTTTTGCAGGAGACAGGAAAAAAATCCAGACAAACCATGTATTTTTATTTTTTCGCCCAATTCCCGGTGGCTGCGGCGGTAAGATATGCATTAATAAACCCATCCAGATCGCCGTCCATCACTGCGCTGATATTTCCGTTTTCAAAGTCTGTGCGGTGATCCTTCACCAATGTATAGGGCATAAAGACATAGGAACGGATTTGACTGCCCCATTCAATTTTTTTCTGTACGCCCTTGATGTCCTCAATCTTGTCCAGATTTTCCCGTTCTTTGATTTCTACCAGCTTCGCCTTCAGCATTTTCATAGCATTCGCACGGTTTTGATGCTGGCTGCGTTCGGTTTGGCAGGCCACGACAATACCGGAAGGGATGTGGGTGATACGAATGGCGGATTCTGTCTTGTTGACATGCTGGCCGCCCGCGCCGGAGGATCGATAAGTATCGACCTTTAGGTCGGCGGGATTAATTTCGATATCCGTATCGTCCGGAATCTCCGGCATCACTTCTACGGCGGCAAAGGAGGTATGCCGCCTGCCGGAAGAATCAAAGGGGGAAATGCGGACCAGCCGGTGCACACCCATCTCTCCACGAAGGTAACCATAGGCATTTTCCCCCTCGATCAGAATGTCCGCGCTTTTCAAACCCGCTTCGTCTCCGTCGATATAGTCCAGAATTTTATAACGGAAGCCGCGCCGCTCCGCCCACCGGGTATACATGCGATACAGCATTTCCGCCCAATCCTGCGCTTCTGTTCCGCCGGCCCCGGCATGAAAGGATAAAATAGCGTTGTTTTTATCATAATCTCCGGTCAGAAGGGTGTTAAGCATCTGGGCGTCCAGTTCTTTTTCAAAGGCGGCAAAACCCTCGGTAAGCTCGGGCAGCATCGAGTCGTCATCCGCTTCAATGGCAAGGTCGCACAGCGTCAGGAGATCTTCATAGGTGCTGTGCAGCTGATCATAGGACGAAAGCTTCCCTTTCAGAAGTTTCATGCGCTGCAGCACGGCCTGAGAGGTTTCCAGATCGTTCCAAAATCCTTCTTCCGCGGACTGCTGTTCCAGTTCTGCCAGCTCCTTCTTGGCATGATCCAAGTCAAATGCATGGTATAATTTATCCAGTGCGGGAGAAAGGGCGTGCAGCTTTCCTTTGTATTCTTCAAATTCTATCATAAACCATACTCCTGTCCAACATACTATTTTTTATTATAATCATTTTCTCCAGCAAAGTAAAGGAAATATCCCGCGCGTCGCTTCTCACAGGTTCGTCTGCGGCGCCAACACCAATCGGCTGCCTGTCGTTGAAACCATACGCAGCCTATGCGAAACGGACGAAAAAAATTGTGGCTTTGCAAAACGGTTGATATATGGAGGGGCAGCTACCATGGGATTGCTGTTTTGAAAGTGCATCCGCAAGGGGTTGCTGTGTTCCGCATTTTTTTTGCTAACCATCGTTGAAAATCTTCTTGTCGTTGTGTGTATCTGTGATTTGATACGCAATTTTTTATAGGGGACGGTGAACAGGTTGGTTCTATTATGCACAAGGATTTGTTGTGCTCCAATGGAAAATAAAAAACCAAAACCGGTTCGTTTTGGCAAGATAAAACAGGACGCACAGTTCCTTGTGCGTCCTGTTGGTGAAATACTATTGCGTGATGCCGGAAAAAGCCTGACGGAGGTCGTCGAGGATGTCGTCAATGTGCTCCGTGCCAATGGAAAGGCGGATGGTGTTGGGGTGGATCCCCTGTGTTGCAAGTTCCGCTTCTGTGAGTTGGGAGTGGGTGGTGGAGGCAGGATGGATGACCAGAGATTTTACATCGGCAACATTGGCGAGAAGGGAGAAGATCTTCAGGCGGTCAATAAATGCCTTTGCTTCCTCCGCACCGCCCTTGATATCAAAGGTAAAAATAGAAGCGCCGCCCTTTGGAAAATATTTTTGATACAAAGCATGGTGGGGATGGGATGGCAAAGCCGGATGGTACACCGCTTCCACGCCAGGGTGTGCGGAAAGAAATTCGACAACCTTTAAAGCATTCTCCACATGCCGTTCCACCCGGAGGGAAAGCGTTTCCAGTCCCTGGAGAAAAAGAAACGCATGAAGCGGCGCCAAAGTCGCGCCGGTATCCCGGAGCAGAATCGCCCGAATTTTCGTCACAAAGGCCGCAGCTCCGGCGGCTTTTGTAAAACGGATGCCGTGATAACTGGGATTCGGCTCTGTGATAGAGGGGAATTTGCCGCTGGCCTCCCAGTCAAATTTGCCGCTGTCCACAATTACACCGCCGATGGCGGTGCCATGCCCGCCGATAAACTTTGTGGCGGAATGTACGACAATATCAGCGCCGTATTCCATTGGCCGCAGAAGATACGGCGTGGCAAAAGTGGAATCCACCACCAGGGGGATGCGATGGTTGTGGGCAAGGTCAGCCACGGCCTGAATGTCGATTAAGGTTGCGTTGGGATTGCCAATGGTTTCAATAAACAGGGCCTTGGTCCGGTCGTTAATAGCAGCTTCCAGCGCGCCCGGGACATCGGTGTCGACAAACGAGGTGGAAATACCATACTGGGGAAGGGTATGTGCCAGAAGATTGTAAGTACCGCCATAAATTGTTTTGGCGGACACGATATTGTCGCCGGCCTGCGCTAAATTTAAAATCGTATAGGTGATTGCCGCCGCACCGGACGCCACGCCCAGGGCAGCGACGCCGCCCTCCAGCGCGGCAATGCGCTGTTCAAATACATCTACGGTAGAATTGGTCAAACGGCCGTAAATATTGCCGGCGTCTGAAAGATTAAAGCGGGCGGCCGCCTGAGCGGAGTCGTTAAAAACATAGGATGTGGTTTGGTAAATGGGAACAGCCCGGGCGCCGGATGCCGGATCCGGATGTTCCTGCCCTGCATGCAGCTGAAGTGTTTCAAAACGATATGGTCTGTTGTGCATGGATAAGTACCTCTCTTTTCTTTGAATCGTTTAAATCTTAATACAATGAAACCCTGCAATGCCACATTCGACCGTTGCGGAAGTTATGCCGCAGCATTTTCAAGACGATAGAACTCAAGCCGATGCGCCCCTTTCTGTGATAAATATATAAAACCTATTTGTTTTATATGTATTATAATACACAAACGGGAAAGATTTGTCAAGAAAAATATTGGTTTGTAAAACATTGGAAAAATGGGTTGACAATGGAACGGGATTGCACTATAATAAAACCTATAAAAAAGATATGTTTTATGTAAATTAAGAATTGCAATGACTGGAAGGCAGAAGAAGGGACGGTTTCTGCCAAATCAACACAGAAAAACAGTATAAAAGGAGTGTTATTGATGAAAGTAGCAGAAAAAATCACGGATTTAGTGGGTGGAACACCGCTTTTGGAACTGAAAAATTATGAAAAAGACAACCATTTAAAGGCAATCATTTTGGCGAAACTGGAGTATTTTAATCCGGCGGGCAGCGTAAAAGACCGGATTGCCAAAGCTATGCTGCAAGAAGCGGAGCATGCAGGCAGGTTAAAACCGGATTCCGTCATTATCGAACCAACCAGCGGAAACACTGGGATTGGCCTTGCGGCAGCGGCGGCCGCCGGGGGATATCGGATCATATTAACGATGCCGGAAACTATGAGCATAGAACGCCGCAATTTATTAAAAGCGTATGGCGCGGAACTGGTGCTGACAGAGGGTGCAAAGGGGATGAAAGGCGCGATTGAAAAAGCGCAGGAGCTTGCCGGGCAAATCCCCCACAGCTTCATTCCCAGTCAGTTTTCCAATCCTGCCAATCCGGCGGTACACAGAGGCACTACCGGGCCGGAAATTTGGCAGGACACGGACGGAACGGTGGATATTTTTGTGGCGGGCGTCGGTACCGGCGGGACGATTACCGGCGCAGGCGAATATTTGAAATCCAAAAATCCGGCAATCAAAGTGGTTGCTGTGGAGCCGGCTGGCTCTCCGGTATTGTCCTGCGGTATGCCGGGTCCCCACAAAATCCAGGGCATTGGCGCGGGATTTGTGCCGGAAACGCTGAATGCGTCAGTTTATGATGAAGTGATTCCGGTAAAGGATGAGGATGCGTTCGAAACAGGCCGGGCATTGGCGCAGCGGGAAGGAATTTTGGTGGGCATTTCCTCTGGCGCGGCGGTTTTTGCAGCATCTGTTCTGGCAAAGAGGCCGGAAAACGCTGGAAAACGGATTGTTGCTCTCTTGCCGGATACCGGAGAACGGTATCTTTCCACTCCGATGTTTTCGACTGTCAAAAAATAAAAACAATCCCTCCCAATAGGAGGGATTGTTTTTGCATTCCGGGAAAAGCGTTGCGGCGCAGGGAAAAATCTTGCTTTGACAGCAGGCTTCGACAGATTGCAGAAACAAGGCGGATGTATCATAGAAATATGGAATCTGCGGCGAATATGGGATGCTTTGTTTGGAATGCAAGGAGGAATTTTTTTGAGACGAATTCAGAAGCTGCACATTGCTGGAGTTGTTTTTTCCATCATAGCGGGAACACTGCTGCATTTTGTGTATGAATGGTTCGGAGGTCCTGTGTTTTCGGTGCTGGGTGCGGTGAATGAAAGCACATGGGAACATTTGAAACTGCTGGTATGGCCATTTCTAGGATTTGGCGTTCTGGAATTTTTGGTATATGGAAAACAAACAAAGTCATTTTTTCCAGCCAAAAGCATAGGAATACTGTCCGGAATGTTGACAATTATCATTATATTTTATACATATACAGGGGTATTGGGGTTTCATTTGCTGGCAGTGGACATTGCTGTATTTGTAATCGGCGTCCTTGTGGCATATGGGCAATCATTCCGAATGCTCAGTAAGGGACAGGAATGCCCGCCGTCCGGAATGGGTATTTTAATCTCCGCCGCATTCCTGGGACTTCTGGTCGTTCTTTTTGTTGTGTTTACCTATGCCGCGCCGCCGATTGGACTGTTTGCCGATCCGGCGACGGGGAACTATGGGCTTTGATGCTGCACCGATTGGAAACACACCAGTCGGCCACGGAAACTGTTTTTCTGTGGCATCATAAAAGCAGCGTGTTATAGGATCGTTTGAGAAGGGCGCTTGTGTCCGCAATGCAATATAGAAAATACTTATCATGTCTATTGACATTTTTGGAAGGTATGCTATAATATACAAGTGCCTAAAACGAGGTGTGGCTCAGTTTGGTAGAGCGCTGCGTTCGGGACGCAGAGGCCGCAGGTTCAAGTCCTGTCACCTCGACCA
>CAKRRK010000039.1 GCA_934395135.1 uncultured Eubacteriales bacterium | reverse complement strand
GTTGAAGGCGGTCCACTGGCTGAGCCGGCGGTCGATGTCTGCCAACATATCCGATTTTTCAGCGTCTGTGGCATTTTTCAGCAATTCCTCATAATTGTCAATGGAAACGATGGAGATCACCGTAGCCATATCGGATTTTTCCCGGCGCAGCTCCGTCAGTTCGGTAATATCCTGAAAATACAGCACCATCAGCGCGTCTTTCCGCCCGGATTCCGACTTGGCCGTATGCCCGAACACGGAATAGTACCGCCCGTTCAGCTGCACAGTCTCCGCAGATGCATTTTTACCTTCCATCAGCCATCGGGCGTTAAACCCCTCCAGGAGATCCCACACCCGCCGCTCCGTCACATCCTGCCCGGGCGGCAGCATCCCTTCAAACCGTTCGTTATTCCACAGGATTCTTCCCTCATTGGCGTCAGCCACAACCACTGGCATCGGAAAATCCATGATAAACCCTTTGGAGGCTTCGTTGATCCCGTCGAACACTTTTTCCACAAAGCGGCTGGTCTCTCTGGCCCGCTTTTCCCGGGACTTCAAATAAACCGCCAGAAGCACGCCGCAAATGACAAACTGCACCACTGCGGCCTGCACACTGAATTTTAAACTGACCGCCGAAAATACCAACAGCGCCGCAAAGCACAAACCAAACTCCGGCAAAAAATCTTCCGTCATTTTTCCTTTCAACGGACGCACCTCCCGACAGCATAAAGATACGAATCTATTATATCAAAAACTATAATAAATAGAAAGGAAAAAATGGTTTTTTCTTTCAGGTTTTCACCATATTTTCCCCACGCCGCGCCCGCGGCGGCGCCGCTTTTCTTCCCGTCTCCTGACACTCTCTTCCATTAAAACCGAAACAGTACTCCGCACGCCGCGCCCGCTAAAATCACCACAATGGGATGAAGCTTGGGCAGCTTATGCAGCAGCAGAAACGCTGCCGCAAAAAAAAGGATTGCTTTCCCGTTGAAAAAAGCCAGCGCCCCCTGCCCGACAGCAGCGGTATGGAACAGTGTGCTGACAAAAACTTCATACATTGCGCCTGCCACAAGGCCGATGGAAGCCGGACGAATCCCGCGGAATATACGATCCACCAACGGATTGTCCTGAAACCGTTCCATCACCTTGGAAACTAGGACGATCACCACAAAGGAGGAAGAAATCAGCGCCAGCGTAGCTAAAATTCCACCCGGCAGACCATATGCGCTGTAACCCGCATAGGTCGCCATATTAATCCCGATGGGGCCTGGCGTAGACTCCGACACTGCCAGCATATCCGTAATATCTTCCACGGTAAACCAGTCGTACCTCTGCGCGATCTCTTTCAAAAACGGCAGGGTGGCAAGACCGCCGCCAACCGAAAACAAGCCGGTCTTAAAAAATTCCCAAAGCAGTTGAAAAATGTTTCCGCTCATCCTTTCATCCTCCCCCGGTACAACAGCCCGCACACCGCCGCGGCAACCACGACAATCACCGGCGATACGCCGAAAAAGGCGACGACTACAAACCCTGCTGCCAGCACGGCAATGGAAAACGGATCTTTTATATGACTTTTTATCAGCTTTATCACGGTATGCAGCACCAAGGCACATACCGCCACCCGGATCCCTGCAAAGGCATGCTGCACTGCTTCCAGGTGAGAAAACTGTTGGATGAACGCCGCAATAACGGTGATGATGACAATGGAGGGAAACACCACGCCCAGCGTGGAGCACACTGCGCCCCGGAGTCCCTTCAAACGATATCCTACAAACGTCGCGGTATTCACTGCTATGACGCCCGGCGTACACTGTCCGATGGCATAGCAGTCCATCAGCTGCTGCCCGGTCAGCCATTGTTTCCGGTCCACAAGTTCCCGTTCCAGCACCGGGAGCATAGCGTACCCGCCGCCAAACGTCATAACCCCCACTTTTGCAAGGGTCCAAAACAAATCCCAGTAAATATTCATAAAAACCCTCTCATCCACACTGCAAATTCTTATAAATATTAGAATGCCCGACAGGACTTCCATCCAGTCGGGCATTTTTCATAAAATTTAGCCGCCGAATACTTTAATCATAAAGCCAGCCGCTACCGCGGAGCCAATTACGCCGGCTACGTTTGGTCCCATCGCATGCATCAGCAGGAAGTTGGCGGGATTTGCCTTCTGCCCTTCCACCTGAGATACACGCGCCGCCATTGGAACAGCCGATACGCCGGCGGAGCCGATGAGCGGGTTGATTTTGCCGCCGGAAAGCTTGCACATCAGTTTGCCGATGAGCAGACCGCCCAAAGTGGACAGCATAAATGCCAACAGGCCGAGAATGATAATCTTAATGGTGCTCCAGGTAAGGAACGTAGAACCAATCGCCTTACAGCCAACGGATACACCAAGGAAGATGGTAATAATATTGCACAGCGCGTTCTGCGCGGTATCGGAAAGACGGTCCGTTACGCCGCATTCCTTAAAGAGATTCCCCAGCATCAGCATGCCGATCAGCGGAGCAGTATCCGGAATCAGCAGGATAACGAAGATGGAAACGGCAATGGGGAATACGATTTTTTCTTTCTTGGAAACCACGCGGAGCTGTTCCATCTTGATTTCCCGTTCCTTCTTTGTCGTCACAGCGCGCATCAGCGGCGGCTGGATCAGCGGGATCAGCGCCATATAGGAATACGCCGCGATGGCGATGGCCGGCAGGAACTCCGGTGCCAGCTTAGACGCCGTCAAAATGGCCGTCGGACCATCCGCGCCGCCGATGACGCCGATGGCCGCCGCAACGGACGGATCAAATCCAAGGGCGATGGCCAGCAAAAACGCCGTATAAATGCCGAACTGCGCGCCGGCGCCCATCAGCAGAGAGGACGGCCGGGCAATCAGCGGACCAAAGTCTGTCATAGCGCCGATGCCAAGAAAAACGATAGACGGATAAATCGCATGTTCCACACCGAAGTAAATATACTTCAAAAATCCGCCTTCGTTGAGCATCCCTGTAAAGGGAAAGTTCGCAAGGAGCATGCCGAATGCAATCGGCACCAAAAGAAGGGGTTCAAACTTTTTCCCGATCCCCATGTACAGAAGCAGGCATGCAACCGCAATCATAATCAAGCTTCTGGGGTCCTGGCCGATGCCGGCAAATCCAGAACTTGAAAGGATGTCCTGTAATGTACCAATAAATGAGAAATTCATACGACCTTACCCCCTTAAGCCAGGGTGCAAAGCACAGTACCGGTTTCCACTGTACTGCCCTTATTGATGCAAACAGAGGTTACTGTTCCATCCTTTGGAGCAGAAATTTCGTTCTCCATTTTCATCGCCTCTAAAATAAAGAGCACATCGCCCTTCTTGACCGCCTGGCCGGCAGAACACCGAACATCCAGAATCGCGCCCGGCATAGGAGCAGAAATTGGTTCCCCTGCGCCGGCTGGCGCAGCAGGCGCTGCCGGGGCCGCTGCGGACGCCGCAGCCGGTGCTGCTGCAGGAGCCGGGGCCGCAGCCGGAGCCGCTTCCCCTGCGTATACCGCGGTAGCCTGTCCCTTTTCTACTTCCACCTCATACTGTTTTCCATTTAATGTCACAATATACTTCATTGGTATTTCCCTCCTTAAAGCCCGCGGATTTTCTTGAAGATCAGTTCGGAAAGCGGGATTCCCGTCTGATCGCTGACAATCGCCATAATGCAGGCCGCTGTTTTTTCATCCACGTCAATGAGTTTGATATCGCCGCCGTATGTCTGATCTGCCGGCGCCTGCGCCGCAGGCGCTGCCGCCGGGGCGGTTTTCTTTGTTCCCATTGCTTTCGCCATAACAACGCAGATGAGACACAGCACAGCCAGCATAATGAACACAGTGGCAAATCCCGAAAGAGCGATCAACCCAGCTTCGCCGGCTGACAAAGACTCAATCGCCATAGGTGTCATATCACTCTACCTCCTTAATGGTGTAGCTTACCGTCAGTGCTTTCTTGTTTTCTCGGTCTTCAAAGAATTTTTCCGCCTGCTGCGGGAATGCGATGTAGCTCAGAATATCTTCTTCGCATGTCGCCTTGTCACCCAGGATTTCCTTCGCCTGTTTGAATTCCTCGCCCGTGCGCTTGCTGTCTTCTATGCGGCAGTCCACCGGCGCATCAAGACCTGCTTTTTCCAGAATCTTCGCTTCCAGTTCCTTGGAGACCGGCGCGGGCGCAATGCCATATTCCCCTTTGAAATAGTTCTGCACTTCCTTGGAAATCTGCTTGTAGCGCTCGCCCAGCAGAACGTTTGTTACCGCCTGGTTTCCTACCATCTGAGACAGCGGCGTTACCAGCGGAGGATAGCCCAAATCCTTGCGAACCGCCGGGATTTCCGCCAGCGCTTCGTCGAACTTGTCCATCGCCTTCATATCCGTCAGGTTTGCAATCATGTTCGACAGCATACCTCCCGGCACCTTGTACACCAGCGCCTGGGCGTCTGTTGCCATAGATTTCGGATTCAGCGTGCCGTTGTCAATGTACTTCTGTTTTACCGGCTTGAAGAAGTCATTTACCTTGTTGATTGCTTCCTCGTTCAGACCGCAGTCTATGCCATACTGCTGCATTGCATAGAACATGGTTTCGGTTGCCGGCTGGGAAGTACCGTTGGAGAAGCAGGATGTAGCACAGTCAATCACGTCGATGCCGGATTCAATCGCCTTCATCACCGTCATATACGCCATGCCTGTGGTACAGTGGGTATGCAGAACCACCGGCATATCGCCCACCGCATCCTTAATGCCTTTGATCAGATGTTCCGCTTCATATGGGCTCATCGTACCAGCCATATCCTTCAGGCAGATGCTGTCAAATCCCATCGTTTGCAGCTCTTTGCACATTTCCACATATTTCTGTACCGTGTGAACCGGACTCTGGGTGTAGGAAATGCAGCCGGACGCTACCGTGTTTTCGGTGGCATATTTCTTTGTCGCCTCCAGGGCGGTTTTAATATTGCGGAAATCGTTGAGTGCGTCAAAGATACGCAGAATATCAATGCCGTTTTTAATGGAAAGTTCTACGAACTTTTCCACAACGTCGTCATGGTAATGCTTGTAGCCCAAAAGGTTCTGCCCCCGCAGCAGCATCTGCAGCTTGGTGTTTTTCATCTTGGACCGGATGGTGCGCAAACGAACCCATGGATCCTCGCCCAGATAGCGGAGACATGAATCAAACGTTGCGCCACCCCAGCATTCCACGGAATAGTACCCCGCCTGATCCATGGTTTCGAGGATGTCCTCAAAATCGGAAAGCGGCAATCTTGTCGCCATCAGGGACTGGTTTGCGTCACGTAAGACTGTTTCGGTAATATTAATTTTCACCTTTTTCACTCCTATTCTCAATATGTTAAAATTTTATCAAACCGTTTACAATTTTTTCACAACTATATCATATCATAAAATTCCGGGAATAAAAAGCAATAATTTATTTTTGTCTAAATGCTACATTCTAAGAATTTTTCTTCGCAGTTTTTAGAAGTTATATCCATATTATTATTGACTTTTCCCTTGATTTCCGATATCATAAAGCAAGGATTGGGAACGTATTATTGCAAAAAGTATTATTATACTAATTGTATAATTTTATTCGTATATCCTCCCAAATTCGCCTCCTTAGTTAAATGGATATAACAGTCCCCTCCTAAGGGACAATTATCAGTTCGATTCTGGTAGGGGGTGCCAATCAGCAAAGCCGGAAGCTTGATAGCTTCCGGCTTTGCTTGTGTTTTAATCCAGCTCCGCTGCGAACCAGTTTATCCGGCAGCAGCCCCTGTTACGTTCCTGTGTTTTCCTGCCGCCGGCCGCCGGCGATGGCGAGGAACAGCAGGCCGACGCTTGCAAGGCTCATCGCCGCAAACGCAACGTTTAGTCCGTAAATCTGCGCAGCCTCCTCAGGCAGAAAAACCCGGTCCGCCACGCTTGTCATCAAACTGACAAACACCGCCATTCCAATCGCACCGGCGATGGTTCGCAAGGATGTCAGAAGCGCCGTGGCATGCGGAGTGGACGACTTGTCCAGATTGCCAACACCCCATGTCACCACCGGCATCATCAGGCAGCCAATGGAAATGCACCGAATCACATTATACACCGCCGGCAGCCATACAGGTGTCTGCAGCGTTATCAACACCATGCCGATGTTGCTGACCAGCATACAGACGGCGCCGGCGATAAACAGCAGCTTCATTCCCACCTTGTCATATAGCTTTCCGGCAAACGGGCTGACAAGCGCCATCGCCAGAGAGCCGGGCAGGGTAACCAGCCCGGAAATGGTGGCGGAATATCCCATAATAGACTGGACATACAACGGAAGAAGGATTGAGGAGCCCATCATCACAAGATAAAGCAGCATACTTCCCCCCACGCTGAAGGCATAATTCCGGTCTTTTAAGATCCTAATCTCCAAAAACGGCTGCGGCAGATGCAACTGGCGATAAACAAAGACGATACCGGCAGCCACGCCAACCGCCAGCATGCCGCCCGCCGAAAGACTTGCGAACGGTACACTGCCAAGGTTTCCCACCCCCAGAGTAATACCGCCAAACGCAAAAACGCTTAACGCAAAAGACAGCAAATCAAACTTCTTTTTCGCGGTATCCAAAACATCGTCAAAGTGTAAAACAGCGAACAGCAGTGCAATCCCCATAATGGCAATTGCCACATAGAAAATCATTCTCCAGCCGCATGTATCGACTAAGATTCCTGCCAGAGTGGGGGCAATCACCGGCGCCGCCCCGACGGACAATCCATACCATCCCATAGCGCTTCCCTTCTGCTCCGCCGGATAAATGGTCAGAATAATGACTTGCGCCATTGCAGTAAGTATGCCGTTTCCGCAGGCCTGCAACACCCTGCCGCACATCAAAACCGAAAAACCAGGTGCCAGCACAGAAAGCACCAGCCCTGTGATAAACACGACGATAGCGGTGATATACAGCCGGCGCGTTGGAACCCGGTTCATTAAAAAGGCGGTCAGCGGCATCATAATCCCCATTGCAAGAGAATATCCGCTGGTCAACCATTGTCCTGTGGTTACAGTGACCTGAAATTCGTCCAACATAACGGGAAGTGCCGTGGTCAGCGCGGTGGCCAACATAGAAGACGCAATGCAGGCGATGATAATATTGATAAAAATAAACGTTCTTTTTTTCTTTGTTATCTCAATCGGATGCTCCATCTATGTCCCCTCTCTCCCGATCCTTCTTCAAAAAATTCATCAATTCTTCCTGTAACTCTACAAATAAAACCGCCCTTTCTTCCCCCAATCTGTGGAAAAAATCCATGGTCTTTTCAAAAAACTCTTCTCGCTGCTGCTCATAGCGTTCTTGCCCCGCAGGGAGCAGCCGTACCATAACATTTCGGCTGTTTTGGAGATGTTTTTCCCTTTTTACCAAGTGCTTTCGCTCCATCTTATTCAGCAGTGCGGCAATTCTGGCGCTGCTGACCTGCAAATCCCCACTCAGTTCTGCCGGTGTCGCCTTGCCGCAATGGCGCGCCAGATAACTTAGCAGAACACCTTCTCCGCGGTTGCTTTCTGTCATCTTGACATACGCCGGAATCTTCAGCATTTTTTTATTCAGCGCCGCCAGCCGCCGTGCCAGATCCAAATATTCCATTGCTCTCTCCTTTTTACTAACCCGGTTAGTATTTGGTGCAAAAAATACGCGACAGCACCCATTGCACCGGCAGCCGTCGCCGCTGCCATTAACCCTATTTCCAAATTACAGAAAATGATACCGCATAGCGTTAGGCTATGCGGTATCACAAAGCCCAATGGGCGATTGGCTCCTCAAGTTGGACTCGAACCAACGACCCTGCGGTTAACAGCCGCATGCTCTACCAACTGAGCTATTGAGGAATGTGATAAGATAATTGGCAGCGTTCCGGCTGCCAATTATCTTTTTCATGTAGGCATTGAGTTATCTTTCCAGGCCGTGTCCAGCCAAGTATTGTCACCGTAAATGAGCTTAACTA
>CAKRRK010000038.1 GCA_934395135.1 uncultured Eubacteriales bacterium | reverse complement strand
ATCTTTGTCTACGACAAAACCAGCGACATTGCCCACCGGTTCAGCACCAGGAATTTTATCCTATGTGACGATGTTTTCTCTGTTATTTTAAAATCGGAAATTATTTTTATTACCGTTAAGAAAAATGCATTTGGTTCCACCCTGGTGCCAATCCGCAGTATGACCGGAAGAAAGGTTTTGGTTTCCACCGTGGAAGGCGTGGATTGCCGCTATCTCACAGATCGGGTTGTTAACGGCACCTATGGAGTCTATGTCCGCACCCGGGAAACGCAAAATGGAAACACTGTCATCAGCATAGAATATTCCAATGGCTTCCCAAGCTATCTGAAAGAAGTTATCACCGATATTTTTTCTGCGATGGGAACGATAGAGTAAAAAAGAATAAAATATAAATCCGAGAATATATTGATAGTAACTTAAGTTTAACCAAAGGAAGACTGAAATGAGAAAGCAATCTATTTTCGGATTTTTAACTTTAAAGGAAGCATGCAGAAAGCCGGCGTTTGTTTTTTATGTGGGAGTTTTGCTGTGTGGAATTATTGCCGGCAGTATTTCGGCAATTTACGGCATTGGCCGGGAAGGCACCTGGGTGCAGGAACTGGGACAGTATTATATACAGAATATAGATGTCCAGCTCAGTTACGCGGGAAAGACCACATGGCTGTATTTGCTGCAAAACGCCGGAGTGATTGGGGCAATCTATGTATTTGGCGGACTGCTTGCAAGCCCGTATCTCGTAGGGTTGATTGTGGCGGCCAAGGGCTGTGTAATGTCGTTCGGCGTAACCGCGCTGGTGTTGTGTGCAGGAAAAAGCGGCATCTGGCTGTCTCTTTTTGCCATCGCTCTGCCGGGGATTTTGTTGTTGCCGGCATTGGTGCTGACCGCTTCCATCGCGGCGGAGGCATACAGCGCTGCTGCCGGAAGGAAAAAAACCATAGTATTATACATAACCGAACTGAAAAAGGCAAAAGCACCGGCACTTACGGGGCTTCTTCTGCTGTTTTTTTCGTTTGCCTTGAAATATGGAGGACTTTGCATCGTGAAAATCTTGCCGCTGTAACAGGAGGCGGCCGGAAAAATCGACTTCGGCGGAAAACGGGCACGATCTTTGTGTGGGAGATCCGGTCTTTTTGCTTTGGCGGCGAATCGAAATAAAAGGCAGCGCCCTGTTCTTTCGAACAAGAAAGAACAGGGCGCGTTGCTGCGGAAAAACGGGATGAGACAAGCTGCTGTGAACAAAGTAATTTGCCAAAATGCAGCAACAGCACAGAAAATTGAAATAGATTCTGCAAATGGGTGTTGACAAGAACAGATATTTTATTTATAATAAATGAGTCGCTTGGAGAGTTGGCTGAGTGGTCGAAGGCGCACGATTGGAAATCGTGTGTGCGTGATGAGCGTACCCAGGGTTCAAATCCCTGACTCTCCGCCATGTCGGAGCAAGTTTTTATGAACTTGCTCCGATTTTTTAGTGTGTATGGAATATGCGCAGAGAAGGAGCCGATTTTCGGTGAGCGGGGCGGCTGTTTCTGAATGGAACTGCATGAAAGAGTTTTGTCGTGCTTTTGTTTTTACGGCAAAGAATGAAAGTTTTAGAGTAAGGAGAAAAACCGTGAAAGGAAGAAAAAAGTGGCTGAGGCTGGGCCTGCTGCTGGCGCTGCTGTGCAGTTTGTGGCAGCCGCTTGCTTTGGCTGCCACAGAACAGCAGCAAAAGGAAGCAAATTTTTTAAATGCGTTGGGCCTGCTGCAAGGTACCGGTGCTGGCTATGAGCTGGATCGGGGATTAAGCAGAGGAGAAGCGGCGGTTTTACTAACGCGCTTTTTGGGCGGAGAAGCGGAAGCATTGCGGCAAAATGGCAGATCACCCTTTTCGGATGTGCCGGATTGGTGCGCGCCGCATGTTGCCTGGCTGTATGAAAAAGGCTTGACAAAGGGAGTTGGCGGCAGCCTGTATGGGACGGAACGGGAAACCTCGATCTGGCAGTATGCTTTGTTTTTAAACCGGGCGAACAGCGGCGGCCGTTATGACCGGGATTACGTCAATCCTTATGACATTGTGCTTAACACCATTCCGCAGGAAAAACGCAGAGATTTGACGCTGCCTGTCTCACGGGGAGAAGCAGTTTCTATGTCCGTGGCAAAGTTGTCCCGCGGAGCTGGGGGATTTTGGGATAAACATTTGGCGGTATCGCTGATAGAACAGGGTGTCATAACGGAAGCCGCGTTTAAAGAACATGGGGCTTCGCTGTTTAACGAAGGCACGCTGGACGTTGTTTATCTGGGCAAAGAAAGCACTCGCATCGGCAGCAAAAGCGTTGCGGGCAGTTACGGCGGTTATGTAGAATATGTGCAATATGGCGATGTCCTGTATGCATGGAATAGTCATGGTTCGGAGTATGGTTTGACGATGGAACCGATTGATACGGCGGAAGTCAGCGGAGAACAGAACTGGTGGCTGATTGGGGACAATGGTGAACGGTCTGGCGCTTGGTTTTACAAGCTGAATCGGGATGGTGAAACCTGTACGTTGCTATTATATGAAAACGGTGCTTCCAAAGTGTTCGCAATGGATGCTTTGGTGAAGAATTCTGTTATAGACGAGGGGAGTTTATGGAATGTTTCAGGAAAGGTGTATTTTTGGACGCAGGACACAGCCTATCTGTGGTTGGAAGATTGGATTTATAAAATAGAGATGGAAACGGGAAAAGCAGCGATGTGGAATAAAATTCCGGCAGATCCATGGTATCAGACCGCAGACCAGTTATACCAGACCGAAGCGGGGATTTGTGCAAGCGTGGCTCGCCAGGGGGTGTATTTCCTTTCGGATGCCGGGATCATGGAACTCTACCGCGGCGACTGTGAAAAAACTGGCATTGTCCCGGTAACGCTCCGGTATGACGGCAAGGCCCTGACCTTTGATAATGTGTTGTATTATTCGCCCGAAAAAACAGTTTGGTATACAGAAACCTATACCTATGTGTGTGAGAATGGAAAGTTGCGCTGCATTTCTTATGCCAATGACAGTCCGGATTATTTTGGCGCGATCAACCCTGCGGACAAGCAAAAGGAAGAGCAGGCTCGCCTGGAACAGCTGGGACTGTCCTGACAAGCCCAATACCCTGTACGGTATCCGGAAGCTTTCCCAAATAAAATACAACGAAATGGCAGGAGGAGCCTGCCGGACTTCAAACATAAAAAAGGACGCGAATTAGATGAACACCGATAAGGAAGTATCACAAGCAAGCTAACATAATGGCTGACAAACAAAACAGAGAGCAATCACTTCTAAAAGTGGTCGGCTCTCTGTTTTTTTGCCTGCTTATGTTACGCAGTAGAAACCCATTTTTGAGGGCATGCAAGCATTATCCTGCCATTATCATGCTCGGCAAGCCGCATAAAACAAGGTTTTTTACCCTCTAAATGCGAATATATCATACTGAATAGAGGACGCAAGAGGTCTATCCGATTGTACTCTTGACTGCTACATAGCAAGGACAGGGAAAACCGCCAAGGATGTGAAGCGCGAAGTTTATCCTTGACGGCTTTCTCCGGTTTTGCTACTTGCGTTTCATAGGGAGAAGTCTATCTTTCATGGTTTTGCTTCTCCATTTTCCGGCGTAGTGGCTGCAAGGCAAGCCGGATATGCCGTCCGGCTGTTCTTCTGATCTGCCTGTACTCCGCGCTGATTTGCTTCTGTGTCCTGTGCTGGAAGTAATACTGAAAGATTTCCTCCTGTGCCTGTTTCGGCAGCAGGGAGAGGGCGGCAGCAAGTTCCCCGTCATAGAGAACAACGGTCTGCCCGCAAGCGGTAAAGGCATATTCCTCGCAAGGCTCCGGCTCCACAAAGTAATTGTCTGTGGTGCTGAACGGAGCAAATTTCTCATACATCAAGTAGGCAAGGGAGATTTCCTTGTCCCACCGTTTCCGCAGCCGTAACGCCATATCAATAGCCGCGTGATGAATGACAATTTTGCAAAAGGCATTATGCGTGTGCCGGATATATCCCGGATATTCTAACTCGGTCATGGGTATTCTCCCTTTTCTAAATGATTGTAAGGGTGATAGCACACCGGGCTATTGCTCCCTGATTACCCTTCCGCAAAGACGGGCGGGGCTGATAACGGCGGGCGTAGCCCATTCATCTTGACCGTTGACTGCTGTGGCTGACTTTGCTATTTCGGTCAGGAAAGCAGCTTACGATAGATTTCATAATCCCTGTCCCGAAAAATATTGAATACTACGGACATTTCGGCATGCGCTGATAAAAATTCCTTTACTGCTTTTACTGCAATTTCAGCCGCTTTCTGATTTGGAAAATGAAACTCTCCCGTTGAAATACAGCAGAAAGCCAGAGATTTTAATTGGTGCTGGTCTGCCAGTTCAAGGCAGGATTGATAGCAGGATGCTAATAACGCACAATCTTTCTCTGATAGCTTTCCTGTCACAATCGGACCAACCGTATGCAAAACAGAATGACAGGGCAAATTATATGCCTTTGTGATTTTTGCCTTTCCTGTTGGCTCTGGATAGCCCTGTTCTTCCATTATAGCGGCACATTCCAGCCGAAGCTGCACACCGGCATAGGTATGAATCGCATTGTCGATACAGCCATGGCATGGGCAATAGCAGCCTGTCATGCCGCTGTTAGCGGCGTTTACAATCCCGTCAACCTGCAACGTGGTGATATCGCCTTGCCATAAATAGATATTTTCCTGCAAAGGAATCAAGGAGTCAATTTTTGTGATTCCTTTCTCTGCAATCATCTCTTTCAGCAAACTGTCCTGTAATTCCAGAAACGCTCTGCCTGCCGGGTTCGGCTCTCGTACATTCACAAGAGAACGGAACAAACGCCATTGTGCTTGTAGTTCCAGCGGAAACTCTGCCGCCTGTTCCCGATACTGTGACTGTTCAGAAAGCAGTATTTGATTCAGATTCAGTAATTGCTCCAATCGGCTCATTTCTATGCCACCTCCTGTACAAGCAGTTCTTCCAAAATTGTGCCAACATCACGATTGATACAAATAGACTGCTGTTCAATTTCTCTGGGACAGGCGGTTTCTCCGTTGTTTAAGCAGGCATAAATCGCATTTGGATTTTGAACTGTCATCTGCCAGAACGGATACTTGATAATGCCGGGGGTATTATATCCGACACCGATTTCTAAAAACAGGATATGCAGATTTTTGTGACGACGTAAAAAATCGTTATATCGGCTGGCTGCTTTCTTCCAGCCCTCGTCCTCCACAAAACAGTTATCCGAACGCAGATTCATCGTCATAGGCTTTCCGCATTTGGGGCACCGGGGAATCAGTGCAGAGGGAATCCTCATATCTTTTTGTTCCTTGATCATGCGCTCAATCAGTTCCCGGTTTTCGTAGGTCTGTGTATGGCAAGGCTCGGAACACTGGAATAAACCATAATCTCCCTGTGTATAAAACAGCCGTTTTTTATCAAAGCCTGCTTTCTGAAAACAGTGGTCTACATTGGTCGTAATCACAAAGTAATCTTTTTCCGATACAAGTCGGTACAGCAACTCATAGACAGGCTTTGGGGCATTTTCGTAGCGATTCAGCCAAATACACCGGCTCCAGTACGCCCAGCGTTCCTCTAAGCTGGAAAAGGGATAAAAGCCGCCGGAATACATATCGTGAAAGCCGTATTTCGCTTCAAAATCGCTGAAATTCTGATGAAAACGCTCGCCAGTATAAATCAATCCAGCAGAGGTAGAAAGCCCTGCGCCAGCACCGATGAGCACAGCGTCAGCAGTTTCCAGTTCTCTCTTTAAGCGTTCTATCGAAGTTTCCTCTGAACATTTCCGTTTCTGAAATAGCATAAACGCACCTCCCTTAAAACAATCGCCATACCTCAATTCCTGCATTTGCGTCAAACTGTCTGCCTATCGTATCGCCTGCTGGAGTGATGATGATTTCGCCTGTATAACCGATTTTGGCTTCTTTTAAGTGTCCGGCAGCGACGGCAATTTCTCCCGCTTGATTCAAATAAGAGAAAACCGTATGGCTGTGCAAAAATGGTTGGTTATCGCAATCCATTGTGATATTTCCCATGAGCGAAATCATTTCAAGCATACCGGAAATTTCATGGTCGATAAAATCATTTTGCTCCGGTATGTAGGTGGAAAGCGTTGCCGTACTGCAAGCTCCGATTCCTTGAAAATATCCTCCGCAGATACCTTCCTTTCTGCAAACCTCTTTGATTGCTTTTGTGACATTTTCTCCTTTGTCAACACGCAAATAGATGGTATCTTTCATTTTTTTATATTCCATAAAGCCTTTTCCCCTTTTTTATAACTGCCTAATCGCCTTTACAGGGCAGTGTTCAAAACAGTTCCCACAGTGCAGACAATTTTCCTGCGTAATGTAATAGGGATTTCCCGGTTTAATACATCGTTGGGGACAACCATTTACACAAGTTCCGCAGCCGATACAATGACTGGTTATTTCATAGCCTTTTGGTTTACTCACTCCATTCCCTACAAGATATTGCTCCCGAAAAATTGGATTGACACCCAAATTGAAATATTCTATCTGCATATCCCGGATCACAAAAACAATCCCGATTTCTCGTGTCTTGCCCGGATATACATTTTTAAGATAGGGCTGTTCTTGAAAGATAAGGTCAATATAATTTTTCTGTTCTACTTCTGCTACGGGAAAAGCCTTTGCAGAAACACGAATCATTTCTTTATAACGGGTATAAGCTAAAATTTGTACCTGTCCGTCCTCTAAAAGTTCTCTGCAAAAATCCTTCCCTCTTGCAGTAAAAAAATAGAGTTTTTCCGGCTCATAGTGAATGGCACTAATACACCGTATTTGTGGCGTTCCGTCCAGTCCCACAGTAGCAAAATTTAATACACCTACATATTCCAGCTTTTTCAAACAAGTTTGTGCGTCCATAGCATTACCTCATTCCACAATCAAGCTGCGGTTTTCTTTCCGCGGCTTGCCCTGTGGATATTCGCCCTCACAATAACCCAGCAGAACGAAACAACGGGCAATATAGTTGTCTGGAATTTTCCATTCTTTCAAGAGTTCCGCCCCGATTTCATTCTCAAAGGTTTCTTCCCCTCGTGCCACAATACAGGACGCAAGCCCGCACTCCGCAGCAGCAAGCACCATATTTTCCGCACAGCAGAAAGCGTCGGGAGCACTGTATAAAAAATTCTTTGGAGCAAAAACCGCACAGACAGTAGGCGCGCCATAGAAACCGCTTTTTATTGTAGGATCGTCGATTAAGCTCGGCTGTTCCTTTGACACATAAGAGCCTGCTAATTTGCTCCGATCAAATTTTGCCGCATTGCATTTTCCGATTGTTTCACACAGTTCTTTGTTGTGAATGGCAACAATCATTGTCCGCTGACCACCACCGGCGTTGGGAGCATAAAGCCCTGCTTCCATAATTTTCTCTAAGTCCTCCCGTTCAATCTGCCTGTTCTGGTATTTTCGGATAGAACGGCGAATTTTTACCAAATCAAAAAACTCCATACCTACACCTCTTTCCAGCATTGGGGATCTGCCGCATAGAAGTTGCCGTCCTTTCCGCTGGCAACCGCAGGACAGCCCCGGCAATAAGATAACAACTCACATTTTGAGCATTTCTCGAATTTGCTGTAATCACGATATTTCTCCATTTGACAAACCCATATATCAGCAATCCGGTCTGTAAACACATTGCCAACCTTGCTGTTCTGGACGCGGCGACAGGCATAAATATCGCCGGTAGGCAAAATTGTCATGTGACAGTTTCCACAGTTGCAGCCCCCATAAATCATACCGTCCTGTGCGTCCTCCGGGATTTTGAAAATGCCCTTTTCATACTCATAGAGCGTCCAAAGGTGGTCTTTCCTGTTAAAGTAGGTGGTACAGCCTGCGGATTCATATTGCTGAAATTTTTGATAACAGGTATCCAGTAATTTACGATATTCCTGTGGGGATATACCAGTGTCTTTTTCTTCACTGGTAGGACAATAACGTGCAAAAGCAAATACATCAACGCCTGCCTCTACAACAGTATCAATCATATCCGGGATTTCTTTGATATTTGTGCCGGATACCGTTGTCATAATCACAGAACGGATACCGGCATTTTTAATACAACTGATTTTCTCAAGGGTACAGTCGAAAGAGCCGGGTTTCCGGAACCAGTCATGGGTTTCTCTCATTCCATCAAGAGAGAGCTGATATTTCTGGCAGCCGTACTCTTTCAGCTTCCGGCAAACTTCATCTGTTAAATGAAACGGGTTTCCCAAGATGGTAAACGGAATATCATGTTCTTTTAACAGGGCAAGCAGCTTCCAAAAATCCGGGTGTAAAATGGGGTCGCCGCCAGTCACATAAAAGTAGGGCAGGCGGTCATACAC
>CAKRRK010000037.1 GCA_934395135.1 uncultured Eubacteriales bacterium | reverse complement strand
CCTGTTTGACGACAGATCGGCCTACATCAACGGCAACAACATCCTCATTTCCGGCGGCAAGGTTATGGGCTAAGGCCGCAAAACTTGTGTGAAACTGCTTGCAATATTTAGAAGGAGGGAAGTACATTGGAACAATTGGCTTTGGAAATGAAAAATATTTCTAAAAGCTTTTTCGGCGTACAGGTATTAAAAGATGTGCATCTCCAGGTAAAGCCGGGAGAAGTGCATGTCCTGCTGGGGGAAAACGGCGCGGGCAAATCTACGCTGATCAAGATCCTTTCCGGCGCGTATACCAAGGAGGAAGGCGAAATCTTTCTGTATGGGGAAAAGTTTGAAGTAAAATCCCCGAAAGATGCGATTGACCGCGGCGTCAGCGTGATTTATCAGGAGTTTAACCTGAATCCATACGTTTCGATTTGTGATAATATTTTCTTAAATAAAGAATTTAAAAAGGGCATCACCGTGGACAAGGCGAAGATGGTATCGGAAGCCAGAAAAGTGATGGAAATGGTGGGCCTGGATCTGGACCCGAGAACTCTGGTAAGAGATCTGAGCGTGGCACAGAAGCAGATGGTAGAAATTGCAAAAGCCCTTTCTACGGACCTTAAGATTCTGGTTCTGGACGAACCAACGGCGGCGATTACCGACCGGGAAACAGAAAAATTGTTTGAAATTGTTCGGGACCTCAAAGCGAAGGGATTCGGCATCATCTACATTTCACACCGTATGTCCGAACTGTTTGAAATCGGCGATCGGTGCACGGTAATGCGGGACGGTGAATATGTCAACACGGTGGAACTTTCCCAGACCAACGTGGACGATTTGACCGAGATGATGGTAAACCGAAGGGTCACCTTTGAAAAGGTACATAATCCATTTGTTTCGGAACAGGAAACTGCGATGACGGTGGAAGGTCTCTATTATCGGAATTTGTTGAAAGATGTAAATTTTGACCTGAAAAAGGGTGAAATCCTTGGCGTTGCAGGCTTGGTTGGTTCCGGACGTACGGAAACCGCCAAGTGTATCATCGGTGCATATACCAAGGACAAGGGGAAAATTACAGTAAAAAACGGCACAGTGGAGCTGAAAGCCAACAGCATTTCCGACGCCATTGAAAATGGTGTTGTGTATTTGTCGGAAGACCGTAAGGACGAAGGTCTGGTGCTGATGCACTCTCTGGAGCGCAATATTACGCTACCAAACCTGAGTCAGTTTGGCAAGGCTGTGTTGAATACGAGAAGAATGCCTTCTTTTGCAACGGAATATATGCAGAAGCTGCGCGTAAAAGCTGTCAACTGCCAACAGGAGGCGAGACGTCTTTCCGGCGGTAACCAGCAGAAAGTCGTTATTGCAAAATGGGTTGCCAATAACGCCGATGTGTATATTTTTGACGAGCCTACCCGTGGTATCGACGTAGGCGCCCGTGATGAAATTTATAACATTATGCTGGATCTGGTGAAAGATGGAGCTTCCATTATTATGATCTCTTCCGACCTGGTAGAGGTTCTGAAAATGAGCAACCGCATTATGGTAATGCGGGAAGGCGAAGTGGCAGGAATTCTTGACAACAATGATTCATTAACGCAGAAAGATGTTCTGGAATATGCATTGCATGGAGGTAAAATAAATGAGCAGTAAAGAGAACGTTTTGGAAAAGAAAGAGAAAAAGAGCGCTCTTTCAAAAGCCGGCATTTACATTTGCCTGGTTGCGCTGGTAGTTGTATTTGCGATTCTTTGTAGCATGAAGGGCGTCAACTATTTGTCCGCGAACAATATTTCCAATATTTTTGTACAGACTTCCGTTATCGGTATCGTGGCCATCGGTACCTCTATGATTATCCTGACCGGCGGCATCGACCTTTCATGTGGTTCTATGCTGGCGTTCAACGGTATCTTTTGCGCAATTCTTATTACAAAAGGCGGCTTGCCGGTGCCAGTGGCGCTTATCATCACCATTGTTTTGAGCTGTGTGGTAGGCTATCTGACGGGTATCGGGATCAGCGTTGGTAAACTGCCGCCGTTTATTATGACGCTGGGCGTTATGAATATGGCGGAAGGCGCGGCCCTTGCGATGAACGGCGGCCAGCCGGTGTCTGGTTTGCCGGGGGGGTTAAATGCCTTTGCAAAAGCATCTTTGTTTGGCATTCCTTCTTTTATCTTTGTACTCATTGGTCTCTATGCATTGATGATTTTTGTAATGCACAGAACAAAGTATGGTTATCATGTATATGCGCTGGGCGGAAATCCGCAGGCGGCAAGGCTGTCTGGTATCAATACCAAGAAGCTGGAAATCTCTGTTTATACGCTGGGCGGGCTCTTTACCGGTATCGCGTCCATCCTGTTGCTGGCGCGTCTTTCCTATGCGGCGCCGACTTCCGGTATCGGCTATGAAATGGATGCCATCGGTTCCTGCGTTATCGGCGGTATCTCGCTGTCCGGCGGCCAGGGCAAAATGTTCAACACCCTGATCGGTGCGCTCATTTTGACCATCATCAAGAACGGCTTACAGATGCTCGATATTTCTTCTTACTATCAGACCATCGTAACCGGTGCCATAATTGTATTCGCAGTATTTATCGACAAGGCTGAAGCAAGAAAGGCCGAGTAGAAAATACGCGTTGCAATAAATTATTTTTCTGAAAAATCAGGAGGAGAAAAAATGAAAAAGTTTTTAGCTTTGTTGCTGGCGCTCACCATGGTAATGTGCCTGTTCGCGGGCTGCGGCGACACCAACACCCCGGCGGATGACACCAACACTCCGACCGACGACAGCAGCACACCGGCAGACGACGCCGATTCCTCGGCAACCGGCGATCAGAAGATTGCAATTATCCCGATGTCTCTGAACGACCCCTATCAGATTATGATGGCAAACGCGGCGAAGATGAAGTGTGATGAACTTGGCATCGAAGGCGTAATTCAGGTACCGGGTTCCGGCTCTATGGGCGATATTCAGGGCCAGGTGGAACTGGTTGAAAACATTATTGCAAACGGCACCTATACCGGCGTTGTTCTGGCGCCGATTTCCGCAGAAGGCGGTAACATCTCCGTGAAGAATCTGCAGGATGCCGGCATCCCGGTTGTTATTATGGACTCTCAGGTAGACCAGGACGCTCTGGAGGCGGAAGGCTATGAAAAGGTTCCGTTCGTAGGCACCGGTAACCTGGACGCAGCGATCAATACCGGCAAATGGATCCGTGAAAACTATCCGGAAGGCGTGAAGATGGCCAAGATCAACGGTGCAGACGGCCATTCCAACGGCGAAGCCCGTAAAGCTGGTATCGACGAAGGCCTTGACGGCTGGGCAAACATCGTAGCGCAGCAGTCTACCACTTGGTCGGTTGACGACGCTTACACTGCAACGCAGAACATCATCTCTGCAAATCCGGACGTTGAACTTATCTGGTGCGCATGCGACGCTCTTGGCATCGGCTGCATCCGTGCTTTGGAAGAAGCTGGCTTGCAGGGTCAGATAGACGTTATCGCATTTGACGGTACAAACGACGGCCTGCAGCAGGTTCTGGATGGCAACGAAGTAGCAAATACCGCTCAGTTCCCGGATGTAATGGGTATGACATCCATTGAACATGTAGTAAAACTCATCAACGGAGAAGATGTGGATCTCGTATTCGACTCTGGTCACGAAATCATCGTGAAGGATACTGCACAGGAACTGATGGACAGACTGTCCAAGTATCTCTAATCGGCAAACGGATCGTTCCGTATTGCTGGTCTGAAAACAGATACCGGCCGCTTTGGCGGCCGGTATTTTTTGCGCGCTGGCATAGAGGGGCGGAGTGGTGTGGCAAGAGAGCCGGAATTTGTCATATATGCATAAAAATGACCATATATTTTTCGAAAAATCTTTAAAAAAGTTTTGAAGGATGGAAAAAATGTTTTTGCATGTCCATAGCATTTATGATATACTATTCACAGTGCCATGAATATTTTTTAAGGAGGATAAGACATGGAGGCAGAGAAAAAAGCGTTTCTTGAGCAAAAAGCAAAAGAAATCCGCAAGTTAGTGATTAAGACCATTGGTGAACTGGGACAGGGTCACGTTGGCGGCTGCTTGTCTGCGGTAGACGTAGCAACTGTACTTTACTATGATGAAATGAATGTTGATCCAAAAAACCCGAAGATGGAAGGAAGAGACCGAATCGTTCTTTCCAAGGGACATGCTGGCCCGACATTTTATAGCATTTTGGCGGAAAAAGGATTTTTCCCTATGGATTGGCTGAAGACTTTAAATAAGCCGGGAACCAACCTTCCCAGCCATTGCGATATGAATCGTACACCTGGTGTGGATATGACAGCCGGTTCTTTGGGCCAGGGCTTCTCCTGCGCCGTTGGTATTGCAAAGGCTGCAAAAATCTGTGGCGGCAAGGAATATATCTATTCCATCGTAGGCGACGGCGAAAGCCAGGAAGGCATCATTTGGGAAGCTTCTATGGCGGCTGCACAGTATAAACTGGACAACTTTATCGCGTTCCTCGATTATAATAAGCTGCAGATCGATGGTACGGTAGATGAAGTTATGAGCCTGATTGATCCGGTGAAAAAATGGGAATCCTTCGGCTTCAAGGTGTTCCGCTGCGACGGTCACGATGTGGAAGCCATCAGTGACGCCATCAAAGCGGCCAAGAAGGAGAAGGACGGCAAGCCGGCGATGATCGTGCTGGATACTGTCAAGGGCAAGGGCGTCCGCTTCGTCGAAGAAATTGGACCTGGAAACCACAGCATGCCGCTGAGCGCTGAGGATATTGAAAAAGCGCTTGCAGAAATCGATGGGGAGGCGAAGTAATTATGTCAGTAGAACTGAGAAAAGTATTATGCGAAGGCATTTTAAATGAAATGAAGAAAAATGACAAGGTCGTATCCATTGGTGCGGACCTTGACAAGGCTGACGGCGTTATTGCGCTGAGAAAAGATTTTCCGGACAGAGCGTTTGACGCAGGGATCGCTGAAGGCAACATGGTAACTATGGCGGCAGGCATGGCTTCCTATGGCATGATTCCGGTTGTCAATACATTCTGCGCATTCGCGACCAGAAGAACCTGCGACCAGATTGCCGTATCGGTGGCCTATGCAAACACCAACGTAAAAATCGTTGGTACCGACCCTGGCATTACAGCAGAGCTGAACGGCGGCACCCATATGACGTTTGAAGATGTGGGCGTTATGAGAAGCATCCCCAACATGACAATCATTGAGCCGGCGGATGAAGTGGAACTTGCCCAGATGGTGCCGGCAATGATTAACCATGTGGGTCCGGTCTATATGCGTATGTACCGGAAGGTTGCTCCGGTAGTGCATTCGGATGACTATAAATTCCAGTGGGGCAAAGCGGATGTGATTAAGGAAGGTAAGGATGTTTCCATTATCGCTTCCGGTATTTTGGTAGCGGAAGCAGTAGAGGCTGCGAAAATTCTTGCAGACAAGGGAATTGATGCGGAAGTGATTAACATTCATACCATTAAGCCCCTTGACGCAGAGACTGTTATCCAGTCAGCAAAGAAGACTGGCTGCGTGGTAACAGCAGAAAACCACAACATCCTCGGCGGCCTTCGGGCGGCTGTGGCGGAAGTTCTCTCCGAAAACTATCCGGTGAAGATTATCCCGGTTGGTATCAAGGATACGAAGGGCGAAGTTGGAAAACTTGCATATCTCAAGGAACGGTTTGGTCTTCGTGCGGAAGAAATTGTTGCGGCAGCAGAAAAGGCGGTTGCAAAGTAAGCATTCTTTTGCAAAACAATTCCATTTGTATAAAACCGGCGGAATTTTAGATTCCGCCGGTTTTTGTACGCAAGTCTCTTTTGTGTGCAGTGTTTCCAACGGAAAATGCCCGCTTTGCTGCAATGCGGTGGAGAAAGAATCTGGAAATTCATGAATGATTTTGGACGTTGCTGTTAAAAATATACATAAAGCACAAAAGGAGAATGAATATGGAAATTACAAGTGTAAAATTTAGGCATCTGAAAGACGAGGGAAAACTAAAGGCGCTGGTATCTGTAACGGTGGACGGTATTCTGGCAGTGCATGACATTAAGGTCATCGAGGGGCAGGACCGTGTCTTTCTGGCGATGCCATCCAGAAAAATGCCGGATGGAAAATACCGCGATATTGTGCATCCTGTGGGCAGTGAATTTCGGGAGCAACTGGAAAAAGAAGTGATTGACAAATATTATGAGTCGATAAGAATGAGTTAATATACAATAAAACAATACAAATACAATTTTATATGGTTGTATTTATGCCATTAGATGTCTGAAGAGAGGGAAAGTTAAACTTGGAATAAATCCCCCGGGAGGATTGAAAAGGGAAGAAAAATTAAATTTTCCGGAAAATGTTTCTCCATATTTTTGCGCAGTAAAGTGTGAAAAATATGGAGAAACATTTATTTTTTTAATATTTTAGCAGAAAAAGATATTGAAATTGGAAATCTATGCATTTTTGAAAAAAACAAATACAAATACCTGACGAAAATGACAATTCGGGTTTTTGGAGATTGTTTAATGTATACAAAAATAAATATCTATATTTACTTTGGATTTACATAATGGTATAATATGTACAGAGTCAAGGCAGACAAATACAATCGTTGTAAACAGTTTACAGATTATACCGTCTGTCTTGTGTCATTTTTCACAGATTGCTCTCAGTTTTTAAGATCAGCGCAGTTTTTGTCCAGCCAGAAAATGCAAGACAAATGCAAGTTTAATCGGAAACCGGAGCTATTTTTTAAACTTGTTTTAATAAGGAGGAAAAAATTATGCAGGGAACAATGAAGGCTTTCGTAATGGATGGCGAATGGGCGCCAAAGCCGGGCTATGTCCTTTCAGAACGTGAAATCACAGAGCACCGTGCGATGCGTGCCGACTTTGTTTACAAAAATGTGACAGCGGAGTTGAAGGAGGTTTCCATTCCGCAGATTGGCGATACGGACGTGCTCATCAAGGTGGGCGCCTGCGGTGTATGCGGCAGCGACCTGCATGCTATGGGTAGCGATGCGGAGGGCTATTCCGCGTTTGCAAGCCATGTAAAGCTCCCGGTTATCCTGGGTCATGAATTTTCCGGTGAAGTGGTAGAAGTCGGCAAAAACGTAAAAACAACCAAAGTAGGCGATATCATTTCCGTTGAACAAATCAGATGGTGCGGCACATGCCGTGTTTGCAGAACCGGTATGTTCAACCAGTGTGAAAATCTGGAGGAAACCGGCCTTTCCATTGACGGCGCGTTTGCAGAATACGCACTGGTTCCGGAAAAGTATGTCTGCGTAATCAATGACATTGCGGAAAAGCTGGGCGATAAGATGGCGGCGTTTGAAGCAGGTGCGCTGGCAGAGCCAACCTGCGTTGCATACAGCGGAATCCAGATCAACGGCGGCGGCATTAAGCCAGGTGCAAATGTTGCAATCTTTGGCGTTGGCCCCATTGGCCTTGCTTCCGTGGAACTTGCCCGTGCCTTTGGCGCAGCGAAGATTTTTGTATTCAATACCAATCCGGCAAGAGATCATCTTGCAAAATTGATGGGCGCGGACTATATCTTTAACCCAAGAGAACTTGCAAAGCAGGGCACATCCGCAGGCGATGTGGTTTTGGAACTGACCAACGGCATTGGCGCGGGAACCATTGTGGAGGCAACCGGTAACTTTGATGCGGTATATCCGGATATCATCAAATGTATGGCAGTCGGCGCAAGAGTAATTCAGCTTGGTATCGGCGCAAAGCCGGCAACCTTTGATACAATGCCGCTCCTCCGGAAGAATGCGCACATTGTTGGTTCGCTGGGACAGGCCGGCAGCGATATCTTCCCGTCGGTACTCCGCATGATGGCGGCAGGCCGCATTGATATGAGAAAGATGATTACCGGCCGCTTTGCTTTGAACGATACGGCAAAGGCCATCGCCGATTCCGGCAAGAGAGATTTGGGCCATGGCAAGGTAATGGTGAGCCAGTTCTATAAATAAACAGTATAAATCTGTATAAATCTTCAGAAATTGCTGTCAGTAATGACGCAAAATAGAAACCATATCGCAAAAGAACAGGAGAGAGAAAGATGAGACTAGCAGGAAAAGTAGCATTTATTACAGGCGCGGGCGGCGGAATCGGCGGCTGCGCAGCAAAAGCATGCGCCGGATACGGAGCAAAAGTAGTGGTAGCAGACCTGAACCTGGAAGCGGCGGAAAAAACCGTGGCGGAAATCAAGGAAAAAGGCGGAGAAGCAATCGCGGTAAAACTGAACGTAACGGATCGGGCGTCGGTAAAAGCAGCGGTGGATCAGGCGGTGGAAGCGTATGGAAAAATTGACTGCCTGTTTAATAATGCAGGGGTATGCAAATCAAGCCTGTTGATCGACGGGGATGATAATGCATATGACTTTATGATGAATATAAACGCAAAAGGCGCGTTTATTGTAGCAACCGAAGTAGCAAAGGTAATGGTAAAACAGAAGAAGGGAAGAATCGTAAGCACGGCTTCGATTTCCTCGTTTAAGGAAGAATATTCCAATGCGATCTACTGCATGTCAAAAGCAGTGGTGGCAATGCTGACAAGAGAACTGGCGTTGGAACTGAGCCAGTATGGGGTAACAGCCGTAGCGATTTCCCCAGGACATATCAATACATCCCTGCTGCGGAACTCCTTTATTCAGAGAGGGGAATCCGAAGGCAAGAGCGTAGACGAGTTTTACAGAGAGATGGAAGGAACGATCCCAATGGGACGTTTGGCGGAGCCGGAAGAAGTAGGAGAATTTGTAGCATTCCTGTTTGACGACAGATCGGCCTACATCAACGGCAACAACATCCTCATTTCCGGCGGCAAGGTTATGGGCTAAGGCCCCGGCGGCTAGAAAATAGTTTATAAGGAGACAAACAAAGATGAATAAAATAGGATGCACACAATGGGGCATGCCGGGGAATGGCTGGTATGCAGTACGGA
>CAKRRK010000036.1 GCA_934395135.1 uncultured Eubacteriales bacterium | reverse complement strand
GCGTGTGTTCTCTGTTCCGGCCGCTGCCGGAACAAGCTTGCCGCGGCAAAGCATACAAAAAAACCTGCTTCTGTTTTTCAGAAAGCAGGTTTTTGTTTTTTTGATTACGCAAAGACAAAATAACCAAGCACTACAAGGCCAAGTACAATGCGATACCAGCCAAACGCTTTGAAGTCATGCTTTTTGATATAACCCATTAAAAATTTGATGACAAAAATAGACACCAAAAACGCCACTGCCATACCGATTGCCAAAATGACGCCTTCGGCAGAAGTAAAATGCAATCCGAACTTTGCAATCTTCAAAAGGCTCAGCCCAAACATCACCGGCACCGCCAGGAAAAATGTGAATTCGGCGGCGGCGGTCCGGGAAACCCCCAGCAGCAGCGCCCCGATAATGGTTGAACCGGACCGAGAGGTACCGGGTATGATGGAAAGAACCTGGAAAACACCGATTAAAAAGGCATTTTTATAGGAAATTTCCGACAGGTCCTTGGTCGTTGGCGTGCGTGTTTTATTCCAGTTTTCGATGACAAGAAACGCCACGCCATAAATGCACAGCGCCAAGGCAATGACCACCGGCGTATGCAGATGGGCTTCTATGAAATCGTCAAACAAAAGGGTGATTATGGCCCCTGGAATGCAGGCGACCACTACCTTCAGCCACATGGAAATGGTTTCCCTTTTGACAAACGGCTTCGATGTATCCTTTCTCTGGAAGGGAACCATTTTTTTCCAGAACATAACCACAACCGCCAAAATCGCCCCCAACTGGATGACGACAAAAAACATGTCCTTAAAACTGTCACTGGCATTGAGAGTGAGAAATTCGTCCACAAGAAGCATATGCCCGGTGCTGCTGATGGGCAGCCATTCTGTGATTCCTTCTACAACCCCAAGAAAAATGACCTTCAGGATTTCGATGATGCCTAACGTCACGATGTATCCTCCTTTTCCAACCATCGCTCCGCTGCATAGACTATGCTGTGCCTGCGGATGTATCCGCCGGAATAAACTCCCCGGCTTTTTTGTTCATACGGCACCGTGCCGCATATGGAACGCCGTTTCTTTCAATGTGCCGGCGCAAACCGTTTTTATTATACCAAGAGTACCCAGAAAACGGTAGTCTTTCTTTTCCATTTTTACTCTAAAAATATGCCGCCGTGTTCCAAAAAAGTCCCGGCCGCCGTTCCTTTTTTTCGATTGCCCTGCGGGAAACAAAAAGGACGGAAAACAACTTCCGTCCTTTGCCATGTGCAGTTAAAGCGCTGCCTTTGCCTTTTCCACCAGTGCGGAAAACGCCGCTTTGTCATTGACCGCAAGATCTGCCAGCATTTTTCGATTGATTTCAATCCCGGCTTTTTTCAGGCCGTTCATAAAAGTGCTGTAGTTTACACCGCAAATCTTCGCCTGGGCGGAAATTCTGGTGATCCACAGTCTTCTGAAATCTCTTTTCTTCTGCTTACGGCCGATGTATGCATATTTCAGGGATTTCATCACCTGCTGGTTGGCCATCTTATAGTGGGTGGATTTTGCACCCCAGTACCCCTTCGCGAGCTTTAAAATCTTCTTTCTTCTTTTGCGCGTCATCATTGCGCCTTTTACTCTTGCCATATTCTAAACTGCCTCCTGTCGTTATTCATCATAATGAGTGGGATTTATGCGTAAGGAAGTAAGCGCTTTACCTGCGCAACATTGGTCGTGTCTGCGTAACCCGCTTTTCTCAAACCTCTTTTGCGCTTTGTGCTCTTTTTGGTCAGAATATGACGGCGCCCAACATGGGAGCGCTTGAGCTTGCCATGTTTTGTTACTTTAAATCTTTTTTTCGCACCACTGTGTGTCTTGAGCTTTGGCATAATGTTTTCTCCTCTCTTCTATCAGACAAATTTTATCCCGCAGAAATTATCCTTTTTTTGGTGCTATAAACATCATCATCTGCCGGCCTTCCAGTTTTGCCGCTTTTTCCACGGTGCCGTATTCGGTGCACTGCTCCGCAAAACGCGCCAAAAGGTTGTGCCCCAGGGACGCATGCGTTACCTCCCTGCCCCGGAAACGGACAGACACCTTGACCTTATCCCCGCCTTTTAAAAAGCGGATGGCATGGTTCAGTTTGACATTGAAATCATTTACATCAATGTTGGGGGTCAGTCTGATTTCTTTAATGTCGACAATTTTCTGGTTCTTTTTTGCTTCTTTTTCGCGTTTTGTCTGCTCAAACCGGAATTTTCCATAATCCATAATCCGGCAGACAGGCGGAACCGCTTTGGGCGCGATTTTTACCAAATCATACCCTTTTTTTACGGCGGCCTCCAGGGCTTCCTGGATCGGGACAATGCCCAGCTGCTCACCGCCGTCGTCGATCAGACGGACTTCCTTATCTGTGATTTCCTCGTTGATCTGATGTTCCAAGCTGCTAATACGAAAGCACCTCCAAATTAAAATAAAAAAAAGGACAGCATCCACCGTCCTCAACAAACAGCCCGCGTTAACACGGACTATCCCTTTGAACCTTTTTGCCAAAAGGCGGAAGGTGAGAACGGCTGGTTCTACTTTGTTTTCCAATGTATTATAGCAGTATATTGTCCCCTTGTCAAGAATATTCCCACCGTTTTCCACACATATTTGCAGCGGCCCTGCATATACTGCAACATGCGCCCCGTTCTCGAAAAAAAATTGTTGATAAAATGACCTATTTGCGATATGCTAACAGAAAGAGATTAAATTGCGGAGGTGCATTATGGAAGAATACGGCAACAACTTTATTGTTTTGACCGACGAAGACGGCAACGAAATGGAATTTGAGCACATCGGTACCTTGGAGCACAACGGCGAAACCTATCTTGCGTTTATTCCGGCAGAATTAAATCTGGAAGAAGAAGCGGAGGTTGTGATTTTGAAAACCGAAGAAGAAGACGGCGAAGATATCCTGGTTTCCGTGGAAGATGAAGCGGAGGCTGAGGAGGTTTACCAGCTTTTTATGGAGGAATTGGAAGATCAGTACGACTTTGAAGGGGAGGAATAATCCTCTGCTTTCCTGAATTACATCTAAAACACCCTGCTTTGCCCGACAGCGTCTTATTTTTAACCCACATTTTTGATAAGGGATTTCGTCGTTTTTCCATGGAGTGCAGGCCTCCCGGGATTCCGGAAGTTGGAAGCGCAGAAACGGAAAACAGAAAACCCACCTGCCTTTCGTGCAGGTTACTAAGTGGACGCATCGGCATATGCGGGGCTTTGTTTTGATGGATTCGTCCCGCTCCGTTTTTCTATGTCATGTTTGTTTCCCCATGGAAAAACAAACGCGGCGAAGAAAAACCCTGTTCCATAAAATCCCGCTGCCAAAGACCCTTTGCGGCGCTCTTGCCGCGCTGTTTGGTGTTGGAATTCCGGCGGTTTTTAACGAGCAAGTTATGAAAGGAAGTTGATTATGCATTACAACGGACCCATTGTACGGCCGCAGACGGACGCCGACAGCCTGTTTATCGAGGTTACCGTTGGCTGTACCCACAACCGTTGCAAATACTGCAATTTTTATGACGGATATCCATTTTCTGTTGCGCCCATCGCCCAAATTGAAGCAGACTTAATCGAAGCGAGCAAACGATATCCCAATGCAAGAAAAATATGGGCCAACGGCGGCAATCCTTACGCCTTAAGCGCGGATAAACTCATTGCCATCGGAACGCTCATCAAACAATATTTTCCAAACAGCCGGATCTCTACATATGCCCGTGTCGATGATATCACAAGGAAAAGCGTGGAGGAAATCCGCCAGGTTAAGGATGCCGGGTTTGAAGATCTGCTCATCGGTTTTGAAACCGGCGATGACGAGGTTCTTGCATACGTTAACAAGGGCTATGCCGCGGAAGATATCCTTACCGGGTGCAAACGCCTGGAGGAAGCCGGTGTTGATTACCGGATGATTTATTTAGGCGGCTTGGCCGGGCAGGGCAACTGCAAGGAGTCTGCCCGAAAAACGGCCCGTCTTCTCAATCAGCTGCATCCGTACCTTATTTATTTAAATTCAGTATCCATTCTGCCCGGTACGCAATTGTACAAAGACCGGGAGGCCAAGCGGTTTTATGAAGCCGGCGAGAAGGAACTGATGGAAGAACTCATCGAGCTTTTGGAACATATGGAAAATGATATCTATGTATTCGCTGCCCCGAATACCACCCCCATGTCCCTGTTTGTAAACCTGCAGGAAAACAAACCGGAACTGCTTGCCAAAATGCGCCGGCTGGCCGATTCTATGGCCGGTTCGCAAGGAGAAGAGATGGCAGGGCGAAGAAAAAAATCCACATCCATTTAAGGAACAAAATCCCGATTGCATTGAGAGAACACCGCCGTCACCTTCTAACCTTCTATGCCGCGCCACACTGCCTTTCTGCCAGCGGCAGGATTTCTCCTGCCGCTTTTTAATACGGCGGTATTTCCGTTGGCTTTGCTGGCGACGGCACCACACACTCTCTTTTCGCATAGACTATCATGAAAAACTGAGCCGCTTCTCTCCCGCTGAAACGTTGTCCGTGCGCCGGTTATTTCTCCCGCTCCGGCGGCGCACGGACAAAGCGGCATCGCCGACGTTGGACATCGCTGTAAAATAAAATATTTTTTACAAATAGGTCTTTACAAACAATTGTATATATGATATTATGTACTATAAATATAAATGAAAGGAGTGATAAGAATGCGTTTGTTTACAAAAAACATCTACCCAGACAAGCCAGATATTGATGATTTTATCTTCGGTGAGGAAAATCAGACAAACGAGAGCGAAAAGTGATTCTCTTGTTTGAGGTGTCGGATCCACGCCGTATGCGTGGTTTTTTTATACATTTTTTTCCTATGTATTTGGCTCTAAAAAAGCAAACAGCGCAAAAATGCTGTTTGCTTTTTGTCATGTTATACCATTGACTTTTTTCCTTTTTTCACATCTATACAGAAAGTTTTCAGTAAAGATCCTTCGTTTTGGAAATAAATTTTGGAAAAATAGAATGAAATTCCTCCAAAATCAATTAGTTATGCACATTATCCACAGACTTTTCCACAAGCTCCGGCCACTGCTTCTTTTTTCCCATAAACTGTCCGTTATATCCTTCGGTCCGCAAAGCGGTATTGAATGGCTTCGGCAATGTGTGCCGCCCGAACGGTATCGCTGCGCTCCAAGTCGGCAATGGTCCGCGCCACTTTCAGAATGCGGTCATATCCCCTGGCTGTCATTCCCAGCTTTTCAAACGCGTTTCGCAGCAGCGCCTCTCCATCCGGGTCCGTCTGGACAAATTCCGCCATATTGGCTGGCGTCAGCTGCGCATTGCAGTCAATTCCGGCAGTTTGATACCGCTGCCGCTGAATTTCCCTGGCTTCCATCACCTTTCTCCGCATCTGTTCCGTCGATTCGCCCGGCTTTCGTCCAGCCAGTTCTTCATAGGGCACCGGACGCACTTCCACCTGGATGTCAATCCGGTCCAACAACGGGCCGGAAATCCTGCTCCGGTATTTCCGCACGCTCTCCGGCGTGCAGGTGCATTTGCCGGAAGGCTGTCCATACCACCCGCATTTGCACGGATTCATCGCGCACACCAGCATAAAATCGCTGGGAAAGCTAACGCTGCAAGAGGCACGGGTCACCGTTACCATGCCATCTTCCATCGGCTGCCGCAAAGTTTCCAGAACGCTTGCGGAAAACTCCGGCAATTCGTCCAAAAACAAAACCCCATTGTGGGCAAGGGATACTTCTCCCGGACGGATTCCCCGCCGTCCCATCCCGCCGGTCAGGCTGACGCCGGATGCCGTGTGGTGCGGTGCGCGGAACGGCCGGTTTCCCCGAGCCGCCATTTCCTCCCCCTTTCCAACGGCCGAATAAATTTGGAGGACCTCCAGCTTTTGCGCTCTTGTCATCGGCGGCAGAATGCCGCCGATTCGTTTTGCCATCATGCTTTTGCCGGAGCCGGGACTGCCGCACAGCAGTACATTATGTCCGCCCGCCGCTGCGATAAGCAGTGCCCGTTTGGCGTTTTCCTGTCCCATTACATCCGAAAAATCCGGATAAATTTCAAAATTTTCCTTCTTGTATTCTTGTTTCAGCGGCGATATACTGCAGTTGCCGTTCAAATGTTCCACAAGCTCGGTAACAGTCTGCACCGGATACACAGCGACCCCCTGGGCAAACGAAGCTTCGGCGGCATTGGCTGCCGGCAGAAACAAAGAAGAAATTCCGGCTTTTTCCGCCGCGAGCGCCATTGACAAAGCACCGTTCACCTGCCGTACTTCTCCGGAAAGGGAAAGTTCTCCTATAAACAAGGCGTCCGAAGGAATTTTGACAAGTTTTCCCTGGGCGGCCAAAATGCCGAGGAGAATGGGCAGGTCATAAATCGGTCCCTCTTTTCGAGTATCTGCCGGCGCAAGGTTTATCGTAATGCGGCTCACCGGAAAGGAATAGCCGCAGTTTTTTATCGCGGCTCTTACCCGTTCTCCCGCTTCTTTCACCGCCGCATCCGGAAGGCCCACAATATCAAACCGGGGCAGCCCGCTGGACAAATCGCACTCTACTGCTACAATGTATCCTTCAATTCCCACAATTCCGGCAGATAAAATTTTCTGCACCATGCTTTTTCTCCCTTTGTCATTTCGTTTTTTTATCACAATTATACCATAACTTGACGATTTTGGTTTGTTTATTTTCTATATTATAAAAAAAGTATCTTTTTTTCTGCAAAATCGGTTTTTTTGGTTTACATAACACAGGTTTTTTGATAAAATAAATAAGGTCATAAACCAATCACATTAAGATTCATATAAATCAAGGAGGCAAAAACATCATGGCAAGAAAAATGAAAACCATGGATGGTAACAATGCTGCTGCCTGGGCATCTTATGCGTTCACCGACGTGGCGGCAATTTACCCAATTACTCCTTCCTCTGTTATGGCAGAAGTAACAGACGAGTGGGCAGTTGAACAGAAAGAAAACATTTTTGGACAGCCTGTAAAGGTTGTGGAAATGCAGTCTGAGGCCGGTGCGGCCGGTGCGGTGCATGGCTCTCTCGCAGCCGGCGCCCTCACCACTACATACACCGCTTCCCAAGGCCTGCTCCTTATGATCCCGAACATGTATAAAATGGCCGGCGAATTGCTGCCGTCCGTAATTCATGTCAGCGCCCGCTGCGTTGCCACCCATGCGCTGAACATCTTCGGCGACCATTCTGACGTTATGGCTTGCCGTCAGACCGGCTACGCTATGCTGTGCTCCAACAGCGCGCAGGAGGTTATGGACCTTGGTGCTGTAGCGCACCTTTCCGCCATTAAGGGCAAGGTTCCGTTCCTCCACTTCTTCGACGGATTCCGTACCTCCCACGAAATTGACAAAATTGAGGTCTGGGACTATGAAGATCTCAAGGATATGGTGGATATGGACGCTGTCAAGGCATTCCGTGCCAATGCCCTGAATCCAGAACATCCGGTGCTGAGAGGCTCCGCGCAAAATCCGGACATCTTCTTCCAGAACCGGGAAGCATGCAACACCTATTACAATAACATTCCTGCCATTGTAGAAGAGTACATGAACAAGGTCAACGAAAAAATCGGCACAAACTATGGCCTTGTCAACTACTATGGCGCGCCGGACGCGGAAAAAGTCATCGTCGCTATGGGTTCTGTCTGTGAAACCATTGAAGAAACCATCGACTATCTGATGGCAAAGGGCGAAAAAGTCGGCCTTGTAAAAGTTCATCTGTATCGTCCGTTCCCGACAGACGCGTTCCTCGCAGCGGTTCCAAAGACCGCTCAGAAAATCGCGGTTCTTGACCGCACCAAGGAGCCTGGCTCCATCGGCGAACCTCTGTATCTGGACGTATGCGCCGCCTATATGGAAGCGGATACAAAGCCGATGATCATCGGCGGCCGTTACGGTCTTGGTTCCAAGGACACCATTCCGGCGGACATTATCGCAGCCTACCGCAATCTTGACGCCGCGCAGCCCAAGAAGAGATTCACGCTCTCCATTACCGACGATGTGACAAATCTTTCTCTGCCGCGGGAAGAAAATCCGGATACTTCTGCCGCTGGCAACACGGCCTGCAAGTTCTGGGGCCTTGGTTCCGACGGCACCGTTGGCGCAAACAAAAACTCCATTAAGATCATCGGTGACCATACGCCGCTGTATGCGCAGGCATACTTTGACTATGACTCCAAAAAGTCCGGCGGCATCACCGTATCCCATCTTCGTTTCGGCGACAAACCCATTAAGTCCACTTATCTTATCAACAAGGCAAATTTTGTTGCATGCCACAATCCATCCTATGTGGATAAGTATGATATGGTGGAAGATCTTGTGCCAGGCGGAAAATTCCTCCTCAACTGTGCATGGGATGAGGACATGCTGACAAAGCGCCTGCCTGCCAAAATGAAGCGCTACATTGCAGAGAACAACATTTCTCTCTACACCATTGACGCCATTGGCATCGCGGAAAAAATCGGCCTTGGCAACAAGACTTCTATTGTACTGCAATCCGCCTTCTTCAAGCTTGCAAATGTAATTCCGTTTGAAGACGCCGTAAAATATATGCGGGACGCCGTTGTAAAATCCTTTGGCGCCAAAGGCGAAAAGATTGTGAACATGAACCATCAGGCCATTGAAGAAGGTTCTGCAAACATCAAGGAAATCAAAGTGCCTGCCGACTGGGCTTCCGCAGAAGACGCTCCGAAGGCAAAGGTACAGGAACCTGCTTACATTGAAAAGGTTCTTCGTCCCTGCACCGCACAGGCCGGCAACAGCGTACCGGTATCCACCTTCTATGATTTAGACCTCACCGACGGCCATATGCCTCAGGGCACAGCTGCCTACGAAAAACGCGGCATCGCAGTGCATGTGCCGGAATGGGATGTCACCAAGTGCATCCAGTGCAACCAGTGTTCCGCGGTTTGTCCGCATGCCGCAATCCGCCCGGTTGTTATGACAGAAGAAGAGGCGGCGAAAGCACCGGAGATTCTGAAATCCAAGCCGATGGTTGGCAAGGCAGACTACAAATTTGCTATCGTTGTTTCCACCCTGGACTGCTCCGGCTGCGGAAACTGCGTGCATGTCTGCCCGGAAAAGGTGCAGGCGCTCTCTATGAAGCCCATCGATTCTCAGCGTCCGATGCAGGCTGGCTTTGATTATGCTGTCAAGGAAGTTTCCGCAAAGGATGACATCCTCGCTATGCCGATCAATGTCAAAAATTCTCAGTTCCATCAGCCGCTGCTTGAGTTCTCCGGCGCATGTGCCGGCTGCGGTGAAACGCCGTATGCAAAGATGATCACCCAGATCTGCGGCGACAGAATGTATATTTCCAATGCTACCGGCTGTTCTTCCATCTGGGGCGGCTCTGCGCCGTCCACTCCGTACACCACAGACCATAAGGGCTGCGGTCCAGCTTGGGCGAACTCCCTCTTTGAAGACAACGCAGAGCATGGACTCGGTATGGCGGTTGCTGCAAAGCAGCTCCGGCAGAGACTGGCTGACAAAATTGCAAAAATTGATTGTGCCGGCGTACAGGAAGCTTACAAAGCTTGGATGGACACCTATCACAACGGCGCAGCAAACGCAGCTCCCACCAGATCGCTGATTGCAGCACTGGAAGCCTGCGGCTGTCCTGCCTGCAAGGAAGTCCTGGAGTCCAAGGAATACCTTGCAAAGAAAGCCATCTGGATCTTTGGCGGCGACGGCTGGGCTTATGACATTGGCTTCGGTGGTCTCGACCATGTGCTGGCTTCCGGAGAGGATGTAAACGTTATGGTATTTGATACGGAAGTTTATTCCAATACCGGCGGTCAGGCCTCCAAGGCAACGCCAACCGGTGCGGTTGCGCAATTTGCTGCCGGCGGCAAGCCCATCAAGAAGAAGAATCTGGCAGAAATCGCAATGTCTTATGGTTATGTATACGTCGCTCAGGTTGCAATGGGCTATGATGCAAATCAGACCGTTAAGGC
>CAKRRK010000035.1 GCA_934395135.1 uncultured Eubacteriales bacterium | reverse complement strand
AAAAAGGAGTGCCGATGGAAAATGGCACTCCTAATTATTTTGTTTTTCGTTGTTCGAATTTTTTTTATGCGTCACCTTGGAAAGAGGATTTTGATTTACAGCATTTCGTACATCTTGATTTTCAATATGGGTGTAAATCATCGTTGTGTTAACCTGCTCATGGCCTAAGACTGTTTGTAATGTACGAATATCAACACCATTTTGGTACATTAAAGTAGCCGCAGTATGGCGCAATTTATGGGTTGATAGTTTTGTTGTGTCCAGTCCAGCAGCAGTGAGATATTTTTTCACCAACCATTTCACAGTCTGCACATTGATACGGTTTCGGTTTCGGCTGATAAACAGCGCATGTTTATCAGCATCATTGGGTTTTAAGCGGACATTTAAATAAGCGTCAATTGCATCCTTACATGCCGGATTCAGATATAAAACACGCTCTTTGTTGCCTTTTCCAACAACTTTTAAACTATCTTCCTGAATACTATCCAAATTTAGCGCAACAAGTTCAGACACACGAAGGCCGCAGTTTAAAAATAAAACCAAAATACAGTAATCTCGTTCCTGGAATGTACCTTCCACGGTTTGCAGCAGCTTCATGCAGTCATCCAACTTTAAATACGAAGGCAAATTCTTCCGAATGGTTGGAATATCCAGATTGCTGACAGGATTTTGTTCTAATGCATGCGTTTTATCCGTCAGATACTTAAAAAAAGCACGTAAAGACGAAATTTTCCGGGCGCGGGAACGTGAGGACAAGCCTATCGGTGTATTGGGGCTATTTGGATGCGTAGGACGTTCTTTTGCAATATAGTTTAAAAATGCGTATACATCGCTTAATGTAATCTGACGAATAAAATCAATTGTAATATCGTCAATGCTAATAGAATCAAATATTGTATTTTCACAGGAACTGCATTTTAATGTTTTCATAAAACGAAAAAACATGCGAAGATCTAAAAAGTATTCATGCACCGTTTTTTCAGATTTTCCTTTAATGGTTTCCATATAAATCAAGAAATCTCGGATAACAACCGGTAAATTCTGATAGGAAGCGATAGCAATCAATCCTTTCCATACAAAAAAATGGAATAACAATATTAGTATATCATATAGGATAATAATTTTCTACCCCCAATTATACAAAATCTTTATTTTGTATAATTGGGGGTATCATATAATATGTCATCTGCAACCCAATTTACTCTTCCTCTTCGCTTTTTCTTGATTTTTATGAAAAAACTGTACCGCAATAAATGCGGTACAGTTTTTTCGTTTGTTCAGATTCTGTTTATAGTTCTCTCGCAAGAAAATATGCAGCAGTCACAGCTTCATCAATTCTGCCAACCTGCTTAGAATCACCAATATTGATAACACGTTTCGCAACGGTATCCACATCAATATCAAAGGATTTCATACCGCCTGCCAGGATCACAGTGTCGCCGCAGATGGTCTCTTTTTCTCCGGTTTTTACGTTTTCAACATCGACTTTGCTGTCAGTAGAAATATTAAGCACCTTCGTGGATGTTAAAATACGCACACGTCCTTCCTTCAACTTGATGTCCATGATCGGCTTGTGCATACCCCCTAATTTATCGCCGATGCTGTCCATCATTTCAATGATGGTTACATCATGATCTGGACCGTTTGGATCTGGAATAACCGTATAATCCAATTCGCCGGCAAAACTCTTTGCACGTTTTACTGCGAAATTAGATCTGCCGCTGGAGAAATATTCAGCAACTTCGCATCCTGTGTTGCCGCCTCCAATAACCACGACTTTCTTGCCCACTTGCCTCGGATTCCGCAAAGCCTGAATGGCAGTGATGACATTTGCATTATCGCTTCCCTTGATGAATCTTGCATATTTGGCACCAACTGCTTTTACAAGGATGTCCGGCTGTTCCATTGCATCACGTTTCTGGTCATATTCGGTATTCAGATAAACTTTGACGCCAAGGCGGTCCAGTTCTCTGGCAAACCATTTAGCAAGCTCGCCAATATCGCTTTTTCCAGGCGGTACGGTAGCGGCCAGCAAAGAACCGCCTAATTTCGAGTCTGTTTCGTACAAGGATACTTTATATCCACGCATAGCCGCAACTCGTGCGGTCTCCATCCCAGCGGGGCCGCCGCCGATGACAACCAATTTCTTTCCAGAGACTTTTTCCATAGGCATCTGCAGCTCATATTCTCTGCCAGCTTCCGCATTAATCGCACAGTGAATGCAATGCATTTCATCCAAGCTATAAAGGCAGGTTAAGCAGGACAAGCAGGGGCGAATTTCATCAATTCTTCCCTCACATACCTTATTGGCAAAATCTGGATCTGCAATTTGCGGGCGACCAAACGCAACAAAGTCGCAAACGCCTTCGTCAATCAGCTGATTCGCAAGATATGGGTCGCGGATCCCCCCTGCCAGAATGACCGGGATATTGACTTTGGCCTTTACTGCCCGTGCATTTTCAATCTGGAATCCCTTCATGCCCGGAAGCGTATTCGGCGAAATAGAGAAAATATATGTAGAAGGAACGCAAACCGACAAGTCGATCGCAGAGATCCCCATTTTTTCCAGCTCTACTGCAATTTCTACGGTTTCATCAATGGTACGGCCGCCTTCGATGCATTCATCCCCGGAAATACGAATAAAGATTGGGAAATTGTTTCCAAGCTTTGCCTTGCATTTTTGAACGATTTCTCGAACAAACCGGAGTCGGTTTTCCAGACATCCTCCGTATTCATCGGTTCGCTTATTGTACAGCGGGGACATAAATTCTGCAATCAAATAGCCGTGCGTACCATGTAATGTGATGGCATCAAATCCAGCCATTTTTGCATAGTAAGCCGTCTGAACAAATTGTTCTTCAATTTCAAGAATCTGTTCTTTGGTGAGAGGCTGTACTTTAACTCCCGGCAAGCCGGTTACATCGGAAGAAGAGTATTTGGGACCCGGAACAGTTGCTTCAGACCCATAGTGCACGATTTCAATAGAAGCCTTTGCGCCATAACGATGAATGCGCTCTACAAGTTTTGCATATTCTGGCACAAATCTTTCATCGTACAACATCGGCTGAATGCCATGATTTTTTACGTCTGGAACAATGGAAGCAGCCTCTACGACAATCAGGCCAGCGCCTCCCTTTGCTCTCCTTTCATAATAATTTGTCATCTGCGGGGCAACGGCACCGTTCTCATTGCTGAAGTTTGTATTCATCGGCGGCATCACCATACGGTTGCGGATTTGCAATCTCCCAATATTAATTGGAGATGTCAGAGTTTCAAGTCCTTTTTTGTTTCCCATTGTTAACAACCTCCTAAAGAAATATTCATACTTAAAAGAGTTTCTGATATCGTTATTATCACCTATATTATACAAGAAATAAATATAAAAAAAAAGCCATTTATTAATTAAAATGACTTTTTAGTAGCTAAAAATTTATATTTATTTTTATTAAATTTAGACAAAAAATTATTTGTGCAAAAAATTCGATATTTTTTTATACAGCAAAAACGTCACAAAGCCATTTATACCGGCTTTAATGAAGTTAAAGCCTAAAATAAATCCCATCAAATCCTTTACGGCTTCCACAGGAACGGCCATAAACACCGGGGTAATCAAAAGATTCGCAAAGTACATTACAAATACCATAGCCCCCGTTCCGCAAGCCAGTGCGACAACCGCGCCTTTCCGTGTTTTATGGAAATGATAGATGGTGCCGGCAACCACGGAATAGACGCCTGTGGCAATAATATGCATTATAATACCATAAACGCCGCTTCCGGAACTAACGGTTAGACCCTGAATCACAGAAGTTACCAGTGTCAAGGCCAATCCAGCAAACGGGCCAAAGGCGAATGTACCGATTAGAATGGAAATGTCGGCAGGATCATATTCTAAAAAGGCGACCGCCGGGAAAATAGGAAAATGCACAAAGTACACTAAAACAATCGAAATAGCGACCAATATGCCGAGTTTTGCCAAACGTACAATAGTCTTTTTTGAATTACTTTTCATAAAATAATACTTCCCCTCTTTTTGCGAAACTAACTGGGACAATTACACATAGAAAAAGCCCTCTGGAATAAAACACATACCAAAGGGCGAGACCTTATTCAGTATCCGTTTCTTCCATCCGGACTTTGACCGTCGGTTAAGGATTCCAACCTTATCAGCTAAAAAGCTCGCAGACTTATGGCGCAAGGCCCATCACTGCCGGTGGAGAATTTCACTCCGCCCTGAAACGCAAACATTCTAAATTTCTTTTTCATTATAGAAGCTGTTTTCGGCCTTGTCAACTATTTCGACAAAGTTTTTCGCACAATGGATAAAAACTCTTCTGTTGAGAGTGCCGTATTAATATATTGCAGCATTGCATTTGAAGAAAGGTTTTGCGGCAACTTCAAAGCCCGCAATACTTTTTTTCTCTGCTCTGTACTATTTGGGGCGCCGGAAAGTCCCAATTGAAATAAATCAGATTTTGTAATTTCATTTTTCGGCATGTCCTTGTCGGTCAGAAAAAATGTAGCGCCGGCGTTTCGTACCGCATCGATGATAATGCGGGTCTCCATCCCTTCTACGCCGAGAAAGCCTTCCTTGGAATAACAGGCTTTTCTTCGCTCCTTACCTGAAATTTGCGGAATATACGCCTGTTTTATCCAAGCTGCGGGAAGAATACCTTTTAAATAATTTCGAATCACAAGCCCTGCCCCATCGCTGTCTGTCAAAATGATAATACCGCGTTCTTCCGCAAGTTTTCGAACAAAATATTGTTTTTCTTTATCTTTAAAAAGAGAAAATCCGTTCGTTTTGATAACAATTCCATCAAAAATTTGGCGGAGTTTATGAACGTCATATTTTCCTTCTACCACAATAGCTTCTTTTATTTTCAGTTTCATTTTAATTCACCCAGCGCGTCTGCTATTTTAATCAGCATCAAATAAAATGCTTCCTCTTTAATTACTCCGGTGCTTTTCAGCATCGTGTCCGCCTGTACGAAAATTTGCAAAATATGCCGCAGCGCTGAAAGATTGATTTTGGAAGCCGCGGAACGTAGTTTCCTCAAATAGTATGCGGAATTGGTACCAATCAGCCGCATAAGATCCTTTTCGGTTCTGCCGTTGGAAAGCTTCACCGCATACAAACGCTGGAAATGTTTGGAAAGCATGGAAAGCAGCATAATTTCGTCATTTTTTTTATCCATAAGTTCTCTGGAGAGTTCCATCGCTTTTTTGAAATTTTTCTCAGCAACCGCATCCGTCAAATCAAAGACCGCCGCCGTCAAAACTTTCGAGCAGACGGTCTGAATATCCTGTATCGCAATAGCGGATTTGGTAGTATGCGCGCAAAGCTTATCAATTTCTGTCACCAGATTCACCATGGATGTGCCGCAATAAAACATAAAATATTCACAGGTTTCGTCATCTATATCCTTTTTCTCCGCACGAAATCTGCGGCGAATCCAGGCAGAAAGATCGCTTTTTCCCAGTTCTTGAAACTCTGCAATGCAGCCCTTTTGGGAAACAGTCGTATGAAGTTTTAAACGCTTATCAACTTTCAATGGAATGGTATCATAATAGAAAACCAGACAGGAATAGGAAGGAATGTCTTCTAAAATTTCCGGCAAATGCGCCTTTAATTCCCCTGTCGCCTTATAAATATCATAATCTTTGATCAGAATCAGTTTCCTTTCGGAAAAAACAGGGGCACTTTCAATTGCATCCAGCAAGCGGTCAAGGGTTAGCTTCTCCCCCTCCAGGATATGCAAATTAAATTCCTGAAAAGCGGGATCAACTGTTTTTTGAATCAATGCCTGCACATAATGCTGTTTCAAATAACTTTCATCGCCGCCAATCAGGTAGAGGCTTCCTATGTTTCCGGTTTTAATGTCATGTTTTAAGACTGCGGCTCCGTTTTTATTTTCTGCCATTTCATCTACCTCGTTTCATATAAAATGTGGATATTGCCGCATTCATAGGTATTTTTCACGGAAATGCCATTTAGCTCCGTCGGAGATCCGAAGTATCCGGATGCCAGAAAAATCTCTTGGGGCGCAATTTCATGCAAGGCTTCCTGCAAGAGGTCATAATCCTTTAAATTGTTGCTGTTTAAAACTAAAAGATCTCCCTGCAGCGTGTGATTCTGTAAATAAGATTGCAGCATTTTTTGTGTCAAACTATGAAGGATTAAAATATCTTGCTCTGCCGTGTGTACCTGGACAATCAGTTTTTTCTCTACATCACCGTTTATGGTGATTCCGAAGTCGGCGGCAAGAAGCGTGTCTTCCTTTCCCGGAGCAACGCGGCGAATGGAGATATGATGTTTTTGCGCCGCGCATAGGATATCTTCCTCCAATTCTTTGCTGTATGCGGTTTCCGGCAGAATAATGCTGTCAATTTCTGTTTGTTCTATAAGCTCTGTTGCATATTTGGCATGGGTTTTATCGATTCCAGTTAGAACCAGCGCGTCGATTCGGTGCCGTCCGTACAGATTCATCCACTCGGTGGATAATTCGGCGCTGTTTCTATGTCCGCTGGCACCGCAATCAATCACAGCAAGCCGTTGCCTCGATGGGCTTACCATCATGGTTTGTCCCGTACCACAGGATAAATAGCTGAGGATGCCAGTGTGGGAATTTTCATATACCCCAAGAACCATTAACACGGCAAATGTGCTGCAGACTATACTGACCACCAAAGATTTTTTCCACTTCTTTGCAAAAATCAGTGCAAGTATGACTACGGCATATACAATAATTACCGCGGCAAGGTGAAACGTTTGATTTGTGAGCAACACAGAGAACGGAAGACCCGCCAAATGGTTGCTGATGGATACGATATAATCCACCATCTTCGACAACAGCCATATAAAGAAACTGTGGATTCCTGGCAAAAAAGACAAGAAACAGGAAACAAAACCTAAGAGAAAAACAGCGGATACCATCCAAAGAACCAGTAAATTTGTGAAAGGTGCCACCAAGGAAATGTATCCAAAATTGTACAGTAAAATCGGCGTTGTGAATACCATAGATGCGATAGAGCATGCAATGGTTCCCTTTATAAACGCCAATAATTTTCTTAAAAGAGTATAACGGGAAGTAAATCGCATTTTACGCTGTATTCTGGAAGAGAACAGTACGATGCCAAGCGTTGCCGTAAAGGATAGCTGAAGGCTGATGTTCAATATCGCATACGGGTTTGAACATAGAATTACAAGCAAGGCAATCGCCAGCGAATTTATACTATTTGGTTCTCGCCGCAAAAGAAATCCAGCGGCAAAAATCAGATACATAATTGTAGCCCGCATAACCGATGGTGTGGCGCCTGCCATCAACATGAAAAATACAGCTACGATGGCGGCCGCAATCGCTCCGTTTCGTTTTCCCAATATCAGAATCAGAAACCCCACAATGAAACTGACATGCATACCGGAAACCGACACGACATGAGCGATTCCGGATTTTTGCATGTTATCGTAAACCAAATCATCCAAATGGGATTTATCCCCTAAAAGTAGGGAAATTAAAAAGCCAGAGGTCTGATCTTCTCCACTGGAAAGCAGAATTTGTTTCATTTTTTCCGCTGCGACAGCCGGATAAGCACGAAGAGGTATATGCTCCGGAGAATTTATCCGAACTTGCGACAATTCGCTACAACTGCCTAAAATATAGATTCCCTGCCCATTATAGTAAGAAGCTCTGTCAAATCCATCGTATACTGTTGGCTGATAAAATTGAATGCTGCATTGTATAGTGTCGCCTGGTTTTATGCCGCTGCATTCCAGCGGAAAATAAACATAAGTAGAAAAAGCATGCGGGACCTTATCGCAGCAAACGGAAACTTTAGCCCGAACACTGTCTTCATATAGTTGCGGATAAGCCTGTACGGTAACTTCCGATTCATAAGTTTTTTCCGCAAGGGCAGAAACCGGTGCAATGAAAATCGACGTGTATAAATTTAGAAAGATTGTGCCTATGACAAAGGCGGACAGAAGAACAGAGACATGCTTTAATTTTTCGCGCCCGAATAAAAAGCAGGCCGCAAAGACTGCAGGACAAATCCAAAGATAATGCAGACCAATCTGTAACTTGCAGGACAGAATGCCGAAAACGATGCCAATTGCAAAACAGAGCGTAAACCATTGAATTTTGCGTGTCATAAGATTTACACAAAAAGTGGCACTCTTGTGCCACTTTTATCAGTCGGTTATCCCGGCGGCCAAGCCAGGCTTCTCCCTGCCAATACATGGAAATGCAAATGAAATACGGTCTGTCCTGCTTCCAGTCCGCAATTATTTACGACTCTGTAACTGTCCAATTGAAGTTCTTTCGCGATTTTTGCAATAATATGGAAACAGTGTCCAACAATATCGCCGTTGGATGCATCAATTTCCAATGCGGAATCAATGTGTTCTTTCGGTATCACAAGAAAATGAATTGGCGCCGCCGGTTCAATGTCATAAAACGCATAAACCCGGTCGTCTTCATATATCTTTTTGGATGGAATTTCTCCGGAAATGATTTTGCAGAAAATGCAGTTGTCCATCGCCGATACCTCCCTTATTGTTCCGAAAGCTGGTGCTCTACAATGGCGGAGACGCTTTGCAGAGCTTCGTCAATTTTTTGTGGATTTTTCCCGCCTGCTGTCGCGCTGTCTGGCCGACCGCCGCCGCCGCCGCCAACGATTTTTGCTACTTCCTTAATAATTTTTCCTGCATGAGCGCCGGCAGCTACCGCAGTTTTACCGCATACACACAGAAGAAGCACTTTCCCTTCCTCTGTTTCGGTTGCCAACACACCGATACCCTCTGGCATTTTATTTTTTATCGTATCACCTATGCTGCGGAGAGCGTCTGCCGTAGCATCCTGCTGGCGTGCGGCTATAACTCTGACGTTTTTCACTGAAACGGCGGTTTCGAACAGACTCGCTGTTTCGAACGAAGCAATCCGGTCATGCAGCTTTTCTACGGTTTTTCCAAGCTCTTTGCTTTCTGCCAGCACTTGCTCCGCACGATGGCAGACTTCCGCGGGGGTAGATTTTAAAATTTTTGCAACGTCTGTGACGGTGTCCTGTTTTTCTTTGGCATAAGAAAGGATTTTTTTGCCGGTAATCGCTTCAATTCGCCGAACTCCTGCGGCAACGGAGCTTTCTGATACAATTTTAAACAGACCGGCTTTGGAAGTATTGTCAAGATGTGTGCCGCCGCAAAATTCTACGGAAAAATCACCGGCCTTTACAACCCGGACAATGTCTCCGTATTTTTCTCCAAACAAAGCCATAGCGCCAAGTTTCTTGGCTTCCTCAATAGGAAGGACTAATGTTTCCACTGGGATGCCATGCAAAATTGCATCGTTTACAAGGTTTTCTACCTTTTGGATTTCTTCGTCTGTCATTGCAGCAAAGTGTGAAAAGTCAAAGCGGATGCTATCGGCGTCTGTATAGGAACCGGCCTGCTCAATATGTGTGCCCAGCACAAGACGAAGCGCCTTCTGCATCAGATGGGTGGCAGTATGAGACCGCATAATAGCCTGTCTGCGTTCTATGTCAATTACAGCAGATACCGTATCGCCAACGGAAATCACACCACACTCAACGGTGCCTGTATGCAAAAATTTTCCATCGGCAGTTTTTTGCACATTCGCTATGGTAATGATCATATCTTCGGCACAAATCGTGCCATGATCCGGCACCTGCCCGCCGCTTTCTGCATAAAATGGGGTTTTATCCAAAACAACTGTGACAGCTGAGCCAGTTCCTGCACTTTCTGCAATCTCCCCGTCACAAACCAATGCCAATACCTTAGCGTCAAACCTCGTATGGTCGTAGCCCACAAATTCGGTTTTTACAGCGTTGTCCAGATTTAAGCCGTCCGATTCCCAGGCAAGATCGCCTAATTTTTTGCGGGCTGTCCGGGCGCGTTCTTTTTGTTCCTGCATAAGCTGATCAAAACCATGGTGATCCGTTGTCAAATGATGTTCTGCCAAAATCTCATCGGTTAAGTCAATCGGAAAACCAAACGTATCATAGAGCTTAAATGCATCTTCCGCTGCAAGGCTGCTTTTCCCTTCATTTTTTGCAGTGGAAATCATATCATCCAAAATTTTTAATCCTGCATCAATGGTTGCGTCAAAGCGTTCTTCTTCCATTTGGATGACTTTTCGTATACGATCCTGGCGTTCGATTAATTCTGGGTATGCTCCGCCGCTTTCCTGTATAACTGTGTCGCAAATTTTATACAAAAACGCCTCTTCAATCCCAAGAAGCTTGCCATGCCGCGCCGCCCGCCGAAGCAATCGGCGCAATACATAACCACGACCTTCATTGGAAGGAATAACTCCATCGGAAACCATCATGGTAATGGACCGGATGTGATCCGTAATAACACGGA
>CAKRRK010000034.1 GCA_934395135.1 uncultured Eubacteriales bacterium | reverse complement strand
CTTCCGCATAACCGCCTGCCGCGTTTTTTGCCGGAGGCCGAGCGCATCAAAACACAGATGCAGAAGATGCCGGCAAAAGCATTGCAGACCGTATGGCGCTGCAGCGATGCCATTGCCGCGGAGAATATAGACCGGTTGGCGCATATGGATTTGCGGAAGAATTTGACGCCGGCGCTTCTCGCGTATGACGGCATACAGTATCGGCATATGGCGCCAGGTGTGTTTACCGAAACACAGTTTGCATATATTCAGGCCCATCTTCGTATTTTGTCTGGTTTTTATGGGATGCTGTTTCCCTTTGACGGTGTGGCGCCCTACCGGCTGGAGATGGGGGCAAAACTGAGGGTGGGCCGGCATAGCGATTTATATGCGTACTGGGGCGGTTCCTTAGCCGCGGCTTTGGCAGAAGAGGCGGACTGCGTGTTAAATCTTGCCTCCGCGGAATATAGCAAAGCGGTCCTGCCGCATCTGCCAGGGAATTTGCCGAAAGCGGTCTGCATTTTTGCAGAAATCGTGGCAGGAAAACCAATGGAAAAAGGCACCTTATGCAAAATGGCGCGGGGGCAGATGGTACGCTATCTGGCCGAACAGCAAATAGAAAAGGTGGAAGACGTTAGAGGGTTTGACGGATGCGGATTTACCTACTGTGGCGGATTTTCGGGGAAAAAGAGTCGTGCTTTATTTTTATCCAAGGGATAATACACCGGGATGCACCAGGCAGGCCTGTGGATTTGCGCAAAACTATGCTGCGCTGCAGAAGGAAGGGGTTGTGGTGATTGGCATCAGCAAAGACAGCGAGATGTCCCATCAGCGGTTTGCAGAAAAGTACAATTTACAGTTTTTGCTGCTTTCCGACCCGGATCTTACGGCAATTCGGGCATACGACGTGTGGAAAGAAAAGAAACTGTACGGCAAGGTCAGTATGGGGGTGCAGCGCACGACGTTTCTCATTGATGCGGAGGGCAGGATTGAAAAAATCATATCCAAGGTAAAACCGGATGTTAACGCACAGGAAGTTTTGGAATATTACAAAGAGAAGCGGTAGAATGCGGATTGCTGCAGAAATTTTTGAATTCAAAAAAGCACGCGGACATGAGAGGTCTCACGTCCGCGTGCTTTTTTATCTGTCTCTGAAATGCCGAAGCACAAATGGGGCAGGGCGGGGAAACAATGGCAGAAACCGCCGCGGGAGAATGGGCTATAACGCCGAACCCTTCCTGGGACTCCACAAGTTGTGTGTGTCTGCGCCTTCCCAGTTCAGCAGCCAAAGCTTTTTGTCAATGCCGCCGGCATAGCCGGTTAAGCTGCCGTTTGTCCCCACGATTCGGTGGCAGGGGATGATGATGGAGATGGGATTGCGCCCTACCGCGCCGCCGGCTGCCTGCGCAGACATATGCTGCCGTCCCATACGGGCAGCGGCCTGTCTTGCGATTTCGCCGTAGGTTGCAGTTTTTCCATACGGAATCTCGCAGAGTATCTGCCAGATGCATTGCTGAAAGGCGCTTCCCGCCGGTGCGAGAGGAAGGTCGGAACTCGGCGGCCTTTCTTTGGCAAAGTATCGGTCCAGCCATTGCGCTGCTTGTCGGAATACCGGAAGATCGTCGTTTTCCGACGCAGTCTTTGACAGCGTGCGGCCAAAGTATTTTTGCCCCGGAAGCCAAAGTCCGGTCAGCGCGCCGCCTGCACCCGCAAGGGTTAGAACACCCAAAGGGGACGAATACTGCGTGATATGTTCCATCAGAAACACCTCCCTGTTTTGGATAAATTCATTTTATCATAAAACCGGAAGTTTTTTTTAGGAACCGGAAGTTTTTTTCAAAAAACAGAAAGCAGAGGAAAGTTGAGGGGTTGAAATACGGAAAAGCCATCCATACTGATAGCAGGGGGTGTTGCCATGGAAAGACAGGAAAACAGAAAGGATATGTTCTGGGAGATTGTCGGCAGTTTTTTGATTGCCTTGTCGCTGTATAATTTTGCCGTGCAGGCGCAGTTTCCGATGACCGGATTTTCCGGCATTGCCTTGATTCTTTATCGGTTGTTTGAATGGCCTATCGGGCTTACCACCATCGTCCTGAACATTCCGGTCGCCGTCGTATGTTACCGGCTGATCGGCCGGCGGTTTTTGCTGAAATCGCTGCGCTGCATGGTGATTGGCTCCGTTTTTGTGGACTATATCGCACCTCTCCTGCCGGTGTATCAGGGCAGCCGCCTGCTGTCCGCTCTGGTGACGGGCGTGCTTGGCGGGATCGGATATGCCGTCATCTATATGCGCCGGTCCTCTACCGGCGGGGCGGATTTTATTATTATGGCCGTCAAAGCAGCCAATCCTCATATCAAGCTGGGAACCATTGTTTTCCTTTTCGATTTGGGTATTGTTGTAACCGGCGGTATTTTATTCCAGGATGTGGACGGCATAATTTATGGGATTATGATCGCATTTTTGCTTGCAGTGGTAGTAGACCGGGTTATGGGCGGATTAAACGAAGGAAAGGTTGGGTTTGTGGTAACGGAACAGGGCGACGCGGTCTGCGCAGTCATTGACCAAAGCGCTGGGAGAGGATCTACCGTGCTTTTGGGCCGCGGCGGCTATCAAAAAGGAAAAAAAGAAATTGTGCTGGTGGCGTGCAGCGCCAAAGAAATGTATCAGATTGCGCAGGCAGTAAAAAAGATGGACCGCGATGTGTTTATGATTGTGATGAATGCCAGCGAGGTACACGGAGAAGGGTTTCAGGTCATATAGGCGGAAATTGGAACTGTGCAGCCGGAAACGGCCAGGGAAGAAAGGGCGGCGGGGCGGCGTCATAGCTTTGCCGTTTTGGGAGCGGTCCACAAACGGTAGTGCGGTTTTTCTTCTCCAAACAGCCAATACCGGAGATAATCGTCAAAGACGATGGCAAGCATAGCCAGCGGAATCCACAATAAGGTATAGGGCAGGGAAATCTGACCGAAAAGATTCAGCGGCAAATCAGAATAGTCCCAGATGTTTAATCCCAGATGAACGTTCAAAATCATACCAAAAATAAATTCTACCAGCGTGATGATCACACTGCCGAAAAGGCCTTGTAAAACGAGAGGCGTGTCCCAATCCAGGATTTCATTGATGAGGCCGCAAAGGATAAAACAAAGCCCACCGGCAAAAAACATAGAATAATGGCTGTGCCCCCGCCACAACACTTCTACCAGGTAATACAGACTTCCGCCAACAAAAAACAAAATCAGGTATTTTAATTCGACTTTCATAACTTTTTTCAAAAGAAATCACCTGCTTTCTGGATGTTATTGTTAGTCTATGTATATGGATCTCCAGCGCGGTTTATGCAGGAACTCTCTCGCCCGGGAACTGGAAAATATAGAAAAATGATAAAAAATATGATATACTGCTTCGGAACGAAAAAGCTGGAAAAGAGGGAGAAGGTTATGATAGAATACCGGGAAATGAAAGATGCTGAATTGCGGAGACTATATGATTTTGCCGCGCCCATCTGGAGGGAATGCTATGTCGGCATTTTGGAGGAAGGGCACATCGCCTTGCTGACCCACCGGTATTTTGACTATGTTAACGTGCGGCGGTTCCGGCAGGAAGGCATGCGCTATGCGTTTGTGCTGTATCATGGACAGAAAGCGGGCTTTCTTGCTTATATGCTCCGGGAGGATCATGTTTATCTGGATAAGATTTATTTGCAGCGGGACTTTCGCGGAAAGCATATTTCCTCCGCGGCGTTTGATTATTTGACCGGTCGGTACCAAAAGCCGGTACGCCTCAATGTCAACCGGGAAAATACGCTGGGAATGCGGGCTTACCTTGGGCGCGGTTTCCGAATCGTTGGAACCGAAACGTATGATTTGCCGGGCGGCTATGTGAACCAAGACTATATTATGGAAAAGCCGGTTCTGCCGCGAAAACCATAACCGGAACCGGTTTGGAATTATCATATGGTACAAAGAAAAAAGCCCCCGGCGGCTATGCTTGTGAAAAGCGCAGCTTCCGGGGGCTGAATCAAGGTTTGAAATAACGCGTTTTTGTTACAGGCGCTCCAGATATTCCTCGAGGCAGATACCCTGGCGGTGTATCGCTTCCGCGGCTTCTTTTCCCACATAGCGATAATGCCACGGCTCATAAACAATGCCGGTTTTGTCGCTTTTTTCACCGGGATAACGAAGAATAAAACCATACTCCCAACAATGTTCCAGCATCCATTGCTGCACCGGGGTATCTTCCTGGGATTCGTCCAGGTTCTGGTTTTCCAGATCGACGATGTCCACGGCAAGTCCGAGATGATGTTCGCTGATGCCAGGAACTGCTACCACAGCGGCGGCTTCTGCCTCGGCGTCCTGCCTGGAATATCCCTGGGCAAGCAGCTTGTCCACCTGCCCGTCATAAAGGGCCTGTTGCTTTTCCAAGGTTCGGTAGGAGGAACAAATCACCGGGGAAAGGCCGGCGCTGCGGCAGTCGTCCATCATTTTCTGCAGGGCGTCGTAGCAGCGGGCGTCTACGGCCTGTCCGTTTTTCAGATCCACCAGTTCCACGGCATAATCTTCCGGCACGGAATGCCAGGGATTGACCAGAAGAAGCAAATCGGAGGAACTCTGCCCGCTGGCCTGCGGAAGCGTAACATTATCCTGCGGCGGAATGCTTTCGTCGGAAAGAAACCGGAATGTGTCCCCGGAGATGCCTTTTATCAGAAAAAAGAGCAGAAACGCTGCCAGAACGGCCGATATAAGGGCAAAAAGGAGCCTGCCGCGGCGAGCCCGCCGTCGCCTTGCCCGATATAGAACAGTTTGTTGGTTCATAGTATTTCATACCTTTCTATTCTATTGTTATTGCCAAAATCATAGAAAAATATTGAAAAAGAATGGCAAATTTATGGCATTAAAATGGCATCAATGATAAAAAAATGCGCTGTCAAAAAGAAACAGGGACATATTGCAGGAGGTTCCGTCTTTTGCGGTAAATTCAAAATAAAACTGGAGTCCGCTTTCGTCAGCATCGGCCTCCATACCCCAGGCTTCGGCAAATCCATAATATTCGCCAAACGCCTCCGCAAGATCCTCTGGTACGCGGGCGGCATAATTTTTTACCATAAGGTAGGAGGATTCCTGTTTGGAAGGGAGGACGACGTCAGAATTTTTGGCGGTTTCTGCGTCGGACAGATACAGGGAAAAAGAAAGCAGTTTGCCGGAATCGTCGTCCAATACCATGGTCATAGAGTTCCCGGCTTCATCCGTCAGGCTGCAATGCCAGAACACGGCGGAGATTCCGGCCCCGCCTCTCGGCAGTGCCAAAAAGGGCGAAAGGGAATAGGCGGTCACCGCCTCCGGAAACTGTATGGAGATGCGCTCATCGGAAAGCAGAGCCAGGGCGGAAAGAACCGCGGCATAGGCCTCGTCTTCCGAAAGATTTGTTCCGTCGGTCAGGGAAATGCTGTTATATCCGGAGGAGACAAGGGTTAAACGGTTTGCCAAAGACGCGTCGTCCGCCAAAAGCAGCTGCACTTCCCCGGTTTTGTAGTAGCTTGTCTCCGTTTCCTGCCGGCAGTCAAAGACGCTGGAGACAATGCGGGGAAGAAAAAAGCCGGCAATGGTAAACAGGGTGGTGATACCAGCGGTAAAACACAGTATGTTACGCTTCATGCTTTGCCTCCCTTTAATGTAACGGTAACGGTGCAGCCCTGGATACCGTCGCTGTAAAAATGCAGGGCGCCATGGTGCAGCGCAGCAATTTCCTTGCATAAGGTAAGCCCCAGACCTGTGCCGCCCTGGCTGCGGGAACGGGATTTGTCTACCCGATAAAACGCTTCCGTCAGGTGAGGAAGCGCAGACGAAGGAATGCCGTTTCCGTTGTCTGTGACAGAAATTTCGCAACCGTCGGGCAGCAACCTTCCGGTTAGATGGATAGTGCCGCCTGCCGGAAGAGATTTGCGGGCGTTGTCCAGCAGATTTAGCAGCAGTGTTTTGACAAGATCCGGCTCGAAACAGCAGTTGCCCTCTTCACACTGATAGGAGAATGCAATTCCTTCCTTTTCATAGATAGGGGCCAGATGGGCGACAATGCCGGAAACCATCCCGGAAAGTGAGATGCTGGAAAAGGCGACCTCCCGATGTTTCAGCACCAAAATGTCCAAAAGCTTAAAGGATAGGCTTTCCAGTCGCTTCCCCTCCGAAAAAATATAGTTTGCAGCTTCCACCTGTTTTTCCGGCGGCAGAGTTTGGCGGCGCAGCAAGTCAGCATACCCAATGATGGAAGTCATCGGGGTTTTTATCTCATGGGCAAAGCTTCCAAGAAAAACTTCCTGCCGCCGAACGGTTTCTGTCAGTTCGTCGATGTTTTGTTCCAGCGCCGCCGCCATATGGTTAAAGTCCCTGGCAGTGTCACCGATTTCATCGCTGGAATGTACCTGCGCGCGGCAGGTATAATTGCCGGACGCGATAGAACGAGCCGCTCGGGACAAACTATGGAGCGGGCGGGTGAGCACCCAGGAGGCAGCCAGCGCCGTAAGCACGCCGAGAACGACCATAATCAAAAAAATACTTTGATAGATTTCCTGCTGCCATTGTCTGGTTTCGTAAATCGGGGAAATATCATAGGCGACGTCCAGATACAGGGTATCGCTTCCGGCGGAGAAAGCGCCGGAAATCTGTAAGTAGGGTTTGGCGTCGTTGTCAAAAATATTGGTGATGCAGCAATGCTCCAAATCTCCGTTGTAGGATGGGGCGGATAGATACGGAACGGCGTCGCCGCTTTCATAGATGGTTTGGTCCGGAGAAGAAAGACGCAGGCCGGCCCAGACAGAGTCGTTTTGGCGGGAAAGCTGTTCCAGGGTATAGGAAACATCGTTGTATTCCAGCCGGTTTTTTAGCGTGTTGACTACCTGCAGGGTATGCAGGGCCATTTGATAGGAGGAGAAGGCAGACTCCTTCTCCCTGGCAAGGGAATCTTCAAAGGAAATAAAAATCAGCATACTGCCGCCAATGCCGAAAATCACAGAAAGCAGACAAACGATGCACAGCGTTATTTTGATCTGCAGTTTCATGCGTCAGCCTCCAGACGGTATCCTACTTTGCTGACAGCCAGCAGCTTGTTTTCCCAGCCGATTTTCCGGCGCAGGCGCTGGACATGAAGATCTACGGTTTTGCTGCCGTAAGGAAAGGTTTCGCCCCATACCCGCTCGTAAATCGTTTCCCGATAAAGCGCCGCGCCGGGGTTGCGGACAAACAGCAGCAGAAGGTCGTATTCTTTTCGCGTCAGGCGGATGGGCTTGCCGTTTCTTCTTACCTGCATCGATCGGGTATCAATAATGAGGCCGCCGATGGAAAGAATGGTGTTCAGTTTATGATAGCGCCGCAGCACAACGTCCACCCGGGCCAGCAGCTCCGGGACCTCAAAAGGCTTGACAATATAATCTTCCGCCCCCATGCGAAGACCCTGCACCCGGTCTGCCACCGACGCTTTGGCTGTGAGAAAAATCACAGGGATCTCAAGGGGACGGATATATTCCATCAGTTCAAGCCCGTCTACTTTGGGCAGCATAACGTCCAAAAGAATTAAATCAAACCGGGTGTGTTCCAAAAGATCGGCGGCTTCCATGCCGTCCAACACACAGGTGCAGCGGTAACCGGTCTGTGCCAGACTGAGTTTGATAAGATTTGCGATAGGCGGTTCGTCTTCTACAATCAATATGTCAATCATTCGGTTCCTCCTTTTGCCGGGTCTACAGAATACATCAAAATAGCATCAAAACGGCAACAAGCGCCGGTCCTATTCTGATTGTACTATTTGGGGAAACCGGAAACAAGTATGCAATATCTGGAAAAACTGCTGAAAAAGCGAGATGTTTGCGGTCAGGCACTCTGCCAGAAGACAATGGACGCTACCCGTAAGCCCTTTCCCCGACACGCTGGAAAAGGGCTATTGTTTGTCCGAAGGGCTGGACTGCAGGGGGAATGTCACCTGCCAGTCGCCGGTGATAAGGGCGCCGCTGGTGAAAAAGTCACCATACAGGCAATATTGGGAAAGTTCTTCCCGGGGGACGTCAAACACAAAGTCGCAGTATTGCGTCCGGTCCGGCTGCTCCGGGGCGTCGGTAAAATAAAAGTTATAATTGCACTGCAGCTTGTTTCCGGCCGCATCGACCAGATAAACAAACCCATGATTGTCGTTTTTCAAGTGGTTTGGCACGGCGATTTGAACGTGCAGCATTCCGTCGATATAACCGGCGCCGGTCAGAACAATGCCCTCCGCCGGAGCACCTTCTGTGAGGGGTTCCGGGACAAGAGCGCTTACGGAAGGCAGCGGACTGTCCGGAATATAGGTGGAAAAGTCCAGCCCGCCTCCGCCGTTGGTTTGGACGGTTTGGACGTTTGCCGCATCCGAAAGGGCGACGGCGTCCAGCGGGAGAGGAACGTCCAGGTGTTGTTGTTTTTGTCCCAGAAAACCGGAAACGGAAAAGGTGATTTTGTCTCCTTCGATGTTATGGCCGCCAAATTCGGTAATGGAGAGAAGAAACGTTGCCGTTTGATGTCCGGATCGTAGCTTGCCAGGCTGCAGGTGGCGGCGGAGGAAAATGGGCGATGAATGGAATAGCTGTCATACAAATCTGTGGTTTCATCGATGCGGCCAAGCCCTTCCGTGTCCTGCATGGAAATGTAGATTTCCGCTGTGTCATGATGAATATAGGCGGACAGCACCTCCATCCGGATGCCGTTGTCTTCGCAGGCCTGCCGGACCGGGATGAAAAATTGCGCGGCCCTAGGAGAAACGGCGTACAATGCGGAATAGAATTCCGGTACGTTTGCGGCCAGCACAGAGGCGGTCAGCATCAGACAAACCACAACGGCGGCGGCAGCTCCAAGGGCCGGAAGCGGACGCCTGTGTTTTTTTGCGGTTCGCTGCGTTTGCCGCACAAGCTGAATGGTGTCCTCTACCAGGGACGGGGCGGGAGCGATAGATTGCTGCATATGTCGGTAAATTGGCTCAAACATAGAAGTCCTCCTTTAATGTGTGGCGCAATTTGGCACGGGCTCTGGTGAGTTGTGCGCACACGGTGCTTGGTTTTCGTTGGAGCAGTTTGCTGATTTCTTCAATGGAATATTCTTCAAAATAAAATAGATGAATTACCAGCCGGTAATTTGTTGACAGCCCATCCAAGGCATGGGACAAGTCTTGTTCTTCCGGCAGGTAAAACGGAATTTCCTCCCGCAAAGGCTGGGTTCGCCGCATCCAGGGGGAGGCCCAGTGCTTTTTGGCGCAGTTGGTGGTTACGCGAATAAGCCATGCCTTTTGATGGGCTTCGCTTTCAAAGGCCGGCCTGCTCCGGACGAGCCGGAGAAATACCTCTTGAAAAATGTCGTCCGCGTCGCTTTTGGAACGAACCAGGGAAAAGGCCAGCCGGTATACCATATCGGCATGGCGGCAGATGAGCGCTTCGATGCCTTCGGCTGCGCACTGCGGTTTGGGGTCCATGGGTTCAACCTCCTTTCAGTAGAAATACCCTGCAGCCATCAAAAAGGCTACAAAAAAATGCCGCCCCTGGGAAAAAATATGCCAGGGTATGCAGAAACAACCGCAGACCAGCGGATGGAAAAGGTTTTGTCAGCAGTATACCACAGTTCGAACCAATGGTGGCTGGAGGATGTCCTGTTTTTATTGGCGAAAAAGAAGGCATTCCGCTTTCTGACCAGCGCGGCAAATCAGAAAGCATTACCTGCCGATGCGTGCCGCGCTTCTTTGCGAAGGACAGAACCGGGACAAAGGGATCGTTTTTTTAGATTGATACTTAAAAAGGCAAAGAGCGCCGGGTCCCTGGCGTGGCGGGGGAAAGGAAACCATGCTTCAAACCGTGCGCAGGTTTCGCCAAACGAAAAAGCGGCGTTTTGGGAAAGATAAAATATGCACAAAATCGTTTATAAAAAAGATATAAAATTTATCAAAAAAATCGGGGGGGGGGATAACTAAACTATTATGATTTTCGACTTTTTTTAAAACCGCAAAATGTGAGAAAAAAGCAGTAAAAGAAGAGGAAAATAGAGATTTTCAAAAAACTGTTGAAATAAATGGATAATCCTGTTATACTAAATATAGTAAGAAATTCACTGAATTTTTTTGTAAACAGCTGATTGGAAGAATGGTGCCAACAAAATGGATGATAAAAAACGAATGAAAGATATTGCGGAGATTGCCGGCGTGTCGCCGGGGACGGTCTCCAATGCACTGAATAATAAAAAAGGCGTCAGCGAGGAAACGCGGAACCGTGTCATCAAAATCGCCGCCTCCATGGGATATCAGAAAACCGGCGTTGCCATCAACTCCAGAATTATCCGCCTGATTATCGTTAACAGCCTGCGGGAGAGCGTGGAGCTGTATTCCGACTTTATTTTTCAGGTGATCGATGGAATCAATATCCGCAGCCGGGAGCTTGGGTATGAAGTGCTGGTGACCCGGGTAAAGCTGGATGACTTGAACGAATGCCTGAATTCGCCCACCAATGCCGATGGCAGCATTGTGCTGGCGTCCGAACTGGTGACGCAGGATTTTGAAAAAATAACGTGCCTGTCCAGCCATCCCGTCGTCATGCTGGACAACTGCTGTCCGGAAGCGCCGTTTGAAATGGTGTCGTCCAACAACGAAGGCGGGTTTTACATTGCGACCAGGCATTTGATTGAAAATGGCCATAAAAAAATCGGTCTTCTTTGGCATAAAACGGTATTTCAGAATTTCCTGAACCGGGAGGTGGGGTATCACCGGGCGCTGAAATTATATGGACTGGACTATGATCCCCGCTATAAGTTTGAACTGTCTTACACCTTTAACGAATGCTGCCGGGATATGGCGGAAATTTTAAAAAAGACGGATGTGAAATCCCAGGAGTTTCCAACGGCCTTTGCCGCGGTAACGGATGTGGCGGCGGTCAGCGCTATGAAAGCCTTTGCGGAGGTCGGTGTAAAGGTGCCGGAGGATGTGTCCATTGTCGGGTTTGACAATACCTCCTATTGTGAAGTGAGCACCCCGCCCCTGACCTCCATTAACAATGGATTTAAAAACCTGGCTATGATCGCGGCGGAGCGGCTGGTGGACAAAATTGAACAGAAAAATACGTCCCGGTTCATTACTATCGTGTCCGGCGAGTTGATTTCACGCGAGAGCGTAAGAAAAATAAAATAGGAAAACAGAAAAAAGAGCGTGCGTCGCAAAAGAGCGGTGTACGCTCTTTTTTTGTCCCGAAAGCGAAAGAATCCCGATCATAATCGGAAAACAACAGGAATAGCATGGAGTAGGAAATCGAAATATTTTTATCATAAAATAAAAATATTTAAATAAAAGAACAGAAAAGGCCATCAAATTTTACGAAAAATCAATTTAGATTGAAAATAAAAATATAGATAAAATACAATTAATTTTATTTATGTTCAATAAAGAAAAAGAAGATAATATATATAAATTGACAATAAAACTGTCAGAATGCAGTAAATAAATATTTATATTTGACAGATATAACGAAATTTCGGAAAGCCTATTTACAAAAACCGAAAGAATGATATAATCAAAACAAGATAAATAATTTAATAATATTACTAAATTAATTTTGAGAGATAAGAGAAATAAATTATTCATCTGGAGGAAGAACTATGGATTATGAATTAAAAGGGAAAGTAGCGCTCGTAACCGGTGCGGCGCAGGGCATTGGCAAAGCGACGGCAATGGTATTTGCCAAAAATGGCGTAGATTTGATTGCCTGTGACATTAATTACGAACAGCTGGCCGAGAGCTGCAAAGAGTTTGAGGCGCAGGGCGTTCGGGCGCTGCCGGTAAAGATGGACGTCAGCAATTATGAAAACGTACAGAACGGCGTGCAGCAGGGCATTGATCAATTCGGCCGCATTGACATTCTTTTGAACTGTGCCGGCATTGTCATCAGCAAAAAACTGACGGAGATGGAAGTGACGAGCTGGGAACGGGTTATGGATATCGACTTGAAAAGCGTTTTTATGCTGAGCAAGGTGGTAGCCGCCCATATGATCGAAAAGGGCATTCCGGGCCGCATTATTACAATTTCTTCCCAGGCGTCCAAAATCGGAGAATATGCCAATAGCGTTTACAGCTGCGCGAAGGCGGCCATCAATACCCTGACGCAGGTGATGGCGCAGGAATGGGGGGAATATGGTATTTCCGCCACCGCAATCTGCCCGGGTTATGTAAACACAGACATGATGAAAAAAGTATTTAACGAACGAGGCCCCCTGGAAGGGATGACGCCGGAGGAATATAAAGCAAGGCTTTGTTCCAGGATTCCCCTGGGAAGAATGGCGGAACCCCATGAAATTGGCGAATTGATGGCATTTCTTGCGTCGCCGGCCGGCGGCTACATCACCGGCGTGGCCATTACCATTGCAGGCGGTTCCACGCTGTTTTAATCCATCGTCTGGCTGAAAAGCTGACAATATTTATTTGAAAAGGAGAAACAAGATGAAAAGAGGAAAATTAAAAAAATTATTCTGCATGCTTCTGGCGCTTTCTATGGTGCTGGTTTGCTTTGCAGGCTGCGGCAGCGGTGATACGACGCCGGCGGACGACGCAGGCACGCCGGCCGACGATACGGCGGAACCGGCGACAAGCGGCGATTTGAAGATTGGAGTATCGTTCTCTTCTCTGGAACAGGAACGTATGGTTCGTGAAAAGGAAATGTTTGAGAAAATGGCAGCAGAAGATGGGATTGAACTGATTGTCCAGTCTGCGGACTATGACAGCAATAAGCAGCAGTCTCAGTGCGAAAATATGTTTGCTGCGGGTATTCAGGCACTTCTCTTGTATCCGGTGGATTCGGCAGCATGCGTTAAGATTGTGGATGCGGCGCATAGCAGCGACATCCCGGTTATTGCATATGATAATCTTGTGATGGATTGTGACCTCGATTACTATGTGTCCTTTGACTCTATTGCGGTAGGCGAAAAATGCGCAGAATATATGATGAATCTGAAGCCTACGGGAAACTATCTCCTTTTGGAAGGCGAACCGTCCTATAATAATGCACAGCTTGTTATGACAGGTTTCTGGAATGTTATTCAGGATGCCGTGGATAAAGGTGATATTAATATTGTAGCGGAACAGTGGTGCGACGGCTGGGGATCGGAACCTGCGATGCAACACACGGAGAATGCCCTGACGGCGTCAGATAACCAGATTGACGTAATCTTGTCTGCCTATGATGGGATGACAACTGGAGCAGTTTCTGCGCTGGATGCCCAAGGGCTTGCCGGAAAGGTGCTGACCACTGGTCAGGATGCGGAGCTTTCCGCTTGCCAGAGAATTGTAGAAGGCACGCAGACGATGACTATTTACAAGCCGATTTCTGAATTGGCGGAAAAAGCGTATGAACTTGCGGCCCGCC
>CAKRRK010000033.1 GCA_934395135.1 uncultured Eubacteriales bacterium | reverse complement strand
TTCTCGCTAACCCCTCTCGGCGTTAACTTCTCTATCTTACCACCTCTCGCTCCCTTTGTCAATTCCTTTTTTTTGCTATTTGTTGTTGACAATGGTCTGCTTTTTCGATGGTGCTTTTATAGAATAGCACAAGATTTTTGAATTGTCAACAGTTTTTTTCAACATAATATCATCTCTTTTTTTGCCAGATAATATTGTGTCCGGTTTTTAAATTTGCTATAATGTTTGATATATTATTTTAATCAGGTAAGGAGGTTTTGTATATGCCGATAAAAATCGCCGACCGTCTGCCTGCCCGGTCTGTTCTGGAAAGCGAAAACATTTTTGTGATGACCGAGCACCGTGCCCTGGCGCAGGATATACGCCCTCTGAAGATTGGCATTTTAAACCTGATGCCTACAAAAATCGCAACAGAAACCCAGCTTCTTCGTTGTCTTTCCAATACCCCTTTGCAAATTGAAATTGATTTGGTGCAAACATCATCATATATTCCTAAAAACACCCCTTCCAAACATCTTTTTACTTTTTACAAATCCTTTTATGATATCCGCAGCAAAAAGTATGACGGCTTTATCATCACCGGCGCGCCAGTGGAGCTAATGCCCTATGAGGACGTGGAGTATTGGGAGGAATTGTGCGAAATATTGGAATGGACCAAAACCAATGTTCACTCCACGTTCCATATTTGTTGGGGCGCACAGGCTGCTCTTTACTATCATTACGGTATTCCAAAGTATACCCTGCCGGAAAAGATCTCCGGTATTTTTTCTCACCGCCTTTTCCGTAAAACAGAAAATCTTTTCCGGGGTTTTGACGATGTATTCAACGCGCCTCATTCCCGACATACCGAAATCCGTCGGGAGGACGTGGAGGCGGTTCCGGCCATACGCCTCCTTTCCTATTCCGACGAAGCCGGTGTTTACATTGCAGCTACTCCCTCCGGCAATCAGATTTTTGTGATGGGGCACTCCGAATATGATGCAGACACGCTGGGCAACGAATATTATCGGGATTTGACTCGTAAACTGAACCCTAAAATCCCGGCCCATTATTTTTTCAACGACGATCCCGCCAATGCGCCCATTGTGAGCTGGCGTTCCCATGCCCAGCTTCTGTATACCAACTGGCTGAATTATTATGTTTATCAGACTACTCCCTATAACATTGACCTTTTATAAATTTTATATGCTGAATAAAAAAGACAAGCGATCGCTTGTCTTTTTCTTTTTCTGTCAATCAAGTCCGCGCTGCGTCTGCGATCAGTTTTACAATCTGAATGATTGCCGTTGGAGCCGCTGCGAACACAGCAACCTGCGCAAGCTGCACGCCAGTAAGGCTTGTCACTGTAAACCATGGCTGTATTGCCGGCACGATAAGCACCAGCGCAAGCAGCAGTGTGCCAAGAAGAAATGCGCCCAAGCTATACCAATTCTTTCGGAATCCCATTCGAAAAACAGAATGCTTTCCTCTGCAGTTAAATCCATGAAAAAGCCTTGCAAACGTTAACGCTGCAAACGCCATTGTACTGGCAACAGCCGCGCTGGTCTGCAGTCCGGCATAAAACGCCCCCATTGTACAGACCGCAATCAGCGCTCCCTGCAACAGAATCTTGCTCACAAAACTTCCCGATAAAATGCCAGCCTTCGGATCTCTTGGCCGTTCTGACAGCAAATCCTTATCCGCAGGCTCCATCCCAATTGCCAGCGCGGGCAGCGAATCTGTCACCAGATTGATGAACAAAAGCTGCACTGCCTGAAACGGCATGGGCAACGCCATAACCGACGTATATAGTACTGCAAAAATAGCCGCCATATTGCCGGACAGCAAAAATAAAATGGCATTTTTAATATTTTTGTATACATTTCTTCCGTTCGCCACCGCTTTGATAATCGTAGCAAAATTATCATCCGACAAAATCATCGCCGCTGCGTCTTTGGACACCTCTGTCCCTGTAATCCCCATTGCAACGCCAATGTCCGCCTTTTTCAGCGCAGGGGCATCATTTACACCGTCGCCAGTCATCGCAACAACATAGCCCTTCTTTTGCCATGCTTCTACAATCTGTATTTTGTTCTCTGGGGAAACCCTGGCATACACCGATATTCTTTCTATGGTTTCCTCCAGCTGCTGTCCTGTCATTTCGTCCAATTCCGTTCCTACTACCGCCAAATCGCCTTCTCGGAAAATTCCGATTTTTTTCGCGATAGCAGTGGCGGTTGCTTTGTGGTCGCCTGTGATCATAACCGGACGGATTCCCGCACGCCAAGCGTCAGACACGGCAGCGGCAGACTCCTTCCGCGGCGGATCCTCCATCGAAACCAGCCCCAAAAACACAAGATCATCCTCGGCAGCTTTTGTCAGCGGCTTAGACCACTCCCGATAAGCAAAGGCCAGCACCCGTAGCCCCTCCCGGGAAAATTCCATATTCTTTCGCTGGATCGTTTCCTTGTCTTCCTCTGTTATCTCCCGGACGCCGTCCTGCGTGCAAAGAAATGCCGTCCGGTTCAACAGTACATCCAGCGCGCCTTTGGTCAGCATCACAGACGCGCCGTCTATGCAATATTTTGTGCTCATCAGCTTCCGTTCCGAATCAAACGGAATTTCCTCCAGCCGCGGCAGCGCATTCCGGAGCAAGCCGTCCTCCAGCCCGCTGTCCCGCGCCATAGCAAGCAGGGCGCACTCCGTCGGATCTCCAATTTCTTTTTCATCCGCAAGCACAGCGTCATTGTTCAGCACCGCATTGTAAAGCAGATATCTATGCGCAGGATGTTTCAAATCCGCTTCTCCCGGCGACAAAGTTCGGCCGTCAACATATAGGGTCTGCACTGTCATTTTGTTCTGCGTCAGTGTACCGGTTTTATCGGAACAGATCACAGACACACAACCAAGGCTTTCCACCGCTTTCAGCTCTTTGATAATGGCATTTTCCCGCGCCATTTTCTGCGTTCCCATAGCCTGCACAATTGTAACAATCGAGCCAAGCGCTTCCGGAATGGCGGCCACTGCCAGCGCCACAGCAAACATCAGGGATTCCATCACAGGCTGACCCCGGTAAATATGAATTCCAAAAACAACAGCGGAAATCACCAGTATAATCACCGCAAGGCGGCCGCTGAAAACATCCAGACTGACCTGCAGCGGCGTTTTCCGTTCTTTTGTGGCGTTCATAAGACCGGCAATTTTTCCCAGTTCCGTTTCCATTCCCGTGCCGGTTACCACAACCTCCGCTCTTCCATAGGTCACAAGGCTGCCGGAATACACCATGTTGGTTCTGTCGCCGAGACTGGCTTCTCCCACAATGTCTGCATCGCTCTTTTCCACATTGGCCGATTCTCCCGTAAGGGAGCTTTCGTTTACCCGGAGAGAATAGTTGTGCAGAATCCGGCCGTCGGCTACGACCAAATCTCCCGCTTCCAGAATCATCCGGTCTCCCGGCACGACGCATTCGGAAGAAACCTCAACTTTTCTTCCGCCGCGTATGACCTTGGCATTGGGCGAAGACAAAGCCTTTAGACTTTCCAGGGACTTCTGCGCTTTTACATGCTGCGCCGTGCCCAAAACGGCGTTCAGTGTAATGACCGCAATAATTACAATTGTGCTTTCCACATTGCCGGAAGCCATAGATATCAGCGCTGCTATAATCAGAATGATCACAAGCAAGTCGCAAAATTGGCGAAAAAAGATCTGCAGAACCCCTTTCTTTTTTCCTTCCTCAATGCGGTTCGGTCCATACTGCGCAAGCCGTTCCTCTATCTGTGCATCGGTAAGCCCCTGATCCGATAGTTCAAATGCCTGTTCCACATCACGTCCCGGTATTTTATACCACTCTTTCATAACGCTTTCCCCCGTTTTGTCAGCAGATTTGCGTGAATGGCATGAAAAAAGCGAGCCTTTTTGCTGCAATTCACACATTACAACAAAAGTCTCGCGACTTCGTTACAAGCCGGATTTCACCCACGCAAAAACATAGGAGAACATCGTATTGACGGCATTGCAAACGCCAAATGGCGCTAACTACTCCCTTTTCGTTATGCTTTTACAATACCATATGCCGTTTTCCCTGTCAAGAGCAATGGCCGGCGCCGCTTTCTTTTTAACGCAATTGAAACATTGGCCGCCGGAGCCGGTCAGAAATGCTATATCACAAAGCCTCCGTTTACCGGCAGCACGCTGCCGGTAATAAAGGCGGCCGCTTCGCTGGACAAATAAAAAATGCTGTCGGCAATCTGTTCCGGCGTGCCAATTTGCTCCAGTGGCGTCTGTTCCCGCAGCAGATCCACCGTTTCCGCTGAAACCTCCCGCAGCATATCCGTGGCGACCACACCGGGTGCGACACAGTTAACTCGGATCCGGGACGGTCCCAGTTCCTTGGCCAGGGCCTTTGTAAAGGCAATCACCGCGCCTTTGGACGCGGAATACACGGTTTCGCATGAACTGCCGTTGGTTCCCCACATGGAGGATACCGTCACAATGCTGCCGCCGCCGTTTTGCAGCAGCAGGGGCACCGCCCCCTTGCAGGCATGAAATACCCCTTTGGCGTTCACCCCCATCACATCATCCCAGTCCTGTTCTGATACGGAAGTAAACACCCCCATTCTCGAAATGCCCGCGTTCGCCACCAGCGCGTCCAGTTTGCCGAACTCCGCCTGGGCGATTTTAAACATCCGGCTTACCGCCTGAAAATCCCGGACATCCGCCTGAATCAGCTTGCAGCAACCGCCAAATGAGTCAATTTCTTTTTGCAGACTGCGGGCCATTTCCTCCGATTGAAAAAAATTGGCGCAAACCTGATACCCTTCCCTGGCAAACCGCAGGGCGGTCGCCCTGCCGATGCCCCTGGAAGCGCCGGTGATCAGCACTGTTTTTTTCATCTATACAATGGCAAGCTCATGGACTGCCGCCAGCAGATCCTGATCCAAACCTTTTTCCTGGGAAAGCCCTTCTTCAATATCCACATCGGTTACCCGATCCTGCTTATAGCAGACAATTCGATTGGTCTGGCCGTCCATCAGTATTTTCACGGCATGGTACCCCATCTTTGTTGCCATTACGCGGTCCCGCAGCGTTGGACAGCCGCCGCGCTGCACATGTCCCAAGATTGTCACCCGGGTATCAATGCCGGTAGCCTCCAGAATTTTCTGCGCCACATCCTGGGCACTTGCCGCACCTTCCGCCACGATTACAATAAAGTGATGCCGGTTTTTAATTCTGCCCAAACGGATCGGTTCAAAAACCTGCGTTTCATAATCCACCGGATTTTCCGGCAGCAGAATCGACGTCGCGCCGCCGGCCGCGCCCACGTTCAGCGCAATGTGTCCCGCATGCCGTCCCATTACTTCCACCACCGAACACCGCTCGTGAGAGCGCATCGTATCGCGCAGCTTGTCAATGGCGTCCAGCGCCGTGTTGCAGGCGGTATCATATCCAATGGTATATTCCGTGCAGGCAATATCGTTGTCAATGGTTCCCGGAATGCCAATGGTAGGCACGCCCGCCCGGGAGAGCTCCCTTGCGCCGCGGAACGTACCGTCGCCGCCGATGGCAATCAATCCATCGATTCCAAGGTATTTGCAGGTGTTTGCCGCCTTTTCAAGCCCCTCCGGCGTCTGAAACTCCAAACATCTCGCGGTGTAAAGAATCGTTCCGCCTTCGTTGATAATGCCGTCGGCATCCCTGGCATCCAGTTCCCGTATATCTCCGTTGATCAGGCCGTTATAGCCCCGGCGGATCCCAAGGCATTCGATTTCGTTGGCGGCCGCCGTCCGCACCACGGAGCGAATCACCGCATTCATGCCCGGTGCGTCTCCGCCGCTCGTTAATATCCCGATTCTTTTCACTTTGTTCATACAAATTCCTCCAATAGAATGACTGTTTATTTGATTATAACACTGTTTTCTTCAAAAACAAATCTTAATTTTGCAAGCAACTCCGCATCTCTCCGCACCCACAAATTTCGCGCCGCAACCATCTTCTTTTTTTCGTCTTCCAGATACAAAACCACCGGCATATCGCCGGCATATTCTGCCAGTAGCGGTTTTATCATTTCAATGCGCACGTCGTTTCTGGATGCTACCTTGATATACAGCTTTGCACTCTTGGGCAGACTGCTGCGCGTTTCTCCGCCCGCATTTTTCCATCCTTTTGCTTCCCCGCGAACCGCGCTGATGTATTGTTCTTCCAGGGGGACAATGTCATTCACCAGGATTTTCGGCGCTTCATCCTCCCGTACGTCAATTTTCCCCGTAATAAAGACGACATTGTCTTCTTTCATATACGGTCCGCAGCGGTTCAGCACATTGGAAAACGTCACAAGTTCCAGACTGCCGGTCCTGTCTTCCACCGTAAGATACGCCATCATACTGCCTTTCTTTGTGGTTTTCAGCCGCACCGACGAGATGACTGCGCCAAGGGTTACACCCATCCCATCCTGGTACCGGTGCCCGCCGGTTTCTTCCGTTGTTTCGGTCACAATGTCCCGGATGGAATCCGTGCCGGCTTTTTGAATGAGCTCCCGGTAATCTTCCAGAGGATGGCCGGACAAATACAGCCCTACGCTTTCTTTTTCCATCATCAGCAGTTCTTTTTTGGACTTTTCCGGGATATTTGGCAGCATTACATCATTTTGCACCGTAGTTTCGCTCATGCCAAACAGATCCATCTGTCCCTCAATATTTTTCCGCCGGCTCTGGGAAACCACGTCCAGCGTCCTCTCAAACACGGCCAAAAGCTGCGACCGCCGATAGCCCATAGAATCAAACGTGCCGCTTTTAATCAGCCCCTCCAGCGCTCGCTTGTTCAGATCCTGGTCGTACATCCGCTCACAGAAATCCTGAAACGTCGCATAAGCGCCGTTTTGACGCCGTTCCTGCACCAGTTTCTGGATAAAACCCCGTCCCACATTTTTAATGGCGGCCATGCCGAACCGAATGTCACCACCGGATACGGAAAACCCATCCACCGAGGTATTGATATCCGGCGGCAGCACCCGGATGCCCATTTTTCCGCATTCCTGGATATATTCTGAAACCTTGGAAGCCGAATCCAGAACCGAGGTGAGCAGCGCCGCCATATACTCCCCGGGATAGTGGCACTTTAAATATGCCGTCTGGTAGGAAATGACCGCATAAGCCGCAGCATGCGCCTTGTTGAACGCATAGTTCGCAAAGTCCATAATTTCATCAAAGATGGACGCCGCTACATCTTCCGGCACACCCCGCTTGATGGCGCCGTCAATGTGCAGGGCTTCATCTCCATAAATAAAGGCAATGCGCTCCTTCTCCAGTTCCTTCATTTTCTTCTTGCTCATCGCCCGGCGGACCATATCCGCCTTGCCCAGAGAATAACCCGCCAATACCCGGAACACTTCCATAACCTGTTCCTGATATACCATGCACCCATAGGTGACGGACAAAATATCCCGAAGCAGCGGATGCTTATATTTTACCTTAGCCGGATTGTTTTTACACTCGATATACGTCGGAATCGACTGCATCGGTCCAGGACGGTACAACGCCACCACTGCCGTAATGTCTTCAATGGACTGCGGCTTCAGTCCGGTTACCACGTTGGTGATTCCGGTGCTTTCCAGCTGGAAGACGCCAGAGGTTTTCCCCTGGGACAACATGAGAAACGTTTCATCATCCTCATAGGAAATTTTGTCCATGCAAAATTCCGGGTCTTTTTTTTGCGCCATTTTTTCCGCATCGCGGATTACGGTCAGGTTGCGGAGTCCCAAAAAGTCCATTTTCAGCAATCCCAGCTGCTCAATGGTGGTCATTGGGAACTGCGTTACCACCGATTCATCATTTTTGGCCAGGGGCACATACGAATCCACTGGTTCGTTGGTAATCACCACGCCCGCCGCATGAGTAGACGCATGCCGCGGCATTCCCTCCAGCTTTTGCGCTACGTCAATCAGGTTTTTCACCTGCGGTTCCTTTTCATACAGCTCCCGGAACTGGGGCGAGGTGGCCAGCGCTTTGGCCAGCGTCATATGCAGCTCGTTGGGCACCAGTTTTGCCACCATGTCCACATCCGCATACGGAATATTCAAGGCTCTGCCCACATCACGGATGGCGTTGCGCGCCGCCATCGTGCCAAACGTGACAATTTGCGCCACCCGTTCTTTCCCGTATTTTTTCGTAACATAATCAATGACCTCCTGCCGCCGTTCATAGCAGAAGTCAATGTCAATATCCGGCATGCTGACCCGCTCCGGGTTTAAAAACCGTTCAAAATACAGGGAATACTTCAGAGGATCCAAAGCGGTAATGCCGAGGCAATACGCCACGAGACTCCCCGCCGCGGATCCACGGCCCGGTCCCACCGGAATGCCGTTGTTTTTCGCATAAGCGATAAAGTCGGAAACAATCAGGAAATAGTCCACAAAGCCCATCTGTTCTATCATGGAAAGTTCATATTCCAGCCGCTGACGGTTTTCCTCATTGTCCGGATATTTCACCGCAAACCCATCGTAGCACAGCTTTCTTAAATAGGCATAGGCGGAGTAACCCGCAGGCACGTCAAATGCCGGCAAGTGGTACTGGCCGAATTCAAAATCCAGATTGCACTGCTCCGCAATGTTTGCCGTGTTTTGCAGTGCCTCCGGATATTCCGGCAGCGCCGCCACCATTTCGTCGTAGGTTTTCAGATAGAATTCCTCTGTCTCAAACTTCATCCGGTTCGGGTCGTCTACCGTTTTGTTCATCTGGATGCACATCAGAACATCCTGGATATAGGCGTCCTCCCGGGTGAGATAATGGGCGTCGTTTGTAGCGACCAGCGGGATGGAAAGCTCCCGGGCAATGGAACTGAGCTTTTCATTGACTTCCTTTTCTACCGGAATCCCCTGATTCTGCAATTCAATATAGTAGTTTCCCTGGCCAAATATTGACAAATATTCCGCCGCTTTCGCCTTTGCCCCCTGGTAATTGTCCTGCAAAATGAGCTTTGGCAGTTCGCCGCCAAGACAGGCAGACAAAGCAATCAGTCCGTCGGAATGCGCGCGAAGCAAATCCATATCCACCCGCGGCCGATTATAAAATCCTTCGATAAAGCCAAGGCTTACCATATGGATGAGATTTTTGTATCCCGTGTTATTTTTACACAACAACACCAGGTGGTGCGGATTGCTGTCAAATTCATAGGTTTTGTCAAATCGGGTCCGGGGCGCGACATATACCTCGCAGCCAATAATCGGCTTAATGCCGGCTTCCTTCGCCGCTTTATAAAAATCAATCACACCGTACATCACGCCATGGTCTGTAATGGCCACCGCTTTCTGTCCCGCGTTTTTGACGCGTTCCATAATGTCCGAAATCCGGCAGGCGCCGTCCAGCAGGCTGTATTCGCTATGTACATGCAGATGCACAAATTCCTTCATAAACGATCCTCATTTTGCTTCACAATTGACAGTATCTTTTTCAGCCGGTGGCTCAGCCCGGATCTTGTGATGGGTTCTTCCGACAGCATCGCAAGCTCCGCCAAAGATGCGGACGGGTTTGCAAGCCGCAGTTCCACCGTCGCCCGCAGACTTTCCGGAAAAAGCGCCATTCCATACTTGTTGATGGCTTTTTTTATCCATACAATCTGCTTTGCCGCGGCGTCCGTCGTTTTAATCAGGTTGGCCGTTTCGCAGTTTACCCTGCGGTTGATCTCATTTCGAAGCCCTTTTTCCACTTTGGCTTCCATGATGGACATAGCGCCCACCGGTGCGCCCAGCAGCGTCAAAATGTTTTCCACACTGGCGGTATCTTTAAAATAAATCACGGCGGAGCCTTTGCGCTCCGTTAGCTTGGGCAGAAACCCCATATCCATCATCAGCGCCATTACCTGCCGGGTAAGGCTCTGGTGGCTTGTCGCAATTTCAAAGTGGCATTTTTTGTCCGGCGCCGCCACCGTGCCGGCGAGCAGAAACGCACCCCGGAGAAACGCCGCCTTGCAGCATTCCTCTTCTATGATGTTCCGGTTGAGGCCATAGGCAACATGCGGTTTGAAATCATAGCCCAGCAAGTCAAAAATCTGCCGGATTACCCTTTGGTCTGCAATGGAAAAAATGAACTTTTCCCGTTCTTCCGGCAAAATCTCCAGGTTCAACACCCGTTTCAACAGCTGCATCACCCGTTTTTTGAGATATGGATTTGCCGTAATGATTTTAATTTCGTGATAAGAAAACGTATTGGCATACAAAAGGATGCCATACAGTTCCGCTGTCCTGCAGCAGGCCTTTCCTACAGGAGTTTTGCAGATTTCTTTTTTTACTTCGTATGAAAAAGACAACGCCACCGCCCCTTTCTCCTGCTGTCAATCGTCCCGTTCTGCAATTATGTTATCATAAAGTCCATAAATTCCATCCCGCTGGCGTTTTTTCCGAAAGACGGAAAACACCGCTTTGGCAAGCAGCTGCGGATCATGCCGCGCCACATCAATTCCAGATTTCGCCAGGGGATACCCGAATAATTCACAGTTTTTAAAAGTTTCCCTTTCCACAAGCACCGGCTCTGCATCCTCGGATTTGTATTTTTCCTGCATCCGTTCGTTGATTTCTCCGTTGTTGTAAATCACCGCGTCGATGATGTTTTCCGAACCATGGGCATAAATCGCCCGGATATGATCGCCGCCGGTATAGCCCTCCGTCTCTCCGTCCTGTGTCATAATATTCATCACATACAGCCGCAGAGCGTCCGTATTTTCCAGCGCCTCTGTAATGCCTCGCACCAAAAGGTTCGGAATAATGCTGGTATACAGGCTGCCTGGTCCCAGCAGGACGATATCCGCGTTATAAATTGCTTCAATGGCCTCCGGCACCGCCGTTGGCCGCTCCGGATCCAATCGCACCCGGGTAATCCGGCAGTCATGCTGTTTTTTATGGTGGAATATTTTGGACTCGCCGCGAATCTGGCTTCCATCCTCAAATTCTGCGATAAGGTTCACATCCGCCGTGGTAACAGGGATTACCTTTCCCGTCACGGCAAGCACCTCATTCATCCTCGCCACCGCTTCCTCAAAGGAACCGCAGATGCCATTGAGTGCCGCAAGGAACAAATTGCCAAAAGACTGCCCTTTCAGTCCTCCTTCGGAAAAGCGATAGTTCAGCAGTTCTACCATAGAAGGCTCCGTATTGGCCAGCGCGATAATGCAGTTCCGAATGTCTCCTGGCGGCAGCATTCCGTATTCCGCCCGCAAAACCCCTGAGCCGCCGCCGTCATCCGCCACGGTAACAATCGCGGTAATGTTCTGGGTATACGCTTTAATCCCCCGCAGCATCGTAGAAAGACCGGTGCCGCCTCCGATGGCCACCACTTTGGGTCCAAATGTTCGCGGAATTTCCGGCTTTCCGCCAGTTTCCTTTTTGCGCTGGTGGTTTCGTTTTTTCTTCAGCAGCCCAATATAGAGTTTTCGTATCCACGGTCTCTTCACAGCGTCACCCTCTCTTATAGTCCCGGTGAGTGGCGGAAGCCCGGTAGCCTTGTTTTGCAACATAGTCAGTCAAAGCTTCCGTAATTGCCACCGAGCGGTGCTTTCCTCCTGTGCATCCAATGCCAATGGTAATGGCTGCCTTCCCTTCCTTAATATACTGGGGTATCAAAAAATCAAGCAATGCTGTCAGCCGTTCCATAAACTTGTCCGCGGTGCCGTCCCGGAACACATAGTCCCGCACCTCCGGCTTTCTGCCGTCAAACTGCCGCAGGCTCATCTCATAGTAAGGATTGGGCAAAAACCGGACGTCCATTACAAGATCCGCCTCGGTCGGAATACCATATTTAAAGCCAAATGACATCACATTCACATAAAAAATATGCTTCACGTTGCTGCTGAACAGATGCACAATGGTTTCCCGCAGCTTGGAGGCGGAAAAACTTGTGGTGTCCACCACATGGTCCGCCATTCCCCGCACATCCGACAGCAGTTCCCTCTCCCGGGATATGGCCTCTACAATGGACATGCCCTGCTCCATCAGCGGATGCTTTCGCCTGGTTTCTTTGTAGCGGTTAATGAGGGTGTCCGTTTCCGTATCCAAATACAGGATACTGCAGTCCATACCCAGCTTTTCCACATTGAGCAGCGCTTTGGAAAGCGATTTCAAATCGTCCCCTGCCCGCACGTCAATCACAAGCGCTACCTTCTGATAGCGCTCAGCGCCCGCCATACACATTTCCGCAAACGTGGAAAGCAGCCCCACCGGCATATTATCCACGCAGTAATATCCCAGATCCTCCAGCGAGGCGATGGTACGGCTTTTTCCGGAACCGGACATCCCTGTTACAATTAAAAACTGCATTTTCCCAGGCCTCCTTTATTCCAATACGCGCACTTCCAGTTCCAGCAAAATGCCGGACGTCCGATATACACGATCTTTTATCGTTTCTACCAGGGTCAAAACGTCCCGGCAGGACGCTTTCCCCAGGTTGATCACAAATCCCGCATGTTTTTCCGACACCTGCGCGTCTCCGACACGCAGGCCTTTCAGCCCCGCTTCCTCAATCAGGCGGCCGGCAAACTGACCTTCCGGACGCTTGAATGTGCTGCCGGCGGATTTAAACTCCAGCGGCTGTTTTTCTCTCCGTTTTTGCGCAAGGCGGTTCATTTCATCCAAAATAGCGGTTCGTTCTCCCCTGGAGAGAAAAATTCTGGTCTCCAGAATCACACACTCCGGATGTGCGGAAAAAAAGCTGCGCCGGTATCCAAACTGGTGCGCCGCGCCGGAAATTTCCCGGATCTGTCCCCCGCCGTCCAGATACCGGGTGGAAGCCACAACGTCCGCCATCTGCCCGCCGTATGCTCCCGCGTTCATAAACACCGCGCCGCCGACGCTGCCGGGGATTCCTGCCGCAAACGCAAAGCCGGTAAGCTCGTAATCCAGAGCTTTGGCCGCGATCTTCAGCAGAGCTGCTCCGGCGCCTGCGGTAAGGCTTGTTTCTTCCACCGTTACATGGGAAAGCCGTTCCGGCGAGATCACAACACCGCGGATTCCCTCATCCCGCACCAAAACATTGGTACCGTTTCCGATAATATAATGCCGCAGACCCGCCTGCCGAACTTTTGTCACAGCATCGACCAGCGCTTCCTCTGTGTTGGGAAAAAGCAGTACATCTGCCGGTCCTCCAATGCCGAACGAGGTATGGTTCCCCATCGGTTCGTCCAATCGCACCTCGGTATTTGACAATTCCTTGATAAACGCTTGATATTCTGCCATAGATGCGCCTCCGTCATCCGGCGTCCGCCCCCGGACGCCCTCCTCATATGGATTATTACTATGCTTATTATACCAAATATATATGCGGATGAATATACTTTCTCAAACAAAAAAAGCGGCCCATGCCGCTTTTGTCCCGTTCTATACTGCAATATCCACGCCGCGCAGCGCTTTAAAATAGGACTTCAGCCGGCCCATATCCCCGTTGATAATCAGTTCTTCCGGAAAATCAATGGAAGACAGCATAGAAAGCGCTTGG
>CAKRRK010000032.1 GCA_934395135.1 uncultured Eubacteriales bacterium | reverse complement strand
GTGGTCACAGACAGACCTCCCTCTATGACCAAGGTATGCAAACTGGAACCGCTGCCATCTCCGTGCAGGGCAACGCTATCTGCAATCTGATACTGGCAGACGGCACGACCAATACACTAAACGGTTACAACGGCGGAGCGAATACTCTGTTCCGCACCGCCGCAATCTCAGTCGAGAACACATACCACAATGGCGTAGCGCGGCTGTCCACGTTGAAAATCAGCGGTTCCGGCAATCTGAACGCCACGGGTGTGGAACAGGCTGCGGCCATCGGCGGCAACTGCAACCGCCTCACCGGCAACATTATGATTGAAGGCGGTAATATTCTGGCCATAGGCGGCGCATGGGGCGCGGCCATCGGTGACGGCGACACAATGGGCAATACGGATATTCGGAAATGGAACTGTGCCGACACGGCGGTGGGCGGCGTTGTGCGAAATTGCCAGCCCGCAACGATTCATATTTCCGGTGGAACTGTGACTGCCATTGCACAGGCCGGCACTCCGGCAATCGGTTCCTCTGACCAGCTCAGCGGTGAAAGCGCCGCTGTGCGCGGAAAGGAATGGGATGGACTACGCATTCAGCTCAGCGGCGGTACGATCACTGCGGTAGGCAGCCCTTACCATGGATATGCCCAAACGCCGACGACCGCCATCGGAGCAGGTTCCGGTACGACGCTGAACCCCGCCAACATCGTCATCAGCAAAAGCGATGAATTGACGCTCCTGGCACTTTCCCGGCTTTCCAGCAAGATTGGCGAGGGCGCTTACCCGATCTCTCACAGCGGCTCGGCCGATATTCCCGCCATCAGCGGCGAGTCCACCGCGACCGTGCTGAATATCTTGATGACCAAGACGACCGATGTGCCGGCAAGCTCGGTTGATTTGCGCGAACGGACCGAGAGACTTTTGACACCCGAAGAGCAGGCGGCCTCTCAGGAGGCCATCACAAAGCTCGAGGGAATGCTGGCTGCCATTGCGGGGAATTATCGGGTCTGCGGTGTCGCGGTTGTTTTACCTGTCGGCGAGGGCGGCATCATTGTGGACGGACCGGACGGTACCTACTATCCGCCCCGTGTTACGAAACCGGACGACGTCGAACTGCTGGAGCAAAGTGAAGCGGCGACATTCTCTGTGACCGTTTCCAAGGACCCGCAGCACAGCGGAACGGGCGAGATTTCCTATACTTTCCGGTGGCAGGTCAGCCCGGACGGCGGTTTGAACTGGAGTGATGTGGATGTAACGACCGGAAGCGAGTATTCCGTTACGACGTCGAACGGCGGCAAAACCTCCACGCTGACGCTGGCAAAGGATGGCGTTTTGCTGACCAAAAACCTCAATCAGTACCGCTGCACCGTAAAGGCGACCGTCGGTCAAAACACCCTGACGACAACCTCCGGCGCCGCAACGCTGTATGTTTACAACTACTATACCACCACCGTGAAAATTCTGGCAGGGGATGAGCCGGTCTCGCTCAGCACAGTAACTGGAGATACGGACCAGAAGCTCTATATCAGCCGGACGCCGGACAAACCGGGAGGACTTCGCTTTTATCAAGAGCTCACGGAGGATCCATCCCAGACCGGTGTTTATAGCAGCACAGTGCGTAACGGGGAATACGATGTTTATTCCAGCAGCGATGAGACAAACTTTACTCCCTTTCACGGATTGAAATTCATCATTTCCGACGCGGATGCCGAGCGTACCGCACAGTATTACAGCGTGACCTATAATCCCGGAGTGGATGAAGAGGGGAAACCGATTGTCGCGGAGCAAACACACGAAACAAAATATTATTATGCCGGCACAAATGTGACCTTTGCCGGAGCCTACTCCTACAACGGTTATGATTTCACAGGACTGAAGGACGAGAATGAGCCGGATAAAGTGTACCAGCCTGGCGAGACGCTGGAAAACATCCGCCGGAATTATGCGCTGGTCGCCCAGTGGAAACAGCAGTATACCCTGAGCGGCACGATCCGGCTGGACGCGGTGGAGCAAAATAATTTTGACCAGGATCACCCGCACGAGGTGACGATCCAGCTGATTGGCCGGCCGGAAGATGATACCGCTCTTGTTTTGCAGCCAATTGCAGGATTTGACCCGCAAACAGTGACTCTGCAACCAGATAGTGACGGAGATAGAACGCATACCGGCATGTATTCATTTGAAAATCTTCCCCATGGCTGGCACTATGCCATCGAGATCATAGACGCGCATGCCAACTATAAAACGACCTATACCTATAACCATGAGGATATGGTTCATCAAAAATGCGATGCAAAGATGATATATGATCCGGCCTACTTCGTGCTGCGCTTTGACGTGGACGCCAGTGCGGTCGCTGGGACGATCCGGCCCAAGGGCGTCAGTGTGCAGGTGATGCAGAAAAATGGGAGCGAATGGATTCCAGTCACCTCTTTTGACGGTACTGGTGAAGAGGTGACCAGCGTTATACCGGTTTTATTGGATACGGATGGAACGGGGACCGGCAGCCTGTCGGTACAGGGATATCAAAACGGAACAGAGGCGGAGAATCCTTATGAATACCGCATTGAAGTCGTTCATTATCTGATGCCGGATGGAACGACAGTGACGTTAAAGGCTGATGCGCCGTACTATTCGGACGCCATTTTGATTGGCGGCAACCCGGCGGCAGATGACGCGGGTGTCCAGTTTACCGCAGATGGAGACACCGCGGTGCAGTCCGCCGGCCTGACTGCGAAAATTACCGCAGCCTCCTATACCGTAGCATACGAGACCAATCAGGCAGGGATGACGGAAGAAGCTGCAGAAAATGTAATTGCCATTCCAGCGATGCTTCCGCAGCTCACCAAGACCGGCTATGTGTTCCTCGGTTGGTATTACGATGATGGGACGTTCCAGGATCGGGCAGAGCCGGGCAAGTACATCACCGCCAGCATGGATGAGGACAACGATGATACGATTACCCTGTACGCAAAGTGGGCAGAACCGTTGTCTGTTGAAGGCAGCGTTTATATTTCGTGGCTGCATGACGGCCACCCTATTAACCTGGCAGAACGCACAGAAAAGGCCGAGGTGATCCTGCAGCGCACGTTGCAGGATGCTAATGACGGCTGGAATGCAGTGACGGCACAGACGGTTTCTTTTGACAACGCGAATATTTTTGAAACCACCTCCGAGAACAAGGCGTTCACATTTGAAAATATAGAGGCCGTGAACGAGAACGGAAGACCCTATCAGTTCCGTATCGTGGTGAACCAGCTGGACTATACCTCCAGATATCACAACGAAGCCTTCACGAATGAGACGGCCGCCGGTACCGGCACAGAGTCTCCTGCTCCAGGCAGCTATCATGTGCAGCTGACATTCTCGCCGGAGCTGCATATCCTCCCCTATCAGGTGGACGCTTCTTTGCTGGCCAAGGCTGTGCGGCCGGAGAAACTCGAGGCGAAGCTGGTTTATCGCACGGACAATGTCCCCGGTGAGGACACTGATCTGAATAAGTGGCCCAACGAGATCGTTCAGCACGAAAATGTAAACCTGAGCATACCGCTGAGCGGAAGTGATTCCGGTATTGCCGGAGACGATTCTGATTCAAAGGCGAATCTTTGGGTTTATCAGAAGGACGGCAGTCCGTTTTATTTCCAGATAAAGCTGGTGAATGCCGACGGCAGTCCGTTTGAACCGGTTGGATATTCCCTGGCATATGGTATCGCCGCATTCTATGATCGCAACATGAACAGATGGGCGGGCGGCACAGAGTACCAGGCCGGCGGCGACGCGAAGGGCACAAAGGCCGTATCTGTAACGCTGGTGCCGAATCCGTATCCGGTTTCTTTCAATTTGGGTTATGACGCCTACCCGGAGGCAATGGATCCGCAGATTTGGAAGGACAGCGGCTTGACCACCTACACCTATGGCGTGGGCGCGTCTGCACTGCCGACACCGCCGGCGCGTGAACACCACCGCTTTGACGGATGGTTTGCGAGCGAAGAATGCACTGGTTCTCCGGTGACCGGGATTGCGTATCACGACACCGGGGCAAAGGTTTTCTATGCCAAGTGGACGCGTATCAGTGACGACGCTGTTTTGAGCTATGCGGCAAACGGCGGTAAGAATCCCCCTGCTGCTGAGACCGTGACGGTACCGATCGGCGGATCGGTGACAAAGGAGCTGGCCGGCGCCGGAAACATGACACATTCACCCATTGGAGGGAGCGCCGTCTTGTTTCTTGGCTGGACGGCAGAAGCTACAGCACAAATTTATGAGGCCGGCGATACGGCACCTGCCGTCATTACCAGTATCACCATGACAGACGATAGCAATGTCTATGCTGCCTGGGGGTATGACCGAAACGGCAATGGAACGCCGGATGTGCAGGAGCAAACGGTCACCATTACCTATGAAGACGGCGCAGGCGGAAGTGTCTTTGCCAGCCGATCCTTCCGGGTGCTCCCGGGTACAGCTACGCCAGTTTTTGGAGAGGATCCGCTGCGAAAAGGATATAGCTTCCTTGGCTGGACGCCCATCGTAGCAGAGATCGCGACGCAGAACCAGACCTACACGGCGGCTTGGCGGCAGAATGGCGGTTCCGGCGGCACTGTCACCACCTATTACACTCTGCGCTATGACTCCAATGGCGGTACAGAGTATCAAAATGAGAGTTACGCCAGAGACACCGTGGTGGAGCTGAAAAAGGCCCCTTCCCGGGAAGGGTACACCTTCGCCGGCTGGTATGCAGACAAGGAACTGACCCGAAAGATTACCGAGATCAAGATGACCTCCAATCAGACCGTGTACGCGGACTGGCGGGCCAGCACCGTTCCCGGTCTGCTGAATGGCGACGATCACTTTGCCTACGTTGTGGGCTACCCGGATGGTCGTGTCGGCCCGAAGGACAGCATCACCCGTGCGGAGACCGCAACAATCTTTTTCCGACTTCTGAAGGACGAAGTACGAGACGGCAATTTGACCCACACGAGCAGTTTTGCGGATGTGGGAAGCGGCACCTGGTACAATACGTCGGTCTGTACGATGGAAAGGCTTGGCATCCTTAAGGGCCGCACAGCGACCTCCTTTGCCCCGACTGCCCCTATCACCCGCGCGGAGTTCGCGGCGATCTGCGCACGGTTCGATACCGGCCTGTCCGATGGTAAGAGCAATTTCAACGACATTGGTGGTCATTGGGCGAAATCTGAGATCGAGCGCGCGGCTGCGCTCGGGTGGGTCCAGGGAGACCCGGACGGCAAGTTCCGCCCGGATTCCTGCATCACGCGCGCCGAGGCCATGACGATGATCAACCGAGTGCTGTGCCGTATCCCGGAAGCGGAAAGTGATCTGCTCTCCGGCATGAATGTCTGGCCGGACAGCCAGCCGGGGACGTGGTATTATCTGGCGGTGCAGGAAGCCACCAACAGCCATGACTTTGAGCGAAAGAGCGATGTGTATGAGCGCTGGACAGAGCTGACTGCTGACCCGGATTGGAAGAAGTACGAATAACAGAAGAAAGGGACGGGGATAAGCCACGTCCCTTTCTCTACTAACAAAGCATTATGTGTCTCTGTTTCTGAAACATTCTGTAAGCGACAAAAAAGGAGGATAGCGGTATGGCGCATAAAGCAGAAGGGAAAGCGGCATGTTTCCTTCCATTGAGAACGAAGCCAACGCGTTGGTCACGCTGAACGATGACCAGGGCGGGGTTATGATCTCCAAGATGGATCCTCTTGAAACCAAACGAAAAAAAGATTAAACTGCATGCCACTCTCCCAAACGGGATCTGCCATCCTGTTATTACGATTGCGGGAATTTGGAGCAGCAGAGCACGCAGTTGTTGCAGAAACCTATCAGACAGTGGAACTTTGCGATCGGAATAACGAAACCCAGCGCCGCCTTCTGCTGCCCGCAAAACGGTTGCATACGCCAACTGCTGGCGACCATAGTTTGTCTGCTTCAGACATTCCGAAAGTTTGGGATCGTTACGGTGTTTATGCGAGCTGTAAGAGCGTATACAGTGACACCTCTATTTTGACCAAGTTGGATATGGATATTATCTGCGTGAAAAGCGCACAAAACCGATCGTTTTATTTGAAATCCCCGAACGAAACCCCAGGTGGTCGACTGGTCGGAAAAATATGGGAAACACGCACAATTCTATGGGGTCGTATTACGGCCATTACACATATGAGACATACACAGAATCGGAATCCTTTCATCCAAAAATCTATGCCCGCGAGGTTTTCGCCATATACAGCGGCGATACCTGTACAGGGCTATTGTGAGAACAGCATAATGCGCAGTATAAACGACCATTTTGGAGAAGTGTTCGTGACAGAACTTGCCGATACCGAACATTTCCGAGCTGTTGCAGATATCGTACCAAGCCCGCCTTTTTTCTATATTTGCAAGAGCGATCTGAATTAAATCGCCAGGCGCCGTTCCAAATGAAATGCGGCATATGGCGCAGCGGCTATATTGGCCGACAAGAAAAAAGCAGAGCAGGCTATTTGGCCTGCTCTGCTTTTTTGCCCCGGAACGGTCAAATTTTCTATTTCCTCTGTGTTGCAGTTTTTCTTTTCCGCTTTTTTGCAGCGCGGGATGTTTTGGAACAAAAGGGAGATAGATCGAGCATCCGCGGGAAACGCGTTTGGTTTCGGACGAACCGGAATCCATACGGCGTTTTCCCGCATTCTCTGCCGCCTCAAAAACAGGAAGCCGTAGGAACGGCGCGATTCCCTGCCGGAAAACAGTCCGTCTTTTTTTATTCATAAACAGAGACTTGCCTTCATAATCATTTGTTAGAAGCAGACTTTTAAGGAGGAAACGAGATGGAGTTAATAAAGGAAAAAGTCAGTTATTTTGACACAAGTGCACGGAAAACCATCAATTATGACGAAATCACCGATGCCATTGTGCCGGATTCCCTGCCGGATATTCTGCGGATCGTCAATACGGCGGGCAGTGTTGTCGTGAAAGAAGAAACTTATCAAAAAGACCGGGTTTTGATTTCCGGCACGGTAAAAGCGGCGGTTGTTTATATGCCGGAAGCCGAAGACGAGGCAAAGCTTTTAGAGGTCCCGGTGAATTTCACCCATATGGAGGAAACGAAAAACCGGGATGAAAATACGGTATCCTATGCAAGGTGCAAGCTGCTTGGCATTGATGTGCGGGCAGTGAACTCCAGAAAGATTTCTGTCATTGCCTCCCTGCAGGTGGAATATAATTGGGCGGAACCCAAAGAACTGGAGATAAGCTCCGGCATTTATGACGACACGTATTTATATGAGGTGTTGGCGGAGGAAAAGAAACTGCGGCTTCTTTCTGATATTGCGGTAAAACCCTTTGGCATTCTGGAAGATGTCTCCGATAATTTTGCGGATGGAAAAATTATTGGCGCCAGCGCCGTAATGAAAACCGTGGAAACGAAAACCGTTCCCGGAAAACTGATTTTAAAGGGCGAGGCAAAAATAAAAAACACCTTACTGGACAGTGTCGGCAACTTTCATTTTAAGGAAAATATGGTGCCGTTTACGCAAATACTGGACATTCAATCGGAGCATGAGAACGATGCAGTGTCCATTTCCTATCATATAAAAGGGGTGGAATGCGAAAAAAAGGACGAAGGCACTGCGGCGGTGTGTGTAAACGGCGATATTGTTGTGAAAACTTACCGGGAACAGGCTGTCACATGCATACAGGATTTGTACCAGACGGACTATGAGATTGACTGGGAAAGCGAAACCGTAGGGATTGCCTGCGAATACCCGGCGGAACATTCCACCATCGTTTTTTCCGAAGAGGCCTCGGCCGGCATGCGTATGACAGACATTCTGGAGGCCCACTGCGTGTGTGAGAGTGTGGGAAAAAACGGCGCGTGCGTTATGATTGCAAAGATGCTGTTTACCTCAGACGATGGAAGAACTTACAGTGTGACAAGAAAAATCAATCATCAATTTGATGTTGCGGAAGGAATGCAGCTGCGGAATGTGACCGTGGACAATGCTGCCGCGGTTCCTAGGGGCGACAGTGCGGAATTAAAGATCACTGCCGTGCTGGACTGGGTAGAGTGCGGGGAACGGCTGGTGCTGAATATTAAAAGCGCCGTGCTGAACCTGGAAAAGCCCAAGGCGGCCTTTGCGCCGGTAGGACTTATTCTGCGCTATCCGAAAAGCGGAGAAAGCCTTTGGAGCATTGCCAAGGAATACAGCACCACAATGGATGCCATCAAAGAAGCGAACGCGATGGACGGCGCCGCGCTCAAAGAAAATGAAATGCTTTTGATCCCCGTCCGGTAAAAAGCAACAGGAGGAAACTATATGGAACAGTACAGTATGTATCAGGATATTGCCGTCCGAACCGGCGGAGATATTTACATCGGCGTGGTAGGTCCGGTCCGCACTGGAAAATCCACGTTTATTAAGCGGTTTATGGAAAAAATGGTAATCCCTGATATCGAGAACGTATACAAGCGGGAACGGGCCAAAGATGAACTTCCCCAGTCCGGCAGCGGAAAAACCATTATGACGGCAGAACCGAAATTTGTGCCGGAAGAAGCGGCAGAACTTGCGCTGGCAGGCGGCGGACAATGCCGTGTTCGCCTTGTAGACTGCGTAGGCTATCTGATCCCCGGCGCGCTGGGCAGCGTGGAAGGGGACGCACCGCGTATGGTAATGACCACCTGGAACGAGGAACCGGTTACAATGGAAGAAGCGGCAGAAATCGGTACACGGAAAGTGATTTCCGAACATTCCACCATTGGTCTTGTGGTGACAACCGACGGTACCGTGACGGACTTTGACCGGAAGGATTATGAAAAAGTGGAGGAACGGGTGATTTCCGAACTGCAGGCTCTTGGAAAGCCGTTTCTCGTGCTGGTGAATACAAGGGAACCAAACGCACCGGAAACCAGGGCGCTGACAAAGGAGTTGTCGGAACAGTATGGAGTAACCGTACTGGCGGCAAACTGCGCGGAAATTGATAAGGAGGAAATCACGGAAATTTTAACCTCCGTCCTGTATGAATTCCCGCTGACGGAAATACAGGTGGAACTTCCGCGATGGGTTGGAACCCTTCCGGCAGGCCATAAAGTAAAAACGGCGGTTTACAATAGCCTGCGGGCTTCTGCCGGCAGCATAGGAAAGATGCGGGATATTGAACAGCTGTCCGAGGCGCAGCAGGTGGCTAACATGGAGTATATCTCGGAAATATCCCAGGGAAAGCTGGATCTTGGGAAGGGAAGCGCACGGATAGAAACCAAAATCCCGATGAGTGTTTTTTATGAAATTGCCGGGGAAGAAACGGGCCTGCCAATCCGCGACGACGCGGATCTGATTCCGCTATTGACCTCACTTGCGCAGATTAAAAACAAATATATGCGGTTTGAAGGCGCATTGGCTCAGGTGAAACAGACTGGATACGGCATTGTCATGCCGGATATGGAGGAACTGAGCTTAAAAGAGCCGGAAATTATCCGACAGGGCGGAAAATATGGGGTAAAGCTGTCCGCGTCCGCACCGTCTATTCATTTGATTTCCGCAAACATTAAAACAGAAATCACGCCGATTGTCGGAACTGAAAAACAATCGGAAGAACTGGTGCATTATTTGCTCAGCGAGTTTGAAGGAGAGCCGGGACAGATTTGGAAAAGCAATATTTTTGGAAAATCTCTCAGCGAGTTGGTGAATGAAGGTCTGCATACGAAGCTGGCAAGAATGCCGGAAGATGCCAGAGGAAAAATTCAGGAAACTCTGGAAAAAATCATTAACGAAGGCAGCGGTGGGCTGATTTGCATTATATTATAACAAATGCTCTGGACAAAATTGTCCAGAGCATAGTTTTTGCGTGGGAAAGGGACGTTGCGACCAGAAAAAGAAGCGGGCCTTTTGGGAACCCGCCTCTTTTTCTGGGGTAGGAGTGGTAGGGATATTACTCAATAATATATTCGCCGCGGGCCTTGAGATCCTCAACGATCTGAGCATGCTTTTTCGCATCCAGCCGGTAGAACCAGAACAGCACAAAACTGATTGCGCCTAAAATCGCGGGAATGAGATTCATTACGATGTTCATAGAACTGAGAGCGCCGGCTGTTTGAGTGGCGGAGCCTTCCACATAACCGTTGACTGCCAGCATAGTGAGCAGTATAGTAGGCGCGATAGCGCCGCCAAGCTTCAGCATAAAGCTGGTGCCCGAAGAGGACAGACCGTCTGTGCGGAGACCGGTTTTCCATTGACCGTAGTCCACGGTGTCGCCGATCATACCGTAAAGCAGAGCAGTGCAGAACCCGTTGAGGGCGCCGGCCACAAACAACAGCGCCAGAACCAGAGTGGAAGAAGCGTTGCCTGGATTCAGGAAGAATAAAATCATATTAACAACAAAGCTTCCGCCATAGGAGAACAGCAAAGCGCCGCGTTTGCCCCGGAAAGCCTTTACCAGCGCCGCGCTGAAGAACGCTGCTACTGCTGCGCACAGGCCGTTGACGGTGGCATAAACTGTAAACAGTCCGACGTTGCCCCAAATATAAGTAAAGTAGTACATACCAACGGTCATACGGCCGTAGTTCAGGAACCCGTAAACCAGGAATGCAATGCATACGATGAGCAACGGTGGATTCTTTAAGAAAGTGTTTGCAATGTCCGAAGCATGAAGTTTCTGCGCTTTTTGCTTCGGGGGCGCCTTGACGACTTCTTTGGTGCCGAGAATGCAGGTAAAGACAAAGGGAATCGCCAGGGCGCAGACGATGATAGCAGCCATATGGTAGCCTTGTACTGCATTGCCCTCCGTCCCGCTGAACTTGGTAACAAGGGGAATAAAAATCAGCGTTGCAATGGAACAGGCAATGGAAGAAATAAAGATGCGGTAACTGGAGAACGAAGCGCGTTCCTGGGGATACGGAGAGATAACGCCGTTTAGGGCAGAGAATGGAATGTTCCAGGAAGTGGCTGCGATAACCGTTACAAAATACAATGCGCAGCCGTAAGCTGTCCGGGCGCCAACGCTCCAGTCCGGATGCGCCCAGAACAGGAAGGTGACAAGGGGAATCAAACAGATGGAACCGACCAGCATCCAGGGACGGTAGCGTCCCATTTTTGTGTTGGTGCGGTCAGCCAGGGAACCGATCATAGGGTCGTTGATGGCATCCCAGACACGGCAGACCAAAAACAAAATGGAAACAGCGCCCGCAGGGATGAGGGCTACGTCTGTCATAAAGAAGGCCAGATAAGAGCTGACCAGCATCCAAGGAAGATTATATACCAGCTCGCCAGAGGCAAACGCAAATTTGCGGCCTACCGCAGCAGCTCCATGGTAATATGTTTTTTCAGAAACAGGGGCAGAGACGGATTCAGTCATTGTTTGGCTATTCATAATCAAATTTGACCGCGCAAGAGAGGCGCGGCGTCTCTCCTTTCGTTAAATTCGTTTGATTGGCGGAAAACCCGGCATCACCCGGTGTTCATTCATCCATCTTAAGGACAACTTTGGCAAATTTTTTGGAAAACAGATCTTCGAACGCCTGGGTATAATCGCTGAGGGGATGCACGCTTTGAATGATGGAACGCAGGTCTACCCGCTTTGCCATTCGAATGGCCTTGGGGAACAGTCCGGCGCCCATAATCACTCCATGCAGGTGCTTCTGGTTCCAATAAAAATCATTGTGCAGATTGACCGGAAGAATAGGATCTTTGCCATACATCGCATAATAAACGCCGTTGCCGTCCCGGGCCAGGAGCTGAAGCGCCGTTTTGGCGGCGCTGACAGTGCCAGTGCCTTCCAGAACACAGTCAAAAGCGCCCCCTGCCGCTGCCATCGCCTGCTCAATGGCGCCGTCAGCACGGGGATCAAAGCTATAGTCTGCGCCTAACTGTTTGGCAAGCTCGCATTTCTCTTGGACAAGATCAAACACGGTAATGCAGGATGCACCTGCCAGACGGGCAAGCTGCACAAGCATCAGCCCGATGCCGCCGGCGCCAAAAATGGCTACCGATTTGCCGTAGGAAAATTTCGCCTGTTCTGCTGCCGCCAATGCGATGGTCAGCGGCTCAATGAGGGCAGAGGTCATCAAGTCATATTCGGGAGGAAGCTGAAATACCTGCGTAACATGATAGACTGCATATTCCGCAAACCCGTTCATACAGAACTGGATATTGGGACAAAGATTTTCCCGGCCGCTGCGGCAGGCGTCGCATGCATGGCAGTATTTGGCATAGTTTGCAATCACTTTGTCACCTTTGTGGTAGCCAAGCGCTTCCGCCTTTGGGCCGGCTTTGTCAATAATGCCGGAAATTTCATGCCCGAAGGTCATAGGCAACATCGCCTTGGTGGTAGCTTCAAATTCCCCCAGATGCCCTGTCAGGGTATGGGTATCGGAGCCGCAGATGGACGAATAAATTACTTTAATGCGGATTTCATCCTCCTTCGGCTCTGGCAGGGGAACTTCCCGGGCTTCCACCGTCCCCATAGTGTTTTTTTCAAAATCCCGGACAGAAGTAATGTATAGCTGTTTCACGTAGATTTCCTCCTGCAGATTTGGAATAAAGGGCGGCCTTTCCGGTGCATCGGTTCACTTGCGGGATAAAGCCGCCCCTGATAGAGAGACAAATGGAAAAACTATTTGTTGTTCAAAAATTCCAATGCAACCTTGGCGACGCCCGGGCCGTCCATATTGTAATGCGGATACAGCTCTTCCGGATAGCCAAATTCCACAAACGTATCCGGAATGCCGATCTTCTTCAGTCGGGCGAACACGCCTGCTTCCATTAGAACGTCTGCCACGATACTGCCCAGTCCGCCCAGGATATTATGGTCTTCTACTGTAATAATGGCACCGCTTTTTTTCGCCGCGCTGATTACAGCGTCCTTATCGATGGGCTTTATGGTATGCATATCAATGACGCCAACGCTGTAGCCCTGGTCTTCCAGACGGCGGGCCGCCTGCACCGCGCTGTAAACGCCCATGCCGGTGGCAATGATGTTCAGGTCCGTACCCTCCTGGAGGACGTTGGCTTTGCCGATTTCAAAATCATACTCGTAATCCTTGTTGTATACCAAAGGCTCTTCGCCGCGGGGGATGCGGATATAAATAGGCTTTGGATACTGCAGAGATTTGCGAAGCACCTTTTTGCACTGCTCTGCGTCGCAGGGTGCGATCATTGTCATGTTGGGCAAAGCGTTCATAACACCGAATTCGATAATGGTGTTGTGCGTCGGACCGTAGCCGGAAGAAAGACCGGCATGTGTGCCGATGAGGCGAACCGGATAATCGTTGTAGGCAACATCATTATGAATCTGGTCCAGGGCGCGGACGCACAGGAACGGGCCAAACGTCTGCACATAAGGCAGGAATCCCTGCTTGGCAAGTCCCGCCGCAATGGTGACCATATTCATTTCCTGAATGCCGACATCCAGGATGCGGTTCGGATACTGCATCTGTTTCTGCTGTACACGGCCGCCGTTGCCGGTGCCGTCTGCATTAATATAGCATACTCTGGGATCATCATCGATCATTTCGAGAATTTCATTGGTAACGGTGCCCTTGGCTTCCATTGCGGGACCCATATCACCGCAGCAAAAAGTAAATCCACCCATTCTGTTACACCTCCGCCAATTTTTTTGCTGTATATGCTTTGATTTGTTGGATTGCTTCTGCGTACTTGTCGTCATCAAAACCGCCGATGTGCCATGCGCATGGGCGATCCATCATAAACTGTACGCCCTGCCCTTTTGTGGTGCTGCTGATGATGACATTGGGTTTGCCGTGGAGAGTGACTTCCGGCAGCGCGGAAAGCGTTTTATCGATTTCTGTCATATTTGTACCGTCTACGACAACGGCATTCCATCCAAAGGCACGGAAACAATCCGCCATGCCTTCCGGCCCGCCTTTGTCGCCCCAGCGCTGGTTTTGATTGGTTTCAAACGCTGCGGAAGCATGGTTAAAGTCCACAACCGCAACAATGTTATCCAGATGATGGGACGCGGCGTATAAAATCGCCTCCCAGTTCGAGCCTTCTTCCATCTCGCCGTCGCCCAGCAGCGTCCAGATGCGGGATTTAATATTGCGGCCGCGGTTTGCATGACCGATACCGCAGCACCAGGAAAGTCCATGCCCCAAAGAACCGCTGGAAACTTCAATGCCTTTCACCCGTTTGTGGTTTGGATGGGCGCCGAAAGGATGGCCGATGGTGTTATAGGTATCCAACAGCAAATCCAGGTCGTAGAGTCCCATATCGCAGAAGATGGTGTAC
>CAKRRK010000031.1 GCA_934395135.1 uncultured Eubacteriales bacterium | reverse complement strand
ATGGATTAATTCTTCTTTGGTACAACTCTTTGACAATTTGATATCTATGTATGGCATACTCTTTTTCCTCCTCAGTTTCTATGGTTTGTTTTGATTATACGTCTTTGCTCTCGCCTTTTAACAGTTCTGCAATCAGCTCTGCGCCGCATCGGATGAAGCCGTTGCACTTTTTCTCATACAAATCATTTTCTTCGATGTATTTCACACCTTCCGGCGTATTGGAATCCGCGCCCAGCAGGTCGCGGCACTTGAAACATCCGTTGTTCTGCTCTTGGAAGCGCTTCATAAACTCTTGCGCCACTTCATAGCACCGCTCGCCATGATCCGGATCATCCGGCATACATTTCCCCATTTTCAGACCGATCAGCATCATAGCGCCTGTAATCGCCCCGCATGTTTCGGTGCTGTGGCCGATGCCGCTGCCAAAAGCCGCCGCAAAGCGCAGCGCCGTGACCCGGTCTATTCCATATTCCTCGCAAAGGCTCGCCACCACTGACTGGGAGCAGCTGAACCCCTCATGATGCAGTGCTACTGCCCGGTCTCCATAAATGCTCATACAAAAACTTCCTCCTTTTGACATATCCTTGCACACCGGCAGGGGCCGGTGTGGTTTCATTATACACCAATTGGCAAAAAACAATCTACTGCTTTTTGCATAAAACAAATAAAAACAATCTATGAAAAAATACCAATTTTTTGCTTGTCCGTCTTTTTCCCAACTGAATTTGTAAATATCTTTTGTTTTTAGGCATTTCTTCTTGAATTTTTTCTAAAATTAATTTATACTTTTAGTACAAACTGTAAAAGACGAAGGAGTGAATCGTATGGCGCGCTTACCTTCCAACAAGATCAAGATCAAAGACATTGCCAAAATCGCCGGCGTTTCTCCCGGCACGGTATCCAACGCGCTGAACAATCGCAAAGGCGTCAGTGAAGAAATCAAGCAGGAAATCCTAAAAATTGCAGAATCTACCGGCTATAATAAACCCTCTGCCAAAAAAACTTCCAATAATCTGCATTTTATTGCGCTGAATCGTTTTGGATATGCGGAAAGTTATGCATTTTTCTTTTATCAGATTTTGGACGGCATCAACAGTCAATGCAAGGCCCATGATATGAATCTTATCGTGTCCAATATCCCCAGTTCCGCCTTGAAGCAGTGTCTCCAGGATCATCCAAATGTGGCGGGCAATCTGATTCTGGCTACCGAAATGACACAGGATGAATTGGATGCCATAGGTTCCGCTGCCACAGTCCCTACGGTTTTAATCGACAATTATTTCCCAAATTTTCAATACGATTTTATCGGTTCGGACAATGAGGCGGGCTTTTACCTCGCCACCAAACACCTGATAGCGCATGGCCATAAAAAAATCGGTCTTTTGTCATGCAGAAATCTGATTCACAATTTTTATTACCGGATCCGCGGGTTCCATACCGCCCTGGAGGAAGCGGGCCTGTCCTTTGACCCCCGTTTAGAATTCCGCGTTTCCCATTCCATTGACGAGGCCTATACCGATACCCTTCAGATTTTGCAGCAGTTTGACCTGAACGCTCTCCCCACGGCATTTGCCGCTCTGAACGACACCATTGCGGTGGGCGCCATCAAAGCGTTTGCGGAATGCGGGATTAAAATCCCGGAAGATATTTCCGTCATCGGATTTGACAACACTGCACTGGGCGCCATTAATTCTCCTGCCCTTACAACCATCCACATTAATTTTAAGGCGGTGGGCGAAGCTGCGGTCAGCCGGGTGGTGCATCTTATGCAAAACGCGGCGAGCGACCGAATCAGTATGCTGTTTTCGCCCAAACTCATTGTGCGCGACAGCGTCCAGCCGCCGCGGTATTAAACCGTTATGCACCATAAAACAACAGCTTTACAAAAAAGGCAGAGGCGATAAATGCCGTCATATCCCCCAGCAAGGCGGCAGGCAGGGCATACCGCAGCTTATCCAGTTTCAGATATCCGGCGTAAATGCTGATGGTATAAATGCTGGTTTCCGACGCGCCCAGCATCACAGCAGCCACCCGGCCGGGGTAACTGTCCACACCAAAAGTTTTCATAATTTCGCTGCCCAAAGCCAATCCTCCTCCGCCGCTCATGGGTTTTAGCAATACCAGGGCGCTGCATTCTTCCGGAATGCCGAACAGCGTCAGCACCGGCGACAGGGCCGACCCCAAAATATCAATTGCGCCGGAAGCGCGCAGCATATAAATGGCGGTTAACAGTCCCAGCATGGTTGGGAAAATGGTAACCGCCGTTTTTAGTCCCTTTTTGGCCCCCCGGACAAAAACCGGAAACACTTCTGTCCCCCGATACAGCGCATAGCCGCCGGCAAGACACAGGATTCCTGGGACGAGAACCATGGATAGATCATACATATATCGTCTTTCTTCCCTCTTATCCCCAGAATATAGAGTTTTTTTGTAAAATATTTTTATTATTTGACAATTTTCTACAAGAAAGCACAAGCAAAACATGGATAATATATTATGTAAAGGCAATTTACATTCTTTTCCAATTATTTGCTAATTTTGGCAAATAATTTCCCCGCGGAGACTGCCACAATCACAGAAAGTATCGACGCGCCCCATATCGCCGGCATAATATCGTATGGATTCTGTGCGCCGAGCGAGACCCTTACCGCGGCAACGGTGGTTGGTATCAGCTGAATGGACGTAGTATTTAAGATGATCATCCAAAGCACTTCATTTGGCGTCCCTTTTCTCCCGCACAGGGAATAGATTCGGTCAATTGCCTGCAATCCAATCGGCGTTGCCGCATTGGAAACCCCTAACAGGTTTGCCGTCATGTTGGAACTGATCAACCTGGACGCTTCTGTATCCTTTGCAACCTTTTTTCCAAAGACCAGCTGGATAACAGGCGCACACAGCTTTGACAACCTCTCGGCAAGGCCTGAATCCGACATGATTTCCATAACCCCGCTCCATAAACACATAATTCCCGTGATGGAAATGCACAGCGTCACGCTTTCTGCCGCCCCGGTGGCAACGGCGGCAGAGACTTCCCCCAGCCGTCCTGTGAGCACCCCAAAAAGCAGGGCGGCCACCAACAAAATCACCCATAAAACAGAAATCATGCTTGTTTTTCCTCCGGATTTGTGTTATTTTGTAATTAATTCTGGAAGGTGCGGCAATCGAAGAAAAGGAGAGTTTTTATGAAAGCAACTGGCATTGTAAGAAAAGTCGATGAATTGGGACGCATTGTATTACCGATTGAACTGCGCCGCACATTGGACATTGATATCAAAGATTCCCTTGAAATTTATGTGGACCAGGATCAAATCATTTTAAGAAAATATGAGCCGACTTGTATCTTCTGCGGAAGTTCCAAAAACATTTCGACCTTCAAGGGAAAGACCGTCTGCTCCGCCTGCCGGAAGGAGCTTTGTGAATAATCGGTATCCGTTTAAATTGCCTGTTTTACGAATTGGGAAACGAAAATATAATGTACTGGAACGCAGTACATTATATTTTTTTTTCTTCTTTTTTCCGGTTTCTGTATTTTTCCCGTGTGGCCAATCCGCCCCGCATATGCCGTTCGCTTTTATTTTTTTCCAGCACTGCCTGCACTTCCAGATACAGCTTTTTGTTTTGGCCCTGCAGGCGGGCGGTAATATCCTTATGTACCGTCGATTTTGAAATGCCGAATTTAGCGGCTGCCTGCCGCACTGTCGCCTGATGCTCCGTAATATATCTCGCAAGGATCACTGCCCGCTCTTCCGGAAAGCCTTTCAATGGAAATCCCCCTTCTTATTTGCTCACACAACATATCTATGAGTGGGATTGCAGGGATATTCCTTGGAAGAAAGACAATTCTTTTCCCGCAAAAAAAGAACGGGCTGAACCATTTCAGCCCGTCCTTTTTCAGTTTTTACCCCATCAGCAAATGCGCGGCAGTCCCTCGCCGTGCAGCACGTCCACAACTCGCTTTCCGCCAAGTCTTGTATGCAGCACCACCCGGCTGTCTGCCGCCGGAGCCGTTACCTGCCCGATAATTGCCGCCTGAGCGCCATACCGGCTCTGCCGTATGGTTTTCAATGCGGTCTCTGCCTGCTCTTCCGGCACCACCGCAATCATTTTTCCTTCGTTGCCCATATACATCGGATCAAGGCCCAGCAACTTGCAAAAAGCCCGCACCTGTTCCGATATCGGCAGGTCCTCTTCCCGCAGTTCCATCGTCACGCCGGAGGCCCGGGCGAATTCGTTGAGTACCGTGCCCAAACCACCCCGGGTCACGTCCCGCATCGCATGCATGGAAACGCCCGCCTGCTTCAAATTGTTTACGATATCACACAGCGGCGCACAATCGCTGACAATTTCATTTTCAATGCCCATCCGCCGGCTTAAAATCGCGGCATGATGGTCGCCCAAACTGCCGGAAAGGATAATTTTGTCTCCGACCCGGCATCGATTGCTGCTGATTTCCAACCCTTCCGGCACAAACCCCACGCCGGCCGTGTTGATATAAATTTCGCCCGTTCCGTTGACTACCTTGGTATCCCCCGCCACAATCAGCACGCCGGCCTCTTTGGCCGTCGCCGCCATAGACCGGGCGATGTCCTGCAAATCCTCTGTGTCCGCGCCTTCCTCCAGGATAAACCCGCATGTAAGATACTTTGGCTCGGCGCCGCTCATCAGCAAATCGTTCACCGTGCCGCAGATCGCCAGTCTTCCAATGTCGCCGCCGGGATAACGGATGGGTGTCACCACAAAGCTGTCCGTGGTCACGGCAATCCGCCCGCTGCCCGGCACCACCGCGCTGTCCTCCATCCGGCTTAGCACAGGATTCGCATACGCCTTTGCAAATACGTTGTCAATGAGTTCGCTGGTGGATTTTCCTCCGCTGCCATGCGCCAATGTTATTTTCATTCTGTATTACCTTCTTTTGTTTACAAAATAGTTGTAGCAGCTGCCTTCTGTGGACACCATGCATGCGCCCTTTGGCAGCTCCGGCGTACAGGCCGTTCCAAACAGCGGGCATGCCGTAGGAGAAATGGCTCCCACAATGACCTTATCGCACTGACAGCCGTTTTCCGCCGGTTTGTCCGCCTCCAGCCCCCGGCTTCCCGCGTCAAATCTCCGGTATTCTTCCCGCAGAACAAGGCCGGAGCCGGGGATTACGCCAATGCCGCGCCATACGCTGTCCTCCGGCGTGAAATATTTGGAAACCAGGGCCGCCGCTTTTGCATTGCCGCTTTCGGTGACTGCCTGGGGATAAAAATTCAGTACCGCACCCCGGCCGCGCTGCTGCACCAGGGCATAAATCGCCGCCAGCAAGCTTTCGCCTTCAAACCCGGCAACGGCAAAAGGGATGCCATAACGCTGCGCTAACGGCGCGTAAATCCTGCTGCCGGTCATAACACTGACATGTCCCGGAGCGATGAAGCCTGTAATGCCGCGGTTATGCCGGCAAACCCAATCGATTGCCGGCGGCATCGTCTTGAGTGCAGTCAGCAGCCGAATATTATCCAGCTTTTTCTCCATCGCCTTCTCCAGCAAAACCCCATACAGAGGCGTTGTGGTTTCAAACCCCACCGCCGCAAAGACAAATGTGGTTTCCGGATGCGCCGCCGCAAGGCGCAGCGTATCCAGCGGCGAATAGACCATCTCAATCCTGCCGCCCACAGCGCCGCTGTCCCGCAGGCTTTTTTCGCTGCCCCGTACCCGGATCATATCCCCAAAGGTGACGACGCAGGTATCTTTCTCCTGTGACAGCTGCACCAAACGGTCAATATAGGCCGCAACTGTAACGCACACCGGACAGCCTGGTCCGGAAATCAGCCGGATCCGGGGCGAAAGCATGTCTGGTATGCCATTTTCCGAAATGGAAGCCGTGTGCGTACCGCACACCTCCATCAGCGCCACCTCCGGACCGTCATATTCTTTTAAGCATTGCAGCATTTCTTTCCACTCAGGCATGATGCTTCCCATCCTCGCTGACCTCTTCCAATTCCGCAAACAAATCCAGCATATTTTTTGCCTCCCGGTCGTCCAGTACCTGGATAATAAGTCCGGCATGCACCAGGGCATAGTCGCCGGGCTTTACTTCTACAAGTCCCGCTTCCGCCCGCACTTTGTTGCCGTTGAAATCCACTACCGCAACCGTTCCAGTTACTTCAATTACCTTTCCCGGTAATGCAACACACATTGTACTTGCTCCTTTCAAAATGTCGGATCCCGCAGCGCGAGAAATCCCTGTCCCAATGCGATGCCCCCGTCGTTTGTCGGCACCTTTTCATTGATATAAACGGAAAATCCATCTTCCCGCAAGCCTTTCAAGCACCCTTCGCACAGAATGCGGTTCATAAACACACCGCCGCTTAACGCCACGGAAGCGATGCCATATTTCCGGCGCAATGCGCCGCATACCTGCCGCACCGCCCGGACAACGGCCTGGTGAAAGCCCAGCGCAATCACGCCGGGGGAAATCCCTTCTGCCTGCGCCGCAAGGATCCCCTCCAGCAAAGGTTTGATGGTTAAAACAAGGTTATTATACCCGGTTTCCGTGCCAAAGTAAAGCGCCGGCGGAGGATCTGCTCCCTGTGCCGCCGCAGCCGCCTGCTCCAGCTGGATGGCGCATTCTCCTTCGTATCCGTTTTCCCGGCAAATGCCCAAAAGTGCCGCCACAGCATCAAACAAGCGGCCCATGCCGGAATACCGGTAGGTGTTGATCTGTTGTTTGATTGCGGCCTGCAGCATCGGAAACGCAGGATCCTCACAAGGCAGGCCGCAATGATGCAGATAACAGCCCTTGGATAACACCGCGTCTTTGGCGGAGGCATCTCCGCCGCAAAGCGTTACATATTCCAAATGCGCAACCCGTTCCATTGCGCTGTCCTGCCATCGAAAAAATTCTCCGCCCCAAACAGCGCCGTCCAGGCCATAGCCGGTTCCGTCAAAGGAAACGCCGATCACGTCCTCCTCCAGCCGGTGCTCCGCCAGAACGGACGCCACATGGGCCATATGGTGCTGCACTGGCTTTACATGAGCAAATTGTTTTTTGGCATACTGCGCGCTGAAATAGCGGGGATGCATATCACAAACCGCCTTTTCCGGCCAGATGCGGTGCAGCGCCGCCATATGCGGCACCGTTTTCTGATACGTTCGGTAAACATCCAAATCCTCCAGGTCTCCAAAATACTGGCTCATATACCCCCGGTTTTCCCAAAAAAGGCAAAACGCCGCTTTTAAATCGCTGCCCGCGGCAAAAAAAGGCTGCTCTGCGCGTTCCTGCAAAAGCAACGGCATCGGAACATAGCCCCTGGCCCGACGGATTACCTGCGTTTTTCCGTCCAGCACCCGCACCACCGAGTCATCCAGCGGCGTTAGAATTTCCCGCTTGTGATAAAGCACGCCGCAAAGGCCATCGGTCTCCTGAAAAAAAGAACGCATCTCCGAATCGTCGATAAAAATCGGCGCGCCAGAGCGGTTTGCGCTGGTCATAACCAGCGGTCCCAGTTCTCTGCAAAGCATCAGCTGCAACGGCGCCGCCGGCAAAAATGCCCCAATCTGATCGCTTTCCCCACAGACCGACGCGGCAAAATCCCGCTTTTTTCCCAGCAAAACAATGGGCCTTGGGACAGACTGCAGCGCGTCTCGTTCCTCTGCCGATATTTGGCAATATGCTTCCGCCGACGCTTCGTCGGGGAACATCACGGCAAACGGCTTTTTCTCCCGGCCCTTTATTCGGCGAAGCCGCCGCGCCGACGCTTCGTCATCTGGCCGGCACACAAAATGATAGCCGCCGATGTCCTTGACGGCCAGAATGCCGCCGGCCCGCAGGTCGTTCACCGCCCGATCAAACGCCGCGGTCTTCTCCCACGTTCCGCCGGAAGTTTCGTACAAAAGCTGCGGCCCGCAAGCATGGCATGCGATGGTTTGTGCATGGCACCGCCGGCTGGCAAGGTCCTGGTATTCTTCCGTGCAGTCCGCACACATGGCAAACCGATCCATTGTGATGTTTTCCCGGTCATAGGGCAGCCGCCGGATAATGCTGTAACGCGGCCCGCAGGACACACAGCTGAGGAAAGGATAGCCCTTCCGTCGGTCCTTTCGGTCATACAATTCTGCAGCGCAGAGATCGCACACTGGTAAATCCGGTGGAATCACCGGCGCACCTGCCGCAGTATCGCTGCTTTCCCGAATTCCAAACGTCTGCACATCCTCCAGCGGCGCTTCCTCCGTCAAAACATCGGTTACCATACCGCCCGGCGGGCATTGCGTCCGAAGCCGCTGCACAAATTCCTCCAGCGCCGCCGCAGTTCCCTGCGCCTCGATGGACACGATACCGCCGTTATTCTGGATAGAACCACAAAGCCCAAGGCGTTGTGCGAGCCGCACCACAAAGGGCCGGTAGCCCACGCCTTGGACAATGCCGTATACCGTTATGCGCATCCCATGATTCATTCCGTTTCGATGCTGTCGATGGCCATTTCTTTTCCAATTTCGCTGGGTTCCCCTTCCGTACCGCAGTGGGGGCATTCAAAATGGAACGGCCGGCGCACAAACAGCTCATGGCATTTGGGACAGCGCAGCATAGATTTAACTTCCCGCACACAAATCTCCGCGCCTTCACAGATGGTGCCCTCCGCCGCCAGTTCAAAATTCATTCGGATGGCTTCCGGCGAAAAGCCGGAGCTGTCACCAATTACGAGATTAATTTTTGTTACCCGGTCTTTCCCCTGCTGCTTGGCTTCTTCTATGGCATGTTCGATAATGTGTACCGCCTCATGATGCTCGTGCATAATAAGCTTCCTCCTTTTATTAAAAAGGCGGCTTTCAAAGCCGCCTTTTCCTAAGCATATTTCGCCCTTCGAAAGGCATTTTCGGGTATTTTCATAAGCAGACACACGGTACCCGATATCCCGCTCCGTTTCTCAGGAGTTCCCCGCCGGAAAAAAACCGCGATAACGCTGATCGGGCGGTTCGGTTCCCCGTGCAGAATGCCGCAGAAAATACGATCTTCTTGTCCGCCTGCACACCGTCATCCGGCAGAAATCTATTTTTCTTCCGGTGCAGCGGCCGACGCTGGGTTCGCAGCAGACGGCGCAGCATTGCCCATGGAAAGACACTTTTTCGGACATTTTTCCACGCACAGACCGCACTGCGCACAGTTATCTTTATCAATTTCCCAGGATTTATTCCCCCGGTCCACCGTGATTACCCCAGCGGGGCAGTTCTTGGCACACAAGCCGCAGAACACGCAATTGTCTTTGTCAATGACAACGTCCCCCTTGGGCGAAGCGGCCGCTTCCTTTTGCGGCTGCGCAATGGTATCCACCACTTTTTCCGCGCCGGGTTCCGTGTAAAGCTGCTCCATCGAAAGGCACTTTTTCGGGCAGCCTTCCACGCAGTTGGCACATTGAACGCAACCCATGCGCTCAATGGTCCAGGTCTTGGCGTTCCGGTCTACTGTGATAGCGCCGGAGGGGCATTTTCTCTGGCAGGCGCCGCAGAAAATGCATGCGTCAATGTCAATGGCCACCCGTCCTCTTGTACGGGCAGGATAGTTCGGCTGAACAAACGGGTACCCGCTGGTAGCCGGTTTGGAAAAGAGGTTTCCAAGGGCGTGCTTTGTAAACTTCATAATGATAGACATACCGCACTCTCCTCCTTATCGTTCCGTACAGCTGACACATGGATCAATGGTCAGAACCATAATCGGCACGTCCGCAAGATCGCACCCCTGCAGGATATCCACCAGAGAGGTGATATTGGCAAAGGTAGCGGTGCGGATTCTGGCCCGATCCAGGAACCTGGTACCGTTGGCTTTCACATAGTAAATCGCCTCGCCGCGTGGCTGTTCGAGACGGAAGAAGGCTTCGCCCTTGGGCATGCCCTTTACCTGGGTGGCAATCTCGCCATCCGGAATTTTTTCCGCCGCTTGGCGGATAATATCCATAGACTGGAAAATTTCCTTAATGCGGACATCGCATCTTGCAAAACTATCGCACGCATCGCTGGTGAGAATGTCAAATTCGATGTTATCATACGCCGCATAGCCCAGTTTTCTGGTGTCGCGCTTTACGCCGCTTGCCCGGAGCATAGGACCTACCGCGCCGTACTTGATGGCGTTCTCCCTGGACAGGATGCCGACACCCTTCAGCCTGGATTCCACCGTGTAGTCGCCCAAAAATACGTTGGTCAAACGCCGGATATCGTCCGCCATATCGTCAAACATTTTGAGAAAACTCTGGAGCATATCCTTGTCCATGTCCTTCAGCACGCCGCCGATTTTATTCACGGAGAAAATTACCCGTCCGCCGGTAGACGCTTCCAGCATATCCAGAACCTTTTCCCGCATTCTCCAGCACTGCATAAACAGGCTTTCGAAACCGAAGCCGTCTGCAAGCAGGCCCAGCCACAGCAAGTGGCTGTGGATTCTGGACATTTCACACCAAATCGTGCGGAGATACTTGGCGCGCTCCGGAATTTCCACGTCAAAGACCCGTTCCATCGCTTCGCAATAGCCCATGCCATGCATATAGCTGCAGATGCCGCAGATCCGTTCTACGACATACGTATAGTCATTGAAGTCACGCTTTTCCACAAGCTTTTCCAATCCTCTGTGAATAAACCCAATGGAAGGAACCGCTTGCACGACTTTTTCATCTTCGACCACCAAATCCAGATGGATCGGCTCCGGAAGAACCGGATGCTGCGGGCCAAATGGTACTACGCTTCTTTTTGCCATGTTTCCTTCCCTCCTTAATTTTTAAACGGAGCTTCCACATCGATGCGGTAAAGCTTGTTTCCATAATCCAAATTAATATGGTTGATTTTTACGCCGAAAAGCTCCGCGATCTCGTTTTCATACAGAAATGCCGGCGGAAAAATATCGCTGATGCTGAGCATTTCGTAATCCTCGTCGATGACGATGCGATAATTTACCATATGGTTTTCTTCGTCCGCAAAGGAATAGGAAAGCTCAAAGCCCTTTTCAATGCGCACCGAACTGATCTGCACAAGATGGGCGCCCTTTTTCTTTTCGTCCAGCGCTTTTGCCGTGAGTTCTTCCGGGGCAATTTCAATCAAATCATAGGTTTCTCTCATTGCTGTAACCTCACTTCCCTTTCTTCAGCGCCTCATGCTTTTGCTGCAAAAGGCCAACGGCTTTTACCACGCCGTCGATAATGGCCTGAGGCCGCGCGGCGCAGCCCGGTACATAAATATCCACCGGAATCACCTTGTCGGCGCCGCCCAGGATATTATAGCACTCTTTAAACACACCGCCGTTGCAGGCGCAAATGCCAACCGCCACTACCACTTTGGGCTCGGGCATCTGCGCGTAAATCTGTTCCAGAACGGGTTTGTTCTGATGGTTGATGCCGCCGGTTACCAGAAGTATATCCGCATGTCTTGGATTCCCTGTGTTGATTACGCCAAAGCGTTCCACGTCATATACCGGAGTCAGACAGGCCAGCACTTCAATATCGCATCCATTGCAGCTGGAGCCGTCATAATGGAGCAGCCACGGAGATTTTGCTACATTTGCCATTGTTCGCTTCCTCCTTACTTAATAAACTGTAACACCAGGATATTGATGGCGCCAAAGACAATGGTGATACCCCATGCGGATTTGAACATCAGGTTCCACTTGACACGCGCGCTGGTGTTATCAATGAGTATTTCCACAAAATATGCCACAATGCAAACTGCAACGGCAATGATAACGCTCCACCATGTAGAGTTTACAATAAACAGGCCGACAATCCCCAAAAGCAGAATATTTTCATACCAGTGAGCCACCTCCATCAGCGCAAGCACGCCGCCGGAAAGCTCGGTGGAAATACCTTTTACCATTTCCTGATGGGCATGGTGAGAGGTGCTGAGGTCAAACGGCGACTTCCGCAGCTTGATGGTCAGGATATAAAGGAATCCAAAAAATACGCCGGGAAGGTATGCGATAGCGGACACGTCTGCCTGAACAATATCCGATACCCGGAAACTGCCGGTCGCCATATACAGGCCTACCGCCGCCAGCAGCACCATCGGCTCATAAGCCAGCATCTGGGCAAGCTCTCTCTGCGCGCCCATAGAGCTGTACGGAGAGTTTGCGGAGGTAGCTGCAATGACAAGGAACATCGCCGCCGTTGTCAGCGTAAAGAACACCAACAGGATGTCAAACCCGCCAAAAAACAGGGCGCCGGTCAAAATCACAAAAATCAAAAAGCTGAACACCAGGAAGTGCTGCATATTGTTTACGATAAACGTCTTTTTGTTGATAAGCTTGGTTACGTCATAAAAAGACTGGAGAATCGGCGGCCCCTGTCTTCCCTGCATCCTTGCTGTAATCTTTCGGTCAATGCCTGCAAGAAGGCCGCCAAGGAGTGGCGCTAACACAATGTAGGCCACAATTCCAATGATTGTAATGGTCGTCTGATTCAGCATTTAAAACGCACCTCCCATTGTGATCGCGATTGTCACGACGATAATTGCTGTTGCAATATAGATGCTTGGCTTCCACAACTTGTGCTCGCCAAACAAATCGGTCATATACCAGTTGGTGAGATACATTGTCTTTTTGCCGCCGAAGGAATCGGTAAATTCCCGGTCATCCCCCTCGTTGATACCGCCCATATATACCATAGACCGTTCCTCTTTGGCCGACTTGGAAATGGCGTAGCCAATGGCTGGGATGACCACCATCAAGACAATCATAATAATCATAATAACAAGGTTGCTCTGGCTGATGGCCGCGATTGCATTTGGTCCGAAAATGTCTGCGAGGTACGGAAGCAGCACCTTGGAAGAAATCAACGGGAATACAAAGCACAGAGCCACCATCAAAACGGCATGGATTGCCAAAGAAAACCATGCCGTACCCGGCGTGGTATTTTCATGCCGTCTGGACTGGGAGCTGACGGAAATAATTTTTCCCAGCCACTTTGTCCAGTAAAACAGGGTTGTAGCACTGCCGAACGCCACCAGGCAAACCAGAATGAAATTGCCGGAATCCACAAACGCTTTCAGCGCCGCCCACTTGGACACCAGCATGCCAAAGGGCGCAAGATACATGCCGATGATGCCGAGCACCATAACAAGGGCAAGCTTCGGCAGTCTGACGATGAGGCCGTGCATATCTTCGATATCGCGGCTGCCGGTGGCATTTTCCACCGCGCCCACAGACTGGAACAGCATGGACTTGGAAACCGCATGGAAGATCATCAGCAGAATGCCTGCCCAGATGGTTTCCGACGTGCCGATGCCGGCACAGGCGGTAATAAGGCCCAGATTGGAAATGGTGGAATAGGCCAGCACCTTTTTCCCGTCGCTCTGAGTAATGGCAAACAGGCTTGTGATAAAGAAGGTGAAGCCGCCGATAAGACTCACCATCAAGCCCGCTGTCGTGCCCTGCATGGCAGGCGCCAGCCGCAGAAGCAGGTACACGCCCGCCTTTACCATTGTGGCACTATGTAACAGCGCGGACGTCGGCGTCGGCGCCACCATCGCGCCCAGCAACCATTTGGAAAACGGCATTTGCGCGGATTTGGTAAGGCCGGCAAACGCCAGCAGAAAAATCGGGAACACCATCAGAATGCCGTATTCGCTGCATCCGATCAGAATGAGATCCTGCAGCGTCGCAATCCCGAACAGACCGCCCAGCCAGACAATGGCGACGGCAAATCCCAAACCGCCCAGCAGGTTCATCCACAATGCGCGGAAGGAATTGTTCACCGCCTCGCCGGTCCTCGTATAGCCGATGAGGAGGAACGATGCCACGCTGGTGATTTCCCAGAAGAAATACAGCCAGATCATATTGCTGGAGGTCACAAGACCAAACATCGCCCCAAGGAATACAAACAGCATCGCGAAGAAAAACTTTCTTCTGTCTTTGTACTCGGTGTGATGGTGATGATAGTCGTTCATATAGCCTACTGCATAAATGCAGATCAGACATCCTACCACGGCGACGATCAGAATCATAATGCTCGACAGCCGGTCGATATAAATATGATTCTGTTCGGAAGCGCCTCTTCCGGACAGCTCAAACCAGGCCATCAGCACGGTCTGCGCCACGGACAGCACCGCTGCGTAGTACTTTTTGTACTTGAAGCTCAGGAACACGATCAGGCACATAAGGAAAACTTCCACCCCAAGCATGATCATATCGAGCGTATGCGTGTGCTCAAAAAGTGTTACCGCCTGTCCTGTGACAAGGACCGGAACAGCAATCGCCGCCGCAGCCGCAATAATCAGCGCGCTGCTGATGATGACAACCACACGGCGCGCCCCGTTATGGGACACGAAGGCTAAAACCACTGCTGCTACGAACGGGAACAAAATGAGAAACTGGATAAAATTCACTTTCTACCAACCCCTTCTGAAATAACTTCCCATAAAATTGTTAAAATTTTATCAACCAACTTATTTTACTGCAAATTGCACCTTCCGTCAAGGCAATTTTCGCTTTTTCTCCGCTAAAATATATACAAAAAAGCCTTTCATTTTTTTGTACAAAACCAGCCGCCGCCAACATTTGACTGTCCCCCGGTTTTCTCCGTCTTTTTTCCGGTTTTTCCGCTTCCTTCTGTGAATTTTCCTGTTCCGCGCCGATTTCCTTTGTGTATCGTTTTGATTTGTTTCTTTGAACAAAAACAATAAAACCCCTGTTGAAACAGGAGTTTTATCTATTCTTTTCGCCAATGCCATGATTTTATTCGTATTGCCGAACACGAAATTCCGCGCCGGTGCTCTTGCAAATTTCCCTGGATTTTTCAATTTCCGCTTCCCCAATGATATCCACCACCGACAAAATAACCCTGGGAATATATTTCTGGGCAAGCCGGGTAAATTCCAGCATTTTCTCAAAAGACTGGATGCCGAATTTACTCCTCGTCACCTTT
>CAKRRK010000030.1 GCA_934395135.1 uncultured Eubacteriales bacterium | reverse complement strand
ATGTGGCCTGCCGCATTTTAATTCAAAACGGGTTTCATGCCATAGATTTGTCCGGTGGTTATACCACTTACAGTCAGATCGAATTATAAGAAGCACTGGTTTATGGGAAAGACGGCGGTCAGACCTTCTCTGTCATAAAAAGTTTGGCAGGGAGGGATTCCCTTATCCGACAGACAAAACAAACAGGAGGGATTCTATGGCGGGAAAACGCTGGAAACGGGCGGTTTTTACCGTGGCGGTGTTCCTGATTCTCTATATGCTGTTTCCGCTGCTGCTCAAAGCTCCTGCATATGATATCTATGCGGAAGCCATCCGGATTTTGACGGCAACCATCGGCGCCGGATTCTTTTGGGTTGGCAGCAGGGCAGGATGAAGTATTCCCCGCGAAACAGCGCCGGGGATAAAAACAGATTGCGCAGAAAACCCGCCGGAGGCCGGATCACGTCCAGCCTCTGGCGGGTTGTTCCTTTGAAAGGGCAAAGAGCGGCAGAACTATGCCGGGAGCCAAAGCTTGCTGCGTGCCGTCGGAAGAGGACGCTATTCTTTGCGGCTGGCATCGATTTCCCGGCGAATTTCCTGCATCTGTCGGTCAATCAGGGCAATGCTTTCCGAACATTCCCGCAGCTTTTCCACAATTCGTTCTTCGTTTGCCACGTGTTTCTTGTATTTCAGCTTATGCTCCACACTGGCCCAGAAATCCATTGCGATGGTGCGGAATTGCACTTCCACATTGACGATTTTCTTTTCCGTAGACAGAAAGATGGGGATGGCTACAATCAGATGCAGGCTGCGGTAACCATTGGGCTTGGGGTGGGCAATGTAATCTTTCCGGCGGATTAACGTGATATCGTCCTGCTGCAGAAGCAGATGTTCCAGCGAATAAATATCTTCAATGAAATCGCACACCACCCGGATGCCCGCTACATCAAACAGGTTGTCCTCAATGTTTTGGATGTTAATGTCCAGTTCCCGGCGCATCAGCTTTTGTGCGATGCTCAGCGGGTTTTTCAGACGGGTAGTAATGGATTCGATGGGATTGCGGTCATATTGGACGGAAAATTCGGAATCCAACACCCGAAGCTTGGTTTCCACCTCCATCATAGCGCATTGATACCAGTTCATCAGAATCAAGAATTCTTTGCCGCGCTCGAACAACTCCGTGGATTCCAGCTCTTTTGGAAGGCTGGAAGTGCTGAACGGCATATTAATGAGATTCACGGTACGATCCTCCTTTTGCAGCGTGTTGCAACCGTTTCCATTATAGCCAGTCTCCGGGGGGAAAATCAAGAGGCGGCAAGAAAGTTCACAGGGAATTTACGGTTTCGACCAAAAAAGAAGCAGCTCCAGGCTGCTTCTTTTTTGGTAAGCTACTTGTTTTGGAAAGGACTCTTTGGTTTTACCTTGTTGACAAATTCCGTCATTGCCATTTTTTGATCTTCGGTAGCAAAGCACTGCGCAAACACGTTGGCTTCCATCTGCAGGGCGGAATCGATGTCTGTCTGTATTCCGGCGTTTATCACTTCCTTGCAGAATGCTACGGCGATGGGCGCCTGCTGTGCAATGCTGTTTGCCAGTTTCAACGCTTCTTCCATCAGGATTTCCTGGGGATAGACATAGTTGACCAGTCCCATCTGCAGTGCATCCTGCGCAGTGTAATTGCCTCTTGCGGTATAAATCATTTCCTTGGCTTTGCCTAAGCCTACAAGCCGGGCAAGCCGCTGTGTGCCGCCGCATCCCGGGGTGATGCCAAGACCGGTTTCCGGCTGGCCAAACCGTGCGTTCTCTGAGCAGATGCGGATATCCGCACACATAGCGAGTTCGCAGCCGCCTCCAAGGCAATACCCATTGATGGCAGCAATCACGGGCCGCCGGAAGGTTTCGATCCGCCGGCAGACTGCGTTGCCGTCGTTGCCGAACTGTTTGCCGCCAGCCACATCCAGATCCTTCATCTGCGCGATGTCAGCGCCAGCCACAAAGGATTTATCCCCCGCGCCGGTAAGGATCACGCAATATACATCCTCCATAGCGCCGACCTCGGAAAAGGCAGCGTCCAACTCATGGTATACAGAGGAATTGAGCGCGTTAAGGGCTTTTGGGCGGTTGATGGTGACAATGGCAACATTGCCTTTTTTTTCGATGATTACCTGTTTTTCCATAAAATACACCCCTTTGTTATAAGAAAAGGGAGCGTCCGCTCCCTTTTCTAAAATGGATTCCTATCGTTTATTTGCAAAGTTCGTCCCGTTCTACCACGATGGCTTCTCCCATGCCGCCGCCAATGCACATAGTAGCAAGGCCCAGAGTACCGTCGCGCTTAATGAGCTCGTGAATCAAGGTGGTGGTGATCCGGCAACCTGCCGCGCCAATCGGGTGACCCAGAGCAATGGCGCCGCCGTTTACGTTGACCTTATCCATATCAAAGCCCAATGTCGTATTGACAGCAGCAGCCTGTGCAGCGAAAGCTTCATTGGATTCAATGAGATCCAGATCGGCAACCGTAATACCTGCCCGCTTGAGCGCCTGGCGGGTGGATTCGATGGGGCCGACGCCCATAATGGACGGATCGCAGCCAACAGAGCCATAAGAACGAATTTTTACCAGCGGCTTGATGCCATGTGCCCGGACATATTCTTCCGAAGCAATGACCATCGCAGCGGCAGCATCATTGATGCCCGACGCGTTGCCGGCGGTTACGGTGCCGTCCTTTTTAAAGGCCGGACGGAGTTTTGCCAAAATCTCCATTGTGGTATTTGCCTTTACATATTCGTCCGTATCGAACACAATGACGTCTTTCTTTTTCTTTACTTCGATGGGGATGATTTCGTCTTTGAACCGACCGGAAGCAACCGCTTTAGCGGCTTTCATCTGCGAATTATAGGCGATTTCATCCTGCATCTCTCTGGTGATGCCGTATTTCTCCGCCACATTTTCTGCGGTGATGCCCATATGATAGTTGTTAAAAATATCCCACACGCCGTCAAATACCATGCCGTCGATCATTTTGATGTCGTTCATTCTGGCGCCCCAGCGCATATTTTTGGAATAATACGGCGCGCCGGACATGCTTTCCACACCGCCGGCGAGCATAATGTTGAGATCGCCGGATTTGATCATCTGGGCGCTGAGGGAAATCGCGCGCATCGAGGAACCGCAGACCTTGTTAATCGTCATCGCCGGGGTTTCCAAGGGCATGTCGGCGCCAAGGCTGGCCTGACGGGCGATATTCTGGCCGCAGCCGGCCGGAAGTACCTGACCAAAAACAACTTCTTCAACTTCAGAACCTGCAACCTTGGCACGCTCCAAAGCATTTTTGGTAACTGCGGTAGCGAGGGTTGCGGCACTGACGTCCCGCAGAGTGCCGCCATAAGAGCCAATGGCGGTTCTGCAAGCGGAAATAATATATGTGTTCATAAAAGCTCTCTCCTAATTTCTAAATTTAAAAATGGTTAGAATTTTTCGCAGAATCTTCTTTCATATTCTTCGATGAGTTCCGGACGGTTGTCCGGATGCGCGATGTTAATGAGTGCCCGTGCCCGTTCCCGCAGCGTTTTGCCATAGAGCTTTGCGATACCGTATTCGGTGACAATGTAATTCACGTCGGTACGCGGGGAGGTAACCGGTGCGCCATGGGTGAGGAACGGAACAATCTTAGAGCGCCCCTTGGTTTGGGATGCAATTGCCAGGATGGCGCGTCCGCCGCGGGACATATTAGCGCCCTTGATGAAGTCCATCTGACCGCCGATGCCGGAAATCTGGCGTTCGCCGATGGCTTCCGCGCAAACCTGCCCCATCAAATCCACTTCAATGCAGGAATTGATGGAAACTACGTTGTCATTCTGGGCGATAACATACGGATTGTTGGTATAATCCACAGGTTTAAAGACAACAAATGGGTTCTGGTCTACATAATCGTAAATTTTGCGGGTACCCATAATAAAGGTGGTAACAATTTTACCGGGATCAATCTGCTTTTTCTTGCAGTTGACAACACCTTCTTCAATCAGGGGAAGAATCCCATCAGAGATCATTTCGGTATGGATGCCCAGATCCTTTTTGTCATGCAGGAACGAAAGGATTGCATCCGGCAGAGCGCCGATGCCAAGCTGCAGACAGTCGCCATCATTGATGAGGGTGGAAACGTGCTTGCCGATCTCCATTTCCAGGTCGCCGATCTTTGGCGGCTGAAGTTCTGCGATGGGGCAGTTATCCTGATAGAACGCGTCAATTTCAGAAACATGAACCCAAGTGTCGCCAAAGGTTGCCGGAACGTTTTCATTTACTTCCGCAACAACCAGCTTGGCGGATTCGATGGCGGCAAGGCCGTAGTCACAGGAAACACCCAGGTTTACATAACCGGCTTTGTTCGGAGGCGTGCACTTGCAGGCAAAGATGTCAATTGGGAAGTCCGGGCTGCGGTACAAAGCGGGGGATGCGCTGAAATGAATGGGAGTTACATCCGCACGGTGTTCCTTAACCGCGGCTCTTGCAGGGCCGCCTACAAACAGCGCGTTGTGGCGGAAGTGACCTTCCATATCAGGGCTGAGGTATGCGCCGTCGCCCATATACACCATGTGAACTACTTCAACGTTGTGGAACTTATCCAGTTCTTTTGCCTGCCGCACCATTTCCGTCTGGAAACCCGTGGCTTCCATCACACAGTGCCCTAACACAATACGGTCTCCGTCCTTCATCAGGTTGACCGCATCGGTTACAGAACCGAGTCTTTCCTTATAAATGTCTTGCCAACTCATTGTTGTATCCTCCTAAGATATAAAAATGTTTATTGTATCAATGAAGAAAGCTTGGAAACAGCTTCATCAAATTGCTGGGGAAGATCGATATAGACCCGATGCGCGGCGGAAATTTCCGGATAATCATAATGACAGGCGCCGCATCCCGTGATAACCAGCAGGATATCATACGTTGCGCCTTCCTGGGGATAGGAAAATACGGCCCGCCCCTGAAAAATTTCCTTCAATTTTTCCAAAGCTTCTCCGCGATCGTAGCGGGGATTGCAGCCGCCGCAGAATTTTACAGCGATTCTGGTCGTAAGCTCACCTCCAAAAAGGGATTTGAAATTTTGATTTATGCCGGGTTCCGGCCCAAATCAAAATTTCAAATATACCATAGGGGCACCCGCGAAGCAGATGTTCCGCGAGTGCCCGTATGGAAATATTAAAACAATCCGTAAAAATTAGTCGATGCGGGCAATTTTCTTTGCAAGCGCCTTCTTCTGCGCCATATTTGCCTGACGGGAAATCATGATTCTCTGCGCCTGCGGAGAACCAGCACCATGCATAGATTCGGTTCTGTAGCCTACAGCAGCGGTACCAAGGGTCAGGTTTTCGATGAGACGAAGAATTCTCATACGGTCTTCCGTTGGAACGGAAGCGACGCCCTTGAGGTATTTTTCGATGTAAGGCTTGAGTTCCGGATTTCTGTAATCTGCTTCAGACGGCATGGTTACCATCAGGCCGCCGGCCAAGTCTTCCGCAAGACGTGCGATTTCATAGGGGAAACGGGTTACGTTCTGCTTGCAGACATTGGCAAGGAGCAGATCGATAAGGTAGTTGCCAGCCTTGGTTTTTGTGCCCTGAGAAGAGCAAGCGATACCGCAGCAGTACAGCGTTTCGTTCAGGTGATTCATTTCGATGAGCTTATCCTTGACATGGGAAGCCTTTGCAGCGCCAGCCATTTCAACCGCAACAGCGGAAGCACCGATCAGCACATCGCCCACACCAACCTTACATCCGCCGTAAGACTGTCTGTGATAACCAGCGAAACGTTCTACCATCATACCGGAGAATGCAACTTCACCGTTGAGGAAGATCATATCGTTCGGAATGAATACGCGGTCAAAAATAACCAGAACTTCGTGGCCGCCGTATACCTTGTTGCCAACGTCAATGTCGTTGAATTCTTCTGTTTTTCTTGTGTCGCAGGACTGACGGCCATAAATCAGGGTGATGCCAGGCGCGTCGGTCGGGCAGGCGAAGGAAATCGCATAGTCTTCGTCGCCTTCCCTCATAGAGATGGTCGGCATAACGAGGACATAGTGAGAATTTACATAGCCGGTCTGATGTGCTTTTGCGCCGGTTACATAAACGCCGTCCGGTGTACGTTCCACAACGTGGAGGAACAGATCCGGGTCAGCCTGCTGGGACGGAGAAAGGGAACGATCGCCCTTTACGTCGGTCATCGCGCCGTCAACGGCCAAGTCTTCGTCCTGCACCTTGGTCCAGAACTTTACAAAGTTGTCAAAATATTTTGTGCCGCAGGCTTCATCGGTTTCATAGGTGGTGGAATAAACTGCGTTTGCAGCATCCATACCTACGCATCTCTGGAAGCAAGCCGCTGTCTGCTGGCCAAGAAGTCTCTGCATCTTAACCTTCTTGATCAGGTCGTCGGTGGACTGATGAAGATGCGCAAAACGGTTGATCTTCTTGCCGGTGAGGGAAGAAGTCGCGGTCATAAGATCTTCATACTGGGGATCCTCTGCAAGCGCATAGGTCATTGCGAAGGAATTCATAGAAGGCTTGATAATCTCGTTATCTACCGGATTTTCCACCTTCTTACCGAACATCCAGAGATTCAAGTTGAGTTTTCTCAGGGATTCGATATACTGGTCTCTTGTCATCATGATAGTCAGTCATCCTTTCATTATGTAATATAAAATTTTTATATAAAAAATTTATATTTGTGATTTAATAGCACTCCGTATAAATTTCCACGATCAAAGACCGGTCCAGAGGGACATAGGAATTAATGACCAGGCGCTGCTGGTTTAACAGCACGGAATCGGCAAACTTTTCAATATCCGCCGGCTGAACCCCATACTCCCGCAACGGCCTTACCGGAAGAATGTTCTGCAGCAGCGCGCACAAAGCGGCGATGGCTTGGTCTTCCGGTCCGCCCAGACTACGGGCAATGGTTTTTTTCAGCGCCGTGATTTTGCCGGTGGGGTGAATGGCGTCATATTTTTCCAAAACCTTTGGAAACAGAGCATAGTTGGACTCTCCATGGGGAACGCCGTAGGTACCGCCGAGGGGAAAACTCATAGCATGCACTGTGGCACAGCCCGCCTGCAAAAAGGCGAGACCGGCATACAGGGATGCTGTGACGAATTCTTCCAGAAAGTCAAAACGGGCGTCTGGCCCTTCCCTGGCAATGCGTTGGAAGCCTTGCAGGATAAGCTCCATAGCTCGGCTGCCGAACAACTCGGACGTCATAGTAGCTCTGGCTGGGGACAAATAGGATTCCACCGCATGGATGAGGGCATCAATGGCGGAGGAGGCAAACGGTTTGTACGGCAGAGGCCGCAAAAGTTCCGGGATAAGGCAAACGGTAGTAGGAATGAGTTCCTCCGAAACAAGTCCTAACTTTGTGGTTTGTCCCGCGTCGTCCCGGACGATGGCAACAGAAATCTCCGTTACCTCGGAGCCGGTGCCGCAGGTCGTGGGGATCGCAATCACCGGTTTCTTTTTCTGAACCGGATATTTTTTAAAAAACAGGTTGTGCACCGTGTCCGGCCGTTCCAGTCCCAGCAGCTTGGCGGTATCCAAAATCGCGCCGCCGCCAATGGCGACCACCCGGTCGTAACTGTCAAAGGGGATCGCGGCAAACATAGCCTCAATGGATTCCTCTGTCGGCTCGCCTTTGCCGAACGTGTCCCGGAATGCGTAGGAACAAGGGAGGTTTTCCTTCTGCATATAGGCGTCGTAAATGCGCTTGTTTGTAAAGACCAAGTCGCCTTTTTTCAGTTCAAATTCTTTGGCAAATTCGCCGAATGTCTGAAACTTATAAAGAGTTGGCTTAAAAAGAATTTCGCGCACAAAAATCAGCTCCTGTCTTTGGATTGGATCTGGCAGGTTCCGCCGCAAACTGCAACAGAGGATCGAGCCAATTCAATTGTACCAAAATATTACCAAAACATCAACGAAAAGAACCAACAAAGGTGCAAAATAAATACAGTCTTTTTGGCCGGACGCCTTGTACACTCTATACAAAGGGGATGACGCGGCGAGAAAGAGATAACAGAAATTATCCCTTTGCACAAGATAATTTTATAACAAAAATACCGGTTTGTAAATTGTAATTTGCCTATAATGCATAAAAAATTTTCCGCCAATTTTGGTAATCTTTAAATTTTCAGGGCGTTTAATGGGTAAATCGGCTCAAAAAGGCTTTTGTCCGGGCATTGGCGGTGTGGTCGAACACTTCCGACGGGGTGCCTTCTTCCACAATGACGCCGCCGTCCATAAAAATCACATGGTCCGCAACACCTTTGGCAAATTCCATCTCGTGGGTTACGACAACCATCGTCATCTTTTCTTCCGCGAGGGAACGGATGACCTTCAGGATTTCGCCGGTAAGCTCGGGATCCAGGGCGGAAGTCGGCTCGTCAAAAAACAGAATTTTCGGATTCATCGCAAGAGCTCTTGCGATGGCGACGCGCTGTTGCTGACCGCCGGACAATTCGCAGGGATAAGCATCCCGCTTTTCCGTCAGATTCATTTTGGCGAGAAGATCCATCGCGGTTTGGCCGGCTTCCTCTTTGGATTTTCCCAGTACGTTTACCGGCGCATCGATAATATTTTTATAAACCGAATAGTGGGGGAACAGATGAAAGTTCTGAAAAACAAGCCCGACGTTCAACAGAATTTTGTGCAGCGTTGTTTTGTCGGCATATACGGCCTTTCCGTTTTCCGTCCACATCATTTTTTTCTCACAAATGGAAATTTCGCCCCGGTCGGTGGTTTCCAACTGGGTAAGGCAGCGGAGCAGGGTGGATTTCCCGGAGCCGGAGGGGCCGATGATGGCGACAACTTTGCCCTGCGGCACGGTCAGGGAAATATCCTTTAACACAGAAACGCTGCCGAAGGATTTCTCGATATTTTTTGCCTCAAGCAAATACATAGAAGCCTCTCTCCTTATTTGTAGTAATCCAGTTTTTGTTCCGCCTTTTTAAAGGCCATTTCCACCACAGCGTTTAAAATGAGATAGATGACGCCGGCGGAAATCAGAGGGATAATGGAAACATTTTTGTTGGCGGATTTTTTCGCCACCTCAAAAAGCTGCGGCACCGCGATGATCTGTGCCAGGGCGGTATCCTTGACCAGCGTCATAAACTCGCTCCCGGTGGGCGGAAGCACCCGCTTTACTACCTGGGGGAGGATCACCTTGAAAAAGGTCTGGAATTTTGTATATCCCAAGACTTTCGCCGCTTCATACTGGCCGCTGGGGATGGATTCTATGCCGCTGCGGAAAATTTCTGCAAAATATGCGGTATAGTTTAATACAAAGGTCAGAATGCAGGCGGCAAACCGGTCGTAGCTGATGTCCCAAAGATAATAAGGACCGTAAAAAATAAACATAAGCTGCAGCATCAAAGGCGTGCCGCGGAAGATAAGCTGGTAAATACGGATGGGGCCGCGGACCAGGGCATGACGGTTCATACGGCCCAAGGCGACGATAAAACCCAGAGGAACTGCCATAACGGCCGTCAGAGCGAAGATTTCCAGAGTCTGGCCGCAGCCCTCCAGCATGTTGCCGAGCATTGCGATAAATTTGTCTGCTGTCATAATATTTCCCAATCCTTTGCTGTTTTGTCAAAACGGTGTTTCGGCGGAAACCCATCAGCCGCCCTTTTATTATAGCAATTTATGACGGCGGAAACAATGGGAAATGCAGAAAAACAGAGAGAAACCGGGGTTTCTCTCTGTCCTAATTCCGCCCGGAACCGCTTATGCCACGATGGTGGTATCGCTGCCGAACCATTTGGTGGCAATTTCGCCCAGCGTACCGTCTTCTTTCAGGGCGCGGAGCGCATCGTTTACCGCTTCTGTCAAAGCCACGTCTTCTTTGCGGAATCCAATGGCATAATCTTCCGCATACAAAAAGTCATTGAGGACGAGGAGATCCTTGCCGCCCTCGGCGATGAGATACTTTGCCACAACGTCGTCCATCAGCACGGCGTCAGAGTTCTGGGTTTCCAAATCCATCAGGGCATTCAGATTGTCCTGGAAAAAGTTTGTGTCCGCAATGGCGGCGGAAAGTTCTTCGTTTGCGTTCAGAGCGTCTTCCGCGGAGGAGCCGGACTGAAGCGCCAGGATTTTGCCCTCCATATCGGCAATGGTTTCAATGCCGCTGTCCGGCCGTACCACCAGCGCCATATGGTTTTCCATGTAAGGGATGCTGAGAGACAACTGTTCTTTTCTTTCCTCGGTCACGGACATGCCGTTCCAGATGCAGTCAATATTTTTGGTATTGAGTTCCTGCTCCTTGGCTTCCCAGTCGATGGGCTGCACTTCCAGCGCTACGCCCAGCTTTTCGCAGACTGCCGCGGCGACGTCAATGTCAAAGCCGATGATTTCGTCGTTGTCATCGCGATATCCCATTGGCGGGAAGCTGTCGTCCAGGCCGAGGATCAACGCGCCGTTGTCCAGCACATACTGCAGGGAACCGTCCTCTGCGGCGTCGCCATCTGCCGGAGCAGCGGTATCATCCGCCGTATTTCCGTCGTCTGCCGGGGCGGTGCTGTCGGTGCCGCAGCCGGCAAACACGGCGGTCATCATAACAAGCGCCAGCAAGAGCGCTAACAATCGTTTGGTTTTCATAGGGTATATCCTCCATCTATTAAGTAATCACAGTATCATTTTAGCAAATTAAAATGATAATGCAATAATAAAATAGCACAAAAAAATAGGTATTCTATGGAAAACATGTTATACTTATCATAAGAATCGGGTTTTATGGAGGCAGGCTTTGTGAATATTTGCAATGTTTCCGGGCATTTCGGTAATATTCGGGGAAGGGAATTTACGTTTCGCCCTGGGCTGAACCGCCTGGTGATGAAAAATGAGGAAGGAAAGTCCACCCTCTGCGCCCTGCTCCGGGTGATGTTTTACGGCCTTTCCACCAGCCGGCGGGACACAAAAAACACTTTGTCGGACAAAACAAAATATGCGCCGCTGGACCAGGCCGCCTTTTCCGGCAGAGTGGAATTGGAATTTCAGGGGCGAAGGATTGTGATCGAGCGAAAAACCGGAAAAGGCGGTGAGATGCAGGAGTTTTCCGCCTATGATCCGGAGAGTGGAGAGGAATGCCTGGAGTTGGCCGCCAAAACAGCGGGGGAGACGCTGTTTGGCGTGAATGAAAAGGGGTTTGTGTCGTCTTTGCTCATTGATGGGACCGATATGGCGGTGTCATCGGGAGAAATTTATAACAAAATTGCGTCGCTCGCTTCCGGCGGGGACGCTTCGGCAGCGTATACCGAGGCGTTGCGCCGCCTGGACCGGCAGCGGTTGGATCTGGATTCCGGCAACGGCCATGGCGCAAAGCCGCGGCTGGCGGCGCAGCTACAGGAAACCCGGGATGCCATTCGCCGTATGGAGAGCCTGGAACAGGATTTGGCAGACGCTGCGGAAAAGGAACAGGAATCGGTTCGGCGGCTGGCGGCGATTCGGGAAAAACAAGAGGCGCTGGCGGCTGCCTGCCGGGACAGCGCTGTCCGTGATGCGGCGGAAAAAAGGCTGCGGCAGTCCAGAGAAAGCCTGCCGGAAGCCCGGCAGATTCAGGAAAGCGTAATGGCTGCCAGAACGTATGAAGCGCTGCTTGCGGAAGAAAAGGAGCGGCGCGCCAGTCGGGGAATGCGGAAAAAGCGGGCGAAAATCCCTCTGGCAGTGGGTGCTGCGTTCGTCGCGCTGGGGGTTTTACTGAGCGCTTCCGGACCGCAGTATGGTATGGCGCTGCTTTGCGCCTGCGTGGGTGCCGGCGCCGCCCTGTGCGTGCTGTGGTATCAGAAGGAACAGGCGCTGCGGGAGGAGGAAGAGCAGTATGCCGGCCGCATCCGCGGGGCGTATCAGGAACTGCGCGCCTGCGGCGCGCAGTTCGGCGGCCTGGAGGATGTGGAAGAGATCATTGGCGCCGCCTACAGCGCAGACCATGCGCTGTACCGGATGCAATACGAAGAGGATGTTTTAAACGGCAGAGAACGGCTGGAAGATTCGGATGCGTATCAAAGCCTCCAGCGGCAGTACGAGGAAGAACGGGAGTATCTTTCGGAACTCCGGCAGGACATTGCGTTTTTGAAAGGCAGAATTGGCGGCGGCAGCGAGAAACTGCGGGAAAAAGAACGGGAACTTACGGGAAAACTTGCAGCGGCGGAGGAAGATCTTGCTGCGATTTGTCTGGCGAAGGAAGTCATTGTCCGAGCCAATCAGAATGTAGCCCGGGAGACCGCGCCGGAAATCGCGCGGTACGCGGCAGGATATATGGAGACGCTGACCGGCGGGCGGTATACGCAGCTGCAGCTGACAAACGACTTGTCCCAGCCCAGCGTGTCCGACGGCGATGCGCGTCTGGACCGGCTTCGTCTGTCCACTGGGACAAGAGATCAGATGTATCTTGCCCTGCGGCTGGCATTGTGCAAGGTGATGTTTCCCGGAATGCCGATCATATTGGACGATCCCTTTATGACGTTTGATGAAGATCGGCAGGCCCGGGGGATGGAACTCCTGGAAAGACTGGGGAAAGAACGGCAGATTATTCTGCTGAGCAGCAGGCGGCTCTAGAAAAAATCTCCCAAAAGGCTGAAAATGCAGCCTTTTGGGAGACAGAGCAGGTTGCCGGTTGGCGGGCGGCAAGGCGGCCGCCTGGGAAGAAGGAGACACCGAAGGGAATTCGGTTCCCACTGCGCGTTCGCCTCCTTCCCTCCGGAGAGAAGAACCGTTTGCATACAAGAATTCGGAGCATACGGAAGGAGAAAGAAGAGAAAAAAAAGAACCCATAAAAGCATAGAATCGCTTGCTTTGTTCCTGCCGCCTCCCTTCGGATGCGTAAAGTTGGCTCCATCCCAATACAGCAGGGGAACGCGGCGGCGGACTCCCTGCGAAATCATGGCGATATTCGAGCCGTGCTATGAAGCCAAAACAGGGGAAAATATCGCTTAGAGAAAAGGGGAGGCGCAGGGCAATGCCTGCGCCTTCTGCTGTGTCCAAAGGGAGTTTCAATATGCATCAAAGGGCGCTGCCAGATGATCCGCAATCTCCTGGCAGATTTTGGTCATGGAGGTCGCCGCGGCGGACAGGGCCAGGCATACCGCGAGGATGTCCTCCCGGGATTCCGGCGTGCTGGGAAGCTGCTCGGACAGATACCTGGGGAGGGTGTGTTCCATCTGCCGCCGGATGACACGGTAGCTGTCATAAGCGGCAGCATAATTGATATCTTCGCCGGTGGACAGGATTTTCACATCTTTTATGGACAGCGTCTGCTTCAGCAGATAGATGCAGAGAAGGTGGATCACCTGCTGCCGGCTGTATTTTTTACCTTTTACCGGGCTTAAAATCCCTTCTTTGCTATAATTGTTGACCATTGTTTTGGTCATAATCTTGTCCGAAGGATAACGCTTGTGCTCCTGCAGGGTTTCCTCCAATATGGTGAGGATCTGATCCATATACAGTTCCATATTGGGAATGGAAGCAAGTTCCGGATCGGTTTGACGAAACGCTTCCGCGATAAAATAATCCAAATTCATAGACAAATTCCTCCTTTGTTACCATAGCACAGTTCCGCGAGAAATGCAATCCGAGAAAAGACATAACGCGGTGTTCCATACTGCATCTGCGGATTGGAAGATAAAAATGCACCGCATGACTGCGGTGCATTAAAATCCGGTGAGAGGGTGTGGCTACTTTGCATAGTCCACCGCGCGGGTTTCGCGGATCATATTGATTTTGATTTGTCCTGGATAATCCAGTTCGCTTTCGATCTTTGCCGCGATATCGCGGGCAAGCAAAATCATCGATTCGTCGGTTACCTGTTCCGGCTTGACGATGATACGGATTTCCCGGCCCGCCTGAATGGCATAGGAACGCTCTACTCCTTCGGAGGTATTGGCGATTTCTTCCAGTTTTTCCAGACGTTTGATGTAATTTTCCAAGTTTTCCCGGCGTGCGCCCGGCCGTGCCGCGGAAATGGCGTCTGCCGCCTGCACCAGACAAGCCACAATCGTATGAGGATCGGTGTCCCCATGGTGTGCTGCGATTGCATGAACGATGTCTGGATGTTCTTTGTACTTTTTGGCAAGATCTACGCCGATGTCCACATGGGAACCTTCTACTTCATGGTCAATGGATTTGCCGATGTCGTGCAGCAGTCCTGCGCGCTTGGCCTGAACGGTGTCTACGCCCAGTTCGGCGGCCAGCAGTCCTGCAATATGGGATACTTCAATGGAATGTTTGAGCACGTTCTGTCCATAGCTTGTACGGTAACGCATCCGTCCCAAAAGACGAACCAGCTCAGGGTGAATGTTGTGGATGCCGGTTTCAAACGTGGCCCGTTCGCCTTCGGCCTTGATGGTCTGCTCCACTTCTTTTTTAGCTTTCTCCACCATTTCTTCAATGCGGGCGGGGTGAATGCGTCCGTCTACAATGAGTTTTTCCAGGGTGATCCGTGCGATTTCGCGTCTTACCGGATCAAAGGACGACAGCGTGATGGCTTCCGGCGTGTCATCAATGATAAGGTCTACCCCTGTCAGGGTTTCGAGTGTGCGAATATTTCTTCCTTCGCGGCCGATGATGCGGCCCTTCATTTCATCGTTGGGGAGAGGAACGACAGAAACGGTAGCTTCCGCCACATGGTCTGCAGCGCACCGCTGGATGGCAAGGGAAATCAATTCTCTTGCGTTAGCTTCCGCGTCCTCCTTGTTTTTTTGCATGATTTCCTTTAACTTTACGGCGGCGTCATGACGCGCCTCCGATTCAATGGAACTGATCAGATATTCCTTGGCCTCTTCTTTTGTAAGGCCGGAAATTCGCTCCAGAATCTCCATCTGGGCGTTTTTCAGCTGTTCTGCCTCTTCCTGAATTTTCTGCGCCTTGGCAAGACGGCGGTTCAAGTCTTCCGCTTTCTGCTCGTTGGAGTCGATTTTCTTGTCCAGGGATTCCTCCTTCTGCACAAGACGGCGCTCTGTCCGCTGGACTTCGGCGCGGCGTTCCTTCAGTTCCCGGTCGTTTTCGTTCCGGGCTTTGAGAATTTC
>CAKRRK010000029.1 GCA_934395135.1 uncultured Eubacteriales bacterium | reverse complement strand
TGACCGTGAAGGCCGTGTGATTACGCTGGAATTTGATGCATTTTATTTTGTCACAGTATATACGCCGAACAGTCAGGACGGCCTTGCCAGGCTTGCTTACAGAATGGAATGGGAAGAGGCGTTTCGCGGCTATATCACAGGATTGGACCAAAAAAAGCCGGTTATTGTCTGTGGAGATATGAATGTCGCCCATCAGGAAATTGATTTGAAAAATCCCAAAACAAATCGGAAAAATGCAGGTTTTACCGAGGAAGAGCGGGAGAAAATGACGAAACTTTTGGCGGCTGGATTTACGGACAGCTTTCGTTATCTGTATCCGGAGATGCAGGGAGTTTACAGTTGGTGGTCGTATCGTTTCCGGGCGAGACAGAACAATGCCGGATGGCGTATTGATTATTTTTTGGTTTCCGATCGAATCGCGGATAAAATAATAGACAGTCGAATTCTGACAGAGGTGTATGGAAGCGATCATTGCCCGGTTCAGCTGGAAATAGCGTTATAAGCAAAGACGGCGGTTTGCATTTTCGACAGGAAAATGCAAGCGGAATGAGATTTCAAAGCGAAGCAATTGCAATAGAAAAAGGAACGTAGTATAATAAAATATTATGGATGGAAACGGCGGCTTTTTGTATGGTGAAAATCGGAACCGATATCGTTGAAATTTCCCGCATTGCAAAAAATATGGAAAACGATGCGTTTTTCCATCGGATTTACACGGAGCAGGAGAGAAGGTATATTTTGTCCAAAGGGAATGGTGCAAAGTTTACCGCCGCGGGAATTTTTTGCGCCAAAGAGGCAGTTGCTAAAGCAGCGGGCAGCGGGATTACGACCAACCTTTCCTGGAAAGATATTGAAATTTTCCATAATAAAGATGGTACGCCGCAGGTCCGGTTTCCAGAGAGAATGAGAAGCAATGTTTCCATTTCTATTTCCCATTGCAGGGAATACGCAACGGCAGTTGCCGTTTGGAGCGATGCCTATGAAAATTGATCAGCACTATTTCGAAGGGATGATTCCAGCCCGGCGCCCGGATTCCTCCAAGGAGGATTATGGGCGAGTAATGGCTGTATGTGGCTGCCGTGGATATACAGGCGCTGCCTTTTTCGCCGCGCAGGCAGCGGTGCGTACCGGCAGCGGTGTTGTCACTTTGGCGGTTCCGGATTGCATTTATCCAATTTTGGCCACAAAACTACAGGAACCAGTAGTGGTTCCATTGGAACATTGCGAAGATGGAAAAATAACAAAGAAAAGTGTACAGACCATTGCGGGGCAATATAAGCATGCTGTGCTCATTGGTTCCGGCCTTGGACGTTCGGCAGGGGTACGGGAGGCGGTGCAATATCTTCTTGCCATGGAAACGGTCCCCATTGTACTGGATGCGGATGGAATAAACGCAATTTGCGGGAATATAGATAGCTTAAAAAACACTAAGTATCCTGTTGTGCTAACCCCGCATGAGAAAGAGTTTTCAAGGCTTTTGGGACGCGAAATTCGCGACCGCGAAGAAGATGCGCTGTCCTTTGCCAAAGCATATCATTGCATTGTTCTGCTTAAGGGCCATCGTACGATAATCGCAGCTTTTGATGAACGCATTGCTGTGAATGAAACCGGAAACCCAGGGATGGCAAAAGGCGGGTCCGGCGATGTGCTTTCTGGCATCATTCTATCCCTGTTGGGACAAGGCCTTGCGCCATTTGATGCAGCCGCTTCCGGTGCTTATCTTCATGGCAAAGCCGGAGATTTTGCAGCCAATGAAATTGGCGAATATGGTATGACGCCAAGTGATATGCTTTTAAAAATTCCACAGGTGCTTAGAAGTTTCAATTCTAAGGAGTGGTAATCTTTGAAAAAATGCAGCGTTCTTTTTTGCCTTTTTGCAGTATTTTCGTTTTGTGGTTGCAGCGCGGCAGCAAACGATACCGAGACGGCGGATGCTATCATCGCGCGCTACGCGGCGGCAGACACAATTTCCGCAGATGTAGATATGATTTGCGACAACGATGGTTTTTTGCAGCAATATGGGATGACCTATACATATTCGGCCAGTGGAGAGGACCATGCAGTTATTACTGCGCCGGAGGAAATCAGAGGTATTTCACTGACATATGGAGAGGAAGTCGGAATATCGTTTGACTTAACGGAGTTGGAAACCGGGTTTTCTGAGGGACAGGGTATTTCTCCTGCAGACGCGCTTCCGGTTCTGATGGATACGCTTATAAAAGACAATTTTGATGAAGTGTGGACTGAAAACAGCGATGCTGGTGCATATTTGGTGCTGCAATATGCAGATGAGGAAGACAATATCAGCCGAACGGTTTATTTTCAAAAAGACAGCGGTGATTTGAAATATTTTGAAGTCTATCAACAGGGAAACTGCTTGCTGAAAACAGAAATTTCTAATTTGAGTATTACATAGTTTAGGGTGGTATAAGGTGAAGGAACGGTCAAGAGTATATGCGGAAATCAGCCTAAAAGCGATTGCGCACAACTATTTAGAAATAAAAAAGAAAGTACATACGAAAGTGCTTTGTGTCATCAAGGCAAATGCTTATGGCCATGGAAGTGTGCAGGTGGCAAAGATGCTGTCAAAATACCATCCGGATTATTTCGCGGTGGCAACGGTGGACGAAGCAATTGAACTGCGGCAAAACGGCATCAAGACACCGATTTTAATTTTAGGGTATGTTCATCGGGATGAAATTCCGCTGCTTATTTCCTATGATATTACAGCCTCTTTATATGATTATGAAACAGCGTTGCTTCTTTCCGATGCGGCAAAGAAGGCTGGAACGAGCGTGAAGGTGCATATAAAGCTCAATACCGGAATGAACCGCATTGGATTTAATGCATATGATACGGAACACTGCATTTCTGAAGTGGTTCGGTCTGTTCGTTTGCCGGGCATTGACTTGGAGGGGATATTCACTCACTTTTCTATTTCAGATGAAGCTGGCGGCCGGGCGTATACCGAAGAACAATTATCTCGGTTTCAAAAGGTATGCGAAGGCGTTGAGAACAGCGGTTTTTCAATTCCAATCCGCCACTGCTCCAACAGTGGAGCAATTTTACAATACGATGAAACTTATTTTGACATGGTGCGGGCGGGTATTGTATTATATGGATATTATCCCGATAAAACAACAAAGCAGACGATTCCGCTAAAGCCAGCGATGACAATTAAGGCAAAAGTCATACAGGTTGCGGATATGGACGAAAACGTATGTGTGAGCTATGGTGGAACATATGTTACAAAAAAGCCTTCTCGGCGGGCAGTTCTGTCCATTGGCTATGCGGATGGATATCTGCGGGCAGCTTCCAACAAAGCAGAGGTTGTGATTTCCGGCAGGAAGGCGCCGATTATTGGAAGGATATGCATGGATATGTGTATTGCTGATGTCACCGAGATTCCAAATGTCAAGCGGGATGATGATGTAATTATTTTAGGAGACTGTGAAGTGACTGCTGATACTCTGGCACAAGCGGCGGGAACCATTTCCTATGAAGTTCTTTGTGAGTTTAGCCACAGAGTTCCAAAATATTATGTGGATTAACAGAAAAACAGTTTTTAAAACAATGACATATACTGATATTGGAGCCACAAACCGAAAAGTAAAAAATTTTCATTTTCATGATTAAAACTTATTACTTTGTGGGAAAAATATAGCTGTAAGTACTTACAGATTCTTTTCCATCGGAGTGTGAGGTTGTGGATAACAATGTAAAACGGGGCGATATTTATTATGCCGATCTTAGCCCCGTGGTCGGCAGTGAACAGGGAGGCATTCGTCCGGTACTTATTGTGCAAAATAATGTGGGGAATAAATATAGCCCTACTGTTATTGCGGCAGCGATTACATCACAAATAAATAAAGCAAAAATGCCGACGCACATAGAAATCAATGCAAAGTCCTTTGGCCTGACAAAAGATTCCGTTATATTGATGGAGCAAATCCGTACTTTGGATAAAAGAAGGCTGAAAGAAAAGATGGGTACACTGGACGAAACTTGTATGAACCGCGTGGATGAAGCCCTTGCGGTCAGCTTTGGGCTGGGACAGTGAGTTAAATAAGGAGGTACCATGAAAAGGAAGTTGAAAATTGCAGTTTGCGGATGTTTGTGCTTTGTGGTGATTCTTACAGGCGCGATTGCTTTTGCGGCAGATTACGGCTCACAGAGTGATCCGCTTATTACCAAGAGTTATTTGGATGATGTTTTTTCTTCTACGATCAATTCTGCAATATCCGCTGAGGTGACAAAACAGGTAACCGCATATTCTTCTGCTGTAGACAGCAAGCTCAGCGCCGCAAAGGCTGAGATTGAAAAGTTGATGACGGATACAGGGTTTGCACAGAAAGTCTCTCAAAATATTTCTGCTTCTGGAGAAGCGAGCACCTGGACTACTGTGAAGGTGTCCAGCGGGAAAACGCTGAAAACCAACATTGGTACACAGATTGTGCTGCGGGCTGGAACTGCAAGCGGTTATTCTTCCGGCAGCGTCGGCCTTGTCAATCTGACCTCCGGCGCTGCAACGTCAAACGGTACAGCGATCGCGAAAAACAATTTATACATTGCAACGGTCGAAAATTGCGGCATTACCGCATCCGGCGGTACGGCAACGGTATTGGTGTTGGGGACTTATACAATAGCATAAACAGAAGCGTCACTGCATATTTTGTAGTGACGCTTTTGTTTTGAGGTGAGAGTATGCATTATCCAGTCTATTATAACGAAAGAGCGTGCGGTGAAGCAGAATTTGTTCAGACCGATAGGTGTTACGAAGTGACGGTTTGCTGCCAAGTGAAGAGTTTGGACGTGTTTCGATGCTATTTGCTTTGCGATACGAATATGGTATTAATTGGAGTTTTGGAACCAGATGGAGCGGTCCTTCGGCTGCATCGGAAGATGTCCAAAAGCTGCTTTTGCAAAATTACTTTGAATGATACAGTTCGAGTGGTTATTGAAACAAACGTCGAAAATATTCAGGCGACAAAAGAAGATGGGGCAGAAGAAAGAGAAGTGCTAAACACAGATGAAGCGGCGAATATATCACAACCCCTATCTGGGGAGAAGGATACCAAAACATCCAGCCTGCCGAAGTCTTCGCAACAAAAAAATATTTATGCAAAAACTGCAGTCCGAATACAAAAACGATACAGCGGCAAAGGGGAGTATCGAGCGAAGAATAATGCTGCACAGGCGGAAAGTAAGCAAGAGCATGAAAACCGGAATATTACCTTTCCGTTGGGGACCGGAGAAGCGTTGCCATACTCTTATGCCTTAACGATTTGTGCTGTAGAAAAACGAAAAGACGGGTTATACGCTGTTTTGGATGAAAGAAAATTAAAAGAACATGGAAAGAAGCAGTAAAGAAAAAACGGTACAGCGAAATGCTGTACCGTTTTTTCTTTAGAGCACCTTACCGTTGGGCAAGGAGCAGCTCGTTTTTTACCTGCCAAAGCTTTTCGGACAAATCCACAAAATAAGTCTGTGGATTTTCAAGCCGTGTGATTTCAGACCATAAGGTATCAACCTGTTGCTGACAGTAAGCCTTAATCGTTTCGATATCGGGAGATTCATAAACCGGCTTTCCTTTGTCAAACAGCTGTACCAACAGTTTTTTCGCAGTGAAATCAGTTACCCTGCGTTTTTTCCAAGTATAGGTTGGATGAAAGATGACGTATGGTTTGCTGTCGTCGATAACCTCATCAAAGATTGTAATAACATCCGCAATGGCCTTTCCGGTATGGTTATCAAACAGCCGATATACGGTTTTATAGTGAGGTGTTGTAATTTTTTCTACATTTTCGCTGATTTTTATTTTCGGAATAATATTGCCGTCCTTATCATCCACAGCGACCAGCTTATATACGCCGCCGAAAACAGGCTCGCTTTTTGCGGTAATCATTCTTTCACCGATGCCGAAAGAATCAATTTGTGCGCCCTGCATCAGGAGATCCTGGACAATAAATTCATCCAGTGAATTAGAGGCCATAATTTTCACATCATGCAGCCCGGCTTGATCTAGCATTTCCCGCGCTTTGATTGAAAGATACGCAATGTCGCCGGAATCCAGCCGAATGGCTTTTAACTGGATGCCTCGAGGCTCCATATATTCCTTTGCTGCTTTGATCGCATTTGGTACCCCGGATTTTAATACATTGAATGTATCCACGAGAAAAACACAATTGTCAGGATAAACCTCTGCATAAGAGATAAATGCTTCATATTCAGAGTCAAACATCTGCACCCAACTGTGAGCCATAGTACCGCCGGCAGGAATGGCATAGTCACGATCCGAGATGACACAGGCAGTTCCGTCACATCCGCCAATATACGTTGCTCTTGCGCCCAAAATGGCAGCGTCATAGCCTTGCGCCCGCCGAGAACCAAATTCCAGTACAACGCGGCCCTTTGCAGCGCGCTTGATGCGGGAAGCTTTGGTGGCAATCAATGTTTGGTGATTGATGGTCAAAAGCACAGCAGTTTCTACGAATTGTGCTTGAATCATAGGTCCAGAAACCGTAACGATCGGTTCGCCGGGAAAGATCGGCGTGCCTTCCGGTACGGCCCACACGTCACATTCAAATTGAAAATGTCGCAAATAATCAAGAAAATCTTCCGAAAAGCAATTTTTCGAGCGAAGATACTCAATGTCTTCGTTGGTAAAAGATAAATCCTTAAAATACTCAATCAACTGCTCTACCCCTGCCATAACGGCGTAACCGCCGTCATCCGGGACTCGCCGGAAAAACATATCGAAATACGCTTTTCGATTTGCAATCCCTTTCTGAAAATAACCATTCGCCATGGTCAGCTCATAGAAGTCTGTGAGCATTGTCAGATTTCTTTTCATCATATTAAAAGTCTCCAAAACTTTGTATTTCATAACATCATAATATATTTTCATAAAAAATTCAACACTTTCTCAACAATCATGGCAAAATTTGCGATATGTTTCAAGCACAAAATGAATAAATATTCATTTAACAAAATATTTAAAAATTTTTCTTGCATGTTACATCAAAACGTACTATAATGAAGCCAATGAATAACATGATACTTTACGGAGGGAAAATGAATGAAAATGAACATTAAAAAGGCGGTTCTTGCCTATTCCGGTGGATTGGATACATCTGTCCTTATCCCATGGCTGAAAGAAAACTATGGCTGTGAGGTAATCGCTGTTTCCGGCGATGTTGGCCAAGAGAGTGAATTAGACGGCTTGGAAGAAAAAGCATTGAAAACAGGGGCGTCCAAGCTTTATATTATGGATCTTACCAAAGAGTTTGTGGAAGATTATATTATCCCCACGATGAAAGCGGGTGCTACCTATGAGGATTATCTTCTGGGGACTTCCTTTGCCCGTCCTATCATAGCAAAACGTCTTGTGGAAATTGCGCTGAAGGAAGGTGCAGATACCATTGTTCATGGCTGCACCGGGAAAGGGAATGACCAGGTTCGGTTTGAACTTGCCATTAAGCACTTTGCGCCACAGCTGCAAATTTTGGCGCCATGGCGTTTTTGGGAATTGGATTCCAGAGAAAAGGAAATTGCATATGCGGAAAAACACAATATTCCATTAAAAATCAATAAGGAAACCAATTATTCCAAGGATAAAAATATTTGGCATCTGTCTCATGAAGGTTTGGATTTGGAAGATCCAGGCAATGAGGCACAGTTGAATAAGCCTGGTTTTTTGGAAATGGGAGTATCTCCGGAAACAGCGCCGGATCAGCCTGCTTATGTCTCTCTGCATTTTGAGAAAGGTGTACCAACGGCTATAAATGGGGAAACAATGGACTGTGTGTCCATTCTAAAGGCATTGAACAAGGTTGGAGGCGAAAATGGTATTGGCCTTCTGGATATTGTGGAAAACCGTCTTGTTGGGATGAAGAGCCGTGGCGTGTATGAAACGCCTGGCGGCACCATTTTATATTATGCCCATAAGAAGCTGGAAGAAATCACGCTGGATAAGGAAACGTCTCATTATAAAAATCAAATTGCACTGAAGTTTGGCGAATTGGTATACAATGGTCAGTGGTATACGCCGCTTCGGAAAGCGCTTTCTGCATTTGTGGACGAAACACAAAAAACCGTTACCGGCGATGTGAAACTCAAGTTGTATAAAGGCAACATAATTCCTGCAGGCGTAACGTCACCGTTCAGCTTGTATTCAGAAGACATGGCAACGTTTTCAGAAGACGATGCATACGACCAGATGGACTCCCAAGGTTTTATCAATCTGTTTGGTCTGCCCATCAAAGTACGGGCGATGAAAGATTCTGACAAGCGGGCAAAAGGAGAACAGGCGTTTCCCAGCGTAGACGAATAAACATAGCAAGGGTTGGTGCGCGCGCCAGAATACGTCGGCATCTGACCGCACCAGTACCTAGACAAGAAAAAGGTGAGGGCAGGTTAAAACCTGCCCTTTATATTAATTAGAAAGGCGCTGATGACACAATGGCAAAACTATGGGCTGGACGTTTCCAAAAAGAGACAGATTTGGTAGTGAACGATTTTAATTCTTCCATTATGTTTGACTGCCGGTTGTATAAAGAAGACATTACAGGATCTATTGCCCATGCAACGATGCTTGGGGAACAAGGGATTATTGCCGAAGCAGATGCAAAAAAGATCGTCCAGGGATTGGCCTCCATTTTGGAAGACATTGAAGCAGGCAATATTGAGTTTTCCATGGATTATGAAGATATTCATATGAACATTGAAAAAATTTTGACGGATCGCATTGGTGAGGCGGGGAAACGTCTGCATACAGCGAGAAGCCGCAACGACCAGGTTGCACTGGATATGCGGATGTATGTAAAAAAAGAAATCAAGGACATTGTCCGTCACATTATTGATTTTGAGCGCGCTTTGATCAAAAAGGCAAAAGCCAATACGGACACGGTGATGCCTGGCTATACCCATTTGCAAAGGGCGCAGCCGACTACATTTGCGCATTATATGATGGCCTATGCCAATATGTTAAAACGTGATATCACACGGTTTTTGGATTGTTACGACCGTATGGATGAGATGCCGCTTGGTTCTGGCGCTTTAGCATCTACCACTTATCCAATCAACCGGGAGCGGGTAAATGAACTGCTGCAATTTAAAAGTGTAACGGATAATAGTCTGGATGGCGTATCCGATCGAGATTATTGCATTGAATTATGTTCGGCAATTTCTATTTTAATGATGCATTTATCCCGTCTTTCGGAAGAGATCATTTCTTGGTGTTCCTGGGAATTTAAATTTGCAGAATTGGATGACGCATATTCTACAGGATCTTCCATTATGCCGCAAAAAAAGAATCCAGATGTATGCGAATTAATTCGCGGGAAAACCGGGAGAGTATATGGCTCTCTTATTACGATGCTTACGATGATGAAAGCGCTGCCTCTTGCATATAACAAGGATATGCAGGAGGATAAGGAAGCGGTATTTGACGCAATTGACACGGTAAAACAATGCCTTGAGGTTTTTACGCCGATGTTCGACACCATGACGCTGCGGAAAGATAATATGAAGCGTGCCGCATCACAAGGGTTTATCAACGCCACGGATTGCGCGGATTATTTGACCAAGCGCGGCGTGCCATTCCGTGACGCTTATATGATTGTTGGGCGTTTGGTGAACCAATGCATTAAAACGGGCGAGACGCTGGAGACCTTGACGCTGCGTGATTTTGCGGCAATTTCCAAATATTTTGAGGATGATGTGTACGATGCTTTGGATCTGCGCACTTGTGTCAATGAGAGAAAGGTGATCGGCGGACCAGCAGCAGAAGAAGTAAACCGCCAGATTGCTAAAATCGAGAAATTTATTGATGCGCTGGAATTATAATAACTATGGAGAGGAAGCAACAAACATGGTAAAAGCGGGAATTATTGGTGCGACAGGATATGCCGGCGTAGAACTAATCCGGCTGCTTGCAGGCCACGGCAAGGCAAAGCTACATAAAATTGCTTCAGTCAGCTTTACCGGAAAATCTATTTCAGAAATTTATCCATCGTATTATGGGATGGTAGACGATATTCTTTGCCCGGTGGAAGAGGTAATCGAAACGTGTGATGTCATTTTTGCGGCAGTTCCTCATGGCGTCAGCCAGCCGATTGCTGCGCAATGTGCGGAAAAGGGAAAAGCGTTTATTGATATTGGTGCGGATTTCCGATTGGAGAGCGAAGAGGCGTACGAGACTTGGTACGGCGGAACGTTTGAGAACAAGGAACTCCACAAAAAGGCAGTATATGGTCTGCCGGAGTTTAACCGAGAAGATATCCGAAAAACAAAAATTGTTGCCAATCCGGGGTGCTATCCTACCTCTATCGCCTTAGGGCTGTATCCGGCATTGAAAAATGATTTGGTAAACAAGCAGGGAATTATCATCGATTCCAAATCCGGTTCTACCGGCGCAGGGCGTGGGCTTTCCCAAGGAACCCATTTTGTCGATTTAAATGAAGGGTTTCATCCGTATAAGATCGGTGCACATCGTCACACGCCGGAGATTGAACAAACCCTTTCTAAAATGGCCGGGGAAACAATGCATGTCACGTTTGTGCCCCATTTACTGCCTGTAAACCGCGGCATTGTTTCCACCATTTACTGCAAAAAAGCAACAAGCCAAAGTCTTGCGGATATTCATCAGTTGTATTGCGAGTTTTATAAAGAGGAAACCTTTGTAAAAGTACTGCCTCTTGGCCAGTTTTCGGATATCCGGGGCGTTCGTTTGTCTAACAATTGCCATATTTCCATTCATGAAGATGCGCATACCGGTATGCTGATTGTGGTTTCCGCAATTGATAACATGGTAAAGGGCGCTGCAGGACAGGCAATTCAAAATATGAATATTCTATTTGACTTTGCTGAAGCACAAGGGCTGGATACCATTCCGCCTGCAATATAGGGAGGAAGAATATATGAAGAGAATTGATGGCGGCGTTTGTGCTGCAAAGGGCTTTCAAGCGGCAAGCATTCACTGCGGCATCAAGCCAGGCAGTAAAAAAGATGATCTTGCGGTGATTGTAAGCGACGTGGAATGCACTGCTGCAGCAACCTTTACATTGAATAAAGTAAAAGCTGCTCCTATTTATGTTACAATGGAGCATTTGGAAAACGGAATTGCCAAAGCAGTGATTGTAAATTCCGGCAACGCCAATGCATGTGCACCGGACGGACTTGAAAATGCCAAGCGGATGTGCCGTGCACTGGCATCTGTATTGCATGTAGCAGAAGAGGATATTGCGGTCGCCTCCACCGGCGTTATTGGGCCCAGGCTGCCGGTAGAATGTATCGAAGAACATATCGCAGAAATTATGCCAAAGCTTTCAAAGGATGGTTCCGATGGGGCAGCAACTGCCATTATGACCACGGATACCAAGATGAAAAGCGTTGCGGTGGAATTTGAAGTCGCTGGAAAAGTATGCAAAATAGGGGCAATTGCCAAAGGTTCTGGTATGATTCATCCCAATATGGGGACAATGCTTGCTTTTCTCACAACAGATTGCAATATTACAGAAGAAATGTTGCAGCTTGCTTTATCCGACAGCGTAAAAAGAACGTATAACCGAGTTTCGGTAGATGGGGACACTTCCACCAATGATACATGCCTTATTTTGGCAAATGGCAAGGCGGAAAATGAATTGATCGAATGGCATGATGAAGCATACGATGTCTTTTTAAAGGCACTGGATGAGGTAAATGTGTATCTGGCAAAAGAAATCGCCAGAGACGGCGAAGGAGCAACCAAGCTCATCACCTGCACTGTAACTGGCTCCAGAAGTGAGGAAGCGGCAGAACGTCTGGCAAAAAGTGTTGCAGCTTCCAGTTTGGTCAAGACTGCCATGTATGGTGCGGATGCAAATTGGGGCCGAGTAATTTGCGCTATGGGTTACTCAAAAGCGCCGTTCCGACCGGAATATGTGGATATCAGCTTTTCCTCCAAGGCTGGGACCGTTCTGGTATGCCAGAATGGCGCAGGACTTGCTCTTGATGAAGAGCTTGCGAAGAATATTTTGTTGGAACCGGAAGTTACCATTGCAATCGAGGTTCATGAGGGAGAAGATTCAGCCACGGCATGGGGCTGCGATCTTACCTATGACTATGTAAAAATCAACGGCGATTATAGAACGTAATAAGAAAAGGATAACAATACAATGGAGTTAGATGCAGCAACAAGGGCGAAAGTATTGGTAGAAGCGTTGCCCCACATTCAGGATTACTACGGAAAGACAGTAGTGGTGAAATATGGTGGAAACGCAATGATCAATGAAGAGTTAAAAGAAGCGGTTATTCATGACATTGTGCTTTTGAACCTGGTTGGGATTAAAGTCGTCATGGTGCATGGCGGCGGACCTGAAATCAATGAAATGTTGAAAAAAACTGGAAAGACATCCAAGTTCATCAATGGATTGCGCTATACGGATGAAGAAACAATGGACATTGTGCAGATGGTCCTGTGCGGTAAGATTAACAAAGACCTTGTCACACTTCTTGGCAACGCTGGCGGTATCGGCATCGGGCTTGGAGGCATGGATGCAGGATTGTTTGAAGCAACGCGCCATGTCGATGAAGATGGCACGGATTACGGCTATGTAGGAGATATTGTAAAGGTGAATCCGCAGCCGGTAATTGATATGCTGGACAGAGGATACATTCCGGTCGTTTCCACAGTGGCAAAAGGAGTGGACGGCGATAAGGCGTATAACATCAATGCAGATTTGGCAGCTTCAAAACTTGCCACGGCATTAAAGGCCAAGAAACTGATTTTGCTGACAGATGTGCGAGGATTGCTGCGGGACTATCATGATGACAGCACGCTTATTAAACAGCTGAAAGTGTCCGAGGTGCCTCGTCTTATAAAAGAAGGTATTATTTCCGGCGGTATGATACCAAAAGTTGACTGTTGTGTGGAGGCCATTCGAAACGGGGTAAGCCGGGCGAACATTCAGGATGGCAGAGTAAAGCATTCTATTTTAATTGAGCTTTTGTCCAATGACGGCGTTGGTACAATGTTTATGTAGGAAAGTGTGAAAATTATGATCTTTGAGGAATTAAAGGCAAAAGAAAATCAATATGTGATGAATACATACGGCAGATTTCCAATTGCCCTGGAAAAGGGAGAAAATTCCGTGGTATGGGATTTTGACGGAAAACGGTATGTGGATCTCGCCAGCGGGATCGGGGTAAATTCGGTAGGATATAACAATCAAACAGTGATTTCGGCAATGACAGAACAGGCGCATAAGCTAATCCATGCATCCAATCTGTTTACGACAAAGCCAATGATTGAGGTAGCAGAGATTTTGTGTAAAAAGACCGGCATGAGCAAAGTGTTTTTTGCCAACAGCGGTGCAGAGGCCAACGAGGGCGCCATTAAGCTGGCAAGAAAGTATAGTTTTGATAAGTATGGAGCCGGAAGAAACAAGATTATTACATTGTATAATTCTTTCCATGGCAGAACAATTACCACCTTAAAAGCAACCGGACAAGATAAGTTTCACAATTATTTCTTCCCGTTCACAGAAGGGTTTTCCTATGCAAAAGCAGGGGATATTGAGGATGTCCGCAAGAAAGCAGACGGTTCTGCGTGCGCGGTGATGCTGGAACTAATTCAGGGGGAAGGCGGTGTGCTGCCGCAGGATCCTGCTTTTGTAAAAGCGGTGGAAGCACTTTGCCGGGAACAGGATTTGCTGCTCCTTGTAGATGAAGTTCAGACAGGCATTGGAAGAACGGGTTCACTGTTTTGTTTTCAGAATTATGGGATTCGTCCAGATGTCGTTACAATGGCAAAGGGTCTTGGCGGCGGTGTTCCGATTGGAGCTGTTATGGCGTCCGCCAACTGCGACGCCGTGTTAAGCCCCGGTACGCATGCCACAACCTTTGGCGGAACGCCGCTGGTATGCGCATGCGCCAAAGCAGTCCTGTCGATTGTCGCGGAGGAAACTTTTCTGAACGAAGTACAAAAGAAAGGTGAATATATCCGGAGGCGGATTTTAGAGATGCATTCGCCAAATGTATTTGGCGTTCGCGGACAGGGGCTAATGCTTGGTATTATTGTGGAAGAGGGAAAACACTCTCAATATGCAGCAGAAATAATAGACAAAGGCGCCCTTGTGATTACGGCTGGCAAAAATGCAATCCGCCTTTTGCCGCCTCTGACAATTTCTTACGAGGAAATAGGGGAAGCGTTGAAAATTTTACAATCTGTCTTGTGCTAAAGGAGAAAAGCACGTATGGAACATTTGTTAAAACTGATGGATCTGTCCAAAGAGGAGATAATATCCATTCTTGACTTGGCGGATCAACTGAAATATGAACGGAGACACCACATCCCTCATAAGCGCCTGGAAGGGAAGAGCCTTGGAATGATTTTTCAGAAGTCTTCCACCAGAACAAGGGTTTCCTTTGAAGCGGGTATGTATCAGCTTGGCGGACAAGCGCTATTTTTGTCTAACCGCGATTTGCAGATTGGCCGCGGAGAGCCGATGGAGGATACGGCGCGCACGCTGTCCAGGTATCTGGATGCGATTATGATCCGTACCTATGAACAAGAAGAAGTAGAGACTTTAGCAAGTTGTGCCACCATACCCGTCATCAACGGCCTGACAGATTTTTCTCATCCGTGTCAGGTGTTGGCAGACCTTATGACGATCAGGGAAAGATTTGCTGTGTTAGAAGATATTCGTCTTGCATATATTGGGGATGGGAATAATATGGCCAATAGTCTGATTGTTGGCGGTTTGAAATGCGGAATGGATGTATCGATTGCATGCCCTGAAGGATATGAGCCGGACGAGGCGGTACTTTCATTTGCTTGGAACGAAAAGGAGAATGGAGGCCGTTTTTCTCTGACAACAGATGTAAAGGAAGCGGTAACAGATGCGGATGTTGTGATTACCGATGTGTGGGCAAGTATGGGCGTAGAAAACGAGGTTAGCCAGCGCCGAATCGCATTTGAAGGGTATCAAATTAATCAGGAATTAATGCAATATGCTAAAGGTACAGCAATGGTACAGCATTGTTTGCCTGCCCATAGGGGTGAGGAAATTTCCGCGGAAATATTGGAGGCTCATGCAGATGAAATTTTTGAAGAAGCGGAAAATCGTTTGCATGTACAAAAGGCCGTTATGGTACAATTAATGCAGAAATAGCGAAAACAGAATTCGTCACATCTTTGTTGCCAATCCTCGGAGAGCGGTAAAAAGGCTATGACAAATAAAAAGCTAATACTTTACAATTCAAAAATCCAAGGGCAGCGGATAAGATTCCGCTTGACAATGCACAGGCTTTTTTGGTATAATCTCCAGAAATAAGGGAGTAGTCAGCACTGGGTGTGGTGGAGTCAACATACTGGATTTAAAACGTCCTGGTCCCATCTTAAATGACGAGACTTATCTGTATGGATTGCAGATGGCCTCGTCTTTTTTATATCTCAATGCAAGCAAGTGAATTGTATAGATAGGTAGGAGGATAATGCTGATATGGGAATGTGGGAACTATTTATTATTGGAATTGGTCTGTCTATGGATGCTTTCGCGGTGGCTGTCTGTAAGGGATTGTCTGTAAACCGCATTCAGACGAAACACTGGCTTACTGTCGGAATATATTTCGGAGGCTTTCAGTTTCTTATGCCGTTGATTGGGTATTTTCTTGGAAGCAGTTTCCGTACGCTCATCGCCAACATTGACCATTGGATTGCATTTATCCTATTGGTCTTGATTGGGCTGAATATGATTCGAGAGTCCAGAGGCGCCGCGGAAAATCTGGACAGTTCTTTTTCGGTTAAAACTATGATACCGCTTGCTGTGGCAACCAGTATTGATGCATTGGCGGTCGGTATAACCTTTGCATTTCTGCAGGTTCCTATAGTATCGGCCGTTACGCTAATTGGAATCACCACATTTGTGTTATCTTCAGTGGGACTAAAGGCCGGAAATGTGTTTGGCGTCAAATACAAAGCCAAAGCGGAAATGGTTGGCGGGATTGTTCTGATAGCGATGGGGACAAAAATTTTGTTAGAACACTTGGGAATGATCGGATAGAAGGGCAGGAAAAAGG
>CAKRRK010000028.1 GCA_934395135.1 uncultured Eubacteriales bacterium | reverse complement strand
ACCCTGGGAACATATTTCTGGGCAAGCCGGGTAAATTCCAGCATTTTCTCAAAAGACTGGATGCCGAATTTACTCCTCGTCACCTTTAAATATTCCTCCGCATTGGAGGCGTTCAGACTGATGGAAATGATATCGATGAGCCCTGCCAGTTCCGGCGTTACATCCCGGCCATGGATGCAGTTTGCAAGTCCGTTGGTGTTAATTCGAATCCGGATCTTGGATCGCCCTCGCAGATACCGGGCAATTTCACATACGGCGTCCACCCGTTCCAAAGGCTCGCCGAAACCGCAGAACACTACCTCCTCGTATTGGGTGAGGTCACAGGCTTCGAAGCGCCGGATGACTTCTTCCACCGCTGGCTCGGTCTTGAGCCAGAGGGAAGCGGAGTCCCCCATCGTATCCGTATGGTTGCGGATGCAGAAGGTGCACGCGCATGGACATCGGTTCGTCAAATTAACATATAGATGTTTTCCAATTACATAAAGTATATTATCCATTGTTTTATCCTATCTGTATATTTTTTCCTTAAATTTCAGTCGATCAAGGGCAAATCCTATTATACCATAAATGATAATGCTGACAACCGCCTGGAGAATATTGGTTGGGATAGACGCCAGCGCGGAGATAAAATTGCCGTACAGGATACCCTCCGCCACATAATAGCCTCCCGCACAAAGTCCCAGGGCAGCGGCGCAGGCCAGCAGATTGCGCCGGCATAAAATCGTCCGATGTTTGGAGGTAAAGACCGCCGCTGTGGCGCTTTTGATCAGAATGGAAGGCAGCACCCAGATGGCATATCCGGTAAGCCCATCGGAAAGGGCCGCGCCGATGGCACCCGCCGCGACGGCATAGGGAGCCGGCAAAATGGACGCCGCCATATAAATAAACGCGTCTCCGATGTGAATGTACCCGTTTTGGGTTGGAATATGTAAAATGTATGCCGTCGCCACAAATACCAGAGCGGCAAACATGGCGGTCAGCACCAGATTTTTCGTTTTTTCCTTTCCTGCTGCAAGGTTTCCCGTGTAGTTTCTCATAAAGTTTCACCTGTCCTTTTCTGTGTATTGCTGCACTGTTTGATTCTTGTCAAGCCGGTGACAATTCCGTTGCGAAGGGTAAATTTTCTATGTAAGTTGTGTTAGAAATTCCTCAAAGCAAACGCCCTCCTCCTTGGGGATCCCCAAGGCTTCGCTGTATTCCAGCGATTGTTTGAGGAATCCTGCAGCCGCGCGGACGCTTTCGGAAAGTCCCGCTCCCCGGGTCATTTTCCCTGCCACAACCGATGCAAACACATCCCCGGTCCCGGACCGCCGCACCCCGACTTTTTTGGTGCGGATATACCCATATGCTCCGTTCTCATATACAAAATTTGCCACATATTCTCTCTGGGGAAGCCCGGTGAGCACTATCTTGCCCGGTCCCATCGCCGCAATCTTCCGGCATAGCTGCAAATATGTCTTTGTGGTGTACGTTATGCTGTCATACGGCGTGCCGGTGAGAATGCAGGCTTCGGTCAGATTTGGCGTCGCTACATCCCCCTGCGCCAGCAAGGTTCCCATCTGCCGGGCAAGCGCCGGGGAATAGGTGGCATACAGCTTGCCGTTATCTCCCATCACCGGATCGACAAATACGGTGGTTTCCGGCCCGCGAAACCGGCGGATAAAGTCCGATACAATCGCAATCTGCTGTTCCGAACCAAGAAATCCAGTTAAAATGCCGTCAAATTTCAATCCCAGTCTGTGCCACTGGGCGATGTACGCTTCCATCTTTTCCGTATAGTCGTCCAGGAAAAATTGGGCGAAGCCTGTGTGATTGGAGAGCACTGCGGTAGGCACCGGACAACACTGACACTTCAGTGCAGACAGAATGGGCAGGGACACCGCAATGGAGCACCGTCCAAACCCTGTAAAGTCGCTGATCACTGCGATCCGCTTTTGCCTGCTGTTCATCTTACATCCCCCTTCTCCGCGGATTGTTTTTATTATAAAACAAAACTGTGCTTTTTAAAATATCCAATTTTTATATATTTTTTATGCGCAGTTCGTCTTTCCCCCAAAGGAAACGGGCGGCCAAAGGCCGCCCGGAAAGGGGTTTATTCACTTGCTTCCTGCAACAATTCCATCGGATCTATGCGCACATCGTCCCGCAGCACTTCAAAATGGAGGTGACTTTCCTCTGCGGCTTCTGCCAGATTGGTGTCACCCAGCGTTCCAATGATATCGCCGCCTTTGACGGCGTCGCCTTCTTTCACCTTCACCTTTTCATTCAGTCCGGTGTAAACGCACACGGTATTTTGCCCTACGTCCAGGGCGACGCATGTGCCATACAGTCCATCGGTGTATACTTTCGTCACCGTTCCCTCTGCTGCGGCATAAACCCGGTCGCCAAGATTGCCTTTGAGATCCAGTCCCGTATGGATACGCCAGTCGTTCATCGTTGCGTCAAACACCAGATTGTCACCGGAAAACGTCTTGAGCACTTCCCGGCGGCCCAAAGGATCGGCAAACAGAATCGGTTCGGCCGGCGCCGCAGTTTCCCGTTCTTCCGTCGTGGTATCCGGCTTTGTCTCTTCCGGTTTCTCCGGCAGTTCTTCCTGCGAAGCCGCGGGTGCATCCATATCCCCGCCGCCAATGTCCGCCACCGGCAAATCGCTCAGGATATCCAGATCCGCATCCACCACCTGGTCATATTGGGTATAATCCTCTGCCGTCGCTTCCTCCGGAGTATGGAACAGAATGTATCCGGAAATACCAATTGCAAGGGCGCATATACAAAGGATTATGTAAAATCCTTTATCTGCAAACGTTTTTGTGTGATTATTTTTCATGTTTTGCACCTCCGCAGTTAGTATTGACGGCGGTGCATCATATTATACCTATTTTGCAAATTTTTCGATTTTTGTGTTTTGATAGTAATGCGCCAGAATTTCCCGATAGCTATGGCCTTCCTCGGCCATCGCCTCTGCGCCATATTGGCTCAGCCCCACGCCGTGGCCATACCCTTTTGTCACAAAAGTAATGGAATCTTCCGTTGTTTTTAAGGTAAAATTGGTGGAGCTTAAGGAAAACAGGCTGCGGATATCCGTTCCTTTTACTTCTACGCCGCCGACGGTCGCCGTGATGATGCCGCCGCTTTCACTCCGGTTTGACGCCGTAAACCATGTGTCCGGCGCACCCTTTACATAAATTCCGGGGTACTTTTCCGTCATTTTTTTTCGGAACTCTTCCGCCGGCACCGTTACTGTCCCGCTGTATTCAGGACAATCCAAATCCCCTTCGCTGGACACGGCCTGCAAATACGGGATATCACTGCCCCAGACATCCAGCGCCCGTTCCGTACTGCCGGATGACGCTGCATGAAACACTGCCACAATCGGCTCGCCGTCATATTCCAGAATTTCCCCCCGGGTGGCAAGCACCGCCTCCACAATGTTGTTCCGATAGGGTTCATGCTTGTCTCCCCACAATGCCGGATCACCGATGTCCTGGTAGGCGGTACAGTGGGTGTAGTCGTCGCACACGTCGGCGCCGTTGTGCCTTGCATCCTTGTTTCCTCCGTTTTGCAGTTTATAGACAATATAGGTTCTGGCCGCCACGGCCTGGGCCTTAAGGGCCTCTTTTTGAAAGACCGGGGATATCTCACTTGCAACCACTCCTGCCACATATTCTTCCAGGCCCATTGTGCGCACCTCTCCGCTGATCTGGGCTTTTATTGTGATGGTATCGCCAAAATCCACTGCATCGGCACCGGCCGACGGCATATCGGTGTGGGTGGAACCGGAAAGATTTTCCCCGTCTGCCGGCGGATTCTCCCCGATACCCACCGTTTGAATTACCCGGTCATAGTATTCGTTATATAAAAAGGGGGCGACGTAGATCACCGTTATTAGAACAATTCCCAAAAAAATAATCCTTTTCACAATTCTTCCTCCAATAATTTGACTTTTCTGCAACCTTCAAGTAAAATAATTGCATAACGCAGTTCGATTGCAAGAGGTGACTTTATTTGGACAACTGTAATTCCATGGATATGGATGTCATTAAAGACTTATGCGCAAGCTTCGCGGAAAATAACCAAATCAGGCCGGAATATTATACAAAATATGGCGTAAAACGCGGCCTGCGCAACAGCGACGGCACCGGCGTTTTGGCCGGTCTCACCACGGTGAGCAACGTTCACGGCTATATTGTGGACGAAGGAGAGCGCCGTCCGGTGCAGGGTGTATTAAACTACCGCGGTTACAATATCTTTGATCTGCTGGAAGGATTTGAAGAGGAAAGACGCTTTGGCTATGAGGAAGTCGCCTATCTTCTGCTGTGCGGCAACCTGCCAGACACCGGCGAGCTTTCCGCGTTCCGGAACGCGGTGGGCAACGCCAGCCTCCTGCCGCCAAATTTCACCGAAGATATCCTGATGCGGGCGCCCAGTCCCAATATTATGAACAAACTGGCCAGCGCGACTCTGGCCCTTTATTCTTATGACGAAAACCCGGACGATATTTCTATGGAGAATGTCATGCGGCAAAGCGTGGAGCTTTTGGCCCGGTTTCCGGTCATCATTTCCCATGCTTATCAGGCAAAACGCCGGTATTTCGACAACAAAAGCATGTATCTCCGAAACCCGGACCCGGAAAAATCCTCCGCAGAAAATATTTTGCGTCTGATTCGGCCGGATGGCAAATATTCTTATGAAGAAGCGGTTCTGCTGGACCGGTGCCTGATTTTGCATGCGGAGCATGGCGGCGGCAACAACTCCGCCTTCGCCGCCAGAGTGGTTTCTTCTTCCAGTTCCGATACCTATTCCGCCATTTCCGCCGCCATCGGTTCCCTGAAGGGGCCGCGCCATGGCGGCGCCAACCTCCGCGTGGTGGAAATGTTTGACGACCTCAAGGCCAACGTGGCGGACATCACGGACAAAAAGCAGGTCTATGATTATCTGGTCAAACTTCTCCGGCGGGAGGCAAACGACGGATCCGGCCTGATCTACGGCATGGGCCACGCCGTATATACGCTGAGCGATCCCCGCACCATCGCCCTGAAAAGCACCGCCCTTCCCCTTGCGGAACGGACCGGTTTTATGGAGGATTTCAAACTCCGGGAACTGGTGGAAGATTTGACGCCGGAGGTGCTTTGGAACGTAAAGGGTTCTGATAAAGTAGTGTGCGCCAATGTGGATATGTATTCCGGGCTGATTTATCAGATGCTGAACATTCCTACCGAGCTGTTCACCCCTCTGTTCGCTTCCGCCCGCATCGCGGGCTGGCTGGCTCACCGCCAGGAGGAACTGGCCAACAGCAAGCGGATCATCCGCCCTGCCTACAAGCCTCTGTACCGCGAAAAACAATATGTGAAGCTGCTGGACCGATAGCCACCGGAGGTGTTTGACTATGAAGCGCAAACGTTTGTATAAATCCCGCACCGATAAAAAACTGTGCGGCGTATGCGGCGGCATTGCAGATTATTTTGATGTTGACCCCACGATTGTGCGCATTCTGCTGGTAGTTCTCTGCTTTGGCTATTGCGTTGGTTTCGTGATTTACCTTGTGGCCGCTATCCTTATGCCGTATGAGCCGGAGAATTCCCGCCGAACCCATACCGATTATTGATGAACGCATCCCTGCACCTCCCGCACGCCATGGGCGCGGGAGGTGTTTTTTTAACGGATTCTTAACGGATCACCCCCCTCTGTTCGCACATTTTTCATCTATTCTTTCCGGTATCTATGCTATAATGATCCTAGGGGTGCCGATACTGGCACCGCCGGAACACATACCATTGTTTTTCTGGAATTTCTTTTTCTGGGATTTCCTTGTGAAACAACAGATTTGGGGGAACGCTATGAAGTACCGCGGCAGCCATCTGCCATTTTCCTGGCAGGATACGCTGAAAACCATTTTAATCCTGGGACTTGCAACTCTGCTTTGCTCCCTGCTTAAGCTGTTCAACGCCGCCGACACCTATGTGCCTATGATTTTCGTGTTGGCTGTGGTGCTCATCTCCCGCTTTACCAACGGCTATCTTTACGGCGCCTTTGCTTCCGTGGCAGCGGTTTTTGGCGTAAATTATGCGTTTACATTTCCCTATTTTCATTTTGATTTTTCCATTGCCGGCTATCCGATTACGTTTTTCACCATGTTTTCCGTTTCCGTCATCGTCAGCATGCTCACTACGCAAATCAAGGAGCAGGAAAAAATGCGGGCGGAAATCGAAAAAGAAAAAATGCGCAGCAACCTTCTGCGCGCGGTTTCCCATGACATCCGCACGCCTCTGACCTCTATTATGGGCTCAGCCTCTGCCTGCCTGGAAAACTATGAGCGCCTATCCGACCGAAAAAAAATCGAACTGATGGAGGATGTACGCAACGAGGCCCAATGGCTGCTTCGCATTGTGGAGAATCTGCTTTCCGTCACCCGGATTGGCGGCGACAAGGCGAAGATCGAAAAAGAGCCGGAAGCCGTGGAAGAAATTATAGGCGAAATCATAAGAAAATTTAAAAAGCGGTTTCCCGAGGCGGAGATTGCCATCCATATTCCCCCGGATATTTTCTTTGTTCCAATGGATGCCATCCTGATAGAGCAGGTGATCATCAATCTGCTGGAAAACGCGATGATCCATGGCAAGCCGTCCCACATTACAGTTACCATTGTGAAACGCGGGCAGTTTGCCGTGTTTACCGTGGAAGACGACGGCGCCGGCATTGATGAAGCAGTCTTTCCCCATCTGTTCAGCGGGTATCCCCATCCCTCCAGTCCGGGCGATTCCAACGCAAAGCGCAATATGGGCATCGGTCTGTCCGTTTGCCTAAGCATTATCAAAGCTCATGGCGGAACAATGACGGCAAAAAATCGGAAGACCGGCGGCGCAATGTTTCAATTTACATTACCCCTTGAAAAGGAGGCAGACCTATGGCCATTAAGGACAAAGTCCTGATCGTGGAAGACGAAAAAAGCATCAGCAATTTCATCAGTACCATACTGGAAGTAAACAACTACGACGTCATCCTTGCCCACACCGGGCAGGATGCTTACGGGCTGATTACCTCCCATTGTCCGGATGTCATCATTCTGGATCTGGGACTGCCGGATATGGATGGCATGGAAATTTTAAAATTTGTACGGGAATGGTCCCACATGCCGATCCTTGTGGTGTCCGCCCGTTCTCATGAAAAAGATAAAGTCCGCGCACTGGATCTGGGGGCGGACGATTATATTACAAAACCTTTCGGTACTTCGGAACTGCTCGCCCGCATTCGCGCCGCGATCCGGCACACAAGAACGGCAAGCTCTGATAAAAACATCGCCGTAGGCGGCAAATTTATCGCCGGCGGCCTTGTGATTGACTATGACAAATACCGGGTGTTTGTGGACGGCAAGGACGCCAATCTGACGCAAAACGAATTTAAAATTGTATCCTTGCTGGGGAAGTTTTCCGGCAAAGTGCTGACCTATGATTTCATTATCCGGGAACTTTGGGGGCCAAATGCCAAAAGCGACAACCAGATACTCCGTGTCAATATGGCGCATATCCGCCGAAAAATCGAAAAAAATCCAGCGGAACCCCAATATATTTTCACCGAGGTTGGCGTTGGATACCGTATGATAGAGGGAGACTGATCTGTATTATGAGAAAAACAAAAATTGTATGCACCATTGGCCCAGCCTGCGCCAACGAAGACACCCTGACGGATATGTGCCGCAAGGGTATGAATGTGGCCCGGCTGAACTTCTCCCATGGCACCCATGCGGAGCATCTGCAAAAAATCAATCTCATTAAGAAAGTCCGGGAAAAACTGGGGCTTCCCATTGCCATCATGGTGGACACCAAAGGCCCGGAGTACCGGATCAAAACCTTTGCTGCCGGAAAGGTTCAACTGACGGCAGGAGACCGCTTCACCTTTACCACGCAGGATATTTCCGGGGATGAGCACAGGGTTTCCGTATCCTACAAAGGCCTGATGGGCGACCTGCAGCCCGGCGATAAAATTTTGGTAAACAACGGCCTTGTGGAATTCCGGGTGGACGACGTCGGAGAAACCGACGCTGTATGCACCGTAATTGTCGGCGGGGAGCTGTCCGACCGCAAAAGCATGAGTTTTCCCAACAAAGTGCTCACGCAGGAATATCTCAGCGAACAGGACAAACAGGACATTTTGTTCGGCGCGCAGAACGACGCAGATTTTATCGCCTGCTCCTTTGTGTCCGGCAAGGCGGATCTGCTTGCCATCCGGAATCTGCTGAAGGAACACAACATGCAGGACATTGAGCTGATCGCCAAAATAGAAAACCGCGCCGGCGTGGACCATATTGAGGAAATCTGCGAGGCGTGCAGCGGCATTATGATCGGCCGAGGGGATCTGGGTGTGGAAATTCCCTTTGAAGAACTTCCTTCGGTGCAGAAAAAACTCATCACCAAATGCCGGCTGCTGGGCAAGCGGGTGATCACTGCCACGGAAATGCTGGAATCTATGATTTCCAATCCCCGTCCTACCCGGGCGGAAACCTCCGACGTGGCAAACGCCGTATACGACGGCACCAGTGCCGTTATGCTGTCTGGTGAAACGGCGGCCGGAAAATTTCCGGCACTGACGGTGGAAACCATGTCCCGCATCCTTCGGCAGACAGAAGAAAACATCAACTATGCCAACCTGTTTCTGCACACGGATTTTACCATCAAGGACACAGTGGACGCCATCTCCCATGCTACATGCGCGATGGCGGTGGATATCCTCGCCAAGGCCATCGCCGTATGCTCTATCTCCGGCACGACAGCCCGGATGGTGTCCCGGTTCCGTTCCCCGGTGGACATTGTCGCACTGACCACCAGCGAAAAGACCTGGCGGAGACTTGCCTTGTCCTGGGGTGTGCAGCCTATGATGTTTGAAGCCTATGACTCCACCGATGTGTTGTTCTATATGGCAAAAAAGATTGCAAAAGAAACATTTTCTCTGAAAAAAGGTGATAAAATCGTCCTTACCGGCGGCGTAACCCAAGGAATTTCCGGCAACACAAACCTCATCAAACTGGATACTATATAATAATTTTTAAAAAGGAGGCCTGCATGAAACGCGCAGTCAAATCATCCCCCCTTTCCCTCAAGTGGCAGAATTTTCTGCTCCTCACCATTGCTGGCATCATAAACTCCATCGGTGTTATTATGTTCCTCTCTCCGGTTTCCCTGTATGACAGCGGCTTTTCCGGCACTGCTATGCTGCTTTCGGAGATAACTCCTCCGGCATGCACCCTGTCCCTCTTTCTGCTGATTCTGAACATTCCGTTCTTCCTTTATGGGTTAAAGCGGCAGGGGCCGGCCTTTACCATCTATTCCCTCTATGCCGTGTTGATTTATTCCCTCAGCGCCTTTCTCATCAGCGACATCTTTCCTGTCGACGTCGCGGCGTCTTCCCCCTTCGCCGGGACTGATTTGCTGCTGTGTGCCGTGTTCGGCGGTCTGGTATCCGGCATCGGCAGCGGCCTTACCATCCGGTTCGGCGGCGCCATTGACGGCGTGGACGTGATGGCGGTCATTTTCGCAAAACAGATCGGGCTTACCGTGGGCACCTTTATTATGATTTACAATGTGATTTTGTATGTGATTGCGGGATTCCTGATGCACAGCTGGATTTTTTCCCTCTATTCCATCATTACATATGCCATTGCGCTGAAAACCATTGATTTTATTGTCGAGGGCTTTGACCGCGCCAAAGCCGCTACGATTATCACTACAAAACCGGAAGAAATCAGCAGCGCGTTGTCTGAAGCCTTTGGCAGCGGCATTACCCTCATCGATGCCCATGGCTATTATTCCAATGAAGGCAAAACTATCATTTATTTTGTGGTAAACCGCTTTCAAATCGGCAGAATGCGTACCATTGTTCACGACAATGACGACGCTGCATTCATTTCCATTACCGAAGCGGCCGATGTGTTCGGCAGCAACAAAAAATAATGTTCAAAGTTTGGATGTGAAACGGGATTTCTTTGTGAAACGCCTTGCCATGCGGCTTTTCTCCCATATCCGGGCAGTTCGTTTTTTCACGGCTGTACCCGCGCCAAACTTCCAAACGGGGCGCAACACCGCAAAAAAGAGGCTGTCATTCATTGTTGCAATCCTTGTCTTTTCCGTCTGCCAAGCCTTCTGGCACAAGGCTTTTTCCAGTTTCGAACTGCGAGCATTCTTCCTCATCATTTAAGGGCGAACGCACGGAGAGAAGGCGTTCGCCCTCTTTCTGCCGTACAGGCAAAGCGGGGGCAGGCGCGCTTGTCAGCGGAAGGGCAAGCTCCATCCTTTCTGCCCGTTGCAAGGGATGGAAGATTCCGGAAGAATTTCGATATAAGCGCATAATACCGGCATGCAAACCGACAAAATAAAAGCCGAAGAGGACACCGATATGGCATTGGATGGTAAGAAAAATTGCCGGGAAGTTTATCGGCCGAAAAGAATCGAATGGATGCGGGGCATTTCCACCATGCATTTCATAGCTTCTGCGGCGCCCAAATGGCGCTCGGTTTTACGGCACACCTTGGAGGCATGGCGAAAATCTTGCGGGATACGCCGCTTTCCGGTACCTTATGCGAAATTTTAGTTTGTTTCCGCCAGTTTTTCCTTGGTTGAAGCCATAAAAAACTGCCGGGCAAGGACCTTTTGCCTGGATATGCATGAAAAACAGTACGCTCTGTTTCAAAGCCTCTTTTCTGCCAAAGCCAAACCGCCGCAGCGATTGATTCGCTGCGGCGGTTTATTCTGTATTTTTCCGGGTTTACTCCCGGATGTCCATTAATTCAGCGGTTTCCTTTCGTTTCGGCGCCGCCGGTGCAGCAGCGGGGTATCCCATCGCAACCAGCGCCGCAACCTTCTGTCCCTCTGGAAGGGAAATGGCTTCCGCCACCTTTGCCTCGTCAAAAATCCCCATCATCACGGTGCCAATTCCCCGATCTGCCGCGGCAAGACAAAATGTCTGCGCCGCAATGCCGGCGTCAAACATTTCCCATCGGTCACCCTTGGCGGTGGAAAAAGAGCCGTCCCGTTCAAACCCAGAGCGTTTTTCCACATAGCATATCACCGCCAACACCGCGGCGCCCCGGATGATCCTTTGATTGGAAGTAAACTCCAGTACGCAATGATCGGCAATTTCTTCCATCTGTTTCCGGTTTTTCAGAAAGACGTATCGAACAATCTGGGTATTCTTCCATGAAGGGGCGAACCGCGCCGCTTCCACCAATTCTTCCAGCGCCGCGTTCGGGATGGTTTTTTCCTGAAAGGTTCGAATGCTTCTTCTTTCTTTGATGCATGCAATCGTTTCCATTGTTTTCTCCTCTTTTCAATACAACTGATATTTTTGTTCTATAATTTCTTTGGAAAGCCCCGTCCTTCGGCTGAGTTCCTCCACGCTTCCGCCGCGGGGTATTCCATGCAGGAGCAGGGTGGCACAGAACAAATCCGCCTCTTTCTCCCATTTTCCCGCGGGATACTGGGCCGGAGCATACTGAAACAACGTGTTCATCTCCTCATGCAGCACCGCATGCCCCAATTCATGACCGCAAACCAGCCGTTTTCGGGTTTCCTGCAGCAGGCTGTTGATATAAATCAGCCGGCAGCCCTTGAGTTTGTGATAAAACCCGCTGATGTTTTCCGGCAGCAGACATTCTATCACTTCAATCCCCAGCTGCGCACAAATCTCAAACGGGTCATTCGAGCCGGTCTCCCGTATCAGCCGGCAGGCCGCAAGTTCCGCTTGTTTCTTCCTCATGTTTCTTTCCCATATTTTTTGACGCGGCAATCTGCGCTCCCAGGCGCATTGCGTCAAAAATAACCTCGATGTCATGATCGTCTAAAATTTTTCCGTTGAACATCAGCCCTTCCTGCTTTTGCAGCTGGCGCTTCAGTCCCTCCAGCACCCCGTCCAAATCCCGGTTTGCCGGCAATTGCTTCCCGCAAGACAGCGTTTCTTCGCCGCCTGCCAGCAGCCAGTCCGCGCTGACATCAAACAATTCGCAGAGGCGGCGCAGCAGCTCATGGGACGGCTCCCGCCGATTTTGCTCATACATTCCCACTGCACTGGCAGAGATCCCCAATTGCCGTGCCAGCTGCGACTGCGTCAGGCCGGCACCCACCCGCAGTTTTTTCAATCGTTCTCCCAGCATCGTTCTCCCTCCAAGCTCTTTTCCTCTTTACTATACCATATACATCCCTCCCGAGTCAACACATTTTGTGTTTATTTATCTTGACAACACACAAATCGTGATGTATTATGTTAAATATAGAACATACGTTTGCTTTTCAAGCATTCTTTTTTGTTTGCTTATCACACATTTCGTGTATTTCGGAGGTGTTTATGGAATTAGTACAAATGGCAAAAGAATACCGTCAAAGCATTGGCATGATGCAAAAACGCGTGGAAGAGCTGGAGACGTTGCTGCCTAGCGCCTGTCCTACGGCAAAAATGAAGCTGCGCCGGCGCATCCGCTTGCTCAATTCTATGATGTTTGAAGCGATGCAGATTGCCATTCATCTTGAAAATTATTAAAGGGATGGCTGTTTCTTTTACTATACCGTTTTTCCTGTCCTATTTTCGGGACTTAAGCCGGCACTGCCGGCGCAAACTACCGCAGATTTTTTCGCAGAGAGCAAATTACAAAACCGTGCATCCCAACCATCGGATGCACGGTTTTGTAATAATTCGGCAAATCAATCTGCTGCTTTGTCAATGGCTTCCTTTCGCTTTCTGCCGTCCGCAAGCAACTGGCGCAGAGTCTGCGCGTCCTCTCCGGCAATGGCGTCCCGATATTCCTGTAAATGCCGGATAATTTCATCAATTTCAGCCGTAAGAGGCGCTTTATTATGCAAAAACAGTTCTGTCCACATATTCTCATCCAGCCGGGCAACCCGCGTCAGATCCTTGTAGCTTCCGGCGGAATATCCGTCATGCCGGCTGGCCTCCGGACTTTTAATATACGCGCTGGATACCACATGGGCAAGCTGAGAAGTGAACGCTATCATTGCATCATGGTGTTCCGGCGTGGTTTGCACTACCTTAGAAAACCCAATCTGCCGGCAAAGCTCCGCGACCGCCTGCACTGCATCTGCCGTGGAAGCCTCGCAAGGCGTTAGAATCATACTTGCGTCTTGGTACAGTTCCGCCAAAGAATAGGCAAATCCGGAATATTCTCTGCCTGCCATAGGATGTCCGCCAATATAAATCACACCGCATTCCTTTGCCGCCGCGCCAAGAGAGGCAACCAGATATCTTTTAATGCCGCAGGTATCCAGCAAAACAGTTCCCGGCTGCAGTTCTTTCATATGCGCCGCCGCAAATTGAACCGTTGCTTCCGGATGGAGGGCAACAATCACCAGATCTGCCTTCTGCAGATCCTTCGGACCGCCTGCCTCGTCGATCGCTCCGGCATCCAGCGCGGCGCGCACGGTCTCTTCCTTCCGATCCAAGCCCAAAATCCGGTACCGTCCGGTTTTTTTCATCGCTTTGGCAAACGAACCGCCGATAAGTCCCAATCCTACAATCCCAATGGTGTGAAACATTGTTTCATTCTCCTATAACCGTATTCGCCGGAGGGGCGGGATCCGCATCAAGAAATACACCGCCGCCGCACCAGCCAAATTCAAAATCAAATCATCAATATCACAGCTGCCCAACCTTGTCAGCAGCTGCAACAGTTCTACAAAGCAAACAGCGCCAGTTATGGCGCCCAAAAAAGGCAGCGCTTGCCGCATGCGCGGAAAAAGAACCGGTAAAAACACGCCGAAGGGCGCAAAGGCCAGCAGATTTCCCAACACATTAACTGCTACAATCCGGCCGGAAATGTTGCCATTCCAATAAGTTTGTAAATAATTCCGGATGGTAAAAAACGGCTTAAAGTTGGTAGAGGTTTGCCAATATTCTTCCAGCGGCAGCGCATGATCCCACCGAAGCCCTCGGCCAAATGCCGCGTCAAACAGCAGCATATTCATCAAAATCCATATATAATACCCAAGCATAATATACAAAAAAACACGAAGATACTGTTTCTTTTTCTTGGGGTTCCAATGCATGCACAACACGGTTGGAAGAAAAAAACAGATTCCAATCAACAGGGCAATCCCCAATTTTTCCGGTATGCCGATGAGATAACGGGAAGAACTTTCCAAATAAATATGATATCCGGCAAGCCAGGCTGCCAGACAATATAACACAATCGCAGCTCCTTTTTTCATAGAAACTCCTAACGTTTATCCGACAGGCGTGCTCCACGCGCAACCCAAAACATAATGCTCTGCAGCTTTTCAGCCCTTTCCTGCCGCCTTATCTGTTCTATTGTACTACAAAAGGAGGCATTTGCCAAATGATTTCTTTCCAGCAGTAGATTTGGCAAGGAATCTTTTTCGGCAATCGCAACATTTCTTTTCCGATTGCTGCGTCTGCTGCTTAGAAAGATATAACGAACCGATAAAGGATATACTTTCCTTCCGGATGGGCGCGGGTATCTGATAGACGTTTCCCAGACGCACAAGGAGCGCCAACGGCTGGAAGCCCGGAATCGGAAAATTGACGGGATGGTTTTAAGCCTATACATCGACAAGGCCAAAGGCATCCTGACCAAACAGCGGTTTATGAAACTGACGGCGGCATTGGAAGAGGAGCAGGAATCCAATCAGAAGCGCCTGCAAAACCTGACGATGATGCAGCGCCGCTCTGACGAGCAGGAAAGCGAAGTCCGCACCTTTATCCGGGAAATCCGGCGATACGCCACGATTGAGGAGCTGGACGAGGCTGTGCTGAACCGGCTTATCAGCAAGATTCTGATTGGCGAGATCAAGAAGCCGGGCGGATAGAAGATGTAGAAAATCAGGATCGTGTATAACTTTGTCGAGGAAATCCCGGAAATCGCAGCGTGAATAAAATGATGGCTCCTTCCTCGAAAGAGAAAGGAGCCTTTTTGGTGTTGCAAAAGGTGTGCCTATTTTTATTTCTGCTGGTATGGGATCAATTCTTCTTCTGCATACCAGTTTTGCTGAACTGCGCTGAAACGAACAAGGTATTTTTCCGCCTTCTTGTCCACGGCAACAGTTGTGCCAACAACAGGAAATGCCCCCAGTTTCGCATAGACTATATCGCCGATTTGATATTTTTCCATTGTGTGACCTCCCTTCAAAATAAAATCATTGCTATTTGCTTGCTTATCAAGCAGATTCATGTTATATTTTATAAGACGATAGTCTAATATTCAATGGGCGACTATTATGAATTGTCAATAAATAGACGCTCCGTCAGTTTTGTTCATTATGAGGAAGGAAACAAACATGGAAAATAAACCCGATTTACGGATTTCCAAAACACTTCGATCCATCAACAACGCCTTTATGGAATTGATCATAAAAAAGCCCGTTCATAAAATTACTGTTACAGAACTGGCGCAGAAAGCGGAAATCAGCAAAGGGACATTTTACCTGCACTATTTGGATATCTTTGATTTATACAATCAATTGGTCAAAGAAACAGTCGTGAAAATAGCCAGGAGTTTTAATCCTTACCCGGATTTATTCACTAATCCGAAATCCTTTGTCCGCACATTCATGTTTTCACAAATTGAGCCGTTTGGCAAAACGCTAACTGCCGGGGAATGCGCGTTGCTTCTTGAAAGAAACATAAAATATTGTTCCGATTATCCGCAATGTTTTATCGAGTCATTCCGGGCGCAAATATACAATGTGGGGAAACTGGTCCCTTGTGAAGAAAATGATATAAAATTGGAATTTTTGCTGAATGGTATGCTATCAATTATTATCAAGTACAGACCATTGGGCAATGAAAATGTGAACCAGATAGATTTTATTGTGAAATATTTATCTGCCGTTGTAAAGGAAACGTTTCCAGAATTTTATGGGACTTAGATTTAATTATACTATGGATTACGGACTCTTCGGGATCCGTTTTCTGTTTTCAGGTATAAAAATGGAGCTGCTGCTCCAGTAGATTATTTAAACTTGTGAAAATTCCAGTTTTCTTTCCTCCTACGAACCCTTTTTCTGATCTCTCTTCTTAGAACATCCATTTCCGCGATATTTTGTTCCGGCGCATGGATCTGGTCCAATGTTTCCTTCTCTTATCGCCTAACATCCGCAGCCGTTCTGCATCTAAACATTTCTCGGCTGCGAGCGGCCTAAAATAATAAAAAATTTCTTTTTCGGAAAAACCGATTGTCCGAAGCCGGTGTCTCATCATCTTCTCTGTTTCTATTTTCGCAGCACCTCCTGATCGGTCATATGGTCACGCAAATGCCTGCGCTGTTTTTTCCAGTTCGGAGCGAATCGAGATGTGCTGCGGGCAGACCTGTTCATATTTCCCGCATTTTATCCAAAATCATCACCTGCCTTTTGCGGCCACTATAACAAACAGAACAGCTGATTTCAACATTTCCATCTGGTCGTTATCCAATTTATGAACTGGAATGTGCATTTTATTTCCAATTCATCACTTGACATTATGGCAAAGACCACCCTATTTTCTACTGAAAAATTCTGTTTCTCCCAATTGATGTGCCTCGGTCAAGGCGTTCTTACCGCGGAAACAAGCCGCATCTGTTGCCAAATCATAAAAAAAGAACCGCTTTGTAACAAAGCGGTTCTTTTTCATGTAGGCATTGAGTTATCTTTCCAGGCCGTGTCCAGCCAAGTATTGTCACCGTAAATGAGCTTAACTA
>CAKRRK010000027.1 GCA_934395135.1 uncultured Eubacteriales bacterium | reverse complement strand
ATGTGGCCTGCCGCATTTTAATTCAAAACGGGTTTCATGCCATAGATTTGTCCGGTGGTTATACCACTTACAGTCAGTGGATGCTGCCTTAAGGATTCCTTTTCTTCTCTTTATTGACAGGCCGTACCTGCAATGGAATTGCAGTACGGTCTGTCTTTGCAAAACCACAAAGAGAGAGCGCACTGTTGGATGTGGAAAGAATATTATTGCTTGGGATAAAAACAGCCGTTTCAGACTATCGCCTGAAACGGCTGTTTGCGAGGGGATATCGAATATAATTTTGGCCGCAGCATAAGAGAAAAAATAGCATGTGGAATAAAAAAATTAAAGTGCCAATTTTGACACATCTTCTACATAAATGGAAACCTCGCCGCAGTTTGGACAAATTGCAACCTTTGGCTTTCCCATACGGCCCTGGAATACCTTGTTTTCCGCAGTGGACATTATAATTCCATAGCCTGCGCCTTCTACTTTGATGGCGCAGCCCTCTTTCATTTCAGCGCCGCACCGAATACAGAGTCTCATGATGTTATCACCTCCTGAAAGCAAAATAGAAACAATAGAAAAACCACGACAAAAATTTCGGAAGTTTAAGATGCGATAATTTTTCTCGCTTCCATATAGTAACGTTTTTCACAGGCATGCCCCATAGAAAAAGTTTTACGGGGAAGAACGCCGTCCGTTATCACGCCTTTAAACAACTGATTTTTGGAGATATCCGGCAAAATAAACCCCAGATTACCTGCTTGTTGTGCCAAGGATTTTGTAACGTCTGCCCCATGAATATAATCGATGGACGCGGCAGGATGCACCGCAAGATAAGCATCAAGAAACGCTTGCAGTGCAGCGAGGGGGAAGTTCCATTTGGAGCCTCGAATACAAGCCCATCCAGCGCGCTGTTCGCTGAAGTAAGGATAGGACAGGATATCAGGTTCCGTCGGAGGGCAATGGGAAAGGAAAAATTCTCCGCCGGCTTTCGCAAAAAAGGCGCGGGCTGCATTCCAAACTTCGGCAACCTCAACGGAGAATAGAACTCGGTGAATTGGTTCTATGATCAAACTGTTGTCATGAATGTTTACAATTTCTACCAATGCAAACCGTGCAGGATGACAGCGCTGCTCCGTCTCAGAGAGAGTGCGTTTTATTGTTTCCCAATGCGCTTTGGCGGTTGCCATAGAGTGATTTCCGTCACCAACAGCAAAGGCAAGAAGGGGAGCTTTTTGGGACAAAGCATATTTTTGGGAAAAAGCATTTTCATCCAACAAGTTGTCAAAGGAAGATTGAATTTTCTCAGTATCCGGACCTTTTGGGATAAAATAGCCGGTGATATGGCCGCCGCCCTGCATTAAATCGGTATCGTATAGAGGGTGGAATCGGCTTGGATCTTTAAAAAGCGGTTCAATGATGGAACAGGAAGGGTCATCAATCAGCAACATAATATGCGGCAATTCCAGCGCAGCGTTTTCCCGCACTTTCAGCCGGGGCGGGATGCGTTCTACTACAGTTTTTTCCGTAGGGCGGATAAGACAAGGGGTGTTTTCAGTATATGCATAGTCTTCCAAGTCCACAGCGGCCACCAGCCCAAGTCTGCTTTGTTTGCCTATGGTGCGTTTTACCAGCACAAATCCATTTTGTACCGGAGAAAAAATACCATCGTTCAAATATTGCTGCATTGTTTGGTGAATTTGCTCGATTCGCTGGGGAGCGTCTTTGGCGTTGAGATAAATTTCCGGGAGCGTCAGACGCAGCGTGGAAGGCGCTTCAGAAACAATGTGCTCCGTTTCTTCCCAATATTCCGGTTGTGAGGTAAACTGATCGCAGGCAATCACCGACCAGGTTTCCATATCTACCTGCTTGTTGGGAAGCAGGATATCAGCGGTATCAATAAGATGTTTGTTCATAAGAATTCCTCCAATGTTTGCTTGTTCTATTATAGCAAAATACTGGGAAAAGGTAAACAGCGAATCCCTGCCGGGCGCGGGAATTCCGGTTCCAAGAATAGAAAAATGGCAAGGTACGTTTCAGGAAAAAGAAAAGATATCGCGTTAAAAACAGAAGGATGCCCAAAAGCAGTTACAGTTTAAAAGTGAAAACGGTGTTTTAGGCAATTATTGCGCCATTTCACGAAATTTTGCACTGATACGGCCGACAAAATTCCACTGCCGATCCATATAAGCTTTGAGCGCCGCAGTATTTTGCCGGTAGGCGGAATCAATATGGGCAGGGTTGTCAAAGTGCTTATAGATAGCGGCCGCCGCACAGTATCCGCTTTCCAGCGCAGCGGAAATGCCTTCTCCCATTGGATTTAGAAAGCCTGCGGCTTCGCCGGCGAATAAAAGGCGCCCTGTGCCATAGTGAATAGGGCAACCGGGTTGTATATGTGGCATAAGCCATTTTTCTGCCTTAAGCCGGCGGGTAAGCCGCAGGGTATGCTGCCGGCCCATATAGCTTAAAAATTTCTGATAATACGATGGGATAAACCTTGCGTTTTTTGTGGATACTCCCAGCACCAGAAGATGATCTTTTACGTTAAACCAGGCGTCGTATTCCGACAATTCCGGCTGCAGATAGGCATAAAAATAGTGGGGATCCAAGTCGATGGTTCCTTCATAAAACGCTTGAAAGGTAGTAATATAGGCAAGATCATTCGGCAAGCATTGTCGTCTTAAAACACTGGCCGATCCCTCGCAGTCCAAAATATAGCTTGCCTGTTCTGTCGTGCGGTTCTCTCCCGCCAGGGTGAGCGTTACAAAATCATTTGAAAGTTCACAGGAGAGCACCCGGGTTTCATCCCGTAATTCCGCCCCGGCTGCGGCAGCTTTTTCCACAAGCCAATGGTCAAACCCGCTGCGCCATACATTGAGACCGTCTTGGGCAAAGCAGTGGTTTTTTCCTCTGTCATCGGTGAATATCATACCCCTGTTTTCAGTCGGCGCACAGGTGACGTTAAGCGGAACATCTTCCTGAAAATACTGTGACACAAGTTGAAGCGATTTTTTAATCAAGACACCGGAACAGGATTTATAGCGCGGCAGTTTATGCTGTTCAGCAATCAGTACACGGAGGCCTAACTCTGCAAGCGTTTTCGCCGCTGTGCTTCCAGCGGGGCCTGCGCCGATGATTATCACGTCATACATAATGTGTGGATTCCTTTCCTGGCAGATTGGATTGGCAAAATATGATTGTGCTGCAAAAAGATGAGATCCGATGGCGAAAATGCCGTTGAAAATGTCAGAGCAGCATAAAATATGGCACAACCTTTTGGATTGTGCCATATTTTTTAATCTCATAGAGAAATATTGGCTTTGACTTTATATTTTAGAACAAACAACGCAACAAGCAAAATGGCGATGCAGATAGGAAGAACCACAAGACTCTGGATAAAACCGGCAAGAAGGTACCCCACAAAGGAAATGATTGCCACAGTGATTGCATAGGGAAGCTGCGTGGAAACGTGGTTGATGTGATTACACTGCGCACCGGCAGAAGACATAATGGTAGTGTCTGATATTGGGGAACAGTGGTCGCCGCACACCGCGCCGGCGAGACAGGCGGACATACCAATGATAAGAAGTTGACTGTCTGCCGTAAAGATGGAAGTGACAATTGGGATTAAAATGCCAAATGTTCCCCAGGAGGTGCCGGTTGCAAAAGCCAGAGCACAGGCAACGAGAAAAATGATAGCAGGCAAAAAATTTGCAAGGCCTTCCGCAGCATGATCCATCAATAAACCGACGTATTCCGCACCGCCCAACATACCGGTCATATTTTTCAGTGAAGTTGCCATCGTCAGGATCAAGATCGCAGGCACCATCGCGATAAAGCCCTTTGGGACGCACTCCATAGCTTCTTTAAACGAAATCGTTCGTCGGGCAATCAAATAGATAATCGTGAAAACCAGCGCAAGGATGCCGCCCCAAGGAAGACCAACGGTAGCATCGGTATCGCCAAATGCGGTGATAAAATCACTGCCGGAGAAAAAGCCGCCGACATAAATCAAGCCGATAATACAGACCACGATTAAAACGAGAATAGGAAGAATCAAATCAATGACTTTTCCGCCTTCTCGCACTTCTTCCTCGGAATTTTCAACGCGTTCGCCTGTGGTATACAGATCGTTGTTTTTTATAGCGTTGCTCTCATGAATGCGCATCGGTCCATAGTCAAATTTCATCAGGGTCAGAGCGACGACAAATACCAGTGTAAGAAGAGAGTAGAAATTGTAAGGAATTGCCCGAATAAACAGTTCAATGCCAGAATATCCGGTGCCTTCGGTATAGGAAGAGACGGCGGCGGCCCAGGAGGAGACCGGTGCGATCATGCAGATTGGCGCCGCTGTGGCGTCGATGAGATACGCAAGTTTTGCCCGGGAAATATTATGCCGGTCGGTCACCGGACGCATTACGCCGCCCACCGTTAGACAGTTAAAATAATCGTCGATAAAAATCAGAACACCCAGCACAAAGGTGGAAAGCATTGCGCCGACACGGGTTTTAATGTGCGTCTGCGCCCATTTTCCAAAGGCTGCGGAACTGCCGGATTTGTTAACAAGGGCAACGATGATGCCAAGAATCACGAGAAACACAAAAATGCCGGCTGTACCGGAGACCGCAGCGATAATGCCATGGTTTAAAATGTTGTCAATGGCAGGAACGACGGCAAAGTTTGTAGAAAACAGGCCGCCAAGAACAATGCCAACAAACAGGGAAGAGTAGACTTCCTTTGTAATAAGTGCCAGTGCGATTGCTACGATAGGAGGGACAAGCGCCCAAAAAGTGCCGTGAAAATTGGATTGCACTGTGCCATCGGCTGCGAAAGCAACCGTTGCCATAACCGCCGCTAGGATACAGGTCAGGACGGAAATGCGCAGAATACGGTTCAATTTTTGATACTTCATAAAAAACCCCTTCAAAACAGACAGGTACAAAAAAAGAGAGCGCAGCACGCACAAAAGCCGTACACTCCTTAAAACATTCGATAGCGCATCACAACTTTTATGACAGCCTATTGCATATGCTACAATAGGTCAGCAAACGCATCGTAAAGGCAACAATACGCCTGCTTCGGTGATTTTTCTTTTGGGCCGGAAGGCAGTGCTGTTGCTTCTTCCTGCTTACTTGTAAAAAAACGTGCCTCTATCTTTTGGAACCATATCTTATATTTTATACATATCATAGACAAGTTTTGACAAAAAATCAAGAAAATTGTTAAATTTCCGTTAAAATTTTCCCATACATACGAAGCGTAGATTTTGTTTTCGTAATTTTTGCACAGAAAATAAGAAAACAACAGGGATTTTTCGGTAGATCGCAGTATATGCGTCAAAAAAGGCATACCCCTTTGGGTATGCCTTATAAAGCGGAAAGGTCTTATCGGTGGATCTGAGCAGCTACCAGACCTTCGCTGCAGTAACGCTGCCGCAGTTTTGGCTTCTCAATTTTTCCGGTAGGATTTCTCGGTATATCGGCGAAAATGATTTTTTTGGGGCGCTTGTAACGGGGAAGATCCAGGCAGAATTCACGGATTTCTTCCTCAGTGCAGGTATAATCCTGCTTGATTTCAATAATCGCCGCAGCAATTTCGCCCAGTCGTTCGTCTGGCAGGCCAATCACCGCCACATCCTTTATGGCATGATGCGCCCGCAGAAAATCCTCGATCTGCACGGGATAAAGGTTTTCTCCGCCGCAGATGATAACGTCTTTTTTTCGATCCACTAGGAAAATAAAGCCGTCTTCATCTTTCACCGCCATATCGCCGGTAAAGAGCCAGCCGTCCCGCAGCACCTCTTTGGTGGCTTTTTCATCTTTGTAATAACAGGTCATAACGCCTGGGCCTTTTACGGCAAGTTCGCCTACAACACCCTGCGCCACTTCCTGGCCGGTTTCATCCGCAATTTTTACCTTCCAGCCGTATCCTGCGATACCAATCGCGCCGACCTTATGGATGTTTTCCACTCCCAGATGCACACAGCCGGGACCAATGGATTCGCTGAGTCCGTAATTGGTATCATAGCTGTGCTTGGGAAATTGTTCTTTCCAGCGTTTGATCAGGCTTGGGGGAACAGGCTGTGCGCCGATGTGCATCAGCCGCCACTGAGACAGAGTATAATCGTCCAGACAAATATCGCCTCGGTCAATAGCGTCTAATATGTCCTGCGCCCATGGAACAAGCAGCCATACAATGGTGCATTTTTCACTGGACACAGCGGACAGAATATTAGCGGGCTTAATGCCGTTTAACAGCACAGCTTTGCCGCCGGAATACAAACTGCCGAACCAATGCATTTTTGCCCCGGTATGATAAAGGGGCGGGATGCAGAGGAAAACATCACTATGGGTTTGCCCATGGTGATGCTGCTCCACCTTGGCGGAATGCATCAGGCTTTCATGGTTGTGCAGAATCGCCTTTGGGAAACCGGTGGTACCGGAGGAAAAATAAATCGCCGCATCGTCGCTATCCTCGCAGGAAATATTTGGTTCCCCGCTGGAAAAGTTCGAAGCAAGGTGGAGATAGTTTTCTGCAAAAGAGGGACAGGCATCTCCCACATAAAAGAGCAGTTTTACCTTTGGAATACGGTTGCAGATTTCTTCTACACGACCGGTAAATTCCGGTCCAAAAAACAGCGCGTCCACATCCGCAAGGGTAACGCAGTATTTAATTTCTCCGGCGGTGTAGCGGTAATTTAAGGGGACCGCCAGGGCGCCTGCTTTTAAGATTCCAAAATAAATTGGCAGCCATTCCAAACCATTCATCAGCAAAATGGCGACTTTATCGCCTTTTTTTATGCCGCGGCTGATGAGCAGGTTGGCGCACCGGTTGGCCTTTTCGTTAAAAACACTCCAGGTAATCTCGCGGCGGAATGTTTCCGTATAGCGGGAAGGCTCAATCAGTTCATATTCTTTCCAGGTAACGCGTCGTACCTCTTTAATTTCCGGATTGATTTCCACCAATGCGGTTTCTTCTCCGTACAGAGAGGCATTCCGCTTTAAAAGTTCAGTAATTGGCATAATAGTCGTACCTTCTTAAGATTAATCTTCCAGTGTCTGCTTGACGGCGACCATAATACGCCGGTCATAACAGGAGAATGTGTGGTCAAGAAACGCTTTGTCTGGAGCCTTAGTAAAAAGACTGACAACCGGCACTAGGATAAGACCGGCAATCATTGCAAATGCGCCGCAGTTAATGGGGGATTGCAGCAGGGGCGGGAAAGAGGTCCGGAACAGCAAATTGCATACCATAATCCCGGCACCGAAAATAAAGCTGGTCCAGCAGGCCGCTTTTGTGGTTTTTTTCCAATATAAGCCATATAGAAACGGCGCCAGAAACGAGCCGGCCAGCGCACCCCAGGATACACCCATCAGCTGTGCGATAAAGGTGACATTGCTCTTGTATTGGATAACCGCGATGATAACAGAGAGCAGAATAAAGACAACAATCAGCACACGAATGATAAAGAGCTGTTTTTTGTCGCTCATTTTTTTCACAAGGTTATCTTTTAAAAAGTCTATGGTCAGTGTGGAACTGGAGGCCATAACCAAGGAGGACAGCGTTGACATGGAAGCAGACAGCACTAGAATCACTACCAGCGCGATAAGAATATCCGGAAGGTTGGACAACATTGTCGGAATAACCGCGTCAAAGCCCTGCCCCTCAATATCAACGTTGTAAAGCCTGCCGAAACCGCCGAGGAAATAACAGCCACCGGAAACAACAATCGCAAAAACAGTGGAAATTACGGTTCCTTTATGGATGTCATGCTCCGACTTGATGGCATAAAATTTCTGCACCATCTGCGGCAGACCCCAAGTGCCGAGACTTGTCAAAATGACGACACTTAAAAGTCCCAACGGATCCGGGCCGAAAAAAGAAGCAAAGGCGCCAGGTTGGCTTGTTACAGAGGGATCCTGCACGGCGGCAAGAGAAGAAATGGCTTCCATAAAACCGCCGTTGCTAACCAGAACAGCGCCAATTACCGCACAAATGCCGAACAACATAATAATACCCTGGATGAAATCGTTGACTGCTGTTGCCATATAGCCGCCGGCAATTACATAGATGCCGGTTAACACAGCCATAATGATGATGCAGACGGTATAATCAATATGAAACGCCATACCGAACAGGCGGGAAAGACCATTATAGAGTGACGCTGTATATGGAATCAAAAAGATGAAGACAATGAGAGACGCGCCGATTTTCAAAGCCTTGCTATGAAATCGCTCCCCGAAAAATTCTGGCATCGTGGCGCTGTTTAAATGTTGAGTCATAATGCGGGTTCGGCGTCCCAGAATTACCCAGGCGAGAAGAGAGCCGATCAGTGCGTTGCCAAGTCCGATCCAGGTAGAGGCAATGCCAAATTTCCACCCAAACTGACCGGCATACCCAATAAAAATAACCGCGGAAAAGTAGGAAGTACCATAAGCAAATGCCGTAAGCCATGGACCGACAGAGCGTCCGCCGAGCACAAAGCCGTTTACATCCGTTGCCTGTTTGCGGCAGCGGAGGCCGACATAAATCATAACGGCGAAAAATACGATGAGCAAGATGATTTTGATTCCCATTTTTGAAAACCCCTTCTTTCAAAATTCGGAGAAAGGATAAAAAAGCCCGTCCTCCGTTTGTAACAGAGGACGGGATCAAAATCCCGTGGTACCACCTCAATTTGACCTATGCTTCACAGCATAAACCCTCATCAAGTACAGGTTTTACTGAACCGATACTTTATCGCAATAACGGGCGCAACCGTCGCCGCCTACTATCGTAAGGTTCGGGGCGCAGCTCATAGGATGTATTCGGCAAATTTTTTGTTATTGCCTTTCAGCGTCCGGCAACTCTCTAAAAACAAAGAAATTTCCTACTTGTTCCCAATCATCGCATTTGACAAAAATACTGTAGCACGATAAAATACATATGTCAAGCATTAAAAGTTGTTTTTGTGTTTTTTATGGCACAAGAGCATGAAAAACATCAAAAAGATACGATGTTGAGGGGGAAAAGCATGAAATTATCGGGCAGGAACTTTCTGACGCTCAAGGACTTTACACCGGAGGAAATTACATATTTGCTGGACACGGCGGCAGAATTAAAGGAAAAAAAGAAGCGAGGTATACCGGTCGATATTTATAAAGGCAAAAATATCGCGTTGATTTTTGAGAAAACCAGTACCAGAACCAGGTGTTCTTTTGAAGTCGCGGCCTATGATTTGGGGATGGGAGTAACTTATCTGGATCCGTCCGGTTCCCAGATTGGGAAAAAGGAAAGCATAGCGGACACGGCAAGAGTATTGGGAAGGATATATGACGGAATTGAATACCGTGGGTATGGACAGGAAATTGTGGAGGAATTGGCAAAACACGCAGGCGTTCCGGTTTGGAACGGATTGACCAACGAATATCATCCGACACAGATGCTGGCAGATCTGCTGACCATCCGCGAACATTTTGGAGCGCTTAAAAACCGAAAGCTGGTTTATATGGGAGATGCCCGTTATAATATGGGAAATTCCCTGATGATAGCCTGCGCAAAAATGGGAATGGAATTTGTCGCCTGCACCGCGAAGGAATATTTCCCGAAACAGGATCTGGTGGATTTATGCCGTGTTTATGCGAAAGAGACGGGCGCTGCGATTACGCTGACCGAGGATATTGCGGCGGCGACAAAGAATGCGGATGTGATCTATACGGATGTTTGGGTATCCATGGGGGAATCCGACGCAGTTTGGGAAAAGCGAATCCAGGCGCTCCTTCCATATCAGGTGAACCGGAAAGCTATGGAAAACGCCAAAGATAGCGCAGTGTTTATGCATTGCCTGCCGGCGTTTCACGACGTAAAGACCACCATTGGAAAAGAAATCTACGAAAAATATGGCTTGACCGAAATGGAAGTGACGGACGAAGTATTCGAAGGCCCGCAGTCCATTGTGTTTGAGCAAGCGGAAAACCGTATGCATACCATCAAAGCTGTTTTGTATGCAACCCTGGCAGAATAGCAGAAAAAACACAAAAAGACACCGAAGGAAGAGTTCGGTGTCTTTTTAGTTTTTATAAATCTGAAAAAGCGACAAGTGGTTATTTTTATCCATTCTTGCACATAGGTATATGGTGGACAGACTCCGAAGGATAAAAAACAGGGAGGCGCGAATGGATATACTGTTTTTGGCTGTAAAAAAGATCAATGATATTTTGTGGGGACCGCCGCTTCTCTGTCTGCTTGTTGGAACGGGGGTTTTTCTGACAATCCGCTTGAAATTTCTGCCGCTTCGGAATTTAGGAAGATCCCTGAAAATTTTGCTGGCAAAAGAATCCCGGCAGGGTGGCGGAGCAGGGGATATTTCTCCATTTTCTGCGCTTATGACCTCCCTTGCGGCAACCATTGGCACAGGTAATATCATAGGTGTTGCCACGGCGATGGTGCTCGGCGGTCCGGGCGCGCTGGTATGGATGTGGATTGCCGCCCTGTTTGGTGTCAGCACAAAATACGCTGAGTGTATGTTAGCGTCAAAATACCGTGGTGTAAACCAGGACGGGGAAGTATGCGGCGGTCCGATGTACACCATACGGGCCGCCTTTCAAAATCGATTTGGCACAGTGCTGGCTTTTTTATTTGCCGTGTTTACCGTATCGGCTTCCTTTGGAATTGGAAACCTGACTCAGGCAAATTCCATCTCGGATGCGGCCTATAATACGTTTTCTATCCCCATATGGATTTCCGGCACGTTAATCGCGTCGCTTTGTCTCATCATTATTATTGGCGGCATTCGATCCATTTCCAAAATTTCTTCGGTTTTAGTGCCGGCAATGGCACTTTTTTATATAGGCGCAGGACTCATCGTCATTTTAGGGAATTTGGAAAATGTCCCGCAGGGAGTATATCAAATTGTTACAATGGCCTTTTCGCCGACTGCCGTATCCGGCGGACTTGGCGGTACAATTACGGTGACAATGACCCAAGCGATGCGATGGGGCGTTTCAAGGGGCGTGTTTTCCAATGAAGCAGGGCTTGGCTCGGCAGCCATTGCGGCAGCGGCGGCAAGAAGCGATCATCCGGTGCGGCAGGGATATATCAGCATGTGCGGTACATTTTTGGACACTCTTATTGTTTGCAGCATCACAGGTCTTGTAATCGTAAGCTCTGGCGTTTTGGGGAAAATGGACGAAAGCGGAAGTGTGATAAAAGGTGCGGCATTGACCATTGAAGCATTTAAAACCGTGCTGGGACCGTGGGGAGGAATAATTCTTACAGCCGGGATTATTTTGTTTGCTTTTTCGACAATTCTTGGCTGGGAATATAATGGTGAAAAAGCACTGGAATATATGGTGAAGGATACGGGATATATCATGGTATATCGAGTGGTATTTTCGATTATGACGTTTCTTGGCGCTGTGGTAAAATTAGATTTTGCATGGTATATTTCGGATATTGCCAATGCCTTGATGGCGGTTCCAAACTTGATTTGTTTGCTGCTGCTCAGCGGTGTTGTGGCGCGGGAAACCACAGCGTTTGAGAAAAGGCGGAGACAGAATACCAGGCGTAGAAAAAGGCGTTGAAGTTTGACATAAAAAATCCGCGACATTTTGTCGCGGATTTTTTATATGCAATTACTGCTTGGAACGGATAACATCGCCCATATTATAAAGTCCCGGCTTTGTCTGCGCTGCAAGGAAAATTCCTGCGTCCACAGCGCCCACTGCAAAAACTTCGCGGGACAGCGCAGTGTGCTTGATTTCAATTACTTCATCTCTTCCGGCAAAAATGACAGAATGCTCTCCGACAATCGTGCCGCCGCGGATAGCGGAAATGCCGATTTCATGCGCCGGGCGCGTTTCCCGCCGTTTGGTGCGGTCATAGACATATTCCGGCTGATAGGGCAGGGCATCCGCTGCGGCGTCCGCCAGCATCAGTGCGGTGCCGCTTGGAGCATCCACTTTTTGGTTGTGATGCTTTTCAATGATTTCCACATCAAAGTTTTCACCCAGCACCTTTGCGGAAGTTTGGATGAGGTCCATCAGAAGATTAATGCCGAGGGACATATTGCCGGAACGGAATACCGGGATCTTTTCCGATGCCGTACGAATTGCCTGCAGCTGCTCGCCGTTGTGACCAGTGGTGGAAATAACTACGGGAGTATTTTTCTCCACGCAGTAATGCAACAATTCCTCGGTAAAGGCGGCGTTGGAAAAATCGATTACAACATCGCATTCTCCGGTAAAGTTGGACGGCTTTACATAAACAGGATAGTCAAAACACTGCTCGGTATAGCGGTCAAATCCTGCTACGATTTTTAAATTATCCCGTTTGGAACAAATATCGCTGATTACTTTCCCCATGCGTCCGTTGCAGCCGGACAATACGATTTTCAACATCTTTTTACACATCCTCTTAGAATTTCAAACCTGCATTCCGCATAGACGCTTTCAGGGTCTCCAAGTGCGCGTCTTCCATTTCACACAAAGGCATACGGAGAGCGCCAGCCTTGAACCCCAAAAGATTCATTGCGGTTTTGACAGGGATGGGGTTAACTTCAATAAATAAAGCGTTAATAAGATCCAAATATTTGAGCTGGAGTTCCGCCGCGGTTTTAAAATCACCCTCCAGAGCGGATTGTGCAATTTGATGGGCAATCCCAGGCGCTACATTGGAAAGAACAGAAATTACCCCTTTGCCTCCCAGAGACATGATCGGAACAATCTGATCATCGTTACCGGACCAGATATTTAAATCATCTCCGCATACACTCATTACTTCGGCAATGTGTGACAGGCTTCCGCTGGCTTCTTTTGCGCCATTGATATTTGGATGTTTGGAAAGCTCTTTGTATGTAGAAACACCAATGTTGACCCCTGTACGGCTTGGCACATTATAGAGGATAACTGGACAGGCGGCAGCGTCGGCAATCGCGCTGAAGTGCCGTACCAAGCCCTTTTGTGTCGCCTTGTTATAGTATGGAGTCACGGAAAGAATGGCGTCGGCACCTTCGGCGGCGGCAAAACGGCTAAGCTGCACAGCATACTCTGTGTCATTAGATCCTGCGCCGGCAATGACCGGAACCCTGCCATTGATATATTCCACGCCAAAGGAAACCACTTTTTTATGCTCTTCATCCGAAAGGGTGGCGCCTTCACCGGTGGTACCACAGATGGTAATGGCATCCGTTCCGTTTTCAAGCTGAAAATCTATAATCTTCTTAAATTCTTCGTAGTTTACGCCGCTTTCATCAAACGGAGTGATAATTGCAACATTTGCACCAGTAAAAACAGGCTTTTTCATAAATATTACCTCCGTAAATTAGTCAATATAGCCCTCTGCGCATAAAAGTTCTGCCATTAAAACAGCACCGCCGGCTGCACCGCGGATTGTATTGTGAGAAAGGCTTACAAACTTATAATCATAAATCGGATCTTCCCGCAGTCTGCCAATAGAAACGCCCATGCCATGGTACAAATCACGGTCCAGCTTGGTTTGGGGGCGGTTATCCTCTTCAAAATAAGTCAAATAGTATTCCGGAGCGGAGGGAAGGTTCAGTTCCTGCGCACGGCCCTTGAAGTTTTTCCAGCGATTAATGATTTCTTCCTTGGTAGCTTTTTTCTCCAGTTTCACGAAAGCGGCGGCCATATGGCCATTGGAAGCCGGCACACGCAGGCACTGCGCTGTGATAACCGGGGAGGTAGCCGGGACAATTCTATCGCCTTCCACTTTGCCCCAGATTTTCATTGGTTCGATTTCGGATTTTTCTTCTTCCCCGCCAATGTAAGGGATGATGTTGTCGATCATTTCCGGCCATGTTTCGAAAGTCTTGCCGGCGCCGGAAATCGCCTGATAGGTGCATACCGCGACTTCTTTAATGCCGTAGTCCCAGATGGCGGTGAGAGCTGGCACATAGCTCTGAATAGAACAATTGGATTTTACTGCGATAAACCCGCGCTTTGTACCAAGGCGCTTTTTCTGCGCCGGGATAATTTCCGCATGAGCCGCGTTGATTTCCGGAATAATCATCGGGACGTCCGGTGTATGACGATGTGCGCTGTTGTTGGACATAACGGGGCATTCCAGTTTTGCATAGCGTTCTTCCAACGCCTTTACGTCTTCTTTGTTCATATCCACCGCGCAAAACACAAAATCGACCGCTTTGGCAATTTCCTTTGCATCGGCATCGGCATCCAGCAATACCATTTTTTTCATAGCCTCTGGAATGGGAGTATCCAGCTTCCATCTGCCTTCGATCGCTTCTTCATAAGTTTTTCCTTTGTTGCGGGCGCTTGCGATGAGATGCGTCACCGTAAACCAAGGATGATTTTCCAACAGCGTCATAAAACGTTGCCCAACCATACCGGTTGCTCCAATAATTCCGACCTTGTAGTTCTTCATTTTTTTCCTCCTAAAACATCTTGCTTATGTAATAATATTATATTCATCTGGTCTTAAAATTGCAGAAAATATAAATTCAAAAATAGAGAATAAAAAAACCGGTTGAAAAACCGGTCGTAACTATAATATAATAAACAGGTAGAAGCTTTGGCAATACAGGGAGCAACATCCATTCACCATATTATAGATAGCGCAACACCGGCTTAAAAGCTGATGACAGCCGGGTGGATATTCTCAAGCACCCGTCCAGATGAATATGTCCGCAGAACGTATCCTCTTCGGCGGTGTATCCTTTCTTGAGAAGTTCCAACAAACCTGCGGGTTCTCACAACCCAATACTCATCTAAACCGCGCCTCTATCTTATTTTTATCTATCATAGCAGTGCGGCTTTTGTTTGTCAATAGAAAAACGGAGGATTTTGTAACATGAAGCGATTTATCATACTTTTTTTTACGGCAATTGTTTGTATATTCACCTTGATAATAGCAGGTTACGCAGTGGAGGATGTGCAGACAGTGCGGGTTGGTCTTTATTATGGATCCGGCGCTTTGCCTTCGGCCAATCTTGCCAACGAAGTAGGAAGTGGATATAAGTTTGGATATTTTGACAGCGGATATGCATTTGTGGCGGTTGGCTCCACAGACGAGGAAAAAATAACCGTTATGAAAGACGCCAATATTTATCTGGGAGGCGACGGCCTTTATTATGATACGTTGCCCTCTTCCGGGAACGGTGTAATCGGCGCGTATCACTTGCAGGCGGATAAGACATTTTATACCTACCAGGAAGCTAAACGCTATGCGGACAGCCTTTCCTATTCGGCCTTTCCGTTTTATAACGGAAGCAGTTATAAAGTGCGCATTGGAAGTTACCAGAGTTCGGCGCTGGCAGAGTCTGCCAAAACGGCTGTTTCTGCGGCGTCCGGTGCCAGCGTTTCCGTGGTAGGCAGCAGCGGTACCTGCTATACAGTAACAAAAACCAAAACAGAGGAAATACTGTTTGAATTCGATATGGGGGGACAGGCGTTTGGCATTATGCCTGTATCCTCCTCAAAAGCACAGACATGGTTTAAAGGATATTGTTATTATGGCAATTTCTGCTATAGTCGTTCCGGCGGAAATATTTCAGTTGTCAATTATGTTTCTCTGGAAGATTATGTAAAAGGCGTGTTGCCGTATGAAATGAGCGCCAGTTGGGAGAAGGAAGCTTTGAAAGCCCAGGCGGTATGCGCCCGATCTTATGCATATAATAATTTAAACAAGCATAAATCCCTGGGATTTGATTTATGCAATACCACAAATTGTCAGGTTTATCGGGGAACTTCCTCGTCAAATGCGAACTCGGATCAGGCGGTCGACGAGACGGCTGGAAAGTACATTACCTATGGCGGCGCAATTGCGACAGGATTCTTCCACAGCAGCGACGGCGGTGCGACGGAAAGTTCGGAAAATGTATGGGGAAGCCCGGTAGGATATTTAAAGGGGAAGATTGACCCATATGAAGACCAGAGTATCAATCCAAACGCCTCATGGACTGCCACGGTAACCAATGAACAACTAGCCAGTATCCTCAAAAGCAAAAACTATACGCTGACCGGTGTACAGGATTTGTATGTTGGAAAGTATACGGAGGTAGGCAACGTATATCAGCTCTGCGTCGTGACAACGGATGGAAAAGTGATCAATCTGGAGAAAGAAAAGGCGCGTACCGCCCTGACCGATACGGCAAGAGGCGTAAATATAAAAAGCATTCGTTATAAAGTGACTGGCGGATCAGGTCAGTCCGGAACTGACGCTGCCGGCGGGACGTATTATGTCAACGGCAGTTCGGTTCCGACCTCCACTGCGTTTTATGCACAGGGTGCAGACGGTATCCGCGCAGTGAATTCCTTAAGCGGCCGGTATGCGTTGACATCATCCGGCGTAGAGTCCATCGGATCCCCCGGAAGTATGCCGGTTAACGGGCAGCCGTCTTCCTCCGGCACTTATACGATTACTGGCAGCGGATGGGGACACAATGTGGGAATGAGCCAATACGGCGCAAAATCTATGGCAAGAAAAGGCTATTCTTATGAAGATATTTTGAAATTTTATTTTACAAATGTGGAAATTTCAACGGCCCAATAAAAAGAACAGAATGTGAGGATACAAACCAAACAATATGGGAGACTTATTAAAAAGTGATTTTTATTTTGAATTGCCAGAAGAACTGATTGCGCAGACGCCGCTTGCGCAAAGGGATAGCTCCAGGCTTTTGGTGATGGACAGAGAAACCGGCGCAGTATCGCACCGGCACTTTTCGGATATCCTTTCCTATTTACAGGAAGGGGATTGTCTGGTGCTTAACAACTCCAGAGTGATACCGGCGCGGCTGATGGGAACGCAGGAGGGAAAAACCGCACCGATTGAGGTAGTACTCCTGACGGACCAAGGCAATGGACTGTGGGAATGTCTCACAAGGCC
>CAKRRK010000026.1 GCA_934395135.1 uncultured Eubacteriales bacterium | reverse complement strand
CCTATATTCCGCGGCCGTTGCTGGATCGTATGGAAGTCATTGAACTGTCCAGCTATACCGAAGAAGAAAAGCTGCAAATTGCGGTGCGGCATTTGATACCGAAGCAAATTCGAAAACATGGCTTAAAAAGAACCCAGCTTCTTTTTGAACCAGGAGCTGTTTCAAAGATTATTCAGGCCTATACGCGGGAAGCCGGCGTGCGGAAGCTGGAACAAATGCTGGCAAAGGTTTGCAGAAAGGCGGCCAGGCGCATTGCCTCTCAGGAAGAAAAACGCATAAAAATTACTGTGGATCGGGTAGAAGAATTTCTTGGGACGCCGCAATATAAAAAGGATTTGGTGGCCTTCAAGGATTCGGTGGGCCTGGTAAATGGCCTTGCATGGACCAGCGTAGGCGGCGAAATTCTGGAAGCGGAAGTGAATACCGTTCCAGGCACTGGGAAAATAGAGATTACCGGCAACTTGGGCACGGTTATGCAGGAATCTGCCAAAGCCTCTATGACTTATGTGCGTTCTGTGGCAGATCGGTATGGAATTGGCAAAGATTTTTATAAGAATACGGACATACATATTCATTTTCCGGAGGCGGCAATCCCAAAAGACGGCCCATCTGCCGGCGTTACCATTACCACGGCGATTGTATCTTCTCTCACAGGGGTGCCGGTGCGCCATGATGTGGCGATGACGGGGGAGGTTACCTTGCGGGGCAGAGTGCTTCCTATCGGTGGATTAAAGGAGAAAACAATGGCCGCTTACCGGGCCGGCATAAAAACCGTAATCATACCGGAAGAGAACCGGAAAGATCTGGCAGATATTGAGCCGGTTGTACGGGAAAATTTGAAATTTGTTACAGCAGAAACTATGGATACCGTATTGGAATATGCCCTTCTGTTTCGGGAAGATCAACCGATGGCAATGCCCATCCCGGTGCAGGATGAGAAGGACTTGACAACGATGCGTCAGTAAGCAATAAAACAGGACGGTGATTTTTTTGAATTTTAACAAAGCGGTGTTTCTCCGGTCCGCGGTGAAAGAGGCAGACTTTCCAATGGATGCATTGCCGCAGATTGCGTTTGCAGGCAAGTCCAATGTGGGAAAGTCTTCCACCATTAATAAAATTTTAAACCGGAAAAATTTCGCACGGGTAGGAAACGAACCTGGAAAAACCGTCCACATTAACTTCTTTTGCATTGACCAACAGGCATATTTTGTGGATTTGCCAGGCTATGGATACGCAAAGGTATCCAAAAAAGAAAAGGAACGGTGGGGGAAACTGCTGGAAGCATATTTTGCCTCCGGTTCCATTTCTCTGGGAATTCAAATTGTAGACATCCGTCACAAACCTACCGCAGACGACGTCACAATGGCAAATTGGTTTCGGGAAAGTGGGGTTTCTTATTTTATTCTGGCCAATAAAAGCGACAAGCTGAAGAAAAGCCAGATTGCCGGACAGATACAACTGATTCGGGAAACTCTGCTGTTGCCGGAAATCGTGGAGGTGATTCCGTTTTCCGCGGCGAACGGAGAAAACCGGGAATGGATCATCCAACGAATTACGACCGTTGCAGAAGCAAAATAAAAAAGCCAGTCTTTCGGCACAGGGTTCCGAGGGACTGGCTTTTCTTTTTGCAAAACAAACTGGAGACATTCAGATGCTGTAAAACGGCAGTTCAATGTTGACATTGGCAATATTCACGGCGGTTGCGTCGTTGGAAAGATTGACATAAAATTTCTGCAAATGCGTTCGGATGGCGAGGAGACAGGCGTCCACATCGCGTTCCATCAATGCATTGACAATGTCAAAGTGGCCGACCGGCTCGCAAAAATTCGTATGATTGATAAGATAGGACTGAATGTGCAGCAGACAGGAACGAAGAGAAAGGCGATGCTGGATATGGATAAGTTCTGCGTTTCCGCTTAGTTCCACGAGTTTGTTATGAAATTCTGCGTCGTATTTGAGCTGGCCGTTAAAATCCTGGCGCAAGGCCGCTTCTTCACAATGGTTTGCAATGACCAGCATAGCCTGAAAATCACGGTTGCTGCCGTTAAAAATAGCAAGCTGCGCGGCGATGGAATCCGTAGCGATGCGAAGGATGCCATGATCGAGTTGTTCCTGGGGGGAAAAAGTATGTACGTTTGCATAGCGGCTGGGATAAAAATCCAAAATTCCATCGCTGGCAAGGCGGCGGATGGCTTCCCGCACAGGGGTTCTGCTGATGCCCAGACGGTCTACAATATCTTGTTCGCAAATTTTATCGCCATATTTCAGCTGACCGGAAAGAATCAAATCAAGCATATGATGATAGGCAATATCGTGCAAAGCTTGTTTCAAAATATATCACCTTTATTCAATAATTATATTCAGTATAGCATAAAAGCGAAAAATTTGTCAATAAACCGGAAGGCTGAAACTTACCCTCGCATGCCGGCGGTTTCACAGATAAACTTGCAGGGAAGGTACGGCATATAACATTGGCCCATAGGCAGGAAAATCAGCCAGGATGCGGCGGACACAGGCTGCGCAAAAATCGGCGCGAATGGACGCGCTGGCTTCTAATACCGTTTTATGGCCCCAAACATGCGTAAAGGTTTGTTCCTCGTTGGAAAAAAGCTGAGAGAAAGAACGGAGATAACGGATGGGGATATGGGCTTGTTTGGCGCACAGCGGCAAAAGTCGCTGTTCGGCAAACACCATATAGGTAAGGCGGTTGTCCGGCGAGGGGGTTTGTTCCAAAAAAGATATGGCTGTTTTGGCATAGTCATGCATAAAATCCGTATCCTGAAAATATAAAAGGGCGGTATTGGCCGGCCGCAAGGTCAGATCAAAATTGCTGTGCATGGAAAAGTTTGTCTGCAGTGCAGAAAACGGCGGATAAACCTCCGGCGATAACGGTTCGTCATGAATTGCAGCGATTTTACAGCCGGATAAAAGCCCGGAAATATTTTTCCAGATGATAAAGTCGGTATCCACAATCAGGCATGGCGCGGTTTTGTGGAGAAGTGTGTAAAGTTTTCCTGCCGCCCAAAAACAAATGGGGTTTACACAGGCTGGAATCCACTGGTCCAAAGGATCCAGCATGCCGCCATGCCAAAGTCTGTCCAGGCCGATGGAACGATAATATGCGGCGCCTGCCCGGTCGGTTATCATTTGCACGGGGCCGCTGTTTTGCTGTAGGCAGGCGGCGGAAAGGATGGTGGTCAGAAGGGCATAATCGGGGATAGCGTATGGAGTATTTGGCGAAAGCTCCAAGAAGGGCTTGGTCCAGTTGATGTGATAGGCTTTCATTTTTGAAGCAAATGCAGGCCGTACCCCCGGTTTCCAGAGGAAACCATGGTTTTTTGCAAATGGGCCAGGTAGCTTTCCTTTGTAAAGGTTACCCCGTTGATCCGATACGTTTGGATGTGTTCGATTTGTTTCTTCATAAAACCCTCCAGTGCATGATATCGTTATTATAATATAAATGTATTTGGAACTTTCGTCGGAAAACGTTGAAAAGAACGCAAAATTTTGATACTATGATGATATTCTTTTACATGGGAGGCAAAGGGTTGAATATACAGATTTTTGGGAAGGCCAAGTGCTTTGACACCAAAAAAGCGGAACGCTTTTTTAAAGAACGCAGAATAAAATATCAATTTGTGGACATTGCAAAATACGGCATTCGCCCCGGAGAATACCGCAGTGTGAAAAAGGCGGTGGGCGGTTATCAAGAGATGCTGGATCCCCGATGCAAAGAGGAGGAGTATGCGTTGCTTCCATATCTGGCAGACGAAAGCGCTGTGGAAGAAAAAATTCTGGAAAATCCAGGCCTTTTGAAAACGCCTATCGTGCGCAATGGTAAGCAGGCGACGGTGGGATATTGTCCGGAAATATGGTCGGATTGGGAATAGAAGAATGGAAGAGATTTTAACAGAAGAAAAAACCGTGTGGCAGCGTCTGCAGGAAGAAAAGCGCCCCATCGCACTTTATGGCATGGGGGATGGGGCAGATAAAATTATGGCTGTATTTCAGGAACACGGTATTACAGTCCGGGAAGTTTTTGCCAGCGATGATTTTGTGCGGGGGCATTCGTTTCATGGATACCGGGTAAAATCAAGAAGCGAAATTCTAAAAGAGTATGACGATCCGGTGATTGTGCTGGCTTTTGCCTCGCAGCGGCCGGAAATTTTGCAGCGGTTTTGGGAACTGGAGAGGCAGTATACCGTATATGCGCCGGATGTCCCGGTGACAGGCACCGGCTTGTTTGACCTTTCGTTTTACAGCCGGCATAAGGAAACTATCCGGGAGGCCTATGGCTTGCTGGCGGATGAAAGATCAAGAGCGGTGTTTCGGGACATTGTCAATTTCAAAATCAGTGGAAAAATTTCTTATTTAAGGCGGTGCGAAACGGAGAAGGAAGAAATATTTTCCAGGCTTTTTTTTCTGCAGAACGATGAGATTTTTTTGGATTTGGGTGCATATAATGGGGATACCATTCGGGAATTGCTGGAATATACCGGAGGACAGTATCAAAAAATAATTGCGCTGGAGCCGGATCGAAAAAATTTCCGGAAGCTTTCCAATTACGTAGAGCAGGCGGGCCTGTGTAACGTTGCGCTTTATCAGATGGGAGCCTGGAAGGAGAAGGGAACACTTTGTTTTGCGGCGAAAGCAGGACGGAATTCCGCGTTAAAAAAGGCGGATGGGGAAAAAATTGGTGTCAGCAGCGTGGACGCTATTCTGGAAGGGCAGCCTGTATCCTATATTAAAATGGATGTGGAAGGCGCGGAAAAGGAGGCTTTGGAGGGTGCTGCATTCACGTTGTCCACGTATCATCCCAAACTGAATATTGCCCTATATCATCGCAATGAGGATTTGTTTGCCATTCCGCTGCAGATACAGAAGATAACAAAGAAATATTCCTTTTATCTGCGGCATCATCCCTATGTACCCGCATGGGAAGTGAATCTTTATGCGGTTCCGAAATAAAACGGAAATTCTCTTGTTTTTATGAAAAAGAATGGGTATACTGTAAACATACAGAATTCGGAGGAAAATAATGCTTATCAATGCCTTTCTAAGCGGCGATATCAAATCCGCACTCATCATGCTGCTGCTATTTATACCGGCGGTTTGTATTTGTCTGACCATTCATGAGGCAAGCCATGGCTTGTGCGCCTATGCTTTGGGCGATGGAACCGCCAAAGAATCCGGCAGACTGACGCTGGATCCATTTGCCCATTTGGATAAGCTTGGATTCTTATGCATGCTGCTCATTGGATTTGGATGGGCAAAACCGGTACCGGTGAATATCAGCAACTTTAAAATCAGAAATAAGCGGCTGGGATGCGTGCTTGTAGCGCTTGCCGGCCCGGTTTCCAACATTCTTCTCGCGTTTGTTTTTACAGTATTGTACATTCTCATTGTTCTAAAAGGAGGAACCGGCAGTTTGCTCTATGCGCTGGGCCTGTTCTTCTACTATGCGGCCCAACTTAGCATCACACTGGCGGTTTTCAACCTGGTGCCAATTTATCCGCTGGACGGGTCCAGGGTACTGGAATCCGTTGTGCCGTATTCGGCGGTGATGAAGATGCGCCGCTATCAGAGCATTTTTATGCTGATTTTAATTGTGGCGCTGTGGTTTGGGCTGTTAAGTACGGTAACAGGCTTTGTCTATTCCAAAATTTATTATTTGGCGCTTATGCTGTTTGGCATTGTATAACCGGAGGAAGATGGTTTGGAGGACATAACGTTTCATACAGAGCATTTTGAGGGGCCGCTTGATTTGCTGCTGCATTTAATCCGAAAAAATAAGGTTAATATTTACGACATACCGGTGGCGGAAATCCTGTCCCAGTACTTGCGGTATTTGGAACAATCCGATACTCTGGATATGGAGCAGGCGGGGGATTTTATTGCTATGGCCGCCCAGTTGATGTACATCAAATCCAAAATGCTTCTTCCGGCGCTTGCGGAGGAAGAGGACGATCCCAGAACGGAACTGGTGCAGATGTTGCTGGAATACAAACGATATAAGGAAGTCTCGGTATATTTCCGCCAAAGAACGGACGCTGGGAGAGATGTGTTTGTAAAACAGCCGGAATTGCTGGAAAAAAGCCGTAAGGCGGAATATCGCAACCATCCGGAGGAGTTGGTACAGGCGGCCAAACGGATTTCCGCCCGGGCGCAGAACCATCTTCCGCCGCCGCTTTCTTCCTTTGCCGGAATCATCAAACGGGAAGTGATACCAGTCAGCGCAAAGATTTCTGATATTCTGGCAAAGTTTTTGCGAAACCGCAAACTGGATTTTAAAGGATTGATGTCGGAGTCCCGGAGCCGGTCGGAACTTGTCGCTGCATTTCTTGCGGTATTGGAACTTTCCAAAAACCGGAAGATCCACATTGAAGGAGAAAATGATCAGGCCGCAATTACATTTCTGGGAAGCAGAAACGCCGTGGGATAATAGGGCGGGAGGAAGCTTATGGAGGATATGACATCTGTCATTGAGGCAATTTTATTTGCTTCGGGAGAACCTGTCGCAGGGGAAAAATTAAAAACTGTGCTGGGGATTACAGAAGACGAGCTGATGCTGCAGATGCGAAACCTTTCGGACAAGCTGGACTATGAACGGCGCGGCGTTATGCTGATTCGCTTGGAAACGTCGTTTCAGCTTTGTACCAGGCCGCAATATGCGGATGCGATTCGGCATGCTCTGGAGACCAGGCGGCAGCCGTCTTTATCCCAGGCTGCGCTGGAGGTGCTGGCGGTCGTCGCGTATCAGCAACCGGTTACAAAAGCGTATATTGAGCAGGTGCGCGGCGTTGACAGTTCCAATACGGTCAACACTTTGGTGGAAAAAGGGCTGATTGAAGAATGCGGCCGGCTGGATGTGCCTGGCAGACCAATGCTGTTTCAGACAACAGCGGATTTTCTCCGCACCTTTTCCATTGCAAGCCTTGCAGAACTGCCGGATTTACCGGAATTTGCCGACAACGCCGACGGACAGCTTACGCTTTCGATGATAGAACCGGCGGAAACATCCCAAAAATTGCAGCAGAATACGGTGATGGGGGAATGATATGCTGTTTTTAAAAATCATCGGCATATTGTTTCTGTGCCTTGTTCTTTTCTTTTTTTTCCTGTCCTGCCTCAAAGCCAAAGTACAGATCCGGTCGGAACAGCAAAAAATTACGGCAAAGGCTGGGCTTGGCCCGGTGATGATCACCCTCTATCCGCGAAAAGAAAGTACTGTCCGAAAACAAAAAGAGAAAAAAAGAGCCAAAAAAAGAAAATCCGGCAAAGAAAAAAAGATTTCCTGGAAACGGGTGAATAAAAAAGAGTTGCTGGATTTTGCTCTTGATCTTTTGGCCCAGTTCAAAAAGGCGATTGCGTTTGACGAAATTTCCTTATCGCTGATTCTTGCCACGGATAATGCGGCAAAAACCGGGATTTTATATGGAAACGTCTGTGCAGTATGCGGTGTTTTGCATGCTGCGCTGCACAACAACTTTCAAATCAATCGTGAAAACGTGCACATTGGCTGTGATTTCGACCATGATAAAATAAAATATACATTTGATGTTATACTATATACAAGGCCTATTGTAATAGCGTTTATTGTTTTGAAAAATTTGACAAAGATAATACGGTTTTACAAAAAAATCAGCAAAACGGAGGAGTAATTATGAGCAACCATCCAATCAACGAATTATTATCAGAAACCATGACAAAATTGAAGGATACCATTGATGTAAATACCATCATTGGAGATCCCATTGTAACGCATGACGGCGTTACGCTTATCCCCATCTCAACCGTCTCCTTTGGCTTTGGCACCGGCGGAAGTGACTTCAGCACAAAGGGAACAATGGAAAAGTGTTTTGGCGGCGGCGGCGGTGCAGGCGTTACCATTTCGCCGGTAGCGTTTGTCGTAGTATCGGAAGGGTTTACCAAGGTTGTTCCAATCAACGCTCCTTCCGATGGCGCCTTGGAAAAAATTATTGATTTGGCCCCGGATGTGATTAATAAAATTTCCAATGCGTTTAAGAAACACAAAGAGACGCAGGAAGATAACTATGAGGATTATATCAAAGAATAAGACGAAAGTCCCGGAGTTGTTCCGGGGCTTTTTTTATTGGGAAAGTTCCGGAACAACTTTTTTAAAAGTATGAAACAGAAAAACGAGGGAATAACCATGGAGAGGGCATAATCCAATGCGTTGCAACGAAACCAGCCGCAAAACACACATATGGCCAGAGGTCATATGTGTGTTTTGTTGTTTTAGTCGATGTTTTTACCGAAACCATTTTCGCGTTTTCTTGACGGGAATGCGGAGAAAGAATAAATTTTCGAATGAGCATCAAACCTATAACTGTCTTTCGTTTAGCATCTGCGTCATAAATCAAAGGAGGAAATAACAAAATGAAAATCTACGGATATGTGCGGATATCCAGTACAGACCAGAATATCGACAGACAAATGATAGCTCTCGCCGAAAAAGGTGTGGCAAAGAGCCATATTTTCATAGATAAGCAATCTGGAAAGGATTTCAGCCGGCCCAATTATAAAAAGCTGATGCAAAAGCTGAAAGCCGGAGATCTTCTTTATGTGCTGAGCATTGACCGCTTGGGACGAAATTACGAAGAGATACAGAGACAGTGGCGTATTCTGACCAAAAAAATTGGGGTTGACATCTGCATTCTGGATATGCCCTTGCTGGATACGAGAAACGGAAAGGATCTGATGGGAACGTTTATTGCGGATCTTGTGCTGCAAATTTTGTCTTTTGTAGCGCAAAACGAGAGGGAAAATATACGAAAGCGTCAAGAACAAGGGATTGCCGCGGCAAAGGCAAAGGGAATAAAGTTCGGGCGGCCGGAAAAGAAGGTGCCGGATAATTTTGGCTGGCTTGTTCACGAATGGGAAAAGAAACAAATTCCTCTTTCTACCGTGCTGCAGCATTGTGATATGAGCGATGCCACCTTTTACCGCCGGCTGCGGGAATACAGAGCGCTGCAATTGTTGGAATAAAGCTGCAGTTGCAGGAATAAGAAAGAAGTATCTATCAAAAAGCAGACTTTTTGATAGATACTTCTTTTATTTTACTATAACAAAAATCTCCTGCATTTTCAACTCAAAAAACAAGACAGGAGAAAAAAATTTAAATTTCCAATGGATTTATCCGAAAAAAAGGAAAAACTCAAAAAGTCTGCTTTTTGATAAACCTCGATTAAAGCCGGAAAGGAGCTGAAACTTCGCTTTGTTTAGAGATTCACCCAAAACAAGGACAAAAATCCGGGGGGGGGGGGGTAAATACTGTACTTTTTAAGGAAACCGTCCAAAGGTTTGCCTTTGAGAGAAATGTGAAGATGGATAGAGCATTGGCCCCGGGAAAGGACAAAATTTTAATAAAATTGAGAGGTAGTATTCTATGAAACGAAGATTATGCGCATTGCTGCTCAGCGTCGTCCTGGCACTGAGTTTGTTGCCGGCAAGTGCCTTGGCAGCAGACGATGCATTCAGCATTGGCGATACCATTGTGGTTGGCAAAGGAAGCGGCGCTGACTATGAAACCCTGCCGGCTGCGCCGGAGGGAGCAGTATGGGAAGAAACCGACAGAGAATTTATCTGCAGTAACGGCCATACCGAGCATTCCATGGAAAACGGATGCTATACGAAATATACGGGAGACCGGTATAGTTATAGTGAATTGTTTGACCGTTATTATGAAAGTGATTGGGGAGAGTATGGCTTTGTAAACGGAGAGTATGAAAAGCTGATCTTCAGTGGAAATGGTATAAAGAAGACCTATTATTACTTGAGCTGCACCAGTGCTTTGCACGTCCATACGGAGGACTGCTATAACATTGCCTATGAATTAATCGATGCCAGTGCGGTAATGCTTTCTTTTGACAGCAACACCACGGCTTCCGTCAGCGGTATGCCAGCGGGTATCCGCGCTGTACCGGATGCTTCGATTAGCATTCCGGACGGTGTTCCAACCCGCAGTGGTTATGTATTCGTTGCCTGGAATACGGAAAAGGACGGCAGCGGTACCGCCTATGCGTCCGGCGCTGCCATTACTGTGCCGGCGGAAGACAAAGTGCTGTATGCTATTTGGAATCAAACAAATGCAACCAAAGACAAGGCGGCGTTTGGCTGGAATGTTGCCTCAAACATTGTCAATACAAAGGCAACAAGATTTGCAGATCAGGATGCCTACGATATTGCAGCGGAAAATATCAAGGTTTATTTGGGCAATGTAACAGGAACGGGGCAAGGCGGTGTTATCACAGAGCAGGATGTGCAGACTGCCCTTGCCGGCCAGCAAATCGTCGAAATACCCATCGGAGGCTTTGGCACACCGGATATTACGGATAGCGGCGTAACAGTGGGAGAAGTCGAGGCAAAGGGAATCATCATTGTCGCGCAGAAAGGCATCACAGTCAGCCACACGGCTCTTTGCTGCAACGATGGTTCTGGCTATAGCTGCAGCACCGCATCCAGCGGTAATGCCGGCACTTTTGACAGCGTAGGAACGGATGTCCAGATTTTGCAGATTACACCGACACAGTTTGCAGTCAAAGAATATTTTCATGCCGGTGCTGCCCGGTGGCAGACTTGGCTGATGATCAGCGTTGCCGGGAACGCACAGCACAGTGTTTTTTACAGGGTAAGCTATGACAATGGTGAAAATTGGACGCTGGTAAATACTGCTGCTGTGGATGTTGACGCGGCAATTCCAGAATACAGCTACTCGGAAACCGGGTATGAAACCATCAGCATATGGTATACAGGGACAGATTGTTCTGCTGTTTGGACAAAGCCTGACAAGATGCCGAATAATGATATTATTGTCTATGCTAAAATGAAGGCAATTCCCTGCACCATTACCTACAGCTGGAGCGGTCTGCCGACAGACGGCACCAAACTGTATCAGGCGGACGGAACCGAAACAACACCGAGCGTCCCGCAGGACAGCACGGTATACAGCAAGAATCAGGCCTATACTGTTGACACAACTTATACCAGCAGCACAGTGGTTTATACCCATGACACATACGGCAATCCCAACGGCAAATATACGTTCAGCGGCTGGGATACGGAAGCCGGAACCATTCAGTCCAATCTGACCATTGCGGGCACTTGGACATATGCACCGGTTTCTGTTTCGAACTATGCACTGCGTTACGTTCTTAACGGCGGCGAAATTCTTGCGGGAGCAGATTATACAGCAGCCGGAAGCTATGTTGCTGGATATCCAATCAGTGCGCCGAGCGATGCGGAAGTCGAACGGGATGGATTTAATTTCCTCGGCTGGTATGTAGAGGAAGCGCTTGAAACACCGTGGAACGGAAGCACAATGCCTGCGGCAGATTTGACGCTTTATGCAAAGTGGAGCAGTGAACCGATCTATACCATTGAAATTCCGATGGAAAAGAAGGTTGAAAAAGGCGGTTCTTCTCAGCCAGGAAAGCAGACGTTTAATTTTGAAGTTTATACGCTGGATTACCCGGAGGAATCAAATGAACCGGTGAAACATGTTTTGACAACAGGGGTTACCGGTGCAAGCATCGAAACCAGCGGTGTAAACACTTACCCGGGGACGGTCAAACTTACTGTTGATGAAGAAGTGTTCTCCAGACTTACAGACGGATTCTATCTTAGAGAAGTGGACGGTAAAGCAAGCTACTGGACGTATTCGGATGCGGTATATCAGATTGTTCCATCGCTTACAAATGATCAAACGGTTTCTGTAGAAATTTTGAAAGAAGACGTGCCGGAACAGACGGATAAGGAACCTGTTCCGCAGGAGAAGGCTGTTTTCACAAATACCTATACATACTCCGGCGGTGGGGGAAGCAGTTCTTGGACGCTTACGCTCACAAAGGTGGATTCTAATGACAATGACACAACATTGTCCGGTGCAAAATTTGATCTTTACCGAGTGGGAGCAAACAGCGACACAAAGGTAGGCAGCTATACCACCAACAGCAATGGTGTAATTCAGGCGACGGTAAGAAGCAGCGGCCAGTATTACTGGATAGAAACCTTGCCGCCGGTGGGATATACACTGGATGCGACAAAGCATATGGCATCGACCAACAGAACGGAGAGAAGTATTGTTGTGGAGAACAAGAAAACTTCCACGCCGTCTTCTTTGAATGATGCCGATCACTATGCTTATATTGTAGGGTATCCTGACGGACTTGCCCACCCGGAAGCGGAGATTACCCGGGCGGAAGTTGCAACGATTTTCTTCCGCCTGTTAACCGAAGATTCCCGCAGTGAGTATTTGACGGAAGAAAATCGTTACTCCGATGTAGGGCGCGACAGCTGGTATAATACTGCGGTGTCTACATTGACAGCGATTGGTGTAATTGACGGCCAGCCAGATGGGACGTTTGCGCCAACCAGGATGATTACGCGGGCAGAGTTTGCTGCCATAGCGGCAAGATTTGATACTTCCACAACCGAAACATCTGCGGCATTCACGGATATCAGCGGTCATTGGGCGGAAAGCGAAATCAGCAAAGCGGCTGCCAGTGGCTGGATTAATGGTTATACCGATGGAACTTTTAAACCGAACCAGTATATTACAAGAGCGGAAGCTATGGCTTTGGTCAATCGGGTTCTGAACAGAAATCCTGATACAAAGGAGGATTTACTGCCAGATATGATTGTTTGGCCGGATAATACAGACACTGCCAAGTGGTATTATCTGGATGTACAGGAAGCGACCAACAGCCATGATTATCAGCGGAGAAGCAATGGTACGGAAGATTGGACGGCAATTCAAAAGATTCCGGATTGGATACAGTATCAATAAAAGAAATCTATAGATGAAAAGACGGCGAAGACTCGCCGTCTTTTTTTTATGAAAAAATTACATTCCTGTGGATATAAAAACAGAATGTTTGCATTTGCGGTGAGAATTTCGAATAACAGCTCTATTGCAAACGTAAGAATAGGATGAAGCAGTTTTAAGGTTTGAGGTGCAAATATGAAAAAAATGATTTGTTTGATTCTGCTCTTCGCTTTTCTGTGCGGGAATGCGGGGGCGGTCTCCGCACAAAGCGCTGTGGTGATGGATGGAGATACCGGAAGCATTCTCTACGAGCGAAACGGGGAGGAAGTCCTTCCTATGGCCAGCACAACGAAAATTATGACCTGTCTTATTGCGCTGGAGGAGGGGGACATTGATCGGCCGGTGAAAATAAAGCGGGAGTATACGTTGGCAGAAGGCTCTTCGATGTATTTGAAAGAACAGGAAGTGCTTCCTCTGCGGGATATTTTATATGGTTTGATGTTGGCTTCCGGCAACGATGCGGCACTGGCGGTTGCAGGAGAGTGCGGCGGCTTGGATGTATTTGTAAAAAAAATGAATGACAAAGCAAAAACACTTGGCCTTAAGAATACACAGTTCGAAAACCCAAGCGGTCTGGATGGCGAAGGGCATCATACCACAGCAAAAGAGTTGGCCCGCCTGGCAGCATATGCATTGAAAAACGATACGTTTGCGGAAATTGTGGGAACAAAAGAATACACAAACGGTACGCGAACCCTGCGAAATCATAACAAACTATTGTGGAGATATGACGGTGCAATTGGTGTAAAAACAGGATTTACCAAAAAGTGCGGGCGCTGTCTGGTGTCAGCAGCCAAACGAAACGGCCGCATGGTAGTAGCGGTTACCCTAAACGACGGAAACGATTGGAACGATCATATGGAACTGCTGGATGAGGCCTTCGCAAGTTATAAAGAGCATACGATGCATACAGCGGGGACCACCGTCAGGGAAATAGAGATAATCGGCGGCACAAAGCCGGAGGTTGCGGTGAAAACAGCAAAGGATGGCACTCTTTCATGCACGGATGCAGAAATGGAGGGGATGAAAACCAGAATTTGCGGTAAAAAAATGGTGTATGCGCCAGTTGCGGCTGGAGAAATTTATGGTACAATAGAATATATGGTTGGAGATACTGTATTGTGTGAAGATGTTCTGGTATTTTCCGAGGCGTCCGAGCTGGATGAAAGCCAGGTGAAAATCAGTTTTTTGGAAAGACTTGCGGGCTTTTTGAAAGGTTTGGTATGATACAGCACGCCTTATGGTGTTTTGACGCAGGGGAATGCTTAAAAACGGCGGTAGAATGATGGAAGAGAGAATACAAAAAATAATATCGGCCGCAGGGCTGTGCTCCCGCAGGACGGCGGAAGAATGGATTCGCGGCGGGGATGTAACCATAAACGGCCGCATAGCGAGAATCGGAGACAAAGCAGATGGACAGCGGGATTGCATAACCGTCCGCGGAAAAACGCTGCGCCAGCCAGAGCGTATGGTATATGTGATGCTGTATAAGCCGATTGGAGTTGTCACAACCCTGCGCGATGAACGGGGAAGAAAAACGGTGGCGGATCTTGTTTCATGCGGGGTGCGGGTGCATCCCGTTGGACGGCTGGATTACCAGTCGGAGGGCTTGCTTCTTTTGACCAATGACGGCAGCCTGACAAACAAATTGACCCACCCGCGCCATACGGTAGAAAAACGGTACTTGACGGTTGTAACCGGGAACGTGAAAAATTTGCAAAAGCTTTCACAACCAATGAAGATTGACGGATATCCTATTTCGCCGGCCGCTATAGAGATTGTCTGCCAAAAAGAACGGGAGGCGACGGTTATTCTCTCCATCCATGAGGGTAGGAACCGGCAAATTCGAAAAATGTGCGCGCTTTGCGGCTTTCAGGTAAGAAGACTCAAACGCATTGCAGTAGGAGAATTAAAACTGGATGAAACCTTGTCTCCAGGCGCCTGGCGCTATCTCACAAAGCAGGAAATACAATATTTAAAAGCGCTGCCGGAGATTTTGTGAGAGGCAGGATGGGTTTTTTTGAAATTTTCTCATAAAGTACTTGCAAAAACCTTCTAGTATACGATATGATAAAGTATATTGTTTTATAGTTGGAGATGTGGCGTATGAGTGATTTGTTAGCCAAAATACAAAATAATATGGACACCTTTTCGAAACGGCAGAAAGCCATCGCAAAATATATTGTAGAGCATTATGACAAAGCGGCCTTTATGACAGCCAGCCGGCTTGGGACCACGGTAAATGTCAGCGAATCCACAGTGGTTCGGTTTGCAACCGAGCTTGGATACGACGGATATCCCCATCTGCAAAAGGCTTTGCAGGAAATGATTCGCAACAAACTAACAGCGGTACAGCGCATGGCAGTTGCGGATGATCGGCTGGGTGGCCAGGATGTGCTCCATACCGTGCTCAGCGCGGACATTGATAAAATCCGGCTGACGATGGACGAGCTTTCCCGTGAGGATTTTAACGGCGCGGTCAGTGCGATTTTAAAGGCCAGAAAGATCTATATTTTAGGGGTACGGTCTGCGTTTGCTTTGTCAAGCTTTTTGGGATTTTATTTTAACCTCATATTTGAAAATGTAGTAACGGTGCAGACCAATAGCGTCAGCGAAGTGTTTGAGCAAATTCTGCGAATCGAGAAAGAAGACGTCATCATCGGCATCAGTTTTCCGCGCTACTCCAAGCGTACCCTAAACGCATTGAGTTTTGCCAGGGATACCGGCGCAAAGGTCATTGCCGTTACGGACTCTACGTTGTCTCCCCTCGCAAAGTATTCCGATTATACCTTGGTGGCAAAAAGCGATATGGCGTCGTTTGTGGATTCCCTTGTAGCGCCGCTTAGTGTGCTCAATGCGTTGATTATGGCGGTGGGCATGGGGAAAAAAGAGGAAATAGCCCATACATTTAATAAATTGGAAGATATTTGGGATCAATACCAAGTATATCAGAAATTTGAAGAGGCATAAAACAATATGAAAAAAACGGTTGCTGTCGTGGGAGCCGGTGCGGCTGGCTTGATGGCCGCCGGCATTGCGGCGCAAAACGGACATCAAGTCTTATTATTTGAAAAAAACAATAAAGTTGGCAGAAAACTCTACATTACGGGAAAAGGACGTTGCAATGTGACAAATCGCTGCGACTTTGAAACATTGATGGAGCATATTCCCCGAAACAGCCGGTTTCTGTACAGCGCGTTAAAAGGCTTTGGCACGGAAGATGCCATTGCCTTTTTTGAAAATTTGGGGGTGCCGCTGAAAACAGAACGGGGCGGGCGTGTGTTTCCTGTGTCGGACAAGGCTTCCGACATCATTGACGCCCTGTATCGGTTTGTTCGAAAAAATCGGGTGCAATTAATATTTGACCCAGTAACGGAACTTCTTTCGGAGCAAAATAAAATTCATGGAATCCGGACAGCGGCAGGGTTGGCAGCATGAAGAGCAGGCCCCAGCAGAAGATGCGGCGCGTCACCTGCAAGGTATTGTAGCCGTAGTCGCCTATCTTGCGGGTCAGGATGGAATAGAAGGCCCAGGTCAGGGCCGCCAGCAGGGCCAGGACATCGCCCAGCGGGTTGAGCCGGAGCACGGCATTGCTGTTGACGGCGATGCAGACGATGCCGGACATGGCGCAGACGAAGCCCACGAAAAAGCCGGGATGCAGGCTCTCGCCCAGGACGATGCGGGCCAGCAGGGCCGTCAAAAAGGGCGATATGCCCACCAGCACGCCCACGTTGGACGCCGTGCTGTAGCTCAGGGCGATGTTCTCCAGCAAAAAGTAGAGGGTCACGCCGCACAGGCCCGCCAGGGCAAAGGTCACTTCCCGGCGCCGGTCACGCACATGCAGCAGGCGGGGGCAGGCCAGCAACAGGGCACAGGCCCCCAGCAAAAAGCGCAGGAAAAGGATCTCGATGGGCGCAAAGGCCTGCAGCAGCACCTTGGTGGAGGTGAAGGTGGCGCCCCAGATGAGGATGGTCAGGATGGCGGCCGCGTGGGCGGCAAGAGTGGGATTCATGGGGCTGCCTCCTTGGGCAGACGTGCGCCGGGGC
>CAKRRK010000025.1 GCA_934395135.1 uncultured Eubacteriales bacterium | reverse complement strand
TGGGAAAAAAACCAGGGTCGGCGCCAAACTTTCGTTTGGTGACGGCGCGCTGCTTGGAGAAGTGGTCGAAGTAAGGGGAAATGGCGGGAATCGGCTGATTCAGTTCCAATATGAAGGCGTTTTTTTGGAATTGCTGGAGCGGCTTGGTTCCATGCCGTTGCCGCCGTATATCAAGGAAAAACTGAACGATCCAGAACGGTATCAAACGGTTTATTCTAAAACACCGGGTTCTGCGGCGGCGCCTACAGCAGGCCTGCATTTTACCAACGAGCTTCTTTCTGCTATTGAAAAAAAGGGGGTAAATCTGGCTTACCTTACGCTGCATGTGGGGCTTGGGACGTTTCGCCCGGTAAAATGCGAAAAAATTACAGACCATATAATGCATGCGGAATATTATACGCTGGATGCAGACAATGCAGAGATTATTAACCGGACCAAAAAACAGGGCGGCCGGATTTTTGCAGTAGGCACAACCGCGACAAGAACGCTGGAAACCATAGCAGATGCGGATGGGTATGTTGCCGAGCAAAGCGGTTGGACGGATATTTTTATCTATCCTGGGTATCTGTTTAAAGCGGTGGACTGCATGATTACCAATTTTCATTTGCCGGAAAGCACCTTGATGATGCTGATTTCTGCCTTTGCAGGCAGAGAGCATGTGCTGGATGCATACCATGAAGCAGTAAAAGAACACTACAGATTTTTTAGTTTCGGCGACAGCATGTTAATTTATAAGGAGTAATTATGTTTCAAGTATTAAAAACCCAGGGTGCGGCAAGGCGGGGCACCTTTGCAACGCCGCATGGGGTAGTACAGACGCCGGTGTTTATGAATGTAGGTACGCAGGGTGTTATAAAGGGTGCGGTTTCCGCATTGGATTTAAAGGAACTTGGCTGTCAGATCGAGTTATCCAACACCTATCATTTGCATGTGCGCCCAGGGGAAATGGTTGTAAAGCAAATGGGCGGATTGCACAGATTTATGAACTGGAGTGGACCGATTTTAACAGACAGCGGCGGATTCCAGGTATTTTCGTTGTCCTCTCTGCGAAAAATTAAAGAGGAAGGCGTGTATTTTTCTTCTCATGTCGATGGCAGGAAAATCTTTATGGGGCCGGAGGAGAGCATGCGGATTCAGTCGAACCTGGGATCGGATATTGCGATGGCGTTTGATGAGTGCGTGGAAAATCCATCGCCGTATGATTATGTAAAGGCTTCATGCGAACGCACAACAAGATGGCTTGCAAGGTGCAAACAGGAGCTTTCCCGGCTGAACGGCCTGGAAGGGACAGTTAACCCGAGGCAGATGCTGTTCGGCATCAATCAGGGAGGAATCTACGACGATTTGCGTGTGGAGCATATGAAACGGATTGCAGAGATGGAACTGGATGGCTATGCCATTGGGGGTCTTGCTGTTGGGGAGACCACCGATGTGATGTATCATATCATTGAAAAGGTTACGCCGGCTGCGCCAATAAACAAGCCGAGATATTTGATGGGGGTGGGGACGCCCGTCAATATAATAGAGGCGGTATACCGCGGAGTAGATTTTTTTGACTGCGTTATGCCGTCGAGAAATGCGCGGCATGGACATATTTTTACCTCGCAAGGCATTTTAAATATTATGAACGCAAAATATCAGACGGATGACAGCCCGATCGATCCGGGGTGTAATTGCCCGACATGCCGTCATTTTTCCAAAGCATATATCCGGCACTTATTTAAATCCGGGGAGATGATGGCGCAGCGTGCGGCAGTAATGCACAACCTGTATTTTTACAATCATTTAATGCAGCAGATACGGGACGCTCTCGACAACGACAAATTTGATACATTTCGCAGGGAGTGGGTCCCAATACTTGAAAAACGAATATAGCGGAGACGTTGAAACGGTATGGTGAGAAAGGCACTGTGCCGTTTTCTTTTTGAGGAAAACAGCAGGAGAGCAGGGCTGTCGGAGGACAGAATTATCTAATCTGTTACGGGCATAAAATAGAAGTTTCAAAATATTCTGTAATGAGGAATAAATAAAGGAATGATAGTTTGAAACTGAACGAATTTGCGAAAAATTCTCTGATCTTATCGGTTTCCAATTTTGGGCTGCTTCTTCTGGGATTTTTATACCGGATAGTAATCAATGGATTTACCGGAGCAGAAGGGTTGGGGGTATACCGCCTGCTGTTTTCTATCTATATTGTGGCGAATACCTTTTGCATTTCTGGGTTTTCTATGGCAATTGCGACAATTGGCGCCGGAGAATTTTCCAAATGCGGCAGCACTGCCAACTTGCTGCGGCGGTGCATTGCGCTGTTTCTTTTGTTTTATGCTGGCGCGTCTGTGTTTGTGCTGTGCAATTGCGACCATTTGTCGCGGTTTATCTCTGGCGATATCACTGCAATCCCGGCGATTCGCATTATGCTCCTCTGTCTGTTTTTGACGGGATTTGAGAACATGCTGAAGAGTGTATTCGTCGCTGTGGGGAAAGTATACTTTACTGCGATTTCTGAGGTTTCTGAACAAATTGTCAGAATTCTTGCAGTCTATATTTTAATGAAATTGTTTGCCGACGGTGGATATGGAAAAACTGCGTTCCTTATTATGGCGGCAATGGTAATCAGCGAACTGGTAAGTGTGGCCTTTTTACTGTTTGCGTATCATAAGACCTTTGAAGCAGCAGAAGGATACGGTACAGTATCCTATAAGCGCATTTTAAAAATCGCCCTGCCGGTTTCCGCAACGGCGCTGATCAATAACTCCGTGGAATCCGCCAATACGGTGATTTTGCCGTCTCGGCTCCAGGTATTTGGGTTGACTTCCGATCGGGCAATGGGGCAAATTGGGGTGATTAGCGGTATTGTATTGCCGGTATTAACCTTGCCGACTGCAGTGATTTCCTCCGTTTCCTCCAATCTTGTGCCGAAAATCAATCGGGAAAGCAGAACCCGGCTTTGCCATACAGCGGAAAAGGTCTTTGAAGTTTCCGGATTGATTGGCATTCCGGCGACATGCGTTTTGTTGCCTTTGGGGCAACCGATTGCCCGCGTGTTTTTTTCGCAGAATATACCGGAGAAAATATTTGTTTTGCTTGCTGCTGCTGTCATTATGATGTATTATGATATGATCATTACCGGTATTTTAAACGGTGTAGAACGGCAAAAAAGCATTATGGTAAATAGTATTGTTTCCTCTGTCCTGCAACTTGCCGTGACCTTTGTTTTTGTGCCGAAGATGGGGATATATGGTTACATTTATGCGGTGCTGGGAGGTACATTCCTCAATTTGCTGATGAATATGTATTCTGTAAAAACACAGATATCGATCCGTTTTTCGAAGATTGTGCTGCCCTCTGTATTGTGCGGCGCTGCCATATATTTGTGGGTTCGCTTTTTCTATAGTCTTATTTTTTCTGCGGCAGGCCGCCAGACCACCGGGCTTATTTTCAGCATAGCTGCTGCAGCATTGGTTTATGTTTTTATAATCCGCGCCTTAAAGAAGAAGGGCATTATACTGAAAGATGGTTGAAGCGCAGGGGAAAATATAGTATACTTTAAAAAGGCGGAACATTTCCGCCTTTTTTGTATAGGAGAAAAGCTATGGAAATGGAATTTTGCTGTCCGGTGCTCTTTGGTCTGGAGGGAATTGTGGCAGATGAACTGCGCTATGGCGGCGTGGCAAGGCATGTAAAAGCGGAAAATGGAAAAATATATTTCACCGGGGATGTGCATACCCTTGTATGGGCCAATCTTTGGCTGCGGTGCGCGGAGCGGGTGCTGATTCGAATCGGCAGTTTTCCTGCAAGATCCTTCGAGGAATTGTTTGAAGGGGTTCGGGACCTTCCGTGGGAGCACTATATTACAAAAGACGGGAAATTTCCGGTAAAAGGACATGCGCTGAATTCCCGGCTTCACAGCATACCAGACTGCCAGAAAATCGTTAAAAAAGCAGTGGCAGACCGGCTGTCGAAAACTTATGCTGTGCAATGGTTGCCGGAGGATGGGGAATTGTATCAGATACAGTTTTCCATTATGAAAGATCAGGCAGAGCTTTTTTTAGATACCTCCGGTGCAGGACTTCATAAGCGGGGATATCGGGCCAAATCCAATGCGGCGCCTTTGCGGGAAACGTTAGCGGCGGCTATGGTAAAGCTTGCCCGGTATAAAGGCCGGGAGGCAATGCACGATATTTTTTGCGGTTCCGGAACGATCCCGATTGAAGCCGCAATGCTTTGCTGCAACATAGCACCCGGTCTGCGCCGCAGTTTTGCTGCGGAACAGTGGCAATCCCTGGATTCTGACCATTGGCGGCAAGGACGATTGCAAGCAGAAGAAGCGGTACGACATGAAACGTTTCCGATTTATGCGTCGGATTTGGACCCTGCCTGCGTTGCCCTGTGCCGGGAAAACGCAGAGAAAGCTGGTGTGGCGCATACGATTGCGATAACCAGGAAGGATGCAAGAAAGGCAGAGATAGGAGAAAAAACCATGCTTCTTACGAATCCGCCGTATGGCGAACGTCTGTTGGATATGGAAAGCGCCAGGCGGTTATACGCAGATTTTGGGAAACGGCTGGCGCAAAATCCTGCCAAACAATATATTTTGAGTTCGGATGAAGAATTTGAAACATATTTCGGTGCTTTGGCGGATAAAAAACGGAAACTTTATAATGGAATGATAAAGTGTAATCTTTTTATGTATTTTAAGGATATCTCTTTCAGAAAGTACACAAGATAAAAATTGAAAAAAATTTTCTTATTTACAAAAATTTTACTTGCAAATTATCTATGGTTGTACTATTATAATAACTGTAGTTAGCACTCGGGTGTCTTGAGTGCTAAAAAGAAGGGTATACAATTTTAAATAAAATGGAGGATGATTCACATGACATTGAAACCATTGTTGGACCGGGTTGTCATCAAGATGACAGAGACCGAAGAAACAACAAAAAGCGGCATTATTTTGACTGGTTCCGCCAAAGAGAAGCCACAGGTCGCTGAAGTAATTGCAGTAGGACCTGGCGGCGTGGTAGACGGAAAAGACGTTGTGATGCAGATTAAGGTTGGCGACAAGGTCATTACCAGCAAATATTCCGGCACGGAAGTCAAGCTGGACGGCGAAGAATACATTATTGTGCGCCAGGCAGACATTCTTGCAGTTGTTGAATAATTCAGATTTGGAGGACAGTTATTATGGCAAAACAGATTCAGTTTGGCGAAGAGGCAAGACGTTCTTTGGAACGCGGCTTAAATCAGCTTGCCGATACAGTGAAAATTACCATTGGCCCGAAGGGCAGAAATGTCGTTTTGGACAAAAAGTTTGGTTCTCCGCTCATTACCAATGACGGAGTCACCATTGCGAAAGAAATTGAACTGGATGATCCGTTTGAAAATATGGGTGCGCAGTTGGTAAAGGAAGTCGCTACAAAGACAAATGATGCAGCTGGTGACGGTACTACTACGGCGACTCTGTTGGCACAGGCCTTTGTAAGAGAGGGGCTGAAGAATCTTGCCGCAGGAGCAAACCCGATGGTAATGCGGAAAGGCATGGCGAAGGCCGTGGATGCGGCTGTTGCAGCCATTGCGAAAAATTCCAAGAGCGTAAATGGCAGCGATGATATTGCCCGCGTTGCGGCAGTATCTTCCGGCAGCGGTAAAATCGGCAGTTTAATTGCAGAGGCAATGGATAAAGTTTCCACCGACGGTGTTATCACAGTGGAAGAGTCCAAAACTGCAGAAACTTACAGCGAAGTAGTAGAGGGTATGCAGTTTGACCGCGGTTACATTACTCCATACATGGTAACGGATACCGATAAGATGGAAGCCGTGATCGAAGATGCCTATATTTTGATCACAGACAAGAAGATTTCCTCTATTCAGGAACTTCTCCCAATTCTGGAACAGATCGTAAAATCCGGCAAGAAGCTGGTGATTATTGCAGAGGATGTAGAGGGTGAAGCGCTTTCTACTTTGATCGTCAATAAGCTTCGCGGCACCTTTACATGCGTTGCAGTCAAGGCGCCTGGGTTTGGCGACAGAAGAAAGGAAATGCTCCGTGACATCGCGATTTTGACTGGCGGCGAAGTGATTTCTGAGGAGCTTGGCATAGAACTGAAAGACGCAACCATTGACATGTTGGGACGCGCAAGCAAAGTGCAGATCAACAAGGAAAACACGATTATTGTGGATGGCGCTGGCAGTGCAGACGAGATTAAGGCGCGCGTCAATACCATTAAATCACAGATTGCGGAAACTACCTCTGATTTTGACAGAGAAAAGCTTCAGGAGCGCCTTGCAAAGCTTTCCGGCGGCGTTGCGGTGATCAAGGTTGGCGCGGCAACCGAAGTGGAAATGAAGGAAATGAAGCTCCGCATTGAAGATGCGTTAAATGCTACCCGTGCAGCAGTAGAAGAAGGTATTGTTGCAGGCGGCGGCACGGCATATGTTAATGCAATTGCAGAAGTTGCAAAGCTTATTGATGCGGTAGACGGTGATGAAAAAACTGGTGTGCGCATCATTATGAAGGGCTTGGAAGAGCCAGTAAAGCAGATTGCTGCCAACGCAGGTGTGGACGGCTCCGTCGTACTGGATAAGATTGTAACGAGCGGAAAGATTGGCTATGGTTACGACGCTTATAACGAAGAGTACTGCGATATGATTAAGACCGGTATCGTAGATCCGACCAAGGTAAATCGTTCCGCACTGCAGAATGCAGCTTCGGTTGCTTCTATGGTACTCACGACAGAGTCTGTTGTAGCGGATAAAAAGGAACCGCTTCCACCGGCACCAGCGGCGCCGGATATGGGCGGCATGTATTAAACCGTTGCTTATAATGCAAAAGAAAAAGGCCGATGCTGTACTAGCATCGGCCTTTGCTTTTGCGGTCTTTTCTTTATATAATATACTCAATTGTATTTGAAGCAGTCCGGGTAGATGCCGTTATGACTTTATTTCGTTGCTAAATTGAAATATGGTGGTATACTCAGAGTCATAAAAAACAGTATCTGCAAAAAGTTTTGGGCCTATAGAAGTAAATAGAAATAGATTTCAAATATTGAATTTCAAAGAAAAGTTTCATAACAGAAATCGAAAATCTGCAGGGGCTGGAATATAGTTTTGAAACATACTTTGTTTTTATAGAATGGGATACAAGCAGAACGATTTTTCTATACAAAAAGTATCCGGCATGATATAATATATAATAGAAATTGATAATAGTATCGCAGTGCTTTTGGCATACTATGGAGTATGAGACAAAGGAGGGCCTTAATTTTGGAAGTATGGGTTTGGATTGGAATCGTGATTTTTGCGATCATAATAGAAGCGGCAAGTTTAAGCCTAATTTCTGTATGGTTTGCGGCGGGAGCACTGATATCTGCCGTTTTGGCGGCGCTGGGTGCGGATCTTTTTGTGCAGATAATTGTATTTATTATAGCGTCCATTGTTTTGTTTGCCATTCTGCGGCCTTTTGTCCGGCGATTTATCAAACCAAAAAATGAAAGCACCAATGCAGACCGAATTATCGGACAGATTGCAGAAGTGACAGAGGCCATCGATTCGTTGAATTCCGTCGGGCAAATTAAAATTGCCGGCCAAATTTGGTCTGCCAGGACAGAAGGAGAAGAAGTTGTTCCGGTGGGAGAAAAGGTGCGAATTCTTTCTATTTCCGGCGTAAAAGCAGTGGTAGAAAAGTTATAATATAATTTAGGAGGATAGAGAAATGATTATTTTTTGGATTGTATTAGTGGTATTGGTCATTATTTTTTTGGCGACGAATATCATTATTGTTCCACAGGCCCGTGCCTATGTTATTGAGCGGCTCGGAGCATTTCAGACCACATGGGGTACAGGTATTCATTTTAAAATTCCAATTTTTGAACGGGTTGCCCGCAGAGTAACTTTAAAAGAGCAGGTTGTAGATTTTCCGCCACAGCCGGTTATTACGAAAGATAATGTAACGATGCAGATTGATACCGTTGTGTACTTTCAGGTGACAGATCCAAAACTTTTTACCTATGGCATTGAAAGTCCCATGGCAGCGATTGAAAATCTAACCGCTACCACACTGCGTAATATTATTGGTGATTTGGAACTGGACCAGACATTGACATCAAGAGATATCATCAACACAAAAATGCGCTCGATCTTGGATGAAGCTACGGATGCCTGGGGTATTAAAGTAAACCGGGTGGAATTGAAAAATATCATTCCGCCGGCCGCCATCCAGGAATCTATGGAAAAACAGATGAAAGCGGAACGCGAACGCCGGGAGGCAATTTTGGTGGCGGAAGGTAAAAAGCAGTCTGCCATCCTGGTAGCGGAAGGTGAAAAGGAATCCACGGTTCTGCGTGCCGAGGCAAGCCGTCTTGCAAAAATCAAAGAGGCGGAAGGCGAAGCGGAAGCATTGCTTACGGTGCAGAAAGCGTTGGCGGATTCCATTGAGATGCTGAACCAGTCCCAGCCGAACGAGCAGGTTATTAAGTTAAAATCGCTGGAGGCATTTGCCGCTGCAGCAGATGGAAAAGCAACAAAAATTATTATCCCTTCTGAGATTCAAGGGCTGGCTGGCCTTGCGACATCATTTAAGGAAGTAATTACGGAACCAAAGGAAGCGAAATAAAAAAACACAGGCGCAAAAACGTTTGCGCCTGTGTTTTTTTATTTCTGATTCTTATGTATTATGCTGTCTTTTTATTAGCGTAGTTTGGAGCTGTATAAGCCGTTTTCGGTTATAGCGCTGAATAAGACTAAAGGGGAGATTTGCCAAAGCAATTACCGCGGCAATTGTCAGGAAAATCCAAAGGCTCTCCCCTGGAGACGGGCAGAGCAGACAAAATAACAGCGAGAGAAAGCCCAAACCAGAAATTAAATAATGGATGATTTCGGATTGACAGGTGACAAGGATAAAATGTTCCAAATATTCTTGGGTTATGTGGCCCTGCAAATGCCGTTTTTCAAAATCCCGATTATACTGCGGAAGTTTATCCTTCCATTTGGCAAGCTTTATCCGGCGGTAAAAGCGCATTTCCGTGTCGCTGACAAAAAAGAACGGTTTTGAAGCATTAAATATTTTCTTTCGCAGCGCTTCCGGCAAGCTTGTAACGAAAAAACCAACACCAAAGTGCAGAGCGATCCAAAATGCGGTATTTAAAATGGTTAACAACAGATCAAGCATATGAAATCTCTCTTTATTAGGGAATGGAAATGCCGGGGAAAATCCCCGGCATAAAAATTAAAATTACGCAAGTGCCGCTTTTAAAGCATCTGCTTTATCTGTTTTTTCCCATAAAACGCCCAAATCTTCTCGGCCGAGATGACCATAGGCTGCCAGCTGCCGATAGATTGGCCGGCGCAGCTGCAATGTCTCGATGATTGCTGCGGGGCGGAGATCAAACACTTTGGAAACCGCCTCAGAAAGTTTATCATCAGAAACGGTACCGGTTCCAAACGTTTCGATCATAACGGAAACCGGCTTTGCGACGCCAATCGCATAAGCAAGTTGCACTTCACATTTTTTTGCAAGACCAGCCGCAACAATATTTTTTGCGACATACCGCGCTGCATAAGCGGCAGAGCGGTCGACCTTAGTTGGATCCTTACCGGAAAAAGCGCCGCCGCCATGGCGGGCATAGCCACCGTATGTATCCACAATGATTTTGCGGCCGGTCAGCCCGGAATCGCCCATTGGACCGCCGATGACAAATCGACCGGTTGGGTTGATAAAGATTTTTGTGCAGTCATCGATGAGGTTTTTTGGAACAATGGGGTTGATTACATACTGGATGAGATCTTCGCGGATTTGCGGGATATCCACATCTGCGCTATGTTGGGTAGAAATGACGATAGTATCCACGCGGATGGGAACATCGTTTTCATCGTATTCAATAGTAACCTGGGTTTTTCCGTCTGGACGAAGGTAGGGGAGCGTACCGTCTTTGCGCACGGCAGTCAGTTTTTTCGCCAGAGAATGCGCCAGAGAAATTGGCAAAGGCATCAGTTCCGATGTTTCATCGCACGCATAGCCAAACATCATGCCTTGGTCGCCGGCGCCGGTATCAAAGGCTTTGTCGGCATCACCGGCTTTTTGCTCCAGAGACTTGTCAACGCCCATTGCGATGTCTGAGGACTGTTTATCCAGCGTGGTGAAAACAGAACAGGTATTGCAGTCAAAGCCAAAGGATGCGTCATTATAACCAATTTCGTTTACCGTCTGCCGGGCAATTGCCGGGATATCAACTGTTGCAGTGGTAGTAATTTCTCCCATTACCATAATCATACCGGTGGTAACGGTTGTTTCGCAGGCGACTCTCGCCATAGGATCCTGCGCATAAATCGCGTCAAGCACTGCATCAGAAATATTGTCGCAGATTTTATCCGGATGTCCTTCTGTTACCGATTCAGAAGTAAAGAGGTGTTTTGCCATAGTTCAAAAGTTCCTTTCTGAAAAAAATATCTATATATCCAAAATGTTTATGCAAGAAAAAAGACTCCGATACACTCGGAGCCTACAAAGCCTCATCTTTGGTCTGCAAAGCAGACATCACATCAGTGCATCTTCGGATTTGGCACCTTGCAGCAGCAGGTTGCCGGACTTCACAGGGCCGATCCCTCCATCTCTCTTGATAAGGATATACAGTTTCCATTATTATAGCAGGAGACAGAAGGAAAAGTCAAGCCATTTGCAAAAATATATATAAACAATTCGTTAAAATAATTCGAATATGCCAGATTTTTGTTGAATTGAGAGAATAAAACATATATAATCTTAATTAGTATGTTCTTTGTGGACGGGTCAGGACAATTGTGCCAGAGCTGCCACAAATTAATGGAATGAAACGCATTGACTTTCAATATACTGTGCTGTTATCATACAGTTGAAATAAAATTTGTATATTAAGTAGGAGAATTATGAAGGTTTTATTAGGAATCGATATCGGCTCTACCACCGTAAAGTTGGTTGCTGCCAAAGCAGGAAACATTATCTATAAGCGGTATGAACGACATTTCTCCAAGGTTCGCGAAAAGGCTTGTGAGATGCTGCGCGATGCGAAAAAATTCATTGACGGATGCGAATTGAAAGTCGCCATTACTGGCTCCGCCGGGTTAGGCGTGGCAAAGGCCAGTGGAATTGATTTTGTACAGGAAGTATACGCAACAAGAAAAACGGTCGGGACGTTTGTGCCGGAGGCGGACGTTGTCATAGAGCTTGGCGGAGAAGATGCAAAAATTATTTTTCTTTCCGGCCAGCTGGAAGAACGGATGAACGGTTCATGTGCCGGCGGGACCGGCGCTTTTATCGATCAGATGGCGGTGCTGCTGAATGTAGAGCCTTCTATGATGGATGAGCTCAGTCTAAAAGCGGAAAAAATTTATACCATTGCGTCTCGCTGCGGCGTATTTGCCAAAAGTGATATTCAGCCGTTGTTAAACGAAGGCGCCACGAAAGAAGATGTATCTGCCAGCATTTTTCAGGCCGTGGTAAATCAGACCCTTGCAGGACTTGCACAGGGGCGGGAAATCAAAGGCGATGTCCTCTTCCTCGGAGGGCCGTTGTATTTCTTTCAAGGATTGCAGAAGCGCTTTAAGGAAACATTGCATTTGGAGGATCAACATGCACATTTCCCGGATCTTGCGCCTTATGCCATCGCCGCCGGCGCGGCGCAATACAGTGAAAGCACAAAGGCAACGTATACCTATGACGAACTTATAGAGGTGCTGGAAAAAACGGCAGGAGTGCCTGTTTCTGCGTCCTATCTTACGCCATTGTTTACTAGTCAGGAGGAATATGCTGCTTTTGCTCAGCGTCATAGCCGGAATGATGTGCAAAAAGGCGATATTGCCTCTTATACAGGCAACGCATATCTTGGGATTGACTGCGGAAGCACCACGACCAAATTAGTGCTCATTGGAGAAGAGTACCAATTGTTGTATGAGCATTATACGGCAAACAAAGGAAACCCGGTGGAAGTAATCCGGTCACAGCTTGGGAAAATATATTCGCTGCTCGGAAACCGGATTTGTATCCGGTCCTCTGCTGTGACAGGATATGGCGAAGCGCTAATTCAAAATGCATTTGGCGTGGATTTGGGTCTTGTGGAAACCGTTGCGCATTTTAAAGCCGCAAAGCATTTTTGCCCGGATGTGGACTTTATCATCGATATCGGGGGGCAGGATATTAAATGCTTTAAAATTCGCAACAACTGCATTGATAACATTTCGTTGAACGAAGCCTGTTCTTCCGGCTGCGGCTCGTTTATTGAGACGTTTGCCAAAAGTATGGGATATTCGATTCAGGAATTTTGCAAGATGGGACTTTTTGCAGAACATCCGATTGATTTGGGTTCCAGATGCACTGTTTTTATGAATTCCTCCGTAAAACAGGCGCAAAAAGACGGTGCGGGGATAGACAGCATTTCCGCCGGACTTTCCGTCAGTGTGGTAAAAAATGCATTGTATAAGGTGATCCGTGCCCATTCGCCGGATGATCTGGGAAAGCATATTGTTGCCCAGGGCGGTACATTTTTAAACGATGCCATTCTCCGGAGCTTCGAAATGGAAGTGGGCAGGGAAGTGACGAGACCTGCCATCGCTGGATTGATGGGCGCGTTTGGTGCGGCGCTGCATGCAAAAGATCATGCCCAAGCGCAAACCTCGTTGATTGGGGAAGCGGAACTGCGCACCTTTACCCATACTACTCAAAATACCCGATGCGGTATGTGCACCAATAACTGTTCTCTGACTGTCAATGTTTTTTCCGGCGGAAGACGATATATTTCGGGAAATCGCTGTGAACGCCCATTGGGCAAAACCGCGCGACTTGATTTGCCGGATCTTTATGCATATAAGCTGCAAAAGCTCCTTAGCTATTCTTCCAAACCAGGAAGAGCGCGTATTGGCCTTGTATTTGGACTCAATATGTACGAATTGCTTCCATTTTGGAATCGGATGCTGACGGATCTTGGGTTTGAAGTTGTGTTGTCGGATATTTCAACACGGGACATGTACCAAAAGGGACAGTCGTCTATTCCGTCAGATACGGTTTGTTATCCCGCAAAATTGGTGCATGGACATATTGAGAACCTATTGGAAAAAGGCGTAGATGGCATTTTTTATCCATGCATGACGTATAATATTGACGAAGGACAATCCGCAAACCATTATAATTGTCCGGTTGTTGCATATTATCCGGAACTTTTAACCGCCAACATTCAAAAGCTTTCTAAAACACATTTTATGATGCCATATTTTGAGTTGGCAAATCGTCCATTATTTGCAAAAGCAGCAGTAAAATATTTTAAAAAAGAATTTCCATACTTAAAGAAAAAAGAAATTATCACGGCGGCGGCTAACGCGTTTGCGGAACTGGACGCATACTATGCGGATATTCGGCGGGAAGGACGAAAGGCCATTGAATATGCCGATGCGCATGGGCTGGATATCGCAGTCGTAGTGGGGAGGCCGTATCATATTGATCCGGAAATAAACCATGGAATTAACCAGCTGATTCAGTCCTACGGCCTTGTCATTGTGTCAGAGGACAGTGTCAGCGGATTAGCGGATGTACCGGAGGTTCATGTGTTGAATCAATGGACCTATCATTCCAGAATGTATGCCGCAGCCAACTATGTTACGCAGAAACCAAATGCCCAACTCATCCAGTTAGTCAGCTTTGGTTGCGGTATTGACGCGATTACCACAGATGAAATCCGATCCATTGTAGAAAACGGCGGAAAAATTTATACGCAGCTGAAGATTGATGAAATTAATAATCTTGGCGCTGCGAAAATTCGGATTCGCAGTATGCTTGCTGCCGTTGAAGAAGGGAAAAAGTTAAATGAGCGAAATCAAAAGAGTTAAATTTACAGAGCGCATGAAGGAAGATTATACCATCCTTGTGCCCAATATGCTCCCTATTCAGCTGGAACTTGTAATTTCTATTTTACGCAATTATGGATATAAAATGGAACTTTTAAAAACCCAAGGCGCGGCCATTGTGGAACAGGGACTTAAAAATGTGCATAATGATACTTGTTATCCGGCATTGCTTGTTATCGGTCAGCTGATGGATGCTATTGAAAGCGGAAAATACGATAAGAAAAAAATTGCCCTGATGATTACGCAAACCGGCGGCGGCTGCCGCGCATCCAATTATATTCATCTTCTCCGAAAAGCCTTGGAAAAAAGCGGATATGGCTATATCCCGGTAATATCTATTAATTTTTCCGGGTTGGAAGACAATCCTGGGTTCAAGGTAACTCCTAAAATGGTGATTCAGATTGCTTACGGCATTTTGTTGGGGGATTTGATTATGATGATCCATAATCAGTGCCGGGCGTATGAGGTGAAAAAAGGAGAAAGCCAGAAGGCGGTTGACGACTGCATTCGAAAAATTACCGGCGAATTCAAAGTAGGCAAGTTTATTCAGTACAGTAAGGTCAAGCAGCTGTATCGGTATATTTTAGAACGGTTTCAGCGTGTAGAGCAGGACCGTACGGCTCACAAAAAGAAGGTTGGCATTGTAGGCGAAATTTATGTGAAATTTTCTCCCCTCGGCAACAATAATCTGGAAGACTTTCTGTTGTCAGAAGGTGCGGAGCCTGTGCTTCCCGGATTGATGGATTTTGTCCTTTACTGTATTTATAATTCCGTATTGGATTATCAGCTGTATGGAAGATCTAAAAAAAGTGCAGTGCTGTATAAGTTTGCATATAACTTTGTGCTGAAAAAGCAGCGGGATATTATTGCTGCGATACGGCAGCATGGAATGTTTGACGCCCCGCAGTATTTTGATGATGTGCGAAAAAAGGCGGCGGATATTATCAGCCCCGGAGTGAAAATGGGAGAAGGCTGGTTGCTGCCGGCAGAGATGGTGGAACTGATTAGCGAGGGCGTGAATAATATTGTATGTACACAGCCCTTTGGTTGTCTGCCCAATCACATTGCAGGAAAGGGTATGGTACGAAAAATTAAGGAAAAATATCCGGAAGCCAATATTGTAAGCGTGGACTATGATCCAGGAGCTTCAAAAATCAATCAGGAAAATCGTATTAAACTGATGTTATCCAGCGCGAAATAATGGGTTTGAAATCCATGGAAATCAGTTACATAAAAAAGACGTGGTAGAATTCTACCACGTCTTTTTCGAAGGATTCTTTATTCGCCAATTATAATTTCACGTTCTTCATCCACAGCCTTCTTTGCGGCAAGCGCCCACTCTACGGCTTTATAACCGTCTATCAAACCAACCAACGGTTTGCGGTTGTTCCGGATAGCATCAACAAAATCTTTCATTTCTGCGGTAAAGGTAGGTTCCCAATATTCATAGAACCATTTCACTGTGGATTGGTTGATGCCATTCTGATCCAGATAAATGACCCTGTCGTTTGTAGGAGTAACGCAAATTTTAATACAGCCGTCCGTACCAAAAATTTCGGTTTCTACATGATAGCCGTAAGAGCAGTTTCTTGTGGTTTCAAACCAACCCATAGCGCCATTTTCGAATTTGCAGATGATTGCACAGTTGTCAATGTCATTGACGGCAGCGAGACCTTCATAGGCATATACGCCGCCCAGACCATATACTTTCTTTGCATCAGAACCTAAAAACCATCTTGCAGCGTCATAGTCATGGGTTAACATATCAAAAACCAGGCCCCCGGAAGTAGGAGAGAATTTGATGATAAATTCCGCCATGCTTGCTGGGTCGCGATTTGCCATTTTAATGAGAATTGGCTTGCCGATAAAGCCTTCGTCAATCTTTTTCTTTGCGGCCTGATAAGAAACGTCAAACCGGCGGTTATAGCCCACTTGAAATACATTTATTTCACTTTTTTCTACGGCGTCTTTGATTTTTTTCACTTCTTCCAAAGACATGCCGAGGGGCTTTTCAATGTAGACATTTTTTACGCCAAGTTCTGCCGCGGCAATTGCCATTTCACAATGCACCTGGGAATTGGTCGCAATTACAATACCGTCCAGCTCCTTGTTTTGGAACATTTCCCGGTAATCCGTATAAACATATTTCGGGTGAAACCGTTCTTTCGCGGTTTCCAGCTCTTTCGGAACCATGCTGCATACTGCAGTAAGTTCTGCGTCCGGCATAAGGCTGATATTTGTTGCATGATTAATGCCCAGCCTTCCCAAACCGACGATGCCAAGAGATACCTTTTTCATTTCGCATTGCTCCTTTAAAAAATAATATCTGTTCCAAACCTTTGATACATTGCACTTCACTGTCTCAATTATAATATACTCAAAATATGATGTCAACAAAAGGCAAAAAATAAGCAATATAATCAAAATATAATCAGGAGATTGGCAAAATTACACATAGGAAAAGAAGATAGGAGCCGAGGAAGCAATTCTCACTGCATAGACATACAAAAGGATGCGCATTGCAATCATGTGGAGGAAGTGGTATAATGCATACATAATTTTCAGAAATAGAGGTAAACTATGAAGCGAATCCTTGCACTTCTTTCCATTTCTGCCATCTTGCTGACAGGCTGCAGTTTCCTGGCAGACATGCAGCCTGCGTCCATCAGCGATTTTGAAATTCACTATATTGACGTAGGGCAGGCCGATTCGGCACTTGTTATCTGCGAGGGTGAAGCGATGCTGATTGACGGAGGCAATGTGGCAGACAGTTCTTTGCTGGTTTCTTATCTGGAAGAATTGGGTATCAGTCATCTGGACTATATGATATGCACCCATGCGCATGAGGATCATGTTGGCGGACTTTCCGGACCGCTCAATACCTGTACGGTTGACTTTGTAATGGCGCCTGTGACAGAATATGACAGCAAAGCCTTTGGCAGTTTTAAAAAATATACGGAAGCGCAGGGACTGGAGATTTATGTGCCCAGCGCAGACGAGTCCTTTTCCCTCGGCAGCAGCACGGTGGATATTTTGGCGCCAAGAAAAGAATATGACGACGCCAATAATACGTCGATTGTTCTGAAAGTGACCTATGAAAATACATCATTTTTATTTACAGGTGATGCCGAACGGGAATCTGAACAGGATATGATTGATGCAGGCTGTGATTTGAGCGCCAATGTATTAAAGGTGGGGCATCATGGCAGTGATTCCTCCACTTCTTATGTTTTTTTGCGGGAAGTACTGCCGGAATACGGCATAATTTCCGTTGGAGAGGGAAATAGTTATGGGCATCCAACCGAGGATACGTTGAGCCGGTTACGGGATGCAGATGTGAAAGTATATCGCACGGATATGCAGGGCACTGTGGTATGCATCAGTGATGGGACACACATAGCGTTCCGTGTAGAAAAAAACGAAGACGCGGTAACAAACCCCACATAAGAGATGGGGACTTCGCGGCGGAAATAAAAACAATAAATATTGACAAAGTTGTTATCCTATGGTATTCTGATAAGGCTTGATGATAAAATAGTTTGGAGAGGTATCGAAGTGGTCATAACGAGGCGGTCTTGAAAACCGTTTGTCCGCAAGGGCGCGTGGGTTCGAATC
>CAKRRK010000024.1 GCA_934395135.1 uncultured Eubacteriales bacterium | reverse complement strand
TTTGGGATAAATTTGATCAAACAGATTGGTCTCGTTCTAAATTCATTATGTCTTATTTGATTGAAGATGATTATGACGGTGAACTGCGCTACAGCGGAAAACCGCTGGCGACTCTCAAGAGCGGAGACGCCGGGGAACATGTGATCTATCTGGGAACCTTTTCCAAACTTCTGCCGCCTTCTATCCGGATTAGCTATATGGTTCTTCCGGACCGCCTTTTGGAGGATTATTATAAAATCAGCAAATTTTATAATCAGACGTCTTCTACGATGGAACAGCTGACTATGGCGAAATTTATCGAGGATGGCTTGCTGGAAAAGCAGATTCGGAGACTCCGCCGTGTATACAGCCGGAAAAATGACGCGATTACAAAGGCGTTTTCTGTTCTGTTTGGGCAGGAGGCAGAGGTTGCACCCAATGATACGGGACTGCATGTCACGGTGCGGCTGTATCTTGGCATACGTGCGGAGACATTGTGCGCCGCTGCGGAAGCGGCGGGTATTCACATTATACCGATGTCAAGTTATAATTTATCGGAACAGACTGATGGCAGCGCGGATGTCTATATGTCCTGCGCGTCTATCCGGGAAGAAGATATTTTACCTGCCGTGAAGGAATTAAAAGCAATATGGACATCAATTAAGGGAGGAAATGAATCATGATTTCACAAGAGAGAGTTATAGAAGTGATGAAAGAGGCCGGTGTTTTGCTGGAAGGGCACTTTTCTCTGACCAGCGGACGGCATTCAAACCGATATCTGCAGTGTGCCAAGGTGTTCCGAAACACCAAGTATTCGGAAGAGCTTTGCAGCGCGCTGGCGGAACAGTTCCAAAACGACGGTATTTCCGTTGTCATTGGTCCGGCTATGGGCGCGGTGCAGATGGCGTATGAAGTATCCAGACATCTTGGGTGCGAAAACTTTTTTGCGGAACGGGTAAACGGAGTGTTTGAACTGCGCCGCGGGTTTTCCCTGGAAAAGGGACAGCGTGTACTGCTTGTGGAAGATGTGGTCACAACCGGCGGCTCTGTGCGGGAAGTAATGGAGCTTGTAAAGTCCTTTGGCGGCACGGTGGCAGGTGTTGGCTCCATTGTGGACAGAACTGGCGGGGAGATTGATTTTGGCGTGCCGTATCGGGCGGTTATCTCGATGAAGGTAGAATCCTGGGAAGCAGAGGAATGTCCGTTGTGCAAGCAGGGCCTGCCGGTGGAAAAGCCGGGGAGCCGCAGCATTGCAAAGTGACCGCAGCACGATGGCAGAAACGAAATCACCCCATAGCGGACACAGAAAAAGATTTCGGGAACGGTACATAGCCCATGGTCTGGATAATTTCCAGGATCATGAGGTGCTGGAACTTTTATTATATTACTGCTTTCCACGAGGCGATATTAATTTGCTGGCGCACCGGATATTGGATTATTTCGGCGGAAATTTACAGGCGGTTTTTGACGCGCCGTACGAAGAACTGCTGAAAATCGACGGCGTTGGAGAACGAACGGCGGTGTTAATCAGTATGTTGCCGCATATTTTTCGCCGCTATAAAGAAGCAGCGCAGAAGGCTGTGGTGTTGCCGGATACAAAGGCCGCAGGAAAGTATTTTATTGCAAAATTTACCGGAAAACGCAATGAAGCGATGATGGTTTTGTGTATGGACAGCAGTTGTAAGGTGTTAAATTGTCAGGTGATCGCAGAGGGAACGGTAGGTGCGGCCAGCATTAGGATCCGGAAGATTGTGGAAATTGTAATGAAATTTAACGCATTTAGCGTAATTATAGCCCATAATCACCCCGGCGGCGCCGCGATTCCATCGCGGGAAGATATTGTCCTTACCCAAAATATCTATAAGACGCTGAAGGCGCTGGATATTGAACTGTCGGACCACATCATTGTGGCAGAAGACAGTTATCTTTCTATGGCGGACAAAGGCATGCTTCACGGTTTTTTGTAGAGGAAGGAAAGAAAAAGGCTTTAACTATTGTAAATCTAGGAGAAAAAACTTGACTCTTCACAGTTTTTTTGATATTCTTTTATTTGATAATGGGCAATCCTCTGCTCTGCAAAAGGCATAGAAGCATGATTGTCTAAGAGGAAAGGAAATTGTACTATGGATTTAGTAAAAGCGCTGTCCGAACAGCATGTAAAGTCGGATTTGCCGGAGTTGAAAATTGGTGATACGGTTCGGGTTCACGCCAAGATTCGAGAAGGCAACCGCGAAAGAATTCAGATTTTTGAAGGCACAATTATTGCAATGAAGCATGCGGGCGTAAACCGTTCTGTGACGGTGAGAAGAATTTCTTATGGCGTCGGCGTGGAAAAGACCTTCCCGGTGCATTCTCCCAATGTTGCGAAGTTTGAGGTTGTCCGCAACGGTAAGGTTAGAAGAGCGAAGCTCTATTACCTTCGGGATCGAGTTGGTAAGGCCGCTAAGGTTCAGGAAAAAATCTAAACCATCAAGTTTGATAAAAAGACCGCGTTTTTGCGGTCTTTTTATTTTTTGCTCGCAAAAGGGCATGTCGCGGCATATAGTATAAGTACACAGGATATTGAACAAAGCGGAATGACACGGGATGTCACAGAAAACAGAAACAAACATAAAATGCATTGAAGATATCTTCCAATATCCATAGGAGGTAATAGTAATGTCAGACAGATTAACACCGGGACCAGTTTGCGGCAATCAAATGATCCGGGAAGCTGTATGTGTCCATACCAACAAAGTTTATGACTCATGCCGCAGGACAGATTAGCCGCAATATAAACAATGCCGGCACAGGCTTTGGCTGGTTTCTCCGAAGCCTGTGCCGGATACCGGCCGCGGTGCGGCAAAAGAAGCCGCAGACCTTTGCCGGATTATAGAGCGATATACTGGGAATAAGCGTATCCCACCACGCCGTTGAAGTTTACCACATACCAGTCGTCGGCTTGCCCGAGGATTGCAATGCCGGCGCCGTTGGGAGCCTGGGCAATCACTGCGCTGGACAAGTCCGGCTTTTCACGGATATTTAAAGCGCCGGAAGACGTCACTACGGTACCGTACAACAGCGGTTCGGGTGCGACAAACGGAATGCCGAAATACTGCGTCAGGGAGTAAACCAGGTTTCTGGCAATATCCGCCAGATTGTTTTTAATCCAGTTTGCGTCGTCTATGTTGTCATGATAGGCGATTTCGATAAGAACCGCCGGCGCTCGGGTCCGCCGGACTTCACCGATGGTAGTCGTTGGCACAGCTTTCACCAGAGCAGGATTTGGATAAATTCTCTTAAAGTTTTCGGCGATAATATCCGCTGCCCGCTGGCTTCGTTCGCTGCCGGGATAATAATAAACATCCGTTCCCTGAATTCGGCCGGCAAGGTTTTCCGGCGCGGCATTAGAATGCAGGGCAAGGTGCAGATCGTAATTCCCACTGTTGGAAGCGGCAATGGAAGATGAAGCGGTCATATCCGGCGTGTTGCGGACAAATTCAATGCCGCTTGCGATTAAATATGGTTCCATATAGTCAGCGATTAAATTCATATATTGTTCTTCCGTGCCGCCGTTTACATAAAGGTTGAATTCCTGTGTGGACGGACTCAGATAGATAATTGGCATAAAAAACCTCTCCTTCGTCATTTGGGGTTACTGCATTTTATGAAAGGAGAGGGAAAAAGGTTTATGATGGTGTGTATACCGTTTTGATTTTCAGCGCCGAATGCAGATTTTTAATATCAGCTTTGGTATGATAACCGCCGAATTCGCCGTCCAGCGTCCAGGAAAGTGGTTCTTCTGATTCGATTGTGACTTGCGATGTTTCAAAACAATAGATATAATCGGTGGATTGCTTAATCCCCATTAAAAAATCATTGGCAATGCTTTGAAACGCAATGGGATTGGTAGGATTTTTGATAAAAATTGCGTCAAAAATCCCATCGTTCAAATCAATTGGTTTTGGCTTAAATCCGCGAAATCCTGCAATGGTATTAGAGTTTGTTACCATGCCATAGGCAAAAGAGTCCCGGATCACCCGGCCGTCCGGCAGGGTGATTTTGATTTTGTAGCTTTTCAGCGGCCCGAGGTGTTTTAATGTTTCGATAAAATAAGCGCCGCGGCCGATGATGTTTTTAATGTCCTGGGAAGTTTCGTAAGAGATCTCTGTATAGGCGCCGAAGGCTGCGATGTAGGTAAAATACTGCTCGTTAAATGCGCCGACGTCACATTGAAAGACAGAGCCTTCCATAATATTTTTTGCGGCAGCCAGCATGTTTTTGGGTATTTTAAGGTTGGAGGCAAAATCGTTGACGGTTCCGGAAGGAATGTATCCAAGGCAGGGCGGAGCTGGAAGCTGCATCAGCGCGCTGACAGCTTCGTTTAAGGTGCCGTCGCCGCCGCTGCAAACCACCAGATCAAACCGTGTTCCGTCCCTGCAAATTTTTTCATAAGCGTCATTGTGGCATTTTGTAGTGTAAATCGTCACTTCATAATCGTTTGACGTAAAGATATCAATAATTTCAAGAATTTTATTTTTAATGATTCCCATACCGGAATGCGGATTGATGACAAATAATAATTTTTTCATAACATTCTCCTTTTTTACATGATTATACTGGGATTCAGGAGATTTACAAGTCGGAAAATGTAAATTTGAGAAAAATTTTGCCTGGAGTATCTTTTGGATGCTGGTATGTAATCTGTGTGAGGCAGGCAGAAAGTAAAGCATTTTTATACATAACGCTGTCTTTCCGCCGGTAAAGCTTGGAAAACGTCATAAAATCTTTGGCAACCGCCGGCGGCAGAAGTTTGTTTAAGGTTTCTTTTTGATCTTGCAATGAGGACAGACGGGCAGAAAAGGTTTCCGCATCGTAAATATGCTGCTCAAAAGCCATATGTACCGATTGTATCTGCGTTTCCAGCATACGGCGCTGCTGCTGTATCGCCTGTTTTTCCGGGAGCGTGCCGGGATTCACTTGAAAATTTCCCAGGATATCGTCCAAATGGGCAAGCACAATATCTTCCAGCGCCTTCAAAAGAATGCTTTTGCAGCACCCCGCAGTAGGGCAGATCAGGCGGTCGCCGTCCGGCGCTGCTCCCTTGAGGCGAAGCAGTTTTTTGCCGCATTTGCCGCAGACAATCAGGCCGTTGAACGGGTTTTGCAAAGGACGGGCACTGTGGCTTTGCTTTTGGAAAAAAGCCTGCACGCTGTCAAACAACGCCTGCGAAACAATTGGCGGATGGGCATGGGGAAAGAAAATGTGCTTGCTTTCTGGATTTGGAACATAGCGGTAATGGGGCTGCCCGCCTGCTTTTTTTATTTTTCGGGTGCGGTTGTAGTGCACGTCCCCAAGATACACGGGGTTTTTCAGAATATGAAGAATGGTATTTTTATTCCACCCGTTTTGCGATTTTTTTGGCCGTAATCCACTTTGTGTAAAAAAATCTGCAATTTCACGGCTTTTGATGCCGTCTGCATACATTTGGAAGGCAAGCTGCACATAGCGGGCTGGAATCGGATCGATTTCCAGCGTGGGCAGTTTTTCCAAAAAGACGCGGCGGTATCCAAAAGGAACTTCGCTGACATATCCGCCTTTTTCCACTGTATGAAGAATGCCGCGCCGCAGGCGCCGGTTAATGATCTTATATTCCTGCCTTGCAAGAAAGGCTTCAAATTCTGAAAATTGCTCGTCGAATTCGTTGTCCAAGTCATAAATATGCCGTGGCGTAATAATTTTGCAGTTATTATTTTTGAACGTTTCCAGTATGATACCCTGGGAAGACATACTTCCTCTGCCAAGCCGGTCAATGTCCATACAAAGGACGGCGGAAAAGTTTCCGGCGTCCATGTCTGCCAGAAGCTGCAGGATCTGCGGACGGAGAAACAGGGTTTCGCCGCTGACCACTTCCTCGTAAACGCCGGTGACGTCCAGATGGTGTTCTTCGGCATAAGAAAGAAGGGTTTCCCGGTGCTTTCGCAGCGTATCGGGGTTGCCTTCTTCTTTTCTGGATTTTCGGAGATAGATGGCAGTTTTCATAAAATGCTCCTACGGAAGAAAGGAGGTGATTTCGTTTGCAGAAAAAATATGATGTAGTCATAGAACAGGGAACCGTTGACCGAAAAACCATACTCCGCAACCTGGAAAAACACCTTGGTATAAAGTTTATAGCTTTGGAACAACCTATGTGCAGGAAATAATATATATTCCGCACATTCCAAAAGTAAAGAATGTATACAGGATTTGCGTGTATACTTGACGGCTTGTTCACAGGAAATTTTAGAGGGCGCAACCAGCGTGCGGGCCAGAAATGCGGAGCTGCTGTGGGTTTATATCGATGTAGAGTCCGTACCGTTTAACCGTGGATTTTACGCGGTGGATGTAAAATATTTCTATCGCATCACCGCCGACGCTTTCAACGCAGTTGGCAGATCCAAAGAAATTTGCGGCCTTGCTGCATTTGACCGGCGGAGCATTTTGTTCGGGAGCGAAGGCGGCGCCCGGATTTTCAGCTCCAAATTTGTATCCGGCGAACCGGATATTCAGGCCTGCGAACGGTCCAACATGCCGATTGCAGTGGTAGAAGTGGTGGATCCTATCATCCTTAGTGCGAAAATTGTTGACCGGCACCACAGCTGCGGATGCTGCTGCTGTCCAATCACAGAAGTTCCTTCCGGCTTGGGCGCGGCGTTTGATGACGATATTATGCTGCATGATGACTGCAAACGCTTGTTTGTCACATTGGGCCAATTCTCCATCATTCGTCTGGAACGGGATATTCAGCTGTTGATGCCGGCGTATGATATTTGTATGCCGGAAAAGGAATGCAGCGGCACTTCTCCCAGCGGGGAAGAAGATCCCTGTGAAACCTTCAGTCAGTTTGAGTTCCCCATTGATGAATTTTTCCCGCCAAAAAACAAGGGCAACAAAGGAATGGGCTGCGACTGCTGCGGCTGCGCCGATACGGGAAACCGTAAGTAAGCCTTAGGATGCAAAGACCTGCCGTACGGCAGGTCTTTTTTTCGAAATAACATTTTGTGGAGGTAATAAAACAATGGAGTGGATGCAGGAAGGCCTTTTGGCAGTGGCAGAATTTGCGATTTTGCTGCAGGAATGGATTGGCGTAGTCATTATTATGGTTTCCGGTCTGTTTGGTCTGGTAAACTATGTCCGGCGGGACCCTATGACGCGGCTGAATCTTGCCAAAGGACTGGCCGCAGGACTGGAGTTTAAGCTTGGCAGCGAAATCGTCCGAACGGTTGTCGTGCGGGACTTTCATGAAATCGCCACGGTTGGCCTGATTATTGCCCTGCGGGCGGCGCTTACCGTCTTAATCCATTGGGAAATACGAAACGAAGAAAGGGAAATGTCAAAGAAAGAAAAGAAATAAGTTGATAACCGTGCTAAAAATTATTATAATATAATGAGTATGTGCAAAGGAAAGGCTGAACACTATGAAAGAAGATCAAATGAATAAAATACAGGAAGAGGAAAAAATACCGGGCAGAGCCGCATTTGACTGGGCGGAAGCACTGGTGATTGCCTTGGCCGTAGTAATTCTTATATTCGTTTTTGGCGTGCGGCTTATTGGCGTTTCGGGGTCTTCTATGTTTCCGACACTGGAAAATGGGGATAAAATCCTTGTAAGCCATGTAATGTATACGCCGGAGCAAGGGGATATTGTTGTGCTGACCAAAGAAAGCTTTATGACAGAACCGATTGTGAAGCGGGTGATTGCAACCGGGGGCGACACCATTGATCTGGATTTTGAGAACGGTATTGTGTATGTCAATGGAGAGGCGCTTCAGGAAGACTACATAAATGAAGTGATGACGTATGAGTGCGCAGGCGATATGACCTATCCGCAGACAGTGCCGGAAGGCTGCATTTTTGTGATGGGCGATAATCGGAACGGAAGTTCTGACAGCCGTGTGTCCACCTTGGGTATGGTGGATACCAGATATATTTTGGGAAAGGTGATTACGAGGGTCCTTCCCATTCGGAATTTTGGGAGCGTCTATTAAGAGGACATATGAATATACAATGGTACCCCGGCCATATGACAAAGACGCGGCGTCAGATGGCCGAATATATCAAACAGGTGGATATGGTTTGTGAGATTCTGGATGCCAGAATTCCGTACAGCAGCCGCAATCCGGACCTGGATAACATGGTAAAGGATATGCCGCGCATGGTGCTGTTAAATCGGATTGATCTTGCCCGGGAGGAAGAAACCCGAAAATGGGCGGTGTATTTTCAGAACAAGGGCTATGCCGTGCTGCGCACCGACTGTAAGTCCGGCAAGGGCACAAAGGAATTTTCCGCCGCGATAAAACGGGTGCTGGAAGAAAAAATTCGTCTGTGGCATGAAAAGGGACAGACGGGAAGAGTGCCAAAGGTTATGGTGGTTGGCATTCCAAATGTAGGAAAATCCACCTTTATCAATCGGGTGATTGGAAAGCGGTCGGCGAAGGCGTCGGATCGCCCCGGCGTAACCAGGGGGGCCCAGTGGTTCCGCCTGGAGGGCGGCGTGGCGCTTTTGGACACACCGGGCGTGCTTTGGCCAAAGTTTGAAGAGGAAATCGTGGGCGTCCATCTGGCTGTCACCGGCGCCATCAAGGATGATATTCTGGATACGGAGACGCTGGGCTGCAAGCTTTTGGAAATCCTTGCCAAAGCGGCGCCGTTAGCGATCGAGAGCCGCTATAAGCTTGCAGTTGCCGGGGATATCTGGGAATATGATTTTCCGGGCTACGAATTGTTGCAGAGGCTGGGGAAAAAACGCGGATTTTTAATTTCCGGCGGAGAAGTTGATACGGAACGCATGGCGAAAATTTTGCTGGATGAGTTTCGCGGCGGCATTCTGGGAAAGATTACACTGGAAACCGTGGAGGAATACGGCGATGAATTGGCATAATCCAGCGGAGTGCTATGCATGGGAGCGCCGGGCAGCCGGCGCCGGTTATCGAAACATCTGCGGCGTGGATGAGGCCGGCAGGGGGCCGCTGTGCGGCCCGGTGGTGGCTGCGGCCGTTATTTTGCCGGATGGTCTGGAACTTCCGGGATTGGACGACTCCAAAAAGCTGACAGAGAAGAAGCGGGAGGCGCTGTACGATGCCATTACAGCTCAGGCGAAAGCATATGGTATTGCATTTGTTTCCGAGACGGTCATTGATGAGATAAATATTTTAAATGCAACGTTTCTGGCAATGCGGCAGGCGGTTTCTCGTCTTAGCCTGCCTGCGGATTATGCCCTTGTGGATGGAAACCGGGCAAACGGCTTTTCCATTCCTGTGGAATGCATAGTAGGCGGTGATGGAAAAAGTCCGTCAATTGCCGCTGCGTCGATTTTGGCAAAAGTCAGCCGTGACCGGTATATGAAGAAGATGGCGGAACAGTATCCGCAGTATGGCTTTGAACGGCACAAAGGCTATGGGACCAAAGCACACTATGAAGCCATTCGCCGCTATGGGATTTGCCCGATTCACCGACGTACCTTTTTGAAAAAAATTCTGGAGGAGCACATATGACGGCAGGGGAAACCGGCGCCCGCGGTGAAGCAATCGCAGAAGATTATTTAAAACAGAAGGGCTATTGTATTCTGGCAAAAAATTTTCGAACCCGATTTGGCGAAATTGATATTGTAGCAGAAGAAGAGGGATATCTTGCCTTTGTAGAAGTGAAAACACGGAAAAATCAGAAGTTTTCTGCAGCGCGGGAAGCTGTTTCCTTTCGAAAACAGCAGAAAATCATAGCGGCGGCGCAGAGTTGGCTTCAGCAAAATCCAACAGCGGCGCAGCCCCGCTTTGATGTGATAGAAGTGTATATGGACGGAAGCGGATTGGAGCAGAACCCAAAGACAATACATCTTCAAAACGCCTTTGAGGCAGGGGGACCCGGATGAACTATTTTGATTTGCATTGCGATACCCTATTTGAAATTTATCATGGCAGAGGGAGCCTGAACGATAACCAAACCCATGTTTCGCTGACCAAACTGGATGGATTTGAACAGTATGCTCAGATTTTTGCGCTGTTTTGCGGGGATGTTCCTCTGGGACGGGAAGAAGCGCAGCGGCGCCTGCCGGCAATGCTGAAAACGGCAGAGATGCAGTTTGCCGAATGTGCCGGACGAGTTTCGCTGTGCCGCAGCAAAGCGGAATACAAGGCGGCTCTGTCCCAGGGAAAGGTTGCGGCATTTTTGTCGGTGGAGGGAGCGGAACTGCTTCAGACGGATGAATTGCTGCGTCTGGCGTATGACGGCGGTGTACGGTTTGTAACGCTTACCTGGAATCATCCAAACTGCTTTGGCAGCGGTGCCCCGTATCCTACGGCCGGGCTGACGGCGGAGGGGAAAATATTTTTGCGGAAGCTGGAACAATATGGCATGATATGCGATGTTTCCCATTTGTCGGAATCCGGTTTTTTTGACGTATGTGACCATAGCTGCAGACCATTTTTGGCGTCGCATTCCAACAGCGCGGCAGTATGGCCGCATCGCAGAAATCTGACCGACGCACAGTTTTTGGAAATCCGGCGGCGCGGCGGATTGGTGGGTATCAACCTCTATGCTCCGTTTCTTGGCGCGGAACCTGTGACGGCGGAGGATATTTTTCGACATGTGGAACATTTTCTTGCACTGGATGGAGCGGATGTGTTGGCATTTGGATGCGATTTTGATGGCTGTGACGCTTTTCCGGCGGAAATTACGGATTTATCGGATATGCCGGCGCTTTATGAGACAATGCTTCAAAAGAACTATCCGGAAAATCTGGTGCGGAAACTCTTTTTTTATAATGCGGACGCATTTATTAACAGGATGTTTTAGGAGGAACGATTGATGGAATATGTAAGCACAAGAAACCGAACTGTAAAAATTACAGCAGCACAGGCGATTGCCGCAGGGATCGCGCCGGACGGCGGCCTGTATTGCCCTACCGGCTATCCCGCCCTGACGCTTTCCGAAGTGCAGGAGCTTTGCGGAAAATGTTATAAGGAAAGAGCCGCGTATATTCTGGGAAAATATTTGACGGATTTTACATCCGAAGAACTGCGGGAGTTTACCGAAAAGGCATACGCCAATGAGAAATTTGGCGGAGAAGATACCGCTCCGGTGGTCAAACTTGCGGATGGGAAATATATTCTCGAATTGTGGCATGGCCCCACCAGCGCGTTTAAGGATATGGCGCTGCAAATCTTGCCGTATCTGTTAACGGCCTCTTTGAACAAGATTGGGGAAACGAGAACGGTCTGCATTCTTGTGGCGACTTCCGGCGATACGGGAAAAGCGGCGCTGGAAGGATTCAAAGATGTGGCCGGCACTAAAATTATGGTATACTATCCGGTGGACGGCGTCAGCACCATTCAAAAGCTGCAAATGGCTACCCAGGAAGGGGAAAATGTGTACGTCTGCGCCATAAAGGGGAATTTTGACGACGCACAAACCGCAGTGAAGCAGATTTTTACACATAAGGAAACGCTGGAAGAATTGAACAAAAATCAGATGATGCTTTCTTCTGCCAACTCGATTAACTGGGGGAGATTGGTTCCGCAGATTGCGTATTATGTTTCAGCCTACTGCGATATGGTAAACCGGAAAGAAGTCTCCCTGGGAGATGCTATCAATATTTGTGTTCCTACCGGGAACTTCGGCAATATTTTAGCGGCATATTTTGCCAAAAATATGGGATTGCCGGTGCACAAGTTCATTTGTGCTTCCAACCAGAATAACGTGTTAACCGAATTTTTTGAAAACCACGGCAATTACAATAAGAAACGTCCGTTTTATGTGACCGCTTCTCCCTCCATGGATATTTTGATTTCTTCCAACCTGGAACGTTTATTATTTCTCGCTTCTGGCAATAATGATGAGATGGTGCGGGATTTGATGGGCAAGCTGTCCGGGGAGGGCGCTTATCAGCTGGACGGCACTGTGTTTGAGGAGATTGCCAAAGATTTTGCGGCGGGTTGCTGCGATGATGATGCGGCGGCGGCGGTTATCCGGAAAACGTTTGAAAAAGAGCAGTATCTGATGGATACGCACACCGCGGTGGGTGTGTGTGTATATGAGCAGTACCGAAAAAAAACCGGAGACAAAACACCAACGGTCATTGCCTCCACCGCAAGCCCGTATAAGTTTTGCCAGAGTGTTCTCCGTGCGCTTGGAGAGCCGGTGGAAACCGATGGACCGGAACTTCTCCGTCAGCTCCAGCGGTGCACCCATACGGAAATTCCCGCCCCGCTTGCGGCGCTGGCTGGAAAGGCGATACGATTTGATGCCGTTATTGATAAAACGGAGATTTTACGGTCAACAGAGATACTGAAAACGTTGTAAGAAAACAGCATTGCGGGGTGTGACATGGCGCTTTTTACAATTGGAGATTTGCATCTGTCCCAAAGCGTCCCAAAACCAATGGACATTTTCGGTGGAAAGTGGCAGGGGTATACGAAAAAGATCCTTCAAAACTTTCGGGCGGTGTTGCAGCCAAGCGATATGGTGGTAATTCCCGGGGATATTTCTTGGGGAATCAATCTGGAAGAGGCAAAGGAAGATTTTGCACTGCTCCAGACGCTGCCGGGGCAGAAAGTGATTTTAAAAGGAAACCATGATTTGTGGTGGACCACCCGCAGCAAGATGCAGATTTTTTTGCAGGAGAATCAGTTCCACACCATTTGTTTTTTACATAACGATTGTGTAATGTATGAAAGGACTGCCATTTGCGGGACGAGAGGATGGGTTTTTTCGGAGCCGTTTTCCAGCCCGCAGGATGAAAAGATTTTTAAAAGAGAGCTTTTGCGCCTGGAGGCGTCGCTGAATGCCGCTGCAGCAAGAAAGTCGGAAGAGATTTATTGCTTTTTTCACTATCCTCCCGTATATACGGGTGCCGCGTGCGAAGCAATTTTGAACTTGTTAAAAAAATATGGCGTACAGCGCTGCTTTTATGGACATCTGCATGGGGAAAGCTTGAAGTTTGCGGTCTGCAAAAAGATTCAAGGCATAGAATTTCGCTGTGTATCGGCAGATTATCTTAATTTTATTCCATATTTGCTGAAAAAATAGCAAAAAGGTACTGGTAAAATGGATTGCTTTCTGCTACAATAAATTGGATATGTTTTTAGGAGGAAAGAACAATGACATTAAAGAATGTTGAGAAACTTGAAAAAAGCAGAGTAAAGCTTACCATCGAAGTTTCTAGCGAAGAATTAGAAGAAGGGAAGGCGGCTGCATTCAAAAAGATGCGCAAAACAATCACGGTTCCCGGATTCCGCAAGGGTAAGGCCCCGCGAAAAATGATTGAATCCCTCTATGGTGCCGGCATCTTTTTTGAGGAAGCTGTCAACATCAGCTATCCTAAGGCATATGAAGCTGCTGTGGAAGAAGCGGATATTCGTCCGGTTGGCATGGCAGACATCGACGTGACAGATATTCAGGAAGACAGCTATACCTTTGATGCGATTGTGCCGGTGGAACCGGAAGTTACCATCAGCAAATACAAGGGCATCAGTGCGGAAAAGAAAGAAGTAAAGGTAACGGAGGACGACATCAAAGCGGAACTTGACCGCTTGGCAAACCGTGCCATTACCACCGAAACCGTTGACCGTGCTTCCATTATGGGTGATACACTTAATATTGACTTTGAGGGTTTTGTGGACGGCAAGGCGTTTGAAGGCGGAAAAGGTGAAAAGTTTGACCTGCGGCTGGGTTCCAAAACCTTTATTCCGGGATTTGAGGACCAGTTGGTAGGATATAAGGCCGGCGACGAGGCCGATGTAAATGTTGTTTTCCCGGAAGATTACCATTCCGAAGATTTGAAGGGAAAGCCCGCTGTGTTTAAATGCAAAATTCATGAAGTCAAGGCGACCACAATGCCTGAATTTGACGACGAATTTGCAAAAGACGTGTCCGAATTTGAGACGATGGACGAGCTGGAAAAGGACATCGAAAAAATGATTACAAACAGCCGGGAACAGGCCTACACCCGGGAATTTGAAGAGACGATTTCCGATGCGTTGGTTTCCTCCTTAGAGGGAGAGATTCCGGACGCTATGTATGAAAACCAGATCGACCGCATGGTAGAGGATTTCAGTTACCGCATTCAGGTGCAGGGAGTTAGCTTGGATCAATACCTGAAAATGAACAATATGGACATGCCGACGTTCCGTCAGTTGTTCCGCGAACAGGCAGAGCGCCAGGTAAAAGTGCGCCTTGCGCTGAAGAAAATTGCAGAGCTGGAAAAGCTTGAAGTTACGCCGGAAGAAATTGAGGCCGAATATGAAAAAATGGCGAAAAACTATGGCCTGGATATGGAAAAGGTTCGTGAATATGCACCGGCCGACGCGTTGTCTCCGGATCTTCTTGTCAACAAAGCAATGGAATTTGTCAAAGCAAATGCAAAGTTGAAGAAAAAGACAACGAGAAAGGCCGCTGAGAAGAAAGAACCGGCTGAAAAGAAGGATGCGGCAGAGAAGAAAACCGCAAAAAAACCAGCGGAAAAGAAAACGGCAACAAAGAAGACAGCGGCGAAAAAAGAAAAAAGCGAAACCCCGGAAAAATAAGCATTCCATGAATGGATGGTAATAAAAGAGGGTTTTGACTACATATTCTCTTTATGGAGAATAAAGTTAGAGAGGAGACCTTTTATGAGTTTAGTACCAGTAGTTGTAGAACAGACCAGCCGAGGAGAACGTTCCTACGATATTTATTCCAGATTGTTAAACGACAGAATTGTCTTTCTGTCGGAGGAAGTGAATGATGTGACCGCATCTTTGGTTGTGGCGCAGCTTCTGTATCTGGAATCGCAGGATCCGGATAAGGATATCAGTTTTTATATCAACAGCCCCGGCGGGTCCATCACGTCTGGTATGGCAATTTATGATACCATGCAGTATATTAAACCGGATGTTTCTACCATTTGCGTCGGCATGGCAGCAAGTATGGGTGCGTTTTTGCTGTCTGCGGGCGCCAAGGGAAAGCGCCTCGCCTTGCCAAACAGCGAAATTATGATCCACCAGCCTTTGGGCGGTGCCCAAGGGCAGGCGACGGATATTAAGATTCATGCAGAACGAATTTTGAAAATCCGCGACAATTTAAATCAGATTCTGGCACAAAATACCGGGAAGCCTCTGGAAGTAATCCAGCGGGATACGGAAAGGGATAACTTTATGAGTGCGCAGGACGCTATGGAATACGGTCTGATTGATAAAGTGATCACACACAGATAATTTTTTTAAACCATCGGACAATCTGCCCGGTGGTTTAAAAATTCGCAGCACAGCGGGGGTGTAGTATGCCAAACAATGATGATAAAAAAGTATTAAAATGCTCATTTTGCGGGAAGCGCCAGGATGAAGTCCAAAAACTGATTGCCGGACCGAATGTATATATCTGTGACGAATGTATCAACGTATGCGTTGGAATACTGGATGACGATTTGGAGCTGGAGCGGGATATTGCCAAAAAAGACAATCCGGTGAAGTCTGTCCATGACCTGCCGACGCCCCGAAAACTGAAAGAAACCCTGGACGAGTACGTCATTGGGCAGGAACGGGCTAAGATAGCACTTTGCGTTGCGGTATATAATCATTACAAGCGTATTTATGTGGACAGCGGCGATGTGGAATTGCAGAAAAGCAATATTTTAATGTTAGGCTCTTCCGGATCCGGAAAAACCTTGCTTGCGCAGACCTTGGCCAAAACCCTTAATGTGCCGTTTGCCATCGCAGATGCCACCACGCTGACGGAAGCAGGCTATGTAGGCGAGGATGTGGAAAATATTCTGCTGCGTTTGATTCAGGCGGCGGATTATGATGTGGAGGCTGCGCAGCGCGGCATTATCTATGTGGATGAAATTGATAAGATTGCAAGAAAAAGCGAAAATCCTTCTATTACCAGGGATGTCAGCGGCGAAGGCGTGCAGCAAGCACTTCTAAAAATGCTGGAAGGAACCGTGGCAAATGTTCCGCCGCAGGGCGGACGGAAGCATCCGCATCAGGAATTTATTCAAATTGACACCTCCAATATTTTGTTTATTTGCGGCGGCGCTTTTGATGGAATTGAAAAAATTATCGAACGCAGAATCGGCGAGAAATCCATTGGATTCGGCGCAGAAATCCGCAGCAAATCCGATCTCAGCCGCAATGTGCTGATTTCCAAAGTGGAGCCGCAGGATTTGCTGAAATTTGGTCTTATACCGGAACTGGTGGGACGTCTTCCCGGAATTGTGACATTGGATACGCTGGATGAAAAACAGTTAGTCCGTATTTTGCAGGAACCAAAAAACTCACTGGTAAAGCAATATACAAAGCTGTTCGAATTGGACGATGTGGAATTGGCCTTTGAAGAAGAGGCGTTGATCCGGGTGGCAGAAATCGCGCGGCAGCGCAATACCGGCGCCCGCGGTTTGCGCTCGGTGCTGGAAAATGTGATGACAGATATTATGTTTGAAATCCCTTCGGATAAAACCATCCGAAAAGTGGTCATTACAAAAGATGTCATTGAACAGAAATGTCAACCCTTGCTGGAACATATAAAAGCATCTTAAACCGATAAAAGCTGTCATTTTGAAGAATGACAGCTTTTACAATATTTTCAGTTAATGTTAACAAATGTGGCCTTGAAAAGTTGGGAATAATACTATATAATCTACCTCATAGGAGTGATGAAATGAAGTACAATTTTGAAAACAAGACACTTCCGGTGCTCCCTTTAAGAGGTCTCACTGCGTTTCCGGGAATGCTGATTCATTTTGATGTCGGCAGAATGATGTCCATCAAAGCCCTGGAAGCAGCGATGAAAGACAAACAGTACATATTTTTGACAGCACAAAAGGATATCAAAACCGATGTGCCGGAAAATTCAGATTTATATGATATTGGTACTGTCTGCATGGTAAAGCAGATTCTGCGTCTGCCTGGCGACAGTATCCGCGTTTTGGTCAAAGGCGAAAAGCGCGCCCGGGTTACTGCTTGGGAACGAGAAGAAGAATGCCTTTACGGCGTTGTAGAAGTGGTGGAAGACCGCCCGTCCAGAGTATCGGAAAAGCGGAAAGATGCCTTGGTTCGAGCGGCTCAGGAACGGTTTGAGGAATACGCGCGGAGTAATACCAAGATTTCCAAGGACGTCATTTTAACGGTTATCGCAGGCGGAGATCCATCCTATATCGCAGACTACATTGCACAAAATATTTCTGTTGATTCTAACGAAAAACAGGAACTTTTGGAAGAATTAAATGGCGTAAAACGACTGGAAAAAGTCATCCGGATTTTATCTTCTGAAACAGAAATATTAAAGCTGGAAGGTGAGATTCAGGAAAAACTGAAGTATAATATTGACAAAAATCAGCGGGAATACTACTTGCGGGAGCAAATCAAAGTAATCCAGGGCGAACTTGGAGAGCAGGACATTGTTGACGAGGCGCAGGACTATATTGATCAGATTTATGCCTTGCATCTGCCGGAAGACTCTACGGACAAGCTGATCAAAGAAGCAGTGCGCCTGTCTAAAATGGCGTCCTCATCCGCAGAAGCGACGGTTATCCGTACATATTTGGATACTTGCCTGGAACTTCCATGGAATACCTGCACAAAAGATCGGGTCAACCTGAAAGCGGCGAAAAAATTGCTGGATCGGGATCATTACGGACTGGAAAAGGTAAAGGAACGTATCCTGGAATTTTTGGCCGTAAAAGCCCTGGCGCCGGATTTAAAGGGACAGGTGCTTTGCCTTGTTGGTCCGCCCGGCGTCGGAAAAACTTCCATTGCCCGTTCCCTGGCGGAAACGATGGGGAAAAAGTATGTGCGCATTTCCCTTGGCGGTGTGCGGGATGAGGCGGAAATCCGCGGACATCGGAAAACATATATCGGTTCTATGCCGGGCCGCATCCTTGCCGGCATTTCCCAGGCCGGCAGTCGAAACTGTCTGATGCTTTTGGATGAAATTGATAAAATGGGAAGCGACGTCAAGGGGGATCCGGCTTCCGCTATGCTGGAGGTGCTGGATGCGGAACAAAATTACGCGTTTAAGGACCATTTTATTGAAGTGCCGTTCGATTTGTCGGATGTGCTGTTTCTTACTACGGCAAACGACCTTTCCTATAT
>CAKRRK010000023.1 GCA_934395135.1 uncultured Eubacteriales bacterium | reverse complement strand
GAATATCACGGTCCTTCCATTGTCATCGGCTATGCGCCTTGCATTAACCATGGCATCCGCGGCGGTATGACAAACACCCAGCAGATTATCAAGAATGCCGTAAACGCAGGATATTGGAATACTTTCCGTTTTGACCCGCGTCTTGCGGACGAAGGCAAGAATCCGTTCCAAATGGATTCCAAGGCGCCTTCCGCTTCGTATCAGGACTTCATTATGAACGAAGTTCGTTACTCTTCCCTTGCCCGCAAATTCCCGGAAAAAGCAAAGGAACTCTTTGCGTTGTCGGAAAAGCAGGCAATGGAACGCTATGAGCACTGGACAAAATATTCCAGACTGTTTGACAAGTAAATCTCTATAAAAAAAGACGGCCGGTAGTTTACCGGCTGTCTTTTTTTATTCGCATTTATCGGTTTCTTCCAAATAGATCTTTTCCGCCTGTAAAAGAGCGGATTTCAGTTTGTCTGCAATGGAATAATCCGCTTCCTTCCGTTCCATACTATCCAATGCGTCGGAGATCGCTCCGCAGAGGATTGCGTACATTTTTTTATAATAATTCATTGCGCCGCCTCTCCTCTCTAATTCATACCACTTTATGCTTCATAGTAGTATTTTATGAAACTTTATCTTACTTGTCAATCCCTCGTGTGAATTAGTGGTATTTTATAATAAAGAACTAATGCGTTTAGGAGGAATAAAATGAGGCCATTGAAAACAAAAGTCAGCATCACTTTAGACGATCCTGTAGTCCAAGCCGTCAAAGCGCTTGCCGAGGAAAATGACCGCTCTTTTTCTCAGTATGTCAATCTCGTTTTAAAAGAGCATTTGAAAGAGAAAGAGGAGCAATCTTTTTAGTCTTCCTATCGTCTGCCATAGCCGGCAGATTATCTTCTTTTACGCTGCCAACTCTTTTGACAGCGTTTTTTTCATAGGGCTTTTGGACCTTTTGCCCACCCGGATCAAACAGACAGCGGCAATGCCGCTGTTTCTCTTTTCCGCCGCCACGCTTTCTTTCCCGCCTGGATATATGCGTTTTCCCATGGTTCGGACTGCCTGCCAAAATTCTTCCGACACAAAGGGCAGCATGGTTTGTTCCGGAAGAGACAGCCTTTTTCGTGCAAACAATCGTTTGGCCGATCGGTTTCGCGTTATCCATTGCAAAAGAAAAAAGAACCCCTATGTCAGCAAAGGTTCTTTTTTCATAGCAGTGTTCTTCCAGTGTGCATTCCAGAAAAACACCCAATAGAGAAGTAAGAATGAGATTATCGGTCCAGATCCGGACATATGCCCCTTGGAACGTGCCGCAACCGGCACGTTCCAACTGCCCCTTCCGGTTTATAACAAACCAGCAGGGACCCGGGCCTTGCAGCAGCCCGGAAATGCGTAAACCCAAGCGCTTTGCTGTCCGGTGGTTCCGGCCGTTTACTTTCTTACAAGGTCAGTATAGCGCATATTTTCTCTTGCATCTTTTACGATTAAGCCTTATTATATAATAAAACCGCCAAAATCCAAATCGAGCAGGTGAGTCTATGCATTCCAATTATCCTTCTTTTGCCATTCCTGACTATAAACCAAACATTGCTTCCCTGGACGCAAACCAACGGGAACTGACCAAACATGGCACCGATGAGTTTCCCTGCGCCTGCTATATTGACACTTTGAACGATAACGCGTTTCCCTGGCACTGGCATGACGAGCTGGAACTTGGCTTTGTCCTCCAGGGTGATATCACAATCTCTATAAATACACAGCGTTATGTCATCTCGGAAGGCGACGGCGTATTTGTCAATTCCGGCGTGCTGCATTCCTTTTCCAGCAGCGGTCCGGTGGAAGGTTTGCTTCCTCTGGTGGTGTTTCAGCCCTCTCTGGTCTATGGCAGCAAAAGCACTGTTTTCTGGAAAAAATACTTGCAGCCTCTTACCGAAGCGGTCAACTTTTCTCATGCTGTTTTAAAGAGTTCTGTTCCATGGCAAAAGCAAACGGTGGAGGAAATCAAAAAAATCTATCAGCTCTTTCTGTCTGCGGAGCCTGGATTTGAATTTCGGGTGAAAAATTCTCTGACAGAAAGTCTGTATCAGTTCTGTATGCACTGTTCTGACCTTCTTAATACCGATTCTGCCCGCAATTCCACCGAAATAAACCGGCTGCGGCAGATGTTGGATTTTATTCAATGCCACTACATGGAACCCATCCAGCTGCAGCAAATTGCGGATTCCGCCGCGATCAGCCAGCGGGAATGCCTGCGCTGCTTTCAGGCGATCATCGGCATTTCTCCCAAACGGTATGTTACCGACCTTCGGATTCAAAAAGCCAAGGAGCTGTTATGCGGTTCCTCGCTTTCCCTGCTGGAGATCTGCGAATGCTGCGGCTTTCAGAGCCAAAGCTATTTCACCAAAACCTTCCGCAAAATCGTGGGCTGCGCCCCGGGCCAGTACCGCAAAAAATAAAATTCCTTTCTCTCCGGAAACAAAGTGATTCCCTGCAAAACAGGTCCTGCGGCGTAATTTCCGCAGGACCTGTTTCTTTCATTTTTGTGCGGCATTCTTTTGAAGAATGTTCCTGTATTTCCGAGGGGAAGTACCGATGTATTTCCGAAATGCTGTAGAAAAATTGCTGACAGCGGAGTACCCAACCTTTGCCCCGACTTCCGCCACCGGCAAATCGGTATAAGTCAGCAAAATAGCCGCCTCGCCAATGCGGCGTTTGATAATATATTCATTAATCGTGTGCTCCGTTTCCTCTTTAAACCGATGGGCAAGATAATATTTGCTGAAGCTGAACATCTTTTCCAAGTCTTCCAGGCAAACATCCTCTGTATAATACCGATCCAAATACTCCGTGAGCTGCCGCACCAGTTCCGACTGCTCTCTCTTTTGCGGCACATATTCTTCGCTCTGCGCAATCAACTCCTGCGTCAGCGAAAGAATCAGGCGGCCCACCTCCCCAATCTGCCGGGTGCAATCCGCATAGGCGGCGTCCTGATGATTGTTAATGTAGGAAAACAGGGAGTAAAACATCGTAAAATAATCACCGGTAAACAGCACCGGGCTTTTTCCCGCCGGAAGAATGTGATTTTCTTCCATACCTCGAATCCGCACGTTGGTAATGGTCAATGCCATCCAGCGCAAAGGATGCGCTTCGTCAGACACTTCCGTATGCACTGCTCCCTGGTTATATACCCACAGATCTCCCGCTTTGGTATCATAGCCCACATCGTCATAGTAAACAGTCCCCTTGCCGTCTACCGCCAATATAAGTTCCAGCGCATTGTGGCTGTGGATAGGCCAATGATACCGGCTGTCTATGACGACAAGCACGCGGAGATCGCTGTCATCCCGTTCCTTTATTGGAATGGATTTCCCTGGTTTCCCCCTTGCCATAGTAAATCTCCTTTTCCCTTGCTTTTGTTTATTATAGCACAAACGTGTAACTGTTTCAACGCCGCCTGCCGTTTCCTGACAATCGCCGGGGGTGTTCTTGCAGCCATCGCAAAAAGCCGCAGCCTTTTGGCTGCGGCTTTTTTATGCGGGGACGGCTTTGAACCGTTTATACATCCACCCAAATATTTCCCTTGGCGTTTGATGCAAGACAGGCGTCCACAAAGCGAATGCCCCAGAGTCCATCGTCAATGGTGGGATAACGGAAGCTGCCGGGATCTCCGCCATACTTTTTCGCCAAAAGATTGACGCTGAACCCTCGGTACAAGTTTCCAAAGGCTTCATAAAATCCTTCAATGTGACCGGAAGGCAGGCGGCTAAGTTCTTTTGCCGCCGGATACAGGCAGTCTCTGCCCGCGGTATAAATCTGCGGCGGTTCGTTGATGCGGGTAACCCGCAATTCCCATGGCGCCAGATGAGACCATTCGATAGAGCCTTTTTCCCCAAAAATACGGATGGTAACTTCTGTTTCATGGCCCATCGCCACCTGCGATGTCCAAATCATGCCCGGTACGCCGCCCTCATACTCTACCATAACCTGCACATTGGTCTCCAGGGTCAAATTTGGCGGTATGGTATCAAACCGGGCAATCACTCGTTTCGGATGCAGGCCAGTCATTCTGGAAATCAGGCATTCCACATGGGTGCCGATGTCCGCACAGCAGCCGGAAGCGCCGGAACGCTTTGGATCGGTGCGCCATGTCGCCTGCTCCGAATGCCCGGAAACCAGAGAAGTGGCCAGCCATTCCTGCGGATATTCTCCCTGCACGTTGATAATTTTTCCAATCTCGCCGTGATCAATCATTTCCCGCGCCTGCCGTACCATTGCATACCCGGTGTAGGTGTAGGTCACGCCGAACATCAGATCTTTTTCTTCCGCCAGCTTTTTCAGTTCCCAGCCTTCTGCCGCATTGAGGGCCAAAGGCTTATCGCACATCACATGAATGCCATGTTCCAAAAAGCACTTTGCAATGGGAAAATGGGTGTCATTGGGCGTGGCAATGGTGACAAAATCAATGCCATCCTCCCTCGCGCTTTCCTTTTCCGCCATTTCTTCATACGTTGCATACACCCTGGATGTATCCGTTACATTCCACTTGTCCGCAATTTTCATCGCTTTTTCATGGTTTCTGGTAAAGCAGCCCGCAACCAATACGCACAAATCATCCATCAGCGCGCCATGGCGATGCACATCTCCGATGAATGCGCCGTTGCCGCCGCCAACCATGCCAAACTTCAGCTTTTTCATATCGTGCCTCCTGTCTGTTTCGGTTGTTATTTATAAAATTCCGGTTTTTCCTTGGTCGGAATTTCCACGATGCCGCCGCCCTGCAGGGATTTGAGGCAGGCATCCGCTACCTTACTGGCAATATAACCATCCCAGGCGGAAGCACCGACGGTTTTTCCTTCCCGTACTGCCTGCACCCATTCCTGGATTTCCGTAACGTACGTCTCGCCAAAACGTTTTTCCCATGTCTTGGCCATTTCATAGCCAATGCCGCCGTCATAGCGTACCACAGTGTGGGAAGGCGCCGGCAGGCTCACTGTGCCCTTTTCTCCGACAATTTCGCACTTAATATCATAACCATACCGGCTTGTCATATAAAATTCCAAGTCGATGCAAACGCCGTTTTTGGTCTTGAGGTACACACACTGCGGGTCCAGGAAGCCTTCTTCCGCATAACGGGACGGACGCGGGCATACCAAATAGGCGGATACATATTCATCGTCGTCTCCAATCAGGAAACGGGTCACGTCGAACTCATGCACCAGGGCATTGGTCGCAGACATCTCTGTGGTGAATTTAAAGGTAGGCGCGGCGTTCCGGTGCTGCGCATGTACCACCAGCGGCCGACCAATCACATCGTTGTCAATGAGTTGTTTCATATCCCGGTAATCCTTGTCAAACCGGCGCATAAAGCCCACGCTCAGCAGCCGCTTGCCGCCTGCCATTTCCGCTTCCATAATCCGTTCACAGCCTTCCACCGTATCCGAAAGCGGCTTTTCACAGAGCACATATTTGCCGGCTTGAATGGCCGCGACGCTATACTCCTCATGACCGGGATCGGCGCAGGCAATAATCACCGCGTCCACATCCGGAGAATTGATCAGATCATGGCCGTTGTCAAACGGTTTTGCGCCGCACTCCGCCGCGACTTTCCGGCATACGTCCTGATTCCAGTCATATACCGCGGATACATATGCATCCATAACATGTTCATTGACACGCTTGATGTGTCCCTGTCCAATGCCGCCGGTTCCAACAATACCAATTCTAAATGCCATTTTTCTCCATCTCCATTTCTTGTTATTTTTTTGCACGCTTCTGTTTTGCTACAAAAGCGAAAAAGGCTCCGTTGTGTTGACTCTACTATTATTTTATTCCTATTTTCTTTTTGCGTATATATAGATCCTTGTACAGGAATATCGTCTTCTTGCTGAGTCAAAGATAAAATGCCGGTGAAATCCCCTGTTTTTTCTCCTCTTGCGGCGATCACTTTCAAATTCTTGCGATGGGATAGCAGAATATTGCAAAACCGATTAAGAATTGCGGTTATGGATTTCCCGCATCTTTCCAGGCGCGATTCCCATATTCTTTTTAAACACCGCGGAAAAATGGCTGAGGGTTGTATAGCCCACTTTCTGTGCAATTTCCGAAATAGACATGTCCGTATAGATGAGCAGGCGCCCCGCCTCGCCAATCCGCCGGTTTGTAATATATTCGTTGATGGTATAGCCGATCTCTTCTTTGAATTTATGGGCAAGATAATACTGACTGAAATGAAACTCATCCTCCAGCTCCTTCAACCGGATATTATTGGCATAATTCTTGTCAATATAGTGGATAATATCCTCAATTACCGGAAATTGCGGCAAGACATTGGTGTGTCCAGAGGCTTTTTTGCAAATTAATTCCTGTACCAGGGTTAAGGTGAGTTTTGCGGCTTCAAACAGCTGGCGCTCCTTTTTCTTCTCTTCTTTCACGCTTTTGCAGATAAAGTCGTACAGGGCGTAAAACAGAGCAAAATATTCCCCGCTCTCTATCACCGGTTTCATCCCCGCCGGCAGAAGCGCATTTTCCTCCATTCCTTCCACACGAACGCCGCTGAAAGCAATGGCAATGGTCTCCATCGGGATGGTGGTAGAAAATTCGCTGTGCAGCGTATTTTGGTTGTAAATCCAAAGATCCCCCATTTTGCAGGGGTATTTTTCACTGCCGTACTGAACGTATCCCTCACCTTTTATGACAAGGACAACCTCTAAAAAATTCTGATGCTGGTGCAGCGGCATATGCCAGGATGGTTGGTTGATTACCTCGACAACATCCTGAACGCGCAGCGCGCTGTCATCCCTGGCCGCCAAATTTCCGCTTTGCTCCCTTTCTTCTCGTCTCATCCTGTCTTCCTTCCAGATCCTCCGTATTCCATTGTCGATTCCTGCCGCCCATACAGCAACGCCCGGCTGCCGGTTACAATTCCATGCACACGGCCGAACAGCGGCAGGCCAGTATAGGGCGAATTGTCTGCCTTAGAGACATAAGTGTCATACACGATCTGCGGCTCCCAGTCCAACAGGACCAACTCCGCCCGGTTTCCCTCCGCGATTTCCTTGCCGGAAAGGCCATAAATTTTTGCCGGATTGACGCTCATCTTTTCAATGAGCTGCCACCTTTCCAGATGTCCCGGCCTTACCAAATATGTGTTGCACACCGAGAATGCGGTTTCCAGGCCGATAATGCCGGAGGGGGCACGGCAAAACGGCTGGTTTTTTTCCGCCCGGCTGTGCGGGGCATGGTCTGTCGCAATAATATCCACCGTGCCGTCTTTCAGCCCCGCTATGATTGCCTGCCGGTCTCTTTCCAGCCGCACCGGCGGGTTCATTTTTGCATTGGCGCCAAACCGCAAAACATCCGCTTCCGTCAGACTGATGTGGTGGGGCGTCGCCTCGCAATGGATATTGGGATGGTTCCGCCGCGCCTGCCGGATCATTTCCACCGATTCTTCGGAGGAGATATGCTGAAAAATTACTGCTGCGCCGGTCTCCTGCGCCAAAAGAATGTCCCGCCGCACCATGCTTTCTTCCGCCGCCCGGTGCGCGCCGCCCACCCCCAGCTTCCGGGCCGCCGCCGAACCGGCATTAACCCCCGCACCGTGGAGGAAGGCCGGATTTTCTTCATGAAAACTGATAGGCGCTCCAAGCGCCGCTGCCTGCTTCATTGCGTTCCGGCACAAATCTTCGCTGTCCAGATTGACTCCGTCATCGGTAAAGCCTGCCGCACCTGCCTGCCAAAGCGCCGCAAAATCCGTCAATTCTTCACCGGAAAGCCCCTTTGTCACAGCGGCAGCCTGCAAAACACGTACCGGCAGCGATTCTGCCTTGTGCAAGACATAGGCCAGCGTTTCTACATTGTCACACACCGGTTTGGTATTTGCCATGCACACAACTGTGGTATAACCGCCCCGGACCGCCGCCGCAGCGCCGCTGGCAAGATCCTCTTTATAGGTTTGTCCCGGATCCCGAAAATGGACATGAACATCCACAAATCCAGGCGCAATGGTCTTTCCTTCCACATCGATAATCTGTTCCGCCCATTCTGTAATATGCGGATGGATTCGAACAATGCTGCCCGCATCGTTGATTAAAATGTCCCGTTTCCCATCGGTCCCGGTGTATGGATCCAATATCCATCCGTTTTGAAGCAGCAGCATATTTTTCCTCCTACATTTTGTAATCAAACGTAATGACAGCCCGGTACCGTTTGTCCTTTTCCCGCAGGCGGCGGTCAATTTCCGCCTGAAGCGCCGCTTTCTTCCTGTCATCGTATTCAAACGGAACCACTACGTCAAAAATCAGGTTAATATGCCGGGTTCCATCGACAATACGGAAGTCATGCATCGTCAGCCGTTGGTCCAGGTCACGTATTTCCTGCATTGCAACCGTGCGCATATGGTTCACGCGGTCATCGTTCATTGCAATCGGGTCCATATGAATGACAAGGGTAATGCCGGTTTCTTCCTGCACCCGCTTCTCCGCTTCATCGATCGTTTCATGCACGGCGGTAAAGTTTGCATTGTCCGGCACTTCCGCATGGATGGAGGCCAAATACTTTCCCGCGCCGTAACTGTGCATAATCACGTCATGCACGCCTACAATATCATCATATTCCATGACGATCCGAATAATTTCCTGCACCATTTCCGGATCCGCCGAAGTGCCCAGCAAAGGCGTCATTGTGTCCTTTGCAATATTCACACCAGCCAAAATAATGAATACCGCCACGGCAATTCCCACAAATCCATCCACCGGCAAAGCGGTAAATCTTGACAGCACCATCCCGCAGATCACCACCAAGGTGGTAATGACATCGTTGATGCTGTCCTGCATAGCGGCCAATAGCACCGTAGAGGAAATTCGCTTTCCGATTTTTTTATGGAACATTCCCATCCACAGTTTGAGAAAAACAGAAATCCCTAAAATAAGAAGGAGCACGATGCTGCATTCTGTTTGCTGCGGATGCAAAATCCGGTCTACGCTGGTTTTGATGAACTCAATGCCGACATAAACAATCAGAAAAGATACCAAAAGCCCTGCCACATACTCCACGCGCCCGTAACCAAACGGATGCCGTGCATCCGGCTTTCGTCCGGAAACTTTAAAGCTCACCACAGAAATCACGGACGAAAGACAGTCGGACAGATTGTTAATGGCATCTGCGGTAATGGAAACACTATTTGTTATAACCCCTATGACAAGTTTTAAGACAAACAGCAAAACATTGCAGACAATGCCCACCACACCGGAAAGAATTCCGTATTTTTCCCGTACTTTCACTTCTTTTATGTTCTGATAATCGGTTATAAATTTTGAAATTAAAAAATCTGTCAATTAGAACCACTCCCTGCATTTCACAAACAGCGCGATAAAAAGGAACAGTTCCCCTAACATCACCGCAGGAATTCCCAGCATGAACCGCTTGTGTCTGGTTTTGTGCCGGGCAACCCGCATAGCAACATAGGTGCCGGCGCCGCCTCCCAGCAGAGTGAGGAAAAAAAACACCCGTTCCGGTGTACGCCACTTGCCCTGTCTGGCGGCATGCTTATCCCACAAAACGATAAAAATACCGATGATATTCATGACAATCAGGTACATACTAAGAATAGCCGCAGCCATTTCGCTTACTCTCTGTTCCATCGCATTCTTTCTATCCTATGTATTTTATCTCCGGCGTGACAAAAACATTGCGCAGCATTGCTCTATTTCCGCCGGATTTCCCCAATCCCAAAGAAAGCGCGCCGGTTTGTCAACCCTTTCCGCCAGTTTCCCCTGTTTCCCGTTCTTCCGGCAAAAGAGTTCTGCAATCTCAAATTCTTTTCCTTATTTTTTATATTATACCACAATAAAACCAGCTTTCACAACCAGTATTTGCCTATCGTTTGCTGGGACAGAAACCGCCTTTGTGTTGTTTTCTTTCTATCTTTTCCATTGGATCATTCCCGCAAATTCGACAAATTAGGCTGCAAAATTTCTATCCTGCTCCGCGGTTTTCTTGCTTTACAAGCTGCCTTTTTTATTAGATAATAGAACCGTATGGTAAATCACACGTCTTTTGGAGATCACGATGTTTAAAAAAATTGCTATTCTTTTTTGTATTCTTTGTTTCTGCATCCCCTCTGTGTATGCGGACGAGCCGTCCCAGGCTGCCGCATCGCCGACAGACAGCGCCGGCGTTCCTTCCGGCGGCAGCGATATTATATCGCAGGCCGCCGTTGTCTTAAACGCTGATACCGGGCAAATTCTTTATGAAAAAAATCCCGAAATGGCCTTGCCGCCTGCCAGCATTACCAAACTGATGACCGCCCTTTTGGTGATGGAACGCGGAACGGATCTTGATGAAACCGTGACCATCAGTTATGACGCTGTTCACTCCATTGAGTATGGCTCCACACACATCGCTCTGACAGAGGGAGAACAGCTTCCCCTGCGGGACGCGATGTACGCGATGCTTTTAAATTCTGCCAATGACGCCGCAAATGTCCTGGCAGAAGCCGCAGGCGGCTCCCTGGATGCTTTTGCCCAGCAGATGACGGAACGGGCAAAGTCCTTAGGCTGCACCGGAACATGGTTTCAAAATGCCCATGGACTGGATGAGGAAAATCACTATACCACGGCCTATGATATGGCACTGATTGGACAGGCTTTGTTTCAATACGAGGATTTTCTGGAGATGATTTCCGCAAAGGAATATGCCATCCCGCCCACCAATAAGCAGACAGAAGTCCGAACGATGTATTCTAAAATCAATATGATTATGCCAAAGTCCCAATTTTATTCCCCTTATGTCATTGGGGCAAAGACAGGATGGACGACAAATGCCAGACATACCCTTGTGACATTTGCGCAAAAGGATGGGCACCGCCTTGTTATTGTTACCCTGAATTCTCCTGGAAAATATGACAAATTTAACGATACCCTGTATTTGATGGAGCTTGCTTTTTCCAACCTGGAGGAAAATGGCTGCAATCTGTCCAAAAGCGACCTATGCGCTGCCATCAATGCAAATCTTTCTTCCCGCGGCCTTTGTGTGGAGGAAAGCTCCATTGCCGATCTTACCCTCTGCACCGCTTCGCAAAATGAAGCCGGAAATTTCTCCTGCACAGTCAATGCGGATGCTACCAAAGCAGAAATTTTTCTCAGCGGCGGAAGTACGCGGCCAGACGCCTGCATTGCAATCCAGACCAAGCCTTTGACGGTGTCTGCCGCACAAACAGCGCCGGCTATGCCAACAGAAAAGACGGAATCTTCCAGCGGCAGTGACATTCTAACTTTTTTGGCAACGTATAAGTTTCTCTTCTTTGGAGGTGCAGCTGCAGTTCTGGTGCTTGGCGGCCTCTGCATTCGTGCCAGGCGAATCCGTGCTGCACGCCGACGGCGGCGAATGCAGTCTTATTACCGGCCGCGGCACTAAAGCAAAAAAGAACCCGGGCGCCGGTTTGGTTTTTCTCTTCCACAATTTTCAAACCAACCGGCGGATTCTCTTATTGCAGAGGACTTGTCTTCTCACATTACACAAACTGTACGAAAAACAAACAGCTCGCAGGATTTATTTCCCTGCGGGCTGTTTCACTGGCACCGGATTTCAGAAAAACTCCTCAAAAACGCCCTGTTTCCGGCAGCCCGGCAGTATCTCCCAACTCACCTATCCGCCGGGAAACGCTGGTTTCCTTCTTACCGGTAATACTTCCGTCGTATGTCTTTCTTGTTTCTCAAACCACGATGTTACAAAAGGCCGCACCGCTTACCCGAGCAAGATCCTCTGGGGAAAGCTCCACCTGATAACCGATTTTTCCGGCAGAAACCACCATCTGCGGAAGTTTCTCGGCGGCACTGTCAAGTACGGTTGGATAGGTTTTCTTCATGCCAATGGGGCTGCATCCACCCCGGATATAACCAGTGACCTTCAGAAGATCTTTTACCGGGATCATATCCACTGCCTTTTCCTTCACCGCTTGCGCAGCCTTTTTTAAATCCAGCTCTTTTCCCGCGGCGATCACAAATACAAAATACCCCCCGCTTTTTCCTTTTGTCACCAGCGTTTTATAAATTTGTTCCTCCGGCATTCCTACTTTCTGTGCCACGGAAACCGCATCAATTCCACCCGCCGCATCATAGGTATGCGCCCGATATGGAATATTGGCTTTCTCCAATATTCGCATTGCATTCGTTTTGTATTCTGCCATATTGCCTCCTGTTCCCTGTCGGGACGAATAAAAATAAGGACATAAGCGGCATCCGCTTATGTCCCTGTTCTCTTAAGCAAGCATCTCTCTTGGATGTGCTTCCCCATTTACCGCCTCAAACGTGATGGATACGATGGACATTGCCACCATCGTACAAACCTTGCAAACATGCATCACATCGTCCTGAATGGTATGCATTACCTGCGTACGGTATTTTTCATGGAGTTTGCGAATCCTGCTGATCAGCGCATCCACCGTAAACGGCACGCTGAGTTCTTTTACCCAAGTCCGGTATTTTTTGTCGCTAATTATTTTATTGATAAGAAGCGTCATATGCTTTTCATAAATATAATGGGCAAACAGATTGCGGTGATAGATATCATCGTTATGGGGAAAACAGAAAAAATCCGTAATATAGTGAAGGATTTCTCCCAGATCACCGCTGAGCTCCCGGTTGTTATCATCCGGACGGATTTTGTAGGTCTGGGTAAAGTCCACGATTTTCTGCATCACTTCCTCAAACCGAAGGGATGGGTAATGTCGGCCTTCCCGCCTTACATATTCACATCTTAAATCCGGCCGCAAATTGCCATGAAGGAAACCGGAAACATCAAACCGTACCCCCAACTTCTCTTCCATATAGCCAAGTAAAGTCCGAGCAACTTTTGTATGTGATTTCGAATCCAATGGCGCTCCTCCTTTGCTTCCCTCAATTCCTAATTTAGTATATCAAAGTATAAATTATTTGTAAACACTTTTTTCCAAATTGCATTCAAAATACACTTTTTCCACAAAATTTATCCGAACTTTTGTGGAAATTCGATACAAATTCAATTTCCCCTCATGTCTATCTTGCCCGGAATGCTTCCGCTTTAAACCGGACATTCCCAGCAAGGGCTTCCTGTAAAATTGTCTTCATTTTGGGAAGGTCCCGGTTCAGCGTTCCCCTTAAGTTCACATAATTGGACGCATGGTTTGCCCGGAACACACTGCCCTCGCTGTCCATATGCTCCAGCATCCGCAGGGTTTCCTGCGCAATTTCCACCGGCGTCAGAAGCTGAAATCTTCCCTCCCGCCAGTCTTTCTTCAGCGGAGTTTCATCCTCAAAAATTAAAGTGAGCAGACCGATGTAATCTGCCTTCATCCGGGACAGGGCTTCCCCTGTTTTCACTGCGTGTTCTTCCCACAATTCTTTTCCGCCAAGCCCATTGATTGCCGTTACTGACAGCCGGATCCCGGCCTCTTTCACCATATGTCCGGCCCGAATAATCTCTTCCGCGGTCTCGCCCTTCTTTATCCTGTTCAAAACAGTATCGCTTCCGGATTCCAGCCCAAGATAAATCATATGCAGGCCCAGATCCGACAGCAGCCGCAGTTCTTCCGGTGTTTTGGTCAATATGCTCACCGGGGAGCCATAGCTTGTCACTCTGGTGCATTCCGGGATGTTCCGGCGGATATATTGCAAAATTTCCGCCAAATCTTCCGTTTTTCGGATCAGCGCGTCGCCGTCCGCCAGAAAAACCCGTTCAATGCTCCGATAAGTCTGCCGGGCGATAGCAAAGTCTTCCAGTACATCCTTCAGCGGGCGTACCCGGAATTGTTTGTCTTTGTACATATCACAAAACGTACATTTGTTATGGCTGCATCCAACGGTTGCCTGTACAATCAGGCTGTACGCCTCACTGGGCGGACGAAATACTCTTCCTTCATATCGCATATGCCGGTTCCCCCCTGCAATACCAAGCGGCGGGGCATCTGACTGCGCCGCCGCATTGCTGTCTGATTTATTTTAGTTTGTGATCCACTATTCGGATTTTTCGCCGGCCGGCGCGGTTTCTTCGCCGCAATCGGCGTCTACATTCTCTTCTTTTTCGCCGCATGCCGCGCAAGGCTCGTCAAAAGTAACGTTCTCGTTGCTGTCGCAGGGTTCCTCTTCCCCGCAGCAGGTCTCTTCCTTCTCCTGTTCAAACTGTTTTTTCGCCCGCAGCTCCGCTTCCCGGAAAATAAGTTCGTCATTGCGTCTGCGAACGAAAGCAATCGTTGCGGCCGCAGCGCCAATGAGAACGCCGCCGATAAACATTCCGATTTTCCAATTCCTTTTGTCCATAAAATGCCACCACCTTGTAATAATATAGTTTACTTTCCTAATTCATATGCACGCTTTATGCATTTGTCGCTTGCCTCGTCGATTATTTTGTCCACCCGGCCGCTGTTTAATACCCGGATGGCCTCTATGGTCGTACCGCCCGGAGAGCACACCTCCTGTATCAAAACATCCGGTGTCTTCCCGCTTTCCAATACCATCCTTGCCGATCCTTCAAAGGTCTTGCAGATAAGTTTCAGAGCGCTCTGCCGGTCAATTCCATGTTTTTCCGCGTTTTTTGCCATGGCGTCAATAAAATAATAAACATAAGCCGGAGCGGAGCCATTGGCTGGAATAATATCGTTGATTGCATCTTCCTGTTCAAATACAGCGGTAACACCCAAAGCATCAAAAACAGCTTGTACCCGCTGCAGCGCTTCGTCCGGACAGGCGGCATTTTTGGCCAGCGCCGACGCACCGCAGCCCAGCATCAGGGGAGTATTGGGCATTACCCGCACCATTGGAACATTATCTCCCAAAAAGCCTTCTATGTAAGAAAGGCTGATTCCGGCGGCTATGGTTATGACGAGAGGCATCGGATCTGTCTGCACTGCGGCAAGCTGCGGCATCAGTTCCGGAAAATTCTGCGGTTTGACCGACAAAATCACTGTCTCGCACTTGGCATATACCTGACGGAAATCGTCTGTCACGGAATAGCCCAAGTCTGCCTTGGCACGGCGCTTTTCCTCCGAACGGTTCCATAGCAGAATCTCGTTTTTGGCGTACATTCCATGCTGTACCGCGCCGTTTACAATTGCCATTCCCATATTGCCGGCGCCGATGACGCCCAGTTTAAATGCCTTTTCCAAACTCTGTTTCCTCAAACTTTCCTTGCTGTTTTTCTTTATTATACTACAGATTTTCCCGCAAGAAAAATTTTTTTTGTAAACTTTGCGTAAAAAAACGGCGCGTTAAGCGTCGCACCGTTTACAAAATACATCGCCGCCCCAATATTCGGTATACGCATCCTCTTCCAGGCGAAGAAGCTGGTTGTATTTGGCAGTTCGGTCCGTTCTGGACGGCGCTCCGGTTTTTATCTGGCCTGCGTTGACCGCAACCGCAAGGTCTGCAATGGTAGTGTCTTCCGTTTCCCCGCTTCGATGGGAAAGAATGGTAGCATATCCCCCGCGTTTTGCCGTTTCGATGGTATCGAGAGTTTCGGTTAAGGTGCCAATCTGATTGGGTTTGATGAGAATGCTGTTGGCTACGTTCTTTTCCATCCCTTTTTTCAGCCGTTTTTCATTGGTGACAAACAAGTCATCTCCTACGAGCTGAACGGTTTTTCCCAGTTCTTTGGTCAAAAGGCCCCAGCCCTGCCAGTCTTCCTCTGCCACCCCGTCCTCAATGGACAAAATAGGATATTTTGCGGTGAGTTTTTTCCAGTATTCCACCAATTCTTCCGTCTGAAATACCTTTCCGGATTTTGTCTGCTTATAGCCATCGTCCGTCGTCCATCCGGACGCTGCCGCATCCAGGGCAATGCCGAAGTCCTCTCCCGGCCGGTATCCAGCCTTTTCAATGGCTTCTACAATCCGGTCCAGCGCTTCCTCGTCATGGCGCAGATTGGGCGCGTAGCCTCCCTCATCTCCTACGCCGGAACATGGCACCAAGGTCTTCAGGGTATAAAATACTTCCGCGCTTCGCTGCAGCGCTTCATGAAAATTCCCGGCCCGGATCGGAACAATCATAAATTCCTGAATATCCACAGAATTGGCCGCATGGGCACCGCCGTTTAAAATGTTCATCATAGGCGTTGGCATTACTTTTGCCCCGGGGCCGCCCAGATACCGGAACAATGGCAGCCCCAACGCTTCCGCTGCGGCCTTTGCACAGGCAAGGGATACGCTCAACGTCGCGTTGGCTCCGATTCTGGATTTGTTTTCCGTGCCGTCCAGTTCCATCAAGGCATTATCAATGGCGCGCTGGTTCAGCACATCTACCCCCAAAAGCATCCCTTCGATTTCATCGTTGATGGCTCCAACCGCCTGCAAAACCCCTTTTCCGCCAAAGCGTTTCCCGCCGTCCCGCTTTTCATGGGCTTCAAAAAATCCAGTGGACGCACCGGACGGCACAGACGCCCGCCCCATAAACAGTGCGCCGTCCCGCGCTACATAGACATCGGTTTCCACGGTGGGATAGCCTCTGGAATCCAAAATCTCCCGCCCGCAAATATCAACAATTTCAATTTTTTTCTTCATAACAAACCGCCTCCTTATCTTCAATATCTGTAGACGCGCGGTTTTTATACTCTGAAAATATATCCATTGTCATACGGTTGTTTTTTCGTTCTTTTTAGGAGTTCCGTTTCTTTCCAACACCGCTGCGGCATCAATCCCCTTTTTCTCCAAGAACTTACAAATTTTGTACCGCCATATTTTTTCCCACCATGGGATCAATGTGCCTCCGCCTCTGTTTTTACGATTTTGCCGCGCCTGCAACGTGAAAACTGCCGGCGGCGTTCCGGCAGTTTTCACGTTATGCATGCGGAATGTTTGTAAACTCCCAGATGTCCCGGCTTGTGGTGCACAAATCCTCCACACGCAATGCATGAATATTGTTATGTCCCGTAATGCGGGCGAAAGTTTTCAGTTCCTCCAGCGACACATTTAAAAAGTTTGCAACCCGCTGCGCCGCGGCATCCACCTTCAGCCGTGCCCGCAGCACCGGATCCTGCGTTGCAACGCCCATCGGACAATTCCCGCTGCCGCAGATACGGTATTGCTGGCATGCCGCCGCGATCAACCCCGCGCTGGCAACCGCCACGGCGTCTGCCCCCATGGCAATGGCCTTGGCAAAATCGGAGGAAACCCGCAGCCCGCCGGTGATTACCAGGGAAATATCCGAGTGCACACGATCCAGATAGTTTCTTGCCCGATACAGGGCATAAATGGTCGGAACGCTGGATGCATCCCGCAAAAGCTGCGGACTGGAACCGGTTGCTCCGCCCCGGCCGTCGATTGTGATGAAATCCGGTTCCGCATACACACACCACTCCATATCCCGTTCAATCTTTCCCGCGGCGATTTTTATGCCGATCGGGCGGCCGTCGGAACGATTCCGCAGCTCCGTCACCAGCGCCTTCAAATCATCTCTGGTTTTGATATTGGCAAATTTGGAAGGGCTTTTTACATCCTGCCCCACCGGTTTGCCCCGTACCGCCGCGATTTCCGGCGTCACTTTACTACCGGGAAGATGTCCTCCCATACCGGGCTTTGTGCCCTGCCCAATCTTTATTTCCACCGCATCGGCGCGGCGAAGATTTTCGTCGGTTACACTGTATAAATTCGGTACATATTCAAAAATATACTTATAGGCTGCATCCCGTTCCTCCGGCAAAATACCGCCCTCTCCGCTGCACATTGCGGTTTTTGCCATAGCGCTGCCTTTGGCAAGGGCAACCTTCACCTCTTTGGACAACGCGCCAAAGGACATATGGGATATGTACACCGGATTGCGCAGCACCATCGGCCGTTTGGCATGTTTGCCAAGAACAGTCTCCGTCTGTACCGGTTCCTCCTCCAGAAGCGGCGGGGGATTGAGCTGCGCTCCCAAAATCAGGATATCGTCCCATGACGGCGTCACCGACTTTATACCCATCGCGGCGCCAATACTGCGGCCTTCCACTGCCATCTGATGTATTTCCGCCATATAGCGGCAAGATGGATCCTGCCTTGCATAAGCGCTGTCATACTGCAGCTCGTTTCTCCGATCCGTTTTCCCAGCGGAAGACGCTTTTTTTTCTGTAACTTCTGTAAAATTGCTTTTACTATGTTTACATACCGGACATTCGGCAAGGTCCTTCAGGAGAGTTCCTTCTGCCTCCTCGTCCAATAAATAGCCGCAGACGGCGCATTGATAAACGCTCATTGTGTGATATCCTCCTTGTTTCTGTTCTGTCCTGCAACATAACCCTGGGACATGCTTCTGTTTTTTATGCCCCGATGATTGCCTGAAACTGGTACAGCATATTGGCAAACTCTTCCCGCAGAACCGGTTTTTGAGGCTGGAAATAAATTTCGCTGGAACCGCTCGCTTCGTTCCACTGCCATTCCAATGCATCCCATAGTCCCTGTTCCAAAGCAAACGCCGTGGCGTCTTTGGCCCATGGGCTGATGCTGTCCTGATCTTCCAGTACATCCATCGTGTAATATGCCTCGTCAGTTTCCGAAATGCTCTCGAATAAACGATTGGCTTTCAGGTATTGATACAGCATTGTAACCGTCTCCTCTCGTGTGAGAAAGCGGGCGGGCTCCAAAGTTCCGTCCTTTGTGCCCTTTACCAGGCCGCATTGCTGTGCCCAGCCAGCACTTGGATAATACCAATCGTCCTTCGAAACGTCCCTGAATGTATTGGTATAGGTTTGTTCCGAGGTTTCCGGCGCAAAATACCGCTGCAGCATTGCCAAGGCTTCCGCACGAGTTATTTCCCGTTCCGGATTGCTGTATCCGTTTTCCACCTCCAGCACACCCCGGTCATACAAAAAGGCCAGAGCGTCCGGATACAAAGCGTCCGCC
>CAKRRK010000022.1 GCA_934395135.1 uncultured Eubacteriales bacterium | reverse complement strand
CGGTATGCATCGGCGGGGAATATCCGGTCGCGATACAGTCTATGACAAACACCGATACGGCGGACGCAAAGAGCACCCTGGAACAAATCCGGCGGCTGTATGATGCCGGCTGCCAGATTGTCCGGTGTACCGTGCCGGACAGGGCGGCTGCTGAGGGGTTTCGGGAAATTTGCAGGCGTTCCCCCATTCCAGTGGTGGCGGACATTCATTTTGATTACCGGCTGGCACTGCTGGCAGCAGAAGGCGGCGCGGCAAAAATTCGCATTAACCCAGGCAATATCGGCGGAAAGGAAACCGTGCGCGCAGTAGCGGAAACCTGCAAAGCCCGTGGAATTCCCATCCGCATCGGCGTAAACAGCGGTTCGGTGGAGCGGGAAATTCTGCGGCGGTACGGCGGTCCCACCCCGGAAGCTCTGGTGGAAAGCGCCGCCTATCATGTGAGCTTGCTGGAGGCATGCGGGTTTGACGACATCTGCGTGTCTCTTAAATCTTCCAGCGTACCCGCTACCGTGGAAGCTTACCGCCGGATGGACGAAACAACAGACTACCCCCTCCATCTTGGCGTGACAGAAGCCGGCACAGAACGGATGGGACTGCTCAAATCTGCCGCCGGGATCGGCGGCCTGCTGGCCCTTGGTATCGGCAATACCATCCGGGTATCGCTGACCGCTGATCCGGTAAAGGAAATTTTTGCGGCAAAGGATATTTTAAAGGCCGTTGGCCTGTGGGACAGCGGCGTGAATGTGATTTCATGTCCCACATGCGGGCGGACAAAAATCGATTTGGTTTCCATTGCGGAGGAAGTAGAACGCCGGACGGCGGACATCCCGGAAAAACTTACCGTTGCAGTGATGGGATGCGTGGTGAACGGTCCCGGAGAGGCCCGGGAAGCGGACTTCGGAATTGCGGGCGGACAGGGAGAAGGCCTGATTTTCCGCAAGGGGAACATCATAAAAAAGGTGCCTCAGGAAGCGTTGGTAGACGCATTGATGGAGGAAATTTATCATCAAATAGGACAATAACCGGAGTTTTATGACTATGACAGGCAGTTTAAACGATTTATTTGAAAAATGCGGCGAGTGCAGGGGAGTATACTTTGATGAAAACAAGGTATGCTCTCTTGCCGTGAGCGGAGATAAGCGGGCAATTTTATGCAAGGTGGAATTTCCGGATATTGTGCCAAGAGAAGAACTGCACCGCATGGAGGCATGCATAAAATCGGCGTATAACCTGTCAAGGGCGAAAGTGATTCCTGTGTATTCTTGTGGAATGAGCGAAGCGTATCTTGCATCGCTGAAAGAATATATACAAACGGAATATCCCTCGGTAAATGGATACTTGAAGGATAGCGTTTGGGCGGTGCGGGAAAATCAGCTTAAAATCACCGTGCCGCAGGCAGGGATGGACTATGTAAAGCTGCCGGTGCAGAATCTGGGAGATGTGATCCGCCGGGAACTGGGAATGGAAGTTGCGGTCGAACTTTCTGCGGCGCAGGGGCTGGACGCTGCGTTTGAAGAAACGCAGACACAACGGGAAGAAACTCTGCTGCAAATCGCCCGGCAGACGCCGGCGCTACCTGGAAAACCGGCGAAAAAATCTCCCGCAAGGACCGCGTCCGGCAGTTTCCGAAAAGAGCATCCACAGAAGCGGGACGAGAATACCCTGTATGGAAAATTTTACGACAGCCCGGTGCTTCCCATTCAGGAGGCTCTTCAGGAGTTTGGCCGGGTGACCATTCGGGGGGATATTTTCTATTGCGAAACCCGGGAAATTAAAAATAAGGATTTAGTTGTGTTTTTCTTTGATATCACAGATCAGACCAGTTCCATCCGTGTCAAAAAAGTGCTCAATACGGAGAAGGCAAAGGAATTGATAGAGCATGTAAAAACTGGTATGTATGTAACAGTGCAGGGGAAACTATCGTTTGACAGCTGGGAAAAGGAAACGATGCTGGAGCCCCTCGGCAGTATCTAAAGTGAAAAAAAATGCCGCCTGGACACGGCGGAAGAAAAGCGGGTAGAGCTTCACCTGCATACGGTGATGTCGTCGATGGATGGGATGAATACCATTGGGGATTATGCCAAAGCGGCAAGCAGCTGGGGACATCGCGCCATTGCCATTACCGATCATGGCGTGGCACAGGGATACCCGGATGCTATGAAAGCCGCAGAAAAATATAGTCTGAAAATGCTTTATGGTGTGGAAGCGTATTATGTCAATGACGGTGCTTCTTCCGACGTGGTGCGGGGGGATACGGAGCAAAGCCTGGACGGCGAATTCGTGGTGTTTGATTTGGAAACCACCGGCTTGAATCCGGGTATGGAGGGAATTACGGAAATTGCGGCAACAGCAGTCAAAAACGGGGAGATTATGGACTCGTTTCAGACGTATGTCAATCCCCGCAAACACATTCCGGCAAACATTACGGAACTTACCGGCATTACAGACGATATGGTTTCTGCCGCGCCGGAGATTGGAGACGCTCTTCCCGCCTTTTTGCAATTTTGCAAGGGCAGAATTTTGGTCGCCCACAATGCGGGGTTTGATATGTCCTTTCTTCAGGCCGCATGCGCGGCATGTAAAACGGAAGCAAGCTTTACATACATTGACACCCTGGAAATGGCAAGGATCCTGCTGCCGGATTTAAACCGGCACAAGCTGAATGTCTTGGCGAAAGAACTAAAAGTGGGAAAATTCGATCATCACCGGGCAAGTGAAGACGCTTTGGTGCTTGCAAAAATTTTCATCCGGCTTTGCAGTATGATGAAAGAGATCGGAATTGACACTGTTTCAAAGATAAATCCCGTGCTGGGGGCGCGAAAAAAGAAAGAGATTCATATTAAAAATTACAAGCGGCATCATATGCTTATTTTGGTGAAAAATAAAACCGGCCTTGAAAATCTATACCGGCTGATATCCTATTCTCATTTAAACTATTATTATATGCGCCCTGTGATACCCAGAAGCCTGTTGCTGCAGTACCGGGAAGGACTGATTATCGGCTCCGCCTGTGAGGCCGGAGAATTGTTTCGGGCTGTGGTCGATGGCAAGCCGTTTGAAGAGCTGCTGAAAATTGCGGAGTTTTACGATTTTCTGGAAATCCAGCCCATTGGAAACAATGCGTATATGCTGGCAAAAGGAATGGCACAGGACGAAGAACAGCTGCGGGATTTTAACCGTACCATACTCCAATTGGGGGATGCGCTGCATAAAATGGTGTGCGCTACCGGCGACGTACATTTTTTGCAGCCCCAGGATGAAGTGTTTCGCCGGATTTTAATGGCGGGGCAGGGGTTCCCGGATGCGGACAACCAGCCGCCGCTGTATTTGAAAACCACGGATGAAATGCTGGAGGAATTTTCCTATCTGGGAGAGGACCGGGCGTATGAAGTCGTGGTAAAAAATACAAATGCCGTGGCAGACATGTGTGAGGAAATTCGCCCTGTGCCCAAGGAAAGTTTTCCTCCTACTATCGAGGGGGATGCGGAGGACCTGGAGCGTATGAGCCGGGAGAAGGCCAAGCGGCTGTATGGAGAGCCGCTTCCAGAACTGGTAAAGACGCGGATGGAACGGGAACTGCATTCCATCATCAGCAATGGGTATGCCGTGATGTATATTATCGCACAGAAGCTTGTGACAAAGTCCGTGCAGGACGGCTATTTGGTTGGTTCCCGTGGTTCGGTTGGGTCATCCTTTGTAGCATTTTTGTCCGATATTACCGAGGTGAATTCCCTGGCGCCGCACTATTTGTGCCCTGCCTGCAAATATGTGGAGTTTCATGAAAATGAAGGCTTTGGCTGCGGGGTGGATATGGAAGATAAACTTTGTCCGAATTGCGGCGGCAAGCTGCGAAAAGAAGGTTTCTCCATCCCGTTTGAAACATTTATGGGATTCAAAGGGGATAAAACACCGGACATTGACTTGAATTTCTCTGGAGAATACCAGGCAGAAGCCCACAAATATACCGGTGTCATTTTTGGGGAAGATCATGTGTTCCGGGCGGGGACGATTGGCACAATTGCGGAAAAAACAGCCTATGGATTTGTGAAAAAATATTTGGAATCCAAGGGAGCGACTTGTTCCAGAGCGGAGGAAAATCGTCTGACGGCAGGCTGCACTGGCATCAAGCGCACGACTGGCCAGCATCCGGGCGGTGTTATGGTGGTTCCCAGGGCCAATACAATTTTTCAGTTTTGCCCCATCCAGCACCCGGCGGATGATCCCAATTCTGACATCATTACCACGCATTTTGATTATCATTCCATTCATGATAATTTGCTGAAACTGGATTTGCTGGGGCATGATGATCCCACCATTATCCGGCATCTGGAGGACCTTACCGGCCTGAGCGCCCGGGAGATTCCGCTGGACGATCCGGAGACGATGAGCCTTTTCACCTCAAACAAGGCGCTGAAATTTCTGGAAGAGGGCGAGGACAAAATTCTAGGGCCGACCGGCGCGGTAGCAGTGCCGGAATTCGGTACAAAATTTGTTCGCGGCATGCTGTTGGATACGATGCCCACCAGTTTTGAGGAGCTGGTATCCATTTCCGGACTTTCCCACGGGACAGACGTATGGCTGGGCAACGCCCAGGAGCTGATTCACAGCGGCACGGCAACTCTGAAAGACTGCATCTGCTGCCGGGATGATATTATGAATTACCTGATGTCCAAAGATATGGATCCGTCTCTGGCGTTTACCATTATGGAAGCGGTGCGAAAAGGCAAAGGATTGAAGCCGGAATGGGAGGACACCATGCGGGAGCACCAGGTCCCGGAATGGTATATTGCTTCATGCAAAAAAATCAAGTATATGTTCCCCAAAGCGCATGCGGTGGCCTATGTGATGATGGCGTTCCGGATTGCCTGGTTTAAAGTGCATCAGCCAATGGCCTTTTACAGTGCGTATTTTTCTATCCGTGCCAAGGCATTTGACGCATCCTGTATGATCCTGGGAGATGGGGTGGTGCTGGAGAAATATGCGGAACTTCAGACAAAAGACCGGGATAAAACCATCTCTTCCGTAGAAAAGGAAATGATGACCACGCTGGAAGTGGTACACGAATTTTACCGCCGCGGGTTTGCATTTGCTCCGATGGATATCTATGCGTCGGATGCCACGAGATTTTTGATCCGGGACAATGCCCTCATCCCGCCGTTCACTTCTATGCCGGGGATTGGCGAGCAGGCTGCAATGTCGATTGTGGCGGAGCGCAGTCGCGGAAAGTTTTTATCCGTGGAGGATTTGACGATGCGCTGTCCGAAAGTATCCAAAAGTGTAGCGGAACTCCTGCAAAACATAGGCGCGCTTGGCGATCTGCCAAAATCCACGCAGGTAACGTTTTTCTGATCCATTGGTTACAAGTTTGGGAAGAAAAGTATTGTGTAAAAACAGCCGGATGAAAGTCCGGCTGTTTTTGCGGAAAAAAGAATGCAAAGGGAAAATCACCCGGTGAATCCTGGGTATAGAAGAATTTTTTCGTCGCGACAGAGAGCATGATGGTTGACATTGATGATTTATCATGTTATCATTTTATCGAGATAAAGAGAAAAAGCAATGCTGCGGTTTTCGAGTTCTGATTTTTCAGGATATGGCATGAAAAAATGACGGCAGTATGTTATGATAATAATAAACGCTGGACTGTTTTCGGAAAAAACGGCAGCCGGCATCAAAAAACCAATTAAGAGTGAGTCAGGATGAAAAAGGAAGGAATGGGTATGAATCGTTATGCAATCAGCACGCCGGAGGGAACCAGGGACCGGCTGTTTTCCGCTTGCAGCGTACTGCGGAAAACAGAGCGGATTATTACCTCTGTTTTGAAAAAGAGAGGATTTGGCGAGGTAATCACGCCGTCGATTGAATACTATGACGTGTTTTTGCAGGCAGACTCTTCCTTGGAGCAGGAAAAAATGCTCAAATGCACGGACCGCGGCGGGCGGATTTTGGTGCTTCGGCCGGACAGCACAACACCCATTGCCCGGATCGCTTCCACAAAGATTGACGCAGAGGAATTGCCGCTGCGGCTGTATTATTCCCAAAATGTATTTCGTTCGGACATTTCCGGCGCGGGCCGCCGCACCGAAATTATGCAGGTTGGCGCGGAACTTTTGGGGGCGGACGGCTGTATGGCGGATTTGGATATTTTATCCACCGCGTTTGAAGCGATGGACGCTTGCAATCTGGATATTTACCGGATTGAACTGGGGCATGCGGGCATCTATAAAGCGCTGATTTCCTCCCTTGGCGTTTCGGCTGCGGTTGCGGAACAGATTCGTCTGTGCATCGAAAGCAAAAATTTTGCGGCTTTGGGGGACATTCTGGAGGCATACCGGGAACAGGAGGCATACGAAGCGCTGAAAGCAATGCCCCAGCTGTTTGGCGGCGGTGAGGTTTTGGAAGAGGCCCTGAGTCTCACCAGGGATCCCAGCGTGACTGCGGCGATTCAGTATTTGAAAACCATTTATCAAGCTTTGTGCGAGGCTGGGTTCGGGGAACATATTATGATTGATTTAGGGCTGGCCTATGAAATGGAGTATTATACCGGAATTATGTTCCGGGGCTATATGTCCGGCGCCGGCAGCACGGTGATTTCCGGCGGACGGTATAACGCCTTATGCGAAAAGTTTGGACGGAATATTCCGGCAATTGGCTTTGCCATAGATTTGGATGGCGTTAGCTGCGGGATGGAGCCGGATCCAAAAAAGAACGTCAACGAACTGATTTTTGCGGCGCCGCCGTCGCTGCGAAAAGCGATTTCCTATATGCAGGAGCACGGCGGTGTGCTTGCACCGGTGGACAGTGCGGCGGAAGCTATGGATATGGCGAAAAAACAGGGATTTTCATCCCTTGTTCTCTTAACTGAAACGGAAATTATCCGAAAGGAGACAGCGAAATTATGACCGGTCAGAATACAGTGCGCATTGCTCTGACAAAGGGGAGATTGGAGAAGAAAACTCTGGAATTGCTGCGCAAGGTAGGGTATGATGTAAGCGAACTGCTGCTTCCTTCCCGCAAACTGATTTTTCGTCTGCCGAATTCCAGCATTGAACTGGTGCTTGCTAAGGCAAACGATGTGATTACTTATGTAGAGCATGGCGTTTGTGATATGGGAGTAGTGGGAAAAGACACCATTTTGGAAAAGGGCGGATCCTTTTATGAAATGGTAGACCTTGGATTTGGCAAATGCCGGTTTGCGCTGGCAACCAAAAAAGGGCTGAATTTTTACGGCGGCTATAAAAATAAAGTGATCGCAACCAAGTATCCGGAAGTGACCAAGGCGTTTTTTTCCAAAAAGCATATGGATGTGGAAACGATCAAAATTGAAGGATCGGTAGAGCTTGCCCCGCTTCTGGGGCTGGCGGATGCCATTGTTGACATTGTGGAAACCGGCTCGACGCTGAAAGAAAACGGTTTGGAAGTGATTGAAGACGTGGCGCCCATCAGCGCCCGGGTAATTGTAAACATTGCCAGCGTAAAAATCAAAAAACAACAGGTGCAGGAAATTATCGCTCAGCTGAAACGGGCGTTGGAGGAAGAAGCATGTTCTTAAAAACTGTCATTGCAGATGGAATAGAAGAAAAAAAACAGATTTTTGACATGAAACAGCGGGCGGCGGACACCGGGGCGGATATTGACCGAAAGGTTGCCGCCATGCTGGAGGATATCCGGCTGCGGGGCATAGACGCTGTGAATGAATATGCGGAACGTTTTGATGGAAAAAAACCGTATGTTATTTCGCCGGCGCGGCTGGAAGAAGCGTATGCTGCCTGCGATGCGGCGGTAATTCAGGCGCTGACAGCGGCCGCGGCGAATATCCGGGAATATCATGAAAAGATGATGGTGCGTACTTGGGAATACCAACGCGCACCGGGAGCAAATCTGGGACAGATTGTACGGGGGTTAAACCGTGTGGGCATTTATGTGCCGGGGGGCACGGCGGCCTATCCGTCCTCTGTGCTGATGAATGCGATTCCGGCAAAGGTGGCAGGCGTGAACCAGCTGGTAATGGTGACGCCGCCTACGGAAAATCTCTCCGATGCGGTGCTTGCCGCCGCCAAAATTGCAGGAGTGGACCAGGTGATTGCAGTTGGCGGCGTGCAGGCCATCGGTGCGCTGACCTATGGCGCTGGCTTTATCGAAAAAGTGGACAAGATTGTGGGTCCCGGCAACGCGTTTGTGGCGGCGGCCAAAAAACAGGTGTTTGGCAAGGTGGATATTGATATGATTGCCGGACCGTCTGAAGTTCTTGTCATTGCCGACCGCAGTGCAAATCCCGCCTACATTGCGGCGGATCTCTTGAGTCAGGCGGAGCATGACCCCTTGGCAAGCGCTGTGCTTCTGACCGACAGTCGGCAGCAGGCGGAGAATATTTCCCGGGAAATGGAAGCGCAGGCAAAGCGCCTTTCCCGCTATTCGGTTATCTGTGAGTCTGTGCGGCATTATGGTTGCGCAGTGGTGTTTGACGACCTGAAAGATGCCTGCGCCCTCGCCAATGAAGTGGCGCCGGAGCATTTGGAAATAGTTACGGAGAACCCCAGACAGTACCTCCCTTATATTAAAAATGCGGGCGCGGTTTTTTTGGGGGCGTATGCTCCGGAGCCGCTGGGCGATTATATGGCGGGCCCGAGCCATGTTTTGCCAACCTCGGGCACTGCACGGTTCTTTTCGCCTTTGTCCACCGATGCGTTTTTGAAGAAAATGAGTGTGATAGAATATTCGCAGGAGGAACTGTCCCGGGTGTCCGGACAAATTATTGCCCTTGCGGAAAGTGAAAAACTGACCGCCCATGCCAATTCCATAAAAGTGAGGTTCCCGAAATGAAAATTCCGGAAAAACTACAGAAAATTATGCCGTATGACCCGTCTGAGGATATTTATCCGATAAAACTGGATGCCAATGAAAGCTTTTTTCAGCTTCCCGCTGCTTTGCGGGAGCGTATCGCAAACGCCGTGCGGGAGCTTCCCTATAACCGATATCCAGATCCGGCGGTGAAGAAGGTAAACGCGCTTGCGGCCGCGGAGTTTGGTGTGAAAGCCGAGGAGATTGCCGCAGGCAATGGCTCAGACGAATTGATTAGCATCCTGCTCAACGGCTTTTGTCCAAAGGGAAGCCGACTTCTTGTGCTGGAGCCGGATTTTTCCATGTATCGGTTGTATGGCGAAATATATGAAATTTCCGTTTTATCGGCAGAAAAAGAAACAGATTTCACCGTTTCTCCGGAAAAAGTGATAGAATTCTGCAAAGCAGAAAAACCGGCGGCGGTTATTTTCTCCAACCCCTGCAATCCTACGGGACAGGGCTTTACCAAGGGGGAAATTTTGCATATGGTGGAAAGCCTGCCGGATACGCTGCTGATTATTGATGAAGCTTATATGGATTTTTGGCATGAGAGCATTTTGGACTGCGTAACGCAGCTGGAAAATGTGTTTGTGCTAAAAACGATGTCCAAAGCCTTTGGCATGGCGTCTGTCCGCTTGGGATTTGCCATAGCAAATGCTGCCTTGATCCAGCAGGTGAATAAAATCCGTTCGCCGTTTAATGTCAATATGCTGACGCAGACTGCGGCGGAAATTGCGTTGCAGGATACAACCTGGGTCAAAGCGCAGCTTGTGGAAATTCTGCAGCGGAAAGAGGAACTGGAGCAGGCATTGGAAAAGATTTCCACTCAATACCCGGTAGTGGACGTGAAAAAGACTGTCACGAATTTTGTGGTCCTGCAGACGAAATATGGTGATAAAATTTATCAGAAATTGTTGCAGCGGGGCGTTTGCATTCGGAACTTTGCCCAATATGGGTTCCTGCGGATTACAGCCGGGAGCCGGGAAGAAAATCAAAGGTTCTTGTCCGAATTAACCGCTGTTTTGGAGGAGGGGTTTTAAATGCGTGAAGCCGCCATTGAGCGAACAACAAAGGAAACCGAACTTGCCTTGACGCTGTGTCTGGACGGAGGTTCGGCGGAAATCCATACCGGCATTGGTTTCTTGGATCATATGCTGCATTCGTTTGCGGTGCACGGCCGGTTTGGGCTGCGGGTGCAATGCAAGGGGGACTTGCAGGTGGACGGGCACCACACCGTGGAAGATACCGGTATCGTTTTGGGGCAGGCCTTTGCCAAAGCGATCGGGGACAAAAAGGGGATTGCGCGGTTTGGCGCCGCCTATGTGCCGATGGACGAGGCGCTGGCTTTTTGTACTCTGGATATCAGCGGACGGCCGTACCTGCGGTATGATGCGGCGATGCCCCAGGCGGTGATCGGTGCCTATGACGCGTCTCTTACAGAAGAATTTTTCCGGGCGTTTGCGATGAATGCCGGTATTACACTGCATATCAAGAGCGAATATGGAGCGAATTCCCACCATATCACAGAGGCAATGTTTAAAGCGCTGGCCCGGGCGCTCCGGCAGGGTTGTGAAATTCAGGGAGATTCTATTTTATCCGCAAAGGGGACGCTGTAATGGGGTACATCGGAATTGTGGATTACGGCGCGGGAAATCTTATGAGCGTGTCCAATTCTTTAACGTTTCTGGGGTATGAAAGTAAGATTATTACGACATCCCGGGAGATGGAGGATGCGTCCAAAATTATCCTGCCCGGCGTGGGAGCATTTCCGGACGCGATGGAAGCGCTGGAACAGTCCGGGTTAATGGACAGTCTGTTGAAAAATGCGTTGAAAAAGCCGTTTTTAGGCATTTGTCTCGGCATGCAGATGCTGTTTTCTGAAAGCGATGAAATTCGTGTCTGCAAGGGCCTCGGATTGTTGCCCGGCAGAATCGAACGAATTCCCACGCCGCTGAAATTGCCCCAGATTGGCTGGAACGCGCTGGAAATTCAGCGCCGGAACGCAATGCTTTCCGGCATCAAAGACGGTGATTATGTGTACTTCGTCCATAGCTTTATGGCGGTGCCGCAGGAGCGTTCCGACCTTGCGGCGGTTTGCGACTATGGCGCGAAAGTGCCAGCGATGGTGGCAAGAGATCAGATATTCGGCTGCCAGTTTCATCCGGAAAAAAGCGGGGAAGTAGGGCTTGCCATGCTGAAAAACTTTGCGGATTTGACATAAGGAGAAAGAGTATGCGGATTTTACCAGCGATTGATTTGAAAGATGGAAAATGTGTTCGGCTGCAGAAAGGAGATTTCGCGACGGCACATAAAGTTGCGGAAGATGCCCTCTCTACCGCCTGCGGCTTTTTAAAAAAAGGCGCGGAAATGATTCATATGGTGGATTTGGACGGCGCCAAAGACGGCAGCCGCCAAAACTACGCCATTGTAAAGCAGGTGATTGCGCAGACCGGTGCCAAGGTAGAACTCGGCGGCGGGATTCGCACGATGGAAGATATAGAGTATGCGCTGTCTCTTGGGGTTTCCAGAGTGATTATCGGTTCCGCCGCGGTAAAAAATCCCCGGCTTGTCCAGGAAGCATGCCGGATGTTCGGCGGGAAAATTGCCGTTGGCATTGACGCAAAAGCGGGGACTGTCCGCACGGAAGGATGGATGCAGGACAGCGGAGAGGAGTATCTTTCCTTTGCAGACCGTATCGTGTCGTATGGCGTCGAAACCATTATATTTACAGACATTGACAAAGACGGTATGTTGGATGGACCAAATTTTGAGCAGCTTGCGGCTCTGCGGGACGCAGTGCGCTGCTCCATTGTGGCAAGCGGCGGAGTGAGCACCCTGGAGGACATTCGGCGCCTGCGGGATATGGGGATTGACGAGGCCATTGCCGGGAAAGCGGTATATACTGGCGCGCTGTCTCTTGCACAGGCAATTCAGGAGGCGAAATAATGCTGGCAAAACGAATCATTCCCTGCTTGGATGTAAACGACGGCAGGGTGGTCAAAGGCGTAAATTTTGTAAACCTGCGGGATGCGGGGGATCCGGTGGAATTGGCGAAATTTTATTCCAAACAGGGGGCGGATGAAATTGTTTTTCTGGACATCACCGCAACCTATGAAAAACGCGGCACCATTGTGGACGTTGTGCGCCGAACGGCGGAAGAGGTTTTCGTCCCATTGACAGTCGGCGGCGGCATTCGTACGGCGGAGGATTTTAAAGACATTCTGCGCGCGGGGGCGGATAAGGTATCGGTGAATTCTGCTGCGGTGCAAAACAAAGAAATTGTCCGGGAAGCCGCGGTACGGTTTGGCAGCCAGTGTGTGGTGGTAGCGATTGATGCCAGACGTCGGCCGGACGGAAGCTTTGAAGTATATGTGGCCGGCGGCCGGAAGCCTACCGGACTGGATGCGGTGCAATGGGCGGTGGAAGCGGAACAGCTGGGCGCAGGCGAGATTCTGTTGACTTCTATGGACAAAGACGGCACAAAATCCGGATTTGATTTGGAGTTGACTGGAGAAATCGCGAAACGTGTAAGCATTCCGGTCATTGCTTCTGGCGGCTGCGGTAATTTGCAGCATTTTGCCGATGTGTTTGAAAAAACAGGCGCAGATGCGGCGCTTGCGGCCTCTTTGTTTCATTATGGAGAACTGACAGTGCCTCAGGTGAAAGACTATCTGGTGAAACAGGGCGTTCCGGTGCGGCAGTCCGCTTGAGACTTTTGAGGATCATCCATCACACAGGATCGGACAGAAGAAGGAGTTTGATTTTTATTATGAAGCTGGATCAGTTTTTTAAAAAATCCCCCCTCATACCAGTGATTTGTCAGGATAACGCTACCAATGAAGTGCTGATGCTGGGATATGCCAATGAGGAGGCGCTGCAAAAAACAATGGAAACCGGTACGGCCTGGTTTTACAGCCGCAGCCGGCAAACCCTTTGGAACAAAGGAGAAACCTCCGGCAACTTTATTTTTGTAACCAGCATTTTATCCGATTGCGACGACGATACGCTCATTTACCGGGGGCGTCCGGCCGGACCAGTGTGCCATACCGGCAGCCGCACTTGTTTTTATACAACCATTTGGGAAAGGGAGGATGCATAAATGGACGCATTTTCACATATGGAACAGGTAATCCGACAGCGGAAAAATGAACCGATGGAGGGTTCCTATACTTGTTATTTGTTTGAAAAAGGTTTGGATAAAATATTAAAAAAAGTGGGAGAAGAATGCGCAGAAACCATTATTGCGGCAAAAAACGGGGAAAAATCCGAGCTTGTCGGCGAAGTGAATGACTTGTTTTATCATGTAATGGTAATGATGGAGGAATGTGGGATATCGCTGAAAGATGTGACAAAAGAAATGGATATCCGGGCGGCGAAAATCGGAAATTTAAAAACCTTTCATGCGACGGATCATAATACCTGACGAGAGATATTGCTTGGAACTTTGGCGCAAAAGCAGGGAAAACTCCCTGCTTTTTTTATGTTCGTGCCGATTTATGCGCCGGTATGAAACAGCAGTTTTGGCAGGCAGGACCGCATTCCTGACAAAAAATTCTCTTGGCATTGGTTACAATAACAGAGTGAGCGGCCCAAAAGAATGATTGTGAACTTTTCGCAAACAGTATTTTTTTTACAGTTTGATTGTGATATAATGTTTATTGATTTTATGATAAAAACCTTAAAAAGGACGGATATACTATGGGACTTTTCAGTAAATTGTTTGGTACGTACAGCGACCGGGAACTGAAGCGGCTGTATCCCATTGCGGACAAAGTACAGTCTCTGGAAGAACCGTACAAAAAACTGACGGATGAAGAACTGCGGGGAAAAACCGACGAATTTAAAAAGCGGCTGGCGGCGGGGGAAACCTTGGATGATATTTTGCCGGAAGCCTTTGCAACCGTCCGGGAAGCCTCTTGGCGCGTGCTGAATATGCGCCATTTTTATGTGCAGATTATCGGCGGCATCGTGTTGCATCAGGGCCGAATCGCGGAAATGAAAACCGGGGAAGGAAAAACGCTGGTGGCAACGCTGCCAGCCTATTTGAACGCATTGACGGGAAAAGGCGTGCATATCGTTACCGTCAACGATTATCTTGCCAAGCGTGACAGCGAGCAGATGGGGAAGATTTATCGCTTTCTCGGCATGACAGTCGGATTGATTGTTCATGATATCCGGGGCGAAGACCGAAAAAAATCCTACCAGGCGGATATTACCTACGGCACAAACAATGAATTTGGCTTCGATTATCTTCGGGATAATATGGCGCTTTATAAAAGCTCTATGGTACAGCGGGGGCACAATTTTGTCATTGTGGACGAAGTGGACTCCATCCTGATTGACGAAGCCAGAACGCCGCTGATTATTTCCGGCCAGGGAGACAAATCCACGGAGCTGTATAAAGTAGCGGATGCCTTTGCGCAGAAACTGAAATACATCAAGGTAAAGGAAATTGACGCCAAGGAAGAGCAGGACAATATTGAAGCGGATTATATTGTAGATGAAAAAGCGAAAACAGCCGTGCTGACGCCTCATGGACAAAAGCGCGCGGAAGCCTATTTTAAAGTGGACAACCTTTCCGATCCCGAGAATACAACCCTATCCCATCATATCAATCAGGCAATTAAGGCAAGAAGTGTGATGCACCGGGACGTAAACTATGTGGTGCGGGACGGCCAGGTCATTATTGTCGACGAATTTACCGGGCGTCTGATGTTTGGCCGCCGTTATTCCGACGGATTGCATCAGGCCATTGAGGCCAAGGAAAACGTGAAGGTGGAGCATGAAAGCAAAACCCTCGCTACCATTACGTTCCAGAACTTTTTCCGCCTGTATCAAAAGTTGTCCGGCATGACCGGTACCGCCTTGACCGAGCAGGAGGAATTCCGCCAGATTTACAATCTGGACGTGGTGGAAATTCCTACGAACAAGCCGATGATCCGGAAGGATAATCCGGACTGCGTTTATAAAAATGAACGGGGAAAATTAACCTGTGTTGTGCGCAAGATTGAAGAATGCCATGGGAAAGGCCAGCCAATCCTCGTGGGTACGGTAACCATTGAGAAAAGCGAGGAACTTTCCAAAGCGCTGAAAAAGCTTGGCATCCGCCATTCTGTGCTCAACGCAAAATATCATGAACAGGAAGCGGAAATCATTGCGCAGGCGGGCAAACCCGGCGCGGTTACCATCGCCACCAATATGGCTGGCCGTGGTACGGATATTATTTTGGGCGGCAACGCGGAATATATGGCCCGAGACGATTTGCGTACAGACGGATATGAGCCGGAGATTATTAACGAAGCGATGGGGTATGCGGAAACGGACAACCAGGACATTCTGGAGGCCCGTGAAAAATATCATCAGTACCTTGCAAAGCATAAGGAGGAAATCGCTGCAGACGCGGACAAAGTGCGGTCCGCCGGCGGCCTGTATATCCTGGGAACCGAACGGCATGAAAGCCGCCGGATTGACAATCAGCTCCGCGGCCGTTCCGGCCGGCAGGGCGACCCGGGCGAAAGCTGTTTCTTTATCTCCTTGGAAGACGATCTGATGCGTCTTTTCGGCTCGGAAAAAATCCAGAATATGATGGAAACCCTTGGAATGGAAGAGGACGAGCCAATTGATCAGAAGATTCTGTCCAATGCCATTGAATCGGCGCAGAAAAAAGTAGAAGGCCGGAACTTTAACATTCGGAAAAGTGTTCTGGAATTTGACGATGTTATGAACGTGCAGCGCAACCTTATTTATGAGCAGCGGCAAAAGGTGCTCAATGGCGACAATGTGCGGGATAACATTATGTCTATGATTGAGGAAGTAATTTCCAACGCCGTGCACACTGCGATGGGGGAAAGAGATTATCTGGAACTGGAACAATTCCGTGAAATCCAGTATAAATTCCGGGGTATATTCCTTCGGGAAGGCGATCTGGAACTTACCAAAGACGAAATTGACAATCTGACAAAGGATTCCCTGACAAATCTTCTCACGGACAAGGCCAAAGAAGTGTATGATGCCAAAGAAGCGGAACTTACCCCGGAAGTGATGCGGGAAGTGGAGCGCGTGATTTTGTTGCGTAATGTGGACAGCATGTGGATGGATCATATTGACGCGATGCATGAACTGCGCAACGGCATTGGGCTGCGGGCATATGCGCAGCATGATCCGGTGGTGGAATACAAAAAAGAAGGCTACGATATGTTCGAGGAAATGGTGGCGAACATTCGGGAAAACACCGTTCGCATGATTTATGCCGCCCGGGTGACACGGGAGCAGCCAAAACGTGAGGCGGTGGCCAAGGAAACTGGGACCTCTACCGACAAAACGGTGAAAAAGGAACCGGTACGGGTTGGCAAAAAAGTTGGCCGCAATGATCCATGCCCCTGTGGAAGCGGTCTGAAATACAAAAAATGTTGTGGAAAATAGCCCCCCCGATACAAAAAATACCCGCCGGTATCCGGCGGGTATTTCTGTGAAGGCGGCCAACTGAAGGCGGACCGGCCGAAACGCTGGAAAAATCAAAACTCTGCGGTTTTGCCTCCTGTTTTGGAACATAGGGGGCATTTTGAATTGCTCTGTGAAATCCATCCCAGAAAATTAGCCGGAAAAAGGGATTCCGGAATGGACACACAGGAGACGGGCTTTTATTTTATGGAAAAGTATGTTATACTAAAACGCACGATGATTTTTTGTTTAGACTTATATCTGGAGGCATTTTTGTTATGAAAAAAAGCATGCTGCTTTTTCCGCTGACCGCCGGGATCTTTGGCGTTGCGGCCGGTGTTATTCGGGGCGTCAGCCTGAATACAGCGTATGAAATTGGCACCAAACTTCATATGGAAGGCGATATTGCCGGGATGGCGGTAATGATCCTGTCCATTGTTTTTTTTGTCCTGGCGCTGGCAATGTTGGGAAGATACCAAGGCGGGAAGGAAATTGCGTTTGAAGACGCGTTTCGCTGCGATGACGGGTGGTATAAAATGTTTTCCGTGTTTTGCGGCATGCTCCTTGCCGCCGGCGGCGTGCTGGGTCTGTATTTGAGTTTTCTGCACAATGAGGTAATTATTTATGCGTTTGCGCGGCAGTCGCCCCTTGCGGCGGTGCCGGGGAAAATTGCTTGGGTTTTTATGGTGATTTCCGGTATTGCGCTGGTTGTTTTTGCCGGGCGTCAGATGCGGCAGGATTTCAGCAAGCAGCATGGGTTCTGGATTTTGCTGCCGGTTTTTTGGATGTGTCTGGAATTAGTAGCGGAGTATAATGAAAATGCGGCGATACCGGTTATCTCCACGTTTGCATATGGCATTTTGTGCCGGATTGCGCTAATGGTTGCTTTTTATATGATTGCCAGGCTTGTGTTTATAAAACCTGGGGCAAAAGGATTCCTGTTTGCGGGGATGCTTGCTGTTTATTTCGTGTTGCTGGATGGGAGTTCCTATTTTATCAATGCGCTCGGGGCGCAGAATGTGTTTGAACTGACACCGGTTACCGCAGTAAAACATATTCTTTTGATTGTTGCCGCATTGTTTCTGGCTGCGAATATGGCGGTGGTTGCAGGAAACGATAAGCAATCCCGAAAAACATCGGCGGAACCGGCGAATCAATAAATCTTGAAAACGGGGCGTCGCAGAAAGGCGACGCCCCGTTTTGTTGGATGGATTGATTTATGCGTTTCGCTCTTTGGTTAGGGCGCGTAAAAAGTCATTGTAGATATCTTCCGCATATTCCCGGAAATTCTGTTCCAGTGTGAGGGCCTGTTTCTCGTTTACAACATGAAGGGAAACAGAAAAAATATCTTCCATTCCAAGCGTGACCAGAAAGTCCTCCCCGGCAGGCGTGATGCCGGTGTGAAGTTCTGCATCGCGCCGGATTTTGCGCACAGTTTTTAAGGCATAAATCTGAGCTTCCTTTTTAATGGTGTAGGGGAGACGGTCGTCAAACAGTTTGACTGTGTTCCGTCCTTTTTCAGAAATCGCATACAAGGGCGTGGTTTCCGGGGTGCTTTCCAGAAGATGGCCGGTATGAAGCAGTTCCTGAAAGGCTTCGTTTAATTCAAAAAAGCCGAAACCTTCGTCGCACCAGGTGCATAAATCTACAATGGTGTCAAAATCCACTGGAAAGGGCATATACCCCATAACGTAGAGGATTAAAAATTTGATTTCCTCTTTGTTTCGTATAAATCCATATCGAATCATAAAATTCATATCCTCTCTTTTGTGCTAATCATACCTTTTCGCAAAATCTAAGGGGCGGTCCGCTGTCCAAATGCGCTGCCTTTTCGACGGTTTTCCTTATTATATCATAGACAAGACTGCATTCAAAGAAAAAATCAGTTGTAATTCTATGGGGAAATAAGGTATAATAAAAAAATATGAGGTGAGAAAATGGAGAATGTGGCGCTTCGTCCGGCAAAAGAAAGAGATGCGCAGGAAATGCTTGCAATTTATGGGGATTATGTACGAAATACCGTTGTGACTTCGGAATATGACGTGCCGGCGGAAGAGGAGTTTCAAACGCGCATTTACAGCATTCTAAAAAGAACGCCATGGCTGGTATGCGAAGTGGACGGACAAATCGCGGGATATGCATACGCTTCCCCTCACCGTCCCCGTGCGGCGTATCAGTGGTCCGTGGAAACATCCATTTATGTCTCACCGGCATATCAGGGACGCAGAGTGGCAACGGCGCTGTATACGGCGCTGTTTGCCTTGCTGAAGGAACTGGGGTATTTTAATATTCATGTTGGTATTACGACGAGAAATCCGGCCAGCATCGCATTTCATAAAGCGATGGGATTTGTAAAAACCGGTGAATTTCATAATGCCATGTATAAGTTCGGCGCTTGGGAGGATGTCATCTGGATGGGGAGAACTCTGCGGGATTTTTCGGAACAGCCGGCGCCGTTAAAACTGTTCGGAACAAGAAAGGACAGTGAACTGTACCGCCGGATTTTACAGGAAGCTGCAGCCTTGATCAAAAAGGGGACGGCACATGGGGAACAATAAACTGCCGATTTATCAGACTCTGTACCGTTATTATAAGAACGAAATCAAAAGCGGAAAGCTTGCCAAAGGAAGCAGACTTCCTTCGATCCGCCAGTTGTCCAAAGACGGCGCTTACAGCCGGACAACGGTGGAAGCGGCGTATGAAATGCTTTGCGCGGATGGCTATGTGGAATGCAGACCGCAAAGCGGTTATTATGTCTGCGAGTTTTATAAAAACCAAAAGATAGCAGCGCCAGCGCCGGCAAAAAGATGGGAAGAACCCTTCTATCGGTATGATTTTTCCGGCAAGCGGATGGACGAGACAACGTTTGCCTTTGATGTTTGGCGAAAAATGGCCCGGCGGGTTATGCAGGACAGCGCCCCGTTTATGGCCTATGGCGCGCCGCAGGGAGAAACGCAGCTTCGGCAGCAAATTGCCAAATATCTTGCCGCCGGGAGAGGCGTTTACGCAAACGAAGCCAATATCCTCATAGGCGCCGGGGTACAAAGCCTACTGCATATTTTATGTGAACTGTTTGACAAACAACGCACAACCGTTGCGTTTGAGGATCCGGGCTTTCGAAAAGGCTTTCGGATCGTAAAAGATCATGGGATAACAACCGTCTTTGTAAAAGGCGAACAGGACGGGATTGACATAGAAAGATTATATGCCTCTGGCGCAAATGTGCTGTACATCAGTCCGTCGCACTCCTTTCCCGCCGGCGCGACGCTACCGGCCGCCAAGCGGGTGCAGCTGTTAGCATGGGCGGAAACGGTTAACG
>CAKRRK010000021.1 GCA_934395135.1 uncultured Eubacteriales bacterium | reverse complement strand
CTCACAAGTGAGGGGATCTTTCGGTTCTTGAATAGCCGCGGCTATCAGGTGCTCTGCGCCCCGGATGGAGAAGCTGGGCTTGCTCTGTTCCAGCAAAACTCCATTCATTGGATGATCCTGGGTATTATGCTCCCCAATATGGACGGTATCCAGGTTCTGCGGCAAGTGCGGAAAACCAGTCAAATTCCAATTTTAATGCTCACAGCGTTATCCGATGAGCAGGCGCAGCTTGAGAGCTTTGACGCGATGGCGGACGACTACATCTGCAAGCCGTTCTCTCTGCTGATTCTGGAAAAGCGAATAACAGCCCTGCTGCGCCGTCATTATGCGGAACAGCGCCTTTGGAAGTATGGCGGCGCGGAAGTGGACTTCACCGGCTTTTCCGCCACCTACAACGGCGGAGACGCCTAGGTAAAACCAAAGGAAATCCGCCTGCTGGCCTTTTTACTGGAGCACCGCGGGCAGGTGTTGACCAGAGAGCAGATTTTAAACCAAATCTGGCAGGAAGAAGATGGGCCATTTGAGCGAGTAATAGACACATATATAAAGAATCTCCGGAAAAAGCTTCATCTGAATTGCATTGTTACTATCAAAGGTGTGGGCTACAAAATAGAGCCATGAAGCGTATTTTTCAAAAGATGAAGTTGTTCCACAAAACTTTCCTGATGATGCTGGCAGCATTCAGCGTGGTCATTATAATTTCCGACGCGGTCATCGTTCTGTTTTTGCCCAAGCTCTATCTCAATCGTCTCCAAAGTGATTTGCATGCGCATATGGAGCGTCTCACACCGTTGATCGAGGCCACAGACTGGCAGCACTGTGATGAGCTCCTGGAGTCATTTGCTTTCCGCAACAACATCAATATCTACGCGAAGCACGGAGAAGAGGAAAAAACCTTTCGGGTTACGGCATTTTATGTGTTCACGGACATTTATGAGGACATGCAAGTCACAATGAAAGATGTTGAGAATGCTGTGGACAAACTCACCAGTATGGTCAATGAGATCCTGGCCGCTTCGCAGATACAGGGCGCGGCCGGGCAAGCGGAACGCACGTTGCTGTTGGTGCAAGAGGAGATCGGACAGCTGCTGGCAGATTATGAAGTCCTGGCAAAAATCCGCAACCTCAGTATTTCATTCGAAGTCGAAAAAGAACTGCAACTCAATATGAACCCCAGATATTTCCGGCAGGTGTGGTCGAATCTCATTGACAATGCAATCCGCTATACGCCAACCGGCGGGCGGATTCGGATTACGGGAAATTCCAACGTCCTTGCCATTTGGAATTCTTGCAAACCGCTTTCCGGCGTACAGCTTCAAAAAATATTTGACCCCTTTTACCGCGGGGAAGATGCCAAACGTGCATACTCCGCCGGCACCGGTTTGGGTCTTTATCTGGTAAAAGAGATCCTGAACGCAAATCAACTGCCTTTTTCCTTTGTGCCTTATGACGGCGGGATGCGCTTTCAAATCCGGCTTCCCCGTGCATAAAAAACTGGCAGGTATTTCCAATGCAATACCTGCCAGTTTTTCAAAACACGAGAACACCTGATTCCCGCTTCTTTTTTGGAATTTCGTTTGTCCTTGCCTATTACGCTTCGCCGGCATCCTCTATCTTGAAAATTCTCTTCAGCACTCCCGTCAGGCATTTCGGGCTTTTAATAACAACAATTTTCAAAAGAATCCCCCCGTTTTTATGGTTTCATACACATGATGCTTACTGCAATGACCAGCACCGCAAGCATCCATACCAGGAAGCCGGGCGGAAACACGCTGGCGGTCAAAACGCCCAATCCAAACGCCCCCGCGATGCAGATTATGTTTTTACGGTTTTGGCCCATCTGCTTAAGCACCCCTGTTATCAGTATAGTCCGCTGTTCCGGTTTGGTGACAAACAAAAAAGGCTCGATTGCAGCGCCATCAAGCCTTTCTTCGTTCCTTTACTTTAAAATTCCATTGCCTTCCCATGTAATGTACACGGAATCGTCCCGCATATACAGCACAACATCCGGCTGATATTCCTGCACATACTCGGCAATACTCTTTTCCGTGTAATAACGCAGGTCTACCGAACGCATTTCGTCAAAGCTGTAATACAGCAAGGTTTCCACCGGGTTTGTAAAGGAATCACCGAAGATCAGGATATCCGGCAGTTCTTCCCGGTTGGTGGAAATCACCGTTTCCCCTTTATCCCCACCCATATAAACACTGTAGGTGGCATACGCCGTGTCCGGCAGTTCCACCACGCTGCTTTCCACGGTCTGCCCATTGTCGGATCTGATAAATTCTATGCGGTCTTTGGGCAGCGCATACCGCAATTTTTCATCCGTTTGAAACATGTTGTACAGTTTCCGGTTGCGGGATCCATAAAAGGGCTTGTCCACCGTTTCATACACGAGGTCCTCTTCCTTCAGCACGTCTACCACATAATATTGCGACACATAGTCCATAATCTCCCGATAGGTGACATATGCCCCGTCAAAGTTATAATGATGATCCACCTTGGAATAGTAACGCTCCACTTCGGGAAGCGCCAAAAACGTCTGCCGCATATCAATCGCATCTACATTTTGTTCCGCAAGCTCCGAAAAAAAACGCTCTTCCACAAAATTATAAAACCCTTCTTTATTATCCATATATTCCGGATATTGATCCCGAAGCATAGAATACTGTCCCGGGATGCCGACAAAGCAGAATTTGCCGCCATAGCGTTCCACCGTTTCCGCAAGGCCGGCAATCTGTTCCGTCATATCCGAACAGTTTTTCGCAATGTTTTCGTAATTATACTTGGTATAGCCCAAAAACGGCAGCAGCGTATCTCCCTGCACAGTCACTTCATTAACCACCGGGCGATGCAGAAAATTCAGATTCCACCCTACATAGGCCGTCAGCATCGCATCGCGCAGAACAAAATGGTCGGCATAAAAATCCGCAAACTGCGACATGGCGGAACCATTCAAAACGCTTTCTTTGGTAATGGACGGAAAGACGGTAAGCTGGCGGTTTTCAAACTCCGAATAATCCAGCCGCGGCGACAGGTAGGACGCAACCGGCGCTGCGATAATGAGCAGCATAAATACCGCTATGATAAAAATTTCGCTGGCTTTTTTCATCCTGCGCCTCCTTGTCGTTTAAAAGCGGAAATAAATAAACGGATTGAACGTGGAATTGATCAGACAAATAACCGACAATGCCAGCACGCCGAGCACAAATACATTCTGCGCGCCGTAATATATGCCGTCGGGCAGTTTTCCTTTTGTCCGGCCCAGCAGTTTGGCCACCGGCAGAGAGCAGACAGCCGCCAGAATAAATTCCACTTTATATTGCAGCAGCAAATAAACCCCCTGACCGTCGGCGGGTCCTCCGCCCTGTCCAAACATCACGCCAATATAAGACGCCGCATAGGAAAGGCTTTCGCTTCGGAAAATGACCCAGCCAAGAATGATGAGAAGCAAGGCGTATATGTGTCCCAGCGCGTTGTTTAAATAACGCCCCAGAACATATTTTTCCACCATCAGTATTGCAAAGAAATACAGTCCCCACGCCACAAAATTCCAGGCCGCGCCATGCCAGACGCCGGTAAGAAGCCACACCAGAAAAATATTCCGCAAATGCTTTGCCGGGCCGCGCCGGTTCCCTCCCAGCGGAATATAAATATAATCCCGAAACCAGGTACCAAGGGAAATATGCCACCGGCGCCAAAATTCTGTAATGGATTTGGAAATATACGGATAATTAAAGTTTTCCAGGAAATGAAAACCGAACATTTTTCCGAGGCCGATGGCCATATCGGAATACCCGGAAAAATCGAAATATATCTGCAGCGTATACGCCAGTGCGCCCACCCAGGCAACCGGCGTGGTCAAATCCCCCGCGGCAATGGCGAACACCGTATCCGCCACGAGTCCCATCGGGTTTGCAAGCAGCATTTTTTTGCCAAGGCCGATAATAAACCGCCGGATACCCTCCGCCATTTCCGGACGGTTTTCATGCCGGAGATTAATTTCCTCGGCAACGGTTTCATACCGCACAATTGGTCCTGCGATGAGCTGTGGAAACAGAGAAATATACAGTGCCACATTCAAAGGATTCTTCTGCACTCTCGCCTTACCGTAATACACATCAAACACATAGCTAAGCCCCTGAAAGGTAAAGAACGAAATGCCAATGGGCATAATAATTTCCTGCAGCGGCAGGTCGGTATGAAAGAGACGGTTTACATTGGAAAGGATAAAATCGGTATATTTAAAATAGATCAGGATGCCAATATTGACTGCCACAGCCAGCGCCAACACCGCTTTGGAGCGCTTTTTGTGCACGGCGAGGCCAAATGCATAGTTTGCCAAAATAGATGCCAGCATAATGACCAAGTACTTTGGCTCCCCATACCAGTAAAAAAACAGGCTGAAGGCCAAAAGCACGATATTTCTTGCGCCCCGAAATTTTTTTGGCACCAAAAAATAAATAATGCACAAAATTGGCAGAAAGGCAAACAAAAATTCCAGACTGCTGAATACCATACGTTTCTCCCAAACAAAAAAATTCTTTCAAACCAGACGACCGCGTTCTTTTTTCCCTTTGAACGGATCCAAACATTCCGGCAGTTTTTCTCTGCACGTCGTCATACCGCTGCGGCAAATCCAGTGTCTTCGCACCCATTGCCCCACAGCGGTGACCACCGGCGGCTTACCGCCCGCAGTCTTCTCCAGGCCAGGAAAAGTTTTCCTTCTCACCGGCGGTTCCACTCTCCGCCGCTCGGTTTTTTCTTCTCCGGCTACTGCCGCATTGAATGTATTATAGCATAGCGCTCATATTTTTTCCAACAAAAAAATCCAAATCCTCGCCATTTTCCCGTAAAAATCCAGTTAATTCTTTCATCGGAAAACAGTTCCTTTCTCTGAACCTCCATCATCGCCGCCATTCCAGCCAATATCTCTGTGCTTTCTTTCACAGCAATGGTTTCTGCACCATTCGCTGAAAATTTCTCCATCAAAAAAAGAAGCTGAAATCATTCTCTATTTCAGCCTCTTTTGATACGGCTTTCCACCGTTTTTTTGTTCGCACTGCATCACAGATCCGGCAATGCCTTATTCCGGAATATCCGGCCTATGCCAACCCCTGTCTTTCAGGTCTGTTCCACAATAAAATCATATACCACATCTTCAAAGTGCAGAATGGATACATCCAATCGATTCAGTGCTTCCTCCAGTTTGCAGGCAAGTGCTCTGTCTGTTGTCACATCGGCAATTACGGCGACCGCCTTTCCATTGTCTACCACGGTGATGCCATGGGTAGGTACCTCCTCGCCATCCTCTTTGCAAACCGTGCCTCTTGTTAGCAGATATTTCATATACACCCGTCTCCTTTTGCTTTTTTATGGTACAATAATTGACTGAAATTATTTGTCGCAATTCGTCGAACGGGGTGCTTTCTTCTTGTTTTCAATGATATGTGATGAAACCGGTGTTTTTTATCTCATTTTTTGTAACTATTTCCTAATATTTTTTTGACGCTGCAGAACAAAGAGTTCGTTGACTGGATGTTGCCTTTTCATACTTTTGCTCGTCGTTTTTCACCTCTGCCGGCCGCCAATCGGCTGACAGCCGGCAGAGGAAACGTACCTTAACATCTCTGTGCGGAACCGTTTCAATTCCATTGTTGCAGGATATCATGCCGCAGATTATGCGCCGGCCAGCGCTTTCCCTAACTGCCGGCACTGCATTTTTTCCGCATCGCCCGGCGCATAGTTTACCATAAGCCCCGGTTCAGTCAGCACGGCGCCTGCGTTTTTGATCCGTTCCTCCCAATCCCGCATCCACTGCCCATCGCCCCATCCATAAGATCCAAACAGAGCAATTTTTTTACCGGATAAATTCTTTTCCAACGCTGCAAAAAAAGGCTCAAATTCATATTCTTCCAGCACTTCTGCGCCCATTGCAGCGCATCCCAGTGCCAAATTTTCAAACCTTGCCGCATCGTCTGAAGAAATTTCAGAAACCCGAAACAGTTCTGCCTCCCCTACCTCCCGGGCGCCTTTTATAATCTCTTCCGCCATTGCTTCCGTGTTGCCAGTTCCGCTCCAATAAATTACCGCCGTCTTTGCCATACACACAATCCTCCTGAAATAATCATTTATGTGAACGGCTGCCGCAATCTGTTTTTGCTGCATTGCCGTCCGCATGCCAGTCTCTCCCGCGGCCTCATTCAGCGCAAAAAATTTCTTCCAAACAACGGCCTTGCTGCAGCTTTTCAAGCACCTTGCTGCGGCAAATGTCATATCGCGCAAATTGCTCCCGGGCACGCTGCGCATCGCCATACACTTTCCAGTAGCCGTTTAATTTGCAGTCTTGTCCTTTGTGCTGTATAAACCCGACAATGTCCTCGGCCCGATAGCCCAGGAACGCGCCGATTTCATGCGGAAAATCCTCTGCGTTCCGCAGGCGTTCCTTTAAAATTTGCAGATATTGGGACAGTTTCGCTTTCGCTGGATACCCATAAGAACACAGCAGCCTGCTGATTTCCATAGTTTGCAGAGAATCCTTCAGCAATTTCTTGCGATACACCAAAATCAAAATTCTTTCGCCGCGTTCATACAAAATTTCAAAGTAGATATCCCGCTGGCAGAACAGTGCGTTATAATAGGCAATCTCTTTCGCCGCCGCACGGCTGCGTGGATAGGAAAACAAGCTGGATGGCTTGATTCCTGCAAAGGTAGGCGTACAGTAATAGGCCAACGCGTTCTGCAGCATATTAAGAATTTCCTTCCGCACAATATTTTTTCAAAATTTCCTGCAGCGCCGCGGCGCTGGAAGAATGATATCGTTCAACAATGGTGTGATTTTTTCTTGCCTGCTCTACCGCTACGCTGGTCATTTTATGAGAAACCGTATTGGTAAACAGCACCATCAGATCCGGCGTTCCGATTTTTTCTTTCATTTTTGCCGGATATTGGGTAAATACTTTACATTTGCAGCCAAATTCTTTGCAAATATCTTTATACTGCCGATGCATTCTATCATGGCCGCCTACAATCACAATACTCATACTGTCTCCTTGCACTTCAACTTTATCCTGTTTTTCAATGAAATTCCGCTTCCTGTTTCCGCAGACGAGATTCCCGGCTGCAAACGATAAAATTTTCTGGCCTTGTGTTAGTTTTGACTAACACAAGGCTGAAAGAAAAAGGGCGTCGCCGCCATAGTTAGCTAATGCTAACAAACAAATTATACCGAATCCGTTCCGGGTTGTCAATCCATATTTTCTTTTTTCTTTTAAAAAATTCCTTTCCCGCGAATATTTCCCGGGGAATCCCCGGGAAGAGCGCAGCCCTCCCTGTCACGGCGTTTGAAAACACACAACCGCCTGCTTCCCGGCATGTTCCTCTTTTTCTCATATTTTTTCGCCTTTCTCCATGCTTTTCCTTTCACCCGCGCCGACAAAATAACACCCCGGCATGCCGGGGTGTTGTCCTTACTTTATTTGACATTTTCTTGTGCCAGAAGCACATCATATAAAATTTGCGCTGCGTTTCGCACCGCCTGAATGCAGACCTTCTTTTTCGGAGCATCTGGATCCGGATCCGTTTCCCGGGCCAGGATTTCCTCACAGATGCGCGTACCTTCTGCCGCTTCAAACCGCCGCAAGATTTCCTGGACCGCCGCATTGGTACGATCCTTGGTCTTTTGGCCAAACTCCCCGTCCGACACTGCAAGCCCCGCCGCCATTACCGCGCCGGCAAGCGCGCCGCAGAGATTCTGGTGGGTGGCGCCTACCCCGCCGCCAAAGGCTTCCGCAAGCTTGTACGCCGCCGCAAACGAAAGTCCAAAATCTTCGCAACAGGCGCAAAGCACAGCCTGCGCACAATTGCAACCCATAAAATACGTCTGTTCTGCTTTCTCCGCCCTGTTTTTTAACATCCAACTCCCGCCTTCCCGCTATATTTTTTGTTCTATGTAAAAAATTACATCGCGCACGCTGGCTTCATTGTTGGAAGACACCAGCACATCCGCAACCTGCTTTACTTTTTCCTCCGCATTGGCTGGGGCAAAAGATACGTCGGCAGTTTCCAGCATTGGAACATCGTTAAAATTATCTCCAATGGCATAAATCTGCCGTTCTGGATACTCTTCCGCGACAAACCGCACCGCATCCCCCTTATTTGCCGCCAAAGCCGTCAGCTCATAAAAAATCGGGATGGAAGACACCATCATCAAGCTTTCCCTATACTGCTTCAAATAAGCTTTTGCCTCCGCAAGATCCACCACGCTGCCCGTTACGTTGACTTTGAACCAATCGGACGGCGGCGGCAGATACGCCGGTTCCGCTGTCGTATACGGAATACGGATGGTGTCAAAATGATATGCTGTCGTCGCATTGGGGTGGCAGACATATACCGTATCTTCGGCAAACACCTCCAGCGCCACGTTTGGATACCGTTCAAAAAGTTCCTGCACCATTTTTGCCGATACCGCCGGCATGGTATGCTGCCGCACGGTGTTTTTCTGCGCAAAATTATACACCAGCGCACCATTGAGCAGCACGCTGCTGTGTCCGTTCAAAGGAAGCTGCGGCGCATAGGCTTCCAATGCTTTTCGCGCGCGTCCGGTGGCGGCAATAAAAACACCGCCGTTGTCCGTAAAATAGCGGAGGGCTTCCAAATTTTCCCGGCTGATTTCTTTCTTATCGTTAAACAGCGTGCCGTCCAAATCACTGGCAAGCAGCGCTTTTTCAAATTTTCCCATAATTTTCTTCCCTGTCCCGAAGCGTCTGAAGCACCGCCGTAAAATAATTCGGCAGCGGCACGGAAAACTCCATATGTTTGCCCGTTGTCGGATGCTCAAACTGCAGTTTGGAGGCGTTCAGGCACTGCCCGCCCAGCTTCCAGAGATCTTTTTTCGGACCGTATACCATATCTCCCAAAATTGGGTGCCCCATTGACGCAATATGAACCCGGATTTGATGGGTGCGCCCGGTTTCCAGTCGAAAAGCCAGATAGGTATACCCCCGGTATCGTTCCAGTACCCGGTAATGGGTCACTGCCCTTCTTCCGTTTTGATCAATCGCCATTTTCTTACGGTCTGTTTTGTGCCGCGCGATGGGGCGGTCAATTACGCCCTCATCCTGGGATATTGCGCCGTACACCACCGCTTCATACATCCGTCCCGCGGTATGGTCAAACAATTGTTTGGCCAAGCTCTGGTGCGCTCTGTCATGTTTGGCCGCTACCAGAAGGCCGCTGGTGTCCTTGTCCAGCCGGTGCACAATGCCCGGGCGGAGTTCTCCATTTATGCCGGACAGGCTGTTACCACAGTGATACAGCAGGGCATTCACCAAGGTCCCTGTCCAGTTTCCCGGCGCAGGATGCACCACCATGCCCCGCGGCTTATTGATTACAATCACATCTCGGTCCTCGTACACAATCTCCAATGGGATATTTTCCGGCAGAATGTCCGTTTGTTCCGGGGCGGACAATAGCACAGAAAAGACCTCGTTTCCCCGGATTCGGTAATTCTTTTTTACCGGTCCGCTTTGCAAGACCGCCCTTCCGGCTTCCAACAGCGCCTGTGCGCCGCTGCGGGACAGGCCTTCCAGCTTTTCAGACAACAGGCTGTCCACCCGTTTCCCCTCGTCTTCCTTTGTACAAATGACAAGTTCTTCCATAGCATCACTCCGCCCCGCGCTGTCCGGCGTTCTTTTTGCCATCCGCCAGAAAAATATAATACACGCAAAACAACACGCCGCCAACGCACACCAAAATGTCCGCCACGTTAAACACCGGGAAATGAATCAGGGTAAAATCAAATAAATCCACCACATATCCCCGGAAAATCCGGTCAATTAGATTGCCAACGGCGCCGCCGATCACCATATAGAGAGACCATCTCCCCATTTTTCCGTGAATCCGGCCGGTTCGCAGCAAATAGATAATAATGCCCACTACTACGATGGTGAACACAACAAAAAACCAGACCTTCCCCCGCAGCATGCTGAACGCAGCGCCCCGGTTTTCTACATAGGTGAGCTGAAACACCTGATCAAGCAGCGGAATGGTCCCCGCTTCTTTCAGCACGGATACCGCCCAGTATTTTACCAGTTGATCCACCGCTATCATTGCCGCAATGGCGATTATCACTAACAAAGGCTTTCCTCCAAATTTTTATAAGAAACCAAGAGCTGTAACCAAAATTACAGCTCTTTTTTCATTATCCAATTACGCCGGCGCACCGTGCGCACAAAGTCGGATGGGCTGCATTCTGTCCCACCGTCCCGGAATATACCCAGCAGCGCTGACACTTTTCACCGGCGGCATGGGTTACGCTGCAAACTGGCGTTTCCGCACTGCCGTCTTCCTGAAATTCCACTGCGGAAACAATGCATAAAGCCGCAAAATTCTCGCTGCAGCCTGTAAAGAAAGCATAATCCGCTGGAGATACTGTGATGGATACCGCCGCTTCCAAAGGCTTGCCAATGATTTTTTCATTTCTTGCTTCTTCCAGCGCTTTGTTCACCGTATCCCGCAGCGCAATGATGCGCGCCCATTTTTCCTGCGCTGCTGCGTCAAACCGATAAGATCCCTGTTCTCCCGGCATTTCGTTCAGAGCGACATTCCGGACATCGTCGCCAGCCCGATGGGGCATTGCTTTCCAGATTTCGTCCGCGGTAAAGCAGAGGATTGGCGCCACCATCCGCACAACCGCATCCAAAATCTGATACATTGCGGTTTGTGCGCTGCGGCGGCTGCCGCTTTCCGTCCCATCACAGTACAGCCTGTCTTTGATCACATCCAGATAGAAGTTGGACAAATCCACTACGCAGAAATTATGAATGGAATGGAACACGGTATGGAATTCGTATGCGTCGTAACTTTCCCGCACTCTGCCGATCAGTTCATTGAGGCGCATCAGCGCCCATTTATCCAGTTCCGTCAGAGATTCGTACGCTACCATATCGGTATCCGGATGAAAATCAAACAGATTGCCCAGCATATACCGGGCCGTGTTGCGGATTTTCAGATAATTCTGTGCGATTTGCTTGAGCATCCGGTTGGAAATGCGCATATCCTGCCGATAATCCGAAGACGCAACCCAAAGCCGCATAACATCCGCCCCAAATTCCTTCAGAATGTCCTCCGGCGCGATCCCGTTCCCCTTGGACTTGGACATTTTCTGCCGTTCTTCGTCCACGATCATGCCATGGGTGATCACTGTTTTATACGGCGCTTTTCCCGTCGTTGCAATCGCCGTAAGCAAAGAGGACTGGAACCATCCCCGGTACTGATCATTGCCTTCCAGATAAACGTCCACCGGAACAGGCTGTCCTTCCCGCTGTTCAATGACGGCTTTCCAGCTGGAGCCGGAATCAAACCACACGTCCATCGTATCCGTTTCTTTTTCAAACTCCGTGCCGCCGCACTGGCAGGCAAACCCGGCCGGCAAAATTTCCTCCGCCGGGCGATCGAACCAGGCATTGGATCCTTCTTTGCGGAACAGATCGGACACAAGCTGTATGGTTTCTTCTGTCACAATGGGTTTTCCGCACGTTTTGCAAAGAAAGATCGGAATCGGCACGCCCCACTTCCGCTGCCGGGAAATACACCAGTCGCTGCGCTCCCGGATCATAGAGGTCATTCGTTCCTCGCCCCAGCCTGGAATCCACTGGATTTTGTTGCAGGCGGCCACTGCCTCTTCCTTCATCGCGTCCACCGAACAGAACCATTGCTCCGTCGCCCGGAAAATAATCGGGTGCTTGCAGCGCCAGCAATGGGGATAGCTATGCTGGATTTCTTCCACAGCCAGCAAAGCGCCGCAGGCTGTAAGATCCTCCAGAATCAACTTGTTCGTTTTTTCATAATACATTCCGGCATATTTTCCAGCATCTTCCGTTGTCATGCCCTTGCTGTCCACCGGGACAATCATATCCATATTGTATTTTTGGCAAACCGCAAAGTCTTCCGCACCAAAGCCAGGCGCCGTATGGACACAGCCCGTACCGGCATCCAAAGTGACATGGTCGCCGCACAAGACCACGGATTCCCGTTCCATAACCGGATGCTTTGTTTTCATCTGCTCCAGATCGCTTCCAGACAGTGTCGCGAGCACGGCATAGTCCGCAATGCCAGCTGTCCGCATCACCGCCGGCACAAGCTCTTTTGCAAGAACATACACTTCTCCGTTGGCGCGGACAAGGTCATATTCAAACGCAGGATTAACCGAAATCGCAAGGTTGCCCGGCAGCGTCCAAGTTGTGGTTGTCCAGATCACAAAGTAAACATTGTCCGTTGTACCAATGGCTTTTTGGATCACACCTTTGTCATCCGTCACCGCAAATTTTACATAAATAGACGCGCAAGCTTCGTCCTGATATTCAATTTCTGCTTCTGCCAGCGCGGTTTCGTCATGCGGGCACCAATACACCGGTTTGAGCCCCTTGTAAATATATCCCTTTTTGGCCATCTCGCCAAACACCTGGATCTGCGTTGCCTCAAAGTCATGCGTCAGGGTAAGATACGGCCGTTCCCAATCGCCAAGGACGCCCAGCCGCTTGAACTGCGTACGCTGCGTATTTACATGGGTATGGGCAAATTCCTCGCATTTTGACCGAAATTCCGCCACGGATACCTTGTCCCGGTCCATGCCATATGCCTGAATCGCCTGGCGTTCAATGGGCAGGCCATGGGTATCCCACCCCGGAATATACGGTGCTTGAAATCCCGCCATATTTTTATACCGGACGATGAAATCCTTTAAGATTTTGTTAAGCGCATGGCCCATATGCAAATTGCCGTTGGCATACGGGGGGCCGTCATGCAGAACAAACAGGGGTTTTCCCTGATTTTTTTCCATGAGCTCTTTATATAAATCTTCCTTCTCCCATGCATCCAAAAAACCCGGCTCTCTGGCTGGCAGGCCCGCCCGCATCGGGAACTCCGTCTTAGGCAGATTGATGGTGCTGTTATAATCCTGAGACATGTCGTGTGTTTCTTCCTTTCGTTTACTTCTTCAGCTCGCTGTCAATGCTGTAATCCTTGCCGAATTTCAGGTCATCAAATATCGGCTTTGTGTATTCCGCCGGCGCTTCCTTTGCATCGCCTTTCCGGCTGTCAAATTTTCGATCCATATAATGCAGGAGTTCTTCTGAAATATCCGCCTGCAGCTTGTCGTCTGTCAAATTTTGTTCCTCTTTTGCCGGCGCGGCCTTCTCCGCCATCATCTGCGAAATGTCCAGTGTTTCCGGCTTTGCCGCCGACGGAACCGCTGCCGGAGCTTCTTCGGCAGCCGCCGTGTCCTTTGCTGATTTTTCCTGTTCCATCACACCGCTGGCTTTAAAAATCTCGTTTAAATGTGCGATTTCCGCCTCATACTGCGCCAGCATATTTTGGATAAAAGTGCTGCTTGCTTTCTGTGCCGCATCCAGTTTTCCCTCTTCTTCCCGGATCAGGGCAGAAAGCTCCGCCTGTCTTGCCGCCGCTTTTTCTTCGGTTTCCCGCAGCATCTGTTCGCTTTCCGCTTTGGCTTTTTCCACAGTTTCCGCCGCAATGCTCTGCGCCGACATCAACGCTTTGCGCATGCCGGTTTCCACACTGCGGTACTCTTCTATTTTGTCTACAAGTACTTTCATTTTTGATTTTAACGTAGCGTTTTCTTTTTGCATCGCATTAAAATCTTTTGCAATTTTTTCCAAAAAATCGTCCACGGATTTCATATCATATCCGCCGAACACCGCTTTTTCAAACGTTACTGTTTCAATATCTTGTGCCGTCAACATACCCAATGCCTCCTATATCTATTTTTATGAACCGCAAAAGGTCGGGTCTTTGACCCGACCAATCAATGCCGTGCGCTACAAAAAACTGTAGAGCATAGCTTGGATGATTTCAAGTGCAAGGAACGCCAGCAACACTGAAAAATCCAACGGGATTGCCTGCAGTGCCCTGATATGGCTGAGAAGCGACCGAAATGGTTGTATCACAGGTTCTGTTGCAACATAGAAAAAATTACTGATTGCTGACTCTCTCGCCGCCGGGAACCATGATAAAATCGCTCGGGCAAAAATCATAAATTCCAAAATCCGGAGGACGGCAAGGGTAATTGTATATACTACTGGCAACTCGTAATCCCTCCACTATGCGGCCTAAAAATACAATCCATTGCTTTCGAGTTCATCAATTAAATCGCCCATAATGTCCACATTATACGGCGTGATAATATATGTACTGTTTGCAACCTTTTTGATCTTCCCTTCGATGGCATAGGCAACGCCGCTGAGAAAATCAATGAGTCTTCTTGCTATGTCCTTGTTTGTTGATTCCAAATTGATCACTACGGTGCGCTTTTCTTTTAAATGATCGGCGATTTCCGCCGCATTTTCAAACCGTTCCGGCTTCACCAGCACCACGGCAAGCTGCGTTGTAGCGTTGATGTTTACCACTTTGTTATTTCTTCTTTGTTCGCTGGATGGTCCAAACGATTCTTCCACCGTCTGCGTGCGTTTGGGAACGAACTCTTCAAAATCGTCCTCTTCCTCTTCTCCGCGCATCCAGTTTTTTACGTCGCTGAAAAATCCCATCTTTCCTTTATCCTCCTAAACCTTTATTTCCAACCGAACCATTCTGCTCCGAATACCGGCGCCGACCGAATATGGCCGTACCGACGCGGACCATATTTGCCCCATGCAAAATCGCATCTTCATAGTCATCGCTCATACCCATTGACAGATACTTCATATTAACATTATCGTATTTTCTCGACGATATGTCAACAAATAGTTGATACATTTTGTCAAAGTACCGATTATTTTCTCCCTTTTCGTATGCTTTTGGTGGAATTGTCATAAGTCCTTTGACACAAATCCCGGGGATTCTTCCACATATTTCCACTGCCTCTGCAATTTCGCCGGACAAAAATCCGCTTTTGGAAGATTCTTCCCCTATATTCACTTCCAGGAGCACATCCTGCACTTTCCCGCGCTTCCCCGCTTCCTTCCCGATCACCGAAGCAAGTTTTAACGACGAAACCGATTGGATGAGTGCCGTTTTGCCAATGAGATATTTCACCTTATTGCTCTGCAATGTGCCGATAAAGTGCAGCGGCTTGTCCCCGTATGCATGTTGTTCATACTTTTCCAGCAGTTCCTGCACCCGATTTTCTCCCGCTGCATCCAGGCCAAGCCGCAGGGCAGCGGATACTGTTTCCGCATCGTTCATCTTTGTCGCCGCCACCAGCGTCACATCCTCTTCGCGCTTTCCCACAGCCTTGCATGCCAGGCGAATCTTTTCTTTTACGATCCTGATGTTTTCTTCCAATATCTTTTCCGTCATTTTACTACCTTCTTGTCGCTGAGCGCCTTTGATGTCACAACAATGGTATCCCCCGGAATAATTTCCGCGCTGGTGCCATTGACCTTTTTGATGATGTAATATGTATCGTCCTCATACAGCACTTCAATTTCCTTGAACTTGCTGATAGAACCAGTCAGAATGTAAACCCCCGCAACGTCTTCCTCCATGCGCACGGCATCCTTCGGCACCTTAAGGCCCTCGTAGGTCTTTTGGATAATTTCCACGCTCTGGTTGCGCATAGAAATAAGGTCTTCGTTGAATACCATACCCCGGAACACCAGCAGCACACCGTTTTCATCCTCCGCCGCACGGTAAAGCGTTGCAGGGATATCCTCCGCAATCTGCCCGAACCGCAGCCGGTAGGTCCTTCCGGTCTCATATTTTCCCGCGTCCTCCGGGGATACTACTGTCGCAAAATACCAGCAGAAATCGCCGATGATTTTCCCCATGGACGTATCTTCCGCCTGGGCTGGCTTCGAAAGGGCAAGCAAATCCCCTGCGGTCATTGTATCGATTTTGTCCACCGTCAGCAGTTCCTCATAGCCGTCGGTTACCTCCGAAAAATATCCCGCCTGTTCTGCATAAATATTGTTCATTTTTTCCCCGGTTTGATTGCCAAGCGCGCGGATTTCCTCTTCCGTCTCTGCAATTTTTGCATCCACCAGCGGCTTGTCCTCGGTCGTAAGGTTCCGTTTCAGCATCAGTTCCCGCAGATAGGCGGACAGTTCCGCCACAGCGCCAAGATTTCCTTTCCCTACGGTTTCGTTTATGGACATCATTTGCATCGTAATCAGCTGATCCAGCTTGGAGCCGTCGGACAGGCTCTCCAAATTCTGAGAAACGCTTTCTAACAGAGCCAGCGTTTCCTTTTTCTCGATCATTTCCTTGCTGGCTTCAAACGTCGACGCATCCGTATATTCTACCGCAAGTTCTTCGCCGCGGCGTACTTTTTCGCCGCTTTGCACGGTGTATTCCACTGTATTGGATACTGTTCCCGGAACGACGGTTTCTTCCCGGATAAAATAACCGGAAGCGGAAATGCTGTCGTTGACCGTTACATAAAGGGCCGTTACGGTTTCATAGGGGGTGGACAGGGAATTTCCCACCTGCACAATCAGATATACCGCCGTAATAAACGCCAACACAAGCAATATGGTGTTGCCGCCGCTTTTCTTCCTTTTTCGTTTTTTCGTTTGCTCCATTCTCCTATGGTATTCCAGGCGCTATACCGTATCCTTCCCTCCTTTTTTTGGAAACAAGCTGATGTTGCCCTGAGGAATCACGGTGGAAATTGCATGCTTATAAATCATATTCTGTCTGCCTTCCACATCCATCAGCACAACAAAGCTGTCAAAGCCTGTAATATGGCCCCGGAACTGGAAACCGTTCATCAAAAAAACAGTAACCGGCCTCCGTTCCTGCCTTGCAATATTTAAAAAGGTGTCCTGCATATTGAGTTCTGTTTTCATTGCATAAATCCTCCTGTCTGTCAGTAAGATTTATATTACACCTTTTTCTTTCAGATATTCTGTCGAACTGTTTAAAATGTCTCGAAATTCATCCCTTCGCTGATAATAGATCCAATGGATGTCCTTCTCCCGCCGCAGCCAAGTTAACTGCCGCTTGGCATAGTTTCTGGACCTCTGCCGGAGTTTTTCCAGGCAGTCCTCCAGCGGAGCTTCTCCATGGAAATAAGGGAGCAGTTCCTTGTATGCAATCGCCTGTCCGGCTGTCTGCTGCAGTAACCCTTTTTGAAGCAGCGTCTCTGTCTCCAAAAGCAGGCCGGCTTCCACCATTTGATCCACCCGCCGGTTAATTCTTTCATAAAGGTATTCCCGGTCTGCCGGACAGACCGCCAGCCGCACGGCCTGATATTTCGGTTCGCTCCGTTTATGGCTCCGGTTCAGTTCGCCAATCGTTTTTCCGGTCTGCTGATATACCTCCAGCGCCCGAATAACCCGTTTTACATTGTTTGGGTGCAATGTTTTTCCGCTTTCCGGATCCACCTGTTTCAGCAGCTGAAACAAATATTCCGCGCCGCGTTCCTCATAAAGTTTTTTCAGCGTTTCCCGATAAGCGACGTCCGTTTCCTCTCCGGAAAAGATATTTCCCTCCAGCAGGGCATTTACATAAAGTCCCGTGCCGCCGGAGACAATGGGGATTTTTCCCCGGCGCAGGATATCCTGCGCCGCAGCGTCTGCAAGGGACACATATTTCGCCACAGAAAACGTTTCCCAAGGTTCGCAAATATCCAGCATATGATGCGGAACCCCTTGGATTTCCTCCGCAGTGGGTTTTGCCGTTCCAATGTCCATATGGCGGTAAATCTGCATGGAATCCGCGGAAATAACTTCCGTGCGCAAAATTTTTGCCAATGCCACTGAAAGCGCCGTCTTTCCCGAAGCGGTCGGCCCTTCTACGGTGATAATTGTTTGCTTCATCACTGATTTACCCTTTTAAACAATTTATCAAGCTCATATTTTGTCAGCCGTACAACCACCGGCCTGCCATGGGGACAGGCCATCACCTCCGGATCGGAAAGCACCCGGTCACACAGAGACTGCATTTCCATCAAAGACGTACTCTGCCCGCCTTTGATCGCCGCCTTGCAGGCGATGGAGTGATAAAAATCATCCAGCTGATCCGGAACCCCTGGTTTGCCGCACAGCAGCCTGCCTGCAATGTCGGAAATCACATCGTCCAAATCGCCGCGGTCCAGATAGGCCGGAATCCCCCGGATAATAAAGCTGTTTTCCCCAAAAGATTCCAGATCAAATCCGGTCTGCCGCACCTCCGCAAGGTTTGCGCAAAGCGCCGATGTTTCTTCTTTGGACAATGTCACGACGGCCGGCGACAGCAACGTCTGCACCGAAGGGACTTCCTGCCGCCGCAGGGTATTAAACAGCATCCTTTCATGCGCCGCATGCTTATCAATCAGAAGCAGTCCGTTGGAATCTTCCGCTAAAATATACGTATGGAAGCATTCACCAATCGCGCGGGCCGCCATAGACAGATCGTTTTCCCTGGTCTGATCCGAATTGGCGGGCAGCGGCCTTTCCTCCGCGGTCGGGACGCTGCAAATTTCCGGCAAGTCCAGAGCCTCCGCAGGCTCCGGCCGGCTCTTCCCGCCAAGCCGGCTCTTTGGAGAATACAGCTCCAAGCTTTCCTCTGCAAACACATCCGGGCGGTAAGCCGGAGCGGCAGCCCTTTCCGAAAACCTGGAGCTTTGCTTCGCCGTTATCGGCTCTCCCGGCATCCCTGCTGTTTCGTAGCGGCCGGCACCGCTGGAAACCGGCATAGTTTCCTGCGCTTTTGTTACGGTATCCTCCCGAAAAGAACGCAAAGGCCGGTGCTCTTTCGCATCAATATCCGGGATGTTTTCCCCCTTTTCCAGTGCGTTTTTGCAGCAGCTGTAAACTGCGCTGAACACTTCCCGTTCCCGGGCGAATTTCACTTCTGTTTTGGCCGGATGCACATTGACATCCACCATGTCCAGCGGCAGCGTGATGCATAACACGCCGTACGGATATTTTCCGCTGATTATTTTGTTGCGATAGCTTTCCTCCATTGCCGCCTGCACCACAACGGATTTAATATATCTGCCGTTGACAAAAAAGTACTGCATACTCCGGTTGGAGCGGGGCGCAAAAGGCTTGGATATATATCCGGAAACCGTGACGCCGTTTTGCGTTATTTCCGGAGCCGGTTCCAGATTCTGCGCCAGTTCCCGTCCAAACACGCTATATACCGCGCCGAACAATTCCCCGCTGCCCGGGGAGGCAAAAACAGTTTTTCCGTCTCTGATGCATTGAAACGCGATTTCCGGATGGCTGAGGGCCGCTCTCTGGACTACGCCAAGCACATAGCCAGCTTCCGTGAAATCCTTTTTCAGAAACTTCATCCGCGCCGGCGTATTGAAAAAAATATCCCGCACGATAAACGTTGTGCCGTCCGGGCAGCCGGCCTCGGCGCTGGACTGCAGTTCGCCGCCTTCCATTTCCACTGAAACGCCGGAAAAGTCTTCCCGCCGCTTGGTAAACAGCGTCATTCTGGAAACCGCCGCGATCGCGGCAAGTGCTTCTCCCCGAAACCCCAGCGTGCCAATGCGCAGCAGATCCTCCTTTGTACGGATTTTGCTGGTGGCATGGCGTTCAAACGCTGCGACGGCGTCTTCCGGTGACATTCCCGTTCCGTTGTCTGTAATGCGGAAATACGAAATCCCGCCGTGTTCTATTTCCACTGTGATTTCTGTCGCCCCAGCGTCAATGGCGTTTTCCACCAGTTCCTTTGCAACGGAGGCCGGCCGTTCCACCACTTCCCCCGCGGCAATGAGTTCGGAAACCTGTCTGGTAAGCTTTCTGATTTCTCCCATGCCATCCACCTCCTTTTAAACAATTCCTGCAGCAGGACTTTCCCGCCGCATGGGCTGTTTTTTCGGTCTAAATCAGTTTTTGCAGTTCATAAATGGCGTTCAGGGCTTCAATGGGCGTCAGGGTATTGACGTCCAGCGCCCGGAGTCGTTCCGCAACAGCGGAGGATTCCACATCCCGCATGGACACCTGCGCCTCTTCCTGTTCCGGTATGGCCCGCACCGGAATTTCCGGTGCGCTTTGTTCCAGATCGGCCAAAATGCGTTTGGCCCGCCGGATCACTTTCTCCGGCACGCCCGCAAGTTTTGCCACTTCAATGCCATAGCTGTCATCTGCGCCGCCCCGAACAATTTTTCGCAGAAAAATAATGTCGTCACCCCGCTTTTTGGCGGCAATGCTGTAGTTTTTTACACCTTCCATCTGGCCTTCCAGCGCAGTCAGCTCGTGATAATGCGTGGCAAACAGGGTGCGGGCGCCAATCCGCTTGGTATCCGCCACATATTCAATGACTGACCGGGCTATGGCCATCCCGTCATAGGTGGAAGTCCCCCGTCCGATTTCGTCTAAAATAATCAAACTATTGTGGGTGGCATTTTTCAGAATATCCGCTACTTCGCTCATTTCTACCATAAAGGTGGATTTCCCGCTGGACAAATCATCAGACGCCCCTACTCTGGTAAAAATCCGGTCGGCAATGCCAATGGTGGCGGACTTTGCCGGCACAAGGCTGCCCATCTGCGCCATCAGAGTGATCAAAGCAACCTGACGCATATAGGTGGATTTCCCGGCCATATTCGGTCCTGTAATGATTGCAACGCGATTTTCGCCGCCGTCCAAGCCGGTATCGTTGGGAATAAACAAGCTGTCCCGCAGCATCTGTTCCACCACCGGGTGCCTGCCCTCCCGAATTTCAATCCGGGAAGAGAAATCCACCTCCGGCATAGTATAGTGATTTTTATCTCCGACTTCTGCAAGAGAGCACAGCACGTCCAGATTGGACACCGCCTGCGCCGTTTTTTGCACCCGGCTCACCTGCATCCCGATTTGCTTGCGAATTTCACAAAACAGCTCGTATTCCAGGGCGGTAAGTTTGTCCTGGGCACCCAGCACAGTGTTTTCATACGCCTTCAGTTCGTCGGTAATATACCGTTCACAATTGGTGAGGGTCTGCTTGCGCACATATTCCGGCGGAATGCTGCCGGTATAGGATTTCGGCACTTCAATATAATAGCCAAACACCCGATTATATCCCACTTTCAGGCCTTTTACGTTGAATTTTTGTCGTTCCTTTGTTTCAATTTCCGCAATTTTATCTTTTCCGCCAGCTGTAATGTCCCGCAGTTCGTCCACTTCCCGGCTGTATCCCGCCCGGATGAAACCGCCTTCCCGCACAGAAAACGGCGGATCCGGCACAATGCCGGCTTCAATGATGGTTTCAATGTCCGCAAGCAAGTCAATCCGCTGATGAATTTCCTGCAGAAGCGGTGCGGCAAGACCTTGGGTTTTTTCTTTCAGACTGGGGAGATTTGTAATGGCGCTGTGCAGGGAACGCAAATCACGGCAGTTTGCTGTGCCGCTGATAATACGGGAAATAATCCGTTCCATATCAAACACCCGGGACAGCGCTTCCATCAGTTCATCCCGGCAAAGAAGGTTGCTTTTCAGTTCCAGCACGGCAGTCTGCCGCTTTTTGATCTGCACCGGGTTTACCAGCGGCTTTTCAATCCATTGCCGTAGCAGCCGGGCGCCCATAGACGTCCTGGTCCGATCCAGTACCCACAGAAGACTTCCTTTTTTCTCCTTGGCCCGCATCGTTTCACACAGCTCCAGATTGCGCCGTGCGGCAATATCCAAATCCATAAACTGGCCCTGCTGATAAACACTCAGCACATTCATATTGCCGAGATTGCACATCTGTCCGTCTTTCAGATAGGTAATAAGACCGCCTGCCGCGCAGATAGCGGCTGGATTTTCATTCAGGCCTTCCAGTTCAAAATCCAGCCCGTCAAACACTTCGGCAATGCGGGTACGGCCGTATTCCTCCTCAAACGCCCATTCCGCTTCTTCTTCCACGTTGCAGGAGAGTCGCTCGGTCAAAAATTCCCGCAGCGCCCGGTTACGCACCGCGTCGCAGCCCAGCACCAACTCGCTTGGCACAAACCGGCCGACCTCGTTGATGACATGCTGCGTAGGATTTTTATCGAGAAACGCAGTGGCATACATTTCCCCCGTGGAAACATCTGCAAAGCACAATCCAACCGTCTGGCCTTTGATATAAATCCCTGCAATGTAGTTATTGCGGTTTTCGTCCAGCATAGACGCCTCGATCACCGTGCCC
>CAKRRK010000020.1 GCA_934395135.1 uncultured Eubacteriales bacterium | reverse complement strand
AGCGATATGATCAATGGTAAGATCAACAACAATACCAAGGATGTTGACTCTGTAATGCCAGATATTTATGTAGTGGACAAAGACAACATGAAAGAAATGATCATTGACAGCGGTTTCCATACTTTGGAAGAAGTCTATGCAAACGTTCCTCAGGATCAGTGGCCTCAGTAATACGGTAAAATGCGAGAAATGTATGCTCTGGCTGTCCTGCTGGAACAGCCAGAGCTTTACCAAGGGGGAAAGTATGGACTATTTATTGGAATTCAGCAATATTACAAAAATATTTCCCGGCGTTATCGCTCTGGATAATGTCAGCCTCAATGTGAAGCCGGGGGAAATTCTGGCGGTTTGCGGAGAGAATGGTGCAGGAAAATCCACACTGATTAAAGTACTGAGTGGGATTTATCCCCATGGCACCTATGACGGCGTGATGAAAATGTCCGGCAAAGAGCTTCGGTTCAAAAACGTAGCGGATGCAAAGGCGGCAGGCGTTGCTACCATTTATCAGGAATTGGAGTTGTTCCGCGAACTAACCGTTGCAGAAAATATTTTTATCGGAGAAAAAAATAAAAACGGCATTGTTAATTGGAACCAGCGACGGGTTACGGCACAGAAGATATTAGATACTATGAATGTAGATATCAGCCCGGAAGAAAAGGTGAAAAATCTGACGACAGGAAAACAGCAGTTGGTGGAAATTGCCAAGGCATTGTCCCATGAATGCAGAATCCTGATACTGGACGAGCCGACGTCCTCACTCACAGACCAGGAGGTTGCGATTTTGTTCCGCCTTGTACGGGATTTAAAGGCAAAAGGGATTTCATGCATCTACATATCCCACCGCCTGGAAGAAGTGTTTGAACTTTGCGACCGGGTTTCCGTGATTCGGGACGGAAAGTATATCGGCACGAAAGAGACAAAAGATACCAATAAAGAGGAACTTATCTCTATGATGGCTGGCCGCGAACTCAAGGAGCTGTATCCCAAAGTACAGTTTGCCGTGGGTGACGTTGGATTTGCGGTGAAAAACATCAGCGTGATCGATCCCAACGACCCGGGAAAATATGTGGTAAAGGATGTTTCTTTTCAGGCGCGCCGGGGAGAAATCCTTGGCATTGCAGGGTTGATGGGCGCGGGAAGAACGGAACTTGCTTCTGCCTTGTTTGGCGCCTATAAAAAGGATAAAGCGGGCGAGATTGTGATAGAGGGAAAACCGGTGCAGATCAATTCGCCACGGCAGGCCATCGACCATGGGCTTGCGTATCTATCAGAAGACAGAAAATTATATGGTTTGATCTTAGGGATGTCCATTACGGATAATACGACGTTGTCAAATCTTAAAAAGATAGCCCGAAAAGGGATCTTAAATAAGTCGCTTGAAATTTTAACGGCCCAGAAATATAAGGAAGAACTAAATATAAAAACTCCGTCAATCAGCGTAAAAGCGTCTGCACTCAGCGGCGGAAATCAGCAGAAGGTTATCATCGGGAAATGGTTGCATGCCGATCCGAAGGTGCTGATTTTGGATGAACCGACCCGCGGCATTGACGTTGGCGCCCGGTTCGAAATTTATAAAATTATCAACCGCCTTGTGGAGCAGGGAGTAATCGTCATTATGATATCGTCGGATATGCCGGAACTGATTGGTATGAGCGACAGAATCCTTGTAATGAGCCAGGGGCGGATTACTGCCGACCTTCAAACAAAGGAAACGTCGCAGGAAGAAATATTGTCCTATGCAATAGGCGGCAATTGAGAAGGAGTATTGTGATATGCGTGCAAAAGACAAAGCCATTGGCGCGAAATCAAAATTTGATATCAAGCCATACATAATGATTTTAATTTTGGTTGGAATTTGGGTATTTTTCTTCTTTTCCACCGACGCTACGTTTTTAAGCTTCCGGAATATTTCCAATCTGTTCCGGCAGATGTCGGTAATCACCGTGTTGTCGGTTGGTGTGTTTTTTGTCATCCTGGCGGGAAACTTTGACCTGTCCGTTGGTTCCCAGGTAGGAATGCACGGCGCGTTCCTTGCGATGATGATGGTGAATCAGGGGATTCCTCTGGCGCCTGCGCTGTTGCTCTGCGTGATCATTGGGATTGCCATCGGTGTGATGAACGGTGTGCTGGTGTCTTATGTGGAAATACCGGCATTTATTGTGACATTGGGCGGGTATCTGGCGTTTAAGGGCATTATGTTGGCGGCTACCAGCGCGTCGACAATCGCGGTGAACAATGAGATGTTTAACGCAATTTCTTCTGGCTACATTGGAAAAATTCCTGGACTGATTGTGGCGATTATCATTGGTCTGGCGCTTGCATACATGACCATTCAGGGGAATGAGAAGAAGAAAAAGCTAGGGATTTCTGGGGCGTCTACTGGTGCTGCGTTTGGAAAGGGAATTGGCATTCTGGCACTGTGTGTTGTGATTGCTCTGGTGCTCAATGCATACGAGGGAATTCCGTATCTTTTTATCATTATGTTGATTGTGGTAGGCGTGTTTACCTTTATTGCGGAATATACCACCTTTGGGCGGCATTTGTACGCCATCGGCGGCAACGCACAGGCTTCCCGCTATACCGGTATCAATGTAAAATTTAATGTCCTTATGACATATATTATTTCTGGTATGTTGTCCGCAGTTGCGGCGATTTTGCTGGTATCCCGTGTGGGGGCTGCGACTACTACCGCGGGCACCCAATATGAAATGGATGCCATTGCAGCGGCGGTTATCGGCGGCTGCAGCCTCGCAGGTGGAATCGGCCATGTATATGGCGTGCTCATCGGCGGCTTGGTTATGACAACCTTGGACAATGGTATGAGCATTATGAACGTGGATTCCTTCTGGCAGTACATTGTAAAAGGCATCGTGCTGGTGGGTGCGGTTGCGATTGACGTGCTGTCCAACAAGCAGAAAGCAAAATAATTTCATTTCTCTCCAATTTATAAAACATCCGCCGCAGAAAATTTCTGCGGCGGATGTTTGTTGCAATGAACAGGACAGTGCCAGCCGCGGAACGGGCTGTTTCCTGCGGAGAAACCTTAAGCTGCCTCAGGAAATCGCTTCGCTCCCAATTTGGTAGTCGGCCCATGCGCCGGATGCGGACTGGATGCTGGTGCAATCGAGAAAGAAATACGCACCGTCGCCGCTGCGCCACTTTTCTGCGTCAAAGGTTATTGGAGATAAATGATGCATACCTTCTGTTTCCAATTCCCGAATGGAAAAGAAACAACCATTTTCCCAAGATAGGGCGTCTTTGTCGATATATCCCTGGTCGCATAGTTCTTCCCAGGTGCCTTCCAGCGGGGACAGGCTATGTTCCTCGCCAAATGCCCAGGCAACGGCGGCCTGTTCAGCCGGAGAAAGCCGGGTGCCGGAAAGGTCTATGCCGATCTGCGTAATGTCGCAGTTTAAGGCAGAATCGGTTTCCCATAAGTCCTCCAGGACGGAGAGATACATCTGGCACATATCGTCAAAACCGCCGTCTAACACATGGATTGCAGAAACAGATCCGAGCTGTGCCGGAAAGGTCTCTTGTATCGCGCCGCTGTATGTGACTTCCAAAAGGCTGCCCTCCTCGGGCCGAATTTCACCGGAAAACAAAGCGTCATCCGGCGTCAGACAGTATACGTCGTTTGCACTTCCGTCCTGTCTGGCAAGCAGGAGGACGCCGTCTTCTTCCTCGATCACCCGGCAGGTGATGGTGACGCCGCTTGCTGGCTTTGCTGCATCGGTGCCTTTTTGGCTCTCTGTGTTCCGGGATGGATCGGGAGAGACAGCGCCTTTGTCGTTTGGGGCGGGGGAAACGCTGCAGGCGGCGAACAGGAATATGCACAAAAGAAAGGGTGCCATAAAGAAAAGAAATTTTTTCATCGTAAATAAACCTCCCCTGAAATGAGCGAAACGGCGGAATTGACTGCGTTTAATCCTAAGACGACGGAGGGAGGCAAAAGGTTCCAGAGAGCGGCGGCACGCCTTTTTGATTGGATGGAGATCGTAAAAATGGCCGCCGCTTTTTCTCTGTATGGACGGAAGAAAGATCTGAGAAATGGATTGTCCTGCGGCTCAAAGGAGAAACCAATTTTATGGGATAGAAGACTGCGAACCTGCAGACATGAGCAAAGCTCTGATTTTGGATTTTTTCCAAAATCAGAGCTTTTTTGATAGCTTGGACTACTAGCGAATGCCCTGTTCGTAGCTTTCGATCATTTTCTTGACCATCTGGCCACCGATAGAACCTGCCTGACGGGAAGTGAGGTCACCGTTGTAACCATCCTTCAGCTGTACGCCTACTTCAGCGGCAGCTTCCATCTTGAAACGGTCCATAGCTTCTCTTGCTTCCGGCACTACAAGACCGGATCTGCTCTTGGAAGTTGTTGAGTTGTTCATTTTTTTCTCTCCTTTTCTTGTGCCTTGTTTTATTATTTTAACTTAGATTAAAACTAATATTCCGGCAATTATTTGCAAATAAAATCAATTTTTACCACTTTGCATCCCATCTGGCTCAGAAATGGCGGGAACTATAGGATGTGAAAGATGGAGCGCTTGGTCTGATGCGGCGATTTCTGCGGAAATATTGGAAGGCACAAACAATTTGACGCTGTGGAAGTCTTGCCAGAATGCCGCCGATGTTTTGAAGAATAATTTAAAATATAATAAAATAAACAAAAAATAATAATACATAAAATTTAAAATTAGAATTTTAAAGAGGAAAAAGAGATAAATATTTTTTTATAAAAATAAAAAAATGTGAAATTATTAATGCGTAAAATAACGAATATAAAATAAAAATATTATAAAATAGAAATTTTATAGAATATAACAAAATTAAAACAGAAAGTTTGTGATAATTGATGATATAAATTTATTTTGTAAAATGATAAAATTATAATATAAAAATTTAAAAATATTTTACTAACAAAAGGAGGAAATCATGAAAGATTTGATTGATTTTCAGAAAATCAGCGATAAGCTGATGCAGCGCTTTCGCTTTCGAATTGTCCCGGTGGCATTGAAGTATTATACCACCGAGGAAGAAATGCGGGCAGCAGGATTTGCCGTGCCGGAATTTAAATGCATCCCTTGTATGGCGGTGGGACGCGCGGGACGGCGGGAAGAGGCGATCGGCATAACAATTAAACATTTTACCTCCAATTACTGTGCCGGTATTCAGGGACTGTTTGAACGGGATGAAAAATGGCATTCTGCAAAGCCGTTTGTCGGCAGATGGAATTGCAATCTGGAAGCAGCACAGGGACATCATAAAGCGCTGACCACATTTCCGCATAAAAAATTCGAGGCAATGGGTGTTGCGCCGCTGTATAAGGGGATGATTGAGGATCCGGATGCGATCATTATGTTTGCGACGCCGGAACAGGCTTTTTGGATATTGACAAGCTCAGTTTATAAAGATTATAAAAAACGAAACTTTAGTTTCTGCGGGGAATCGACCTGCAATGATTCTTGGGTTAAAACGGCGGTAACTGGCGAACCAGGTCTCGGTCTTGGCAGCTATGGTGAGCGATCCTATTCCGGTCTGCCGGAGGATACGATGTTTGTTACTATGCGACTGCCGGATGTCTGTACGGCTTTGGAAGGCGCTGCCTGGCTTCGAAAAGGGGAAGGCGGGGAATCCATTGGATATCCGATTCCAGCATTTTCCCTGTATGGAGATATCGGCGATGATATCGCGGAAACTTTTGTTGGATATTAAAAAATTTCCCCCGTTTTATAGTAAACCAGAAAGCGCCGGACTTTGTCCGGCGCTTTCTGGTTTCTTCCAAAGGTTCCTCCAAATGGTGACAAGCAGGCTGCCGGGGAAAAACGGCACTGCGATACAGAATCCCTGCCTGGTTTCACCATGGTTTTGCAGATCTTGTTTTAGCGGCTGGAAATTTCTTCTGTCTTTTTACTGGCTGCTGGTTGAATAAAGAGGATGCCGAGAATCAGGGAAAGGATGCCGGTTGCCGCCGCAACTGCAAAAGCGCAGCGGACGCCGATTAGGGCGGCGGTTTCCGGGGCGGAAGAAGCGGCATAATTTGTTGCAGCGGTCATAATAAGCACAAGAATTGCGGTCCCGAGTGCGCCGGCAATGGTTTTGACGGTATTATACAGCGCGGTTCCATGGGCCATTAGAGATGGCGGCAGCGCGTTTAGTCCCCAAGTGGTCAGCGGCATCACAAGCAATGCCATCGAGAACATCCAAATCGTATAAACCGCGCAGATATAAGCGAAACTTGAGGAAAGGGAAATCATGGAAAAGCCGACAATGGTCGCGCTGAACAGCGCAAGCCCCACAATGGATAATTTGCGAGGACCATACTGATCGTAAATTTTTCCGGCAAATGGGCTGACAACGGCCATAACAACGGCGCCGGGAACCATCATGGTGCCTGTAAGAAGTGCGGAAAAATTTGCAATACTCTGCATATAAATCGGCAAAATTGTCATAAGGGATAATAATGCGGCGTTTAGGATCATGCCTATCACCATAGAAACTGTGAAGTCGCGGTAGTTCATAACGCGAAGATCCAGGAAAGGCTGCTGCGAGCGTTTTTGCCGCACGACAAACAGAACCAGTAAGAGAATACCGGCAAAGAGCGCGCCAAGAACCGGCAGACTGCCCCAGCCATATTCTGTTGCAAAGCTAAAGCAATATAGCAGGCCGCCAAACCCGACAACAGAAAACAAAACGGAGAGAAAATCCAGCTTCGCCGAGGTATCGGTTTGAATTTCTTCCGGATTTTTCATCAGAAAAATGGCCAGAATCACGTCGATGGTTGCCAAAGGAGCAATGGTGAAAAAGACGGAATTCCAGCCAAAAGCGTCGACAATTGCGCCTGCCATAACAGGACCGACCGCCGGTGCGGCGGCACAGACAATGCCGACGATTCCCATAGCGACGCCTCGCTTGTGTTCCGGGAACGTCCGCATAATGACGAACTGGATCATAGACATCAGAACGCCAACGCCCAGCGCCTGCAGGATGCGGGATGTCAGAAGCATAGGATAGCTGAACGAAAAGGCCGCCAGATAAGAACCGGCGGTGAATGCCAGCATTGCGGTGATAAATAGCTTTTTAATTTTAAATTTACGGAAAAGAAATGCTGTAGTAGGAACCATAACGCCGGTGACCAGAGAGAAAATCGTGGTCAAAAGCTGCCCCTGGTTTGCAGTAATATCCAAGCTTTTCATAATGCTGGGCAGCGCCGGAGAAATCACCGTCTGATTTAGCATGGCAATAAAAGTGCCAAACAGCATAACGGCAAGAAGCTGTGTTGTTTTTTTGTCGAGCTTTGCGGAATTCAAGGAAAAAACACTCCTTTGCAAGTGATTTTTAAAATGGTTTCACACAGTTATATTATTATATCAAAATTATTCTTGTGTTGTAAAGATGCGGAAGGAATGGGGGTTTATTACAAAATCACTGCAAACAGAGAAAATACCCCGGAAACGGAACCACTTCCTTTTTTCGGAGAAGTTTGGTATAATTTTAAAAAGAGAGAGGATGGGGTGCCATGCGCAAGGGTGATGAAAATAAGCTGCGGATGTTTCTGACCGGCGTTGCGGCGCGGCTGGAAAAAAACCGGGAGTATTTTGTGGAAATCCGGCTTGTCTTTCAGGCGGGGAATAGAGACGTGCAGGGCCGTATTGCCATAGAGCAAAACGGAACGCTGTGCCTGCAGTATCAGGGAATCTGCAAACCGCTGGAAAGCGGGGAAATCCCGGCGTTTTTTCTTCAGGAGGCCGCGTTATATGAGGCGTCCAGGCTTCAGTATGCGGAACGGGGATCCTGCATAGAAATTGTTTGCAACAGCCGGGGCGTTTCTATGAAACAGAGGGAGACCCAGGCTGAGCCGGTGGATCCGGGAAATGCCGGTGCAAGGAATTATATTATTCGGCCGGACAAAGCCGGCGTTTTGCTGCGGGAAATCGGCATTATGGCGCAAAACGGAAAAATTAAAAATGACAAGATACGGAAATACAGTCAAATTGATCATTTTGTGGAATTGGTTGGACCTATGTTCCAAAAAGAGCAGGAGGAAATCGTTTTGCTGGATTGTGCCTGCGGCAAATCCTACCTCAGCTTTGTACTGAATTTTTATCTGCGGGAGGTTCTGAAAAAACGCTGCCATGTCATAGGAATCGACAACAATCCCCAGGTGATTGCGCAAAGCCGTGCCATCGCGCGGCGGCTGCAATATCGGAATATGGAGTTTGTTCAGGCAGATTTAAACGATTATGTACCGCCGAAAGCGGTGACTGGAGTTATTTCCCTGCATGCCTGTGATACGGCGACGGATCTGGCGCTTGCTGTGGCCGTCCGCGCCCGGGCAAAGTACATTGCCTGCGTGCCATGCTGCCACAAGGAGCTTTTGTCCCAGATGCAGTTTCCCGGCCTGGAAGCCGCGGCACGGTACGGAATTTTCAAAGCGCGGCTGAACGATACGCTGACGGACGCAATGCGGACTCTGAAACTTGCGGCAGAGGGCTATGAAACGCAGGTGCTGGAATATATATCGCCGTTGGATACGCCGAAAAATCTGCTGATATTGGCCAAACGCCTGGAAAAGGCGGAGGAAAGCGCGAAGTGGGAGTATGAAGCCCTGCGGACGTATCTTGGCACGTATTCGACCTTGGATCGGTGCTTGGATGGCGCAGTATATTCGATGCGGGAGGAATAAAAACATTGTTATGAAATTAAACGCAGTGGGGCTTATTCATAAAGTGCTGGAAGCGGCCGTGCCAAACGGCGGATTTTGCATTGACGCTACCGCGGGAAAAGGCCGGGATACGGCGTTTTTGTGCAAAATTGTAGGCGAAGACGGACGGGTTTTGGCGTTTGATATCCAGCAGGAAGCGGTTTTTCAGACCAAAGAGCATCTTGCCGCCCAGGGGTTGCAGGAAAGGGCAGAAGTCGTGCTGGACAGCCATGAGCATATGGAACAGTATGCGGCGCCGGAGAGTGTGGACGGTATTGTATTTAATTTTGGATGGCTGCCAGGGGGAGATCATCGTATTTTTACCCGGCCGGACAGCAGCATCCGGGCTATTGCCGCGGGGCTGCGGCTTTTAAAGCCCGGCGGCATTATGGCGCTGTGTATCTATGCCGGGAAGGACACTGGGTTTGAAGAACGGGACCGCCTTTTGGAATTTTTAGAGACAGTGGATGATAAAAAATACACGGTTATATCCACAGGGTTTTGCAATCGCCCCAATCATCCGCCGCTGCCGGTATTTCTGGTCAAACACAAAGAATAATCCGGATGTTTCGGCGTTTCTTTTTCCGGGCAGCCTGTGTTTTGCGGAAAGGCGGGTTTTTTTGCCGGGATTATGAAGCAGACGCGCCGGGAGAGCCGGAAATCAGATGACAGGAGGGATTGTTTTGCGCGCTTATCGAAAGGAACTGGAATTTTGTTTGCCGCAGCGGCGCGGCCTTGTCAATATTACGCAGGAGGTGCGGCAGGCGCTGAAAGAATCGGGCATACGGGAGGGACTGATTCTGGTCAATGCGATGCATATTACGCAAGCGTGTTTATTAACGACGAGGAAAGCGGCCTGCATGCGGATTTTGAAGAATGGCTGGAGGGGCTTGCCCCGGAGAAGCCGTACAGCAGATACCGTCATAATGGGTACGAAGACAACGGCGACGCACATTTGAAGCGGACGGTGATGGGACGGGAAGTGGTCGTTGCTGTGACAAACGGGGCGCTGGATTTTGGGCCATGGGAGCAGATTTTTTATTTTGAATTTGATGGAAAACGCCGTAAGCGGGTTTTAATTAAAATCATCGGTGAGTAAAGGAGCAGGAATATGGAAAATATCAACTATTACACCCCGACAAAGGTCGTCTTTGGAAAGGGCGCAGAATCCCAGGTAGGCGTGTTGGTAAAGGAACAGCATTGTAAAAAGGTGCTGGTGCATTATGGCGGAAAAAGCGCGGAAAAATCCGGACTTTTGGGCCGGGTGTGCGACGCGCTGAAGCAAGAGGGTATTGCCTATGTCACTCTGGGCGGTGTCGTGCCCAACCCAAGACTGTCGAAAGTCTATGAGGGCATCGATCTTTGCCGCAAAGAAGGCGTGGATTTTCTCCTGGCAGTGGGCGGCGGCAGTGTCATTGATTCCGCCAAGGCCATTGGCTACGGCCTTGCAAACGATTGCGACGTGTGGGAATTGTATGCAGGACGTGCGCATGCCACCGGCTGTTATCCAGTGGGCGCGGTGCTCACCCTCGCGGCAACCGGAACGGAGATGAGCAATTCTTCTGTGATCACCAACGAGGACGGCTGGTATAAAAAAGGATATAATACCGATTATGGAAGATGCCGGTTTGCAGTAATGAATCCGGAACTGACGTATACGCTGCCGGAATATCAGACGGCAAGCGGCTGTACGGACATTTTAATGCATACGATGGAACGGTACTTTTCCGTAACAGGCTCTATGGAGCTGACAGACGCCATCAGCGAAGGTTTGATGAGAACCGTGATGCGCAATGCCAAAATCTTAATGGAAGATCCGAAAAACTATGATGCCCGCGCAGAGATTATGTGGGCCGGCAGCCTGTCCCATAACGGGCTTACCGGCTGCGGAGGCAACGGCGGCGACTGGGCTTCTCATAAAATAGAGCATGAACTGGGCGGTATGTTTGACGTGGCGCATGGAGCGGGACTCGCTGCGGTTTGGGGAAGCTGGGCACGGTATGTGTACAAAGAAAACCCGGCGCGGTTTGCCAAATTTGCCGTTAATGTTATGGGAGTTTACAGCCAATACAGCGACATCGAGGAAACAGCGCTGCGGGGGATCTGCGCGATGGAAGAATTTTTCCGGAGCATTAAGATGCCTACTTCAGTATCTGACATGGGAATCAGCCTTACAGAAGATCAGATCTGTGAAATGGCGAAAAAATGCACTGGCAGTGATACGATACAAATTGGTACATTTAAACCGCTGGAAACGGCAGATATTCAGGAAATTTTTAAAATGGCAAGATAAATCCTCTCTGATTTTGACGAAAATATAAAATCGGTTGACAAAAAACGATGTAAAGTTACAAAACTTTACATCGTTTTTTTCGCAAAAGAAAAAAGGATTACTTTTTTCAGGGAAACGGTTTTTTTCGTAATAATTTTCAGAAATAGGAATCAAACTATGCAATAGAAGGAAGGTGAAACTGTGAAAAAATACCGGATTACGCTGATTGTAACTTCCGTAGTACTTATGGTGATGTTAATTTCCAGCATCGTATCTTCTGCCAGCAGCGTACCTGCCGTGGCGGTAACCCGGTCGGTAGAACAGGGAATTTATAATACGATTGTATGCAAAGGCGATGTGGAGTTAAAGGATTGCGCGGCAGTCACAGAAACCAGTGCATGCATTATAAAAACCGCTTATGTACAGGAAGGGGATTCTGTACAAGCCGGACAGAAACTGTACGATGTAGTGGCAGCAGAGCATATTTCTCCGGACGGGCTGGATTTGGAGCAGGCGGCAGAGGATCTGGCAAAGAGTGGGTTTTCCGTGCCGGCTTCCCTTGATATTCCTATGACAGTAGAGGAGGAAAATTATGAAAACGCAGAATTCTTTTCGGTGACTGCATTACAGAGCGGTACGGTAATTGATGCCCGAAAAGAAGGGGAGTATGTCCGGGAAGGGGCGGCACTGTGCAAAATTGGTGATTTAAAAAATTTGACAGTACGGGCTAAAATACCGGAAAGCCTGATTAATTTTGTGGAAGCCGGCCAGAAAGCCAACATTACAGGCGACGCATTCCAGGGAAAAACATATCCGGCTACCGTGGCGCAGATTATGCCGGTGGCCAAAAAAACGATCAGTTTGACCGGTGTCAGCAGTGTCGCGTATGTAGATGTCCTGCTGTCTGTCACAGCCTCCAGCGCCATACGCCCCGGGTATACCGCCGATGTAAAAATTTTCACCGATTATGTGAAGGACGCGGTGCTTGTGCCGTATGAATGCATTTTTCAGGAAGACCGGGAATATGTCTTTGCGGTTGAAGACAATGTGCTTCGGAAACTGCCGGTAGAGACGGGCTATGAAATTACCGACGGCATTCAGATTCGGGAAGGGCTTGCCGGCGGCGCTTTGGTGGTCTTAGATCCGGACAGCAGCCTGCAGGATGGCGAAAAGGTAAACGTCCAATATGAATAAATGGGATTTTTTTCAAATCGCCCTGAAAAGCCTGCTGAACAATAAAAGACGCTCCATAATTTGTATGATTGCCATTGCCATCGGTATTTTTTCCGTATCCATGGTGGATTCTGTCAGCAGCTATGGGGAAAAAGCCATTGTGGAGCAGCTGTCTTCCCTGGGAATGGACGGGATTATGTTTTATCCAAAGGAAGGCAGTTATTCGGAGATTACGGAAGAAGATGCTCAGATGGTGCTGGAAAAGTTTAAAGAAGTGTCCGGGGTTTATCCGCTGAGTGTGGTAAATGGTACCTATCGGTCGGAGCGTTCGACAGAAAACGCTATCGTTATGGGAGTATCGGAAGGACATTTTTCTTCCGTAGGTGTGGACTTCCTATATGGACGGAATATGAACCGCCATGAAATACAGAGTGAAAAGAAGGTTCTGGTAATTGATGAAAACCTGGCGCAGAATCTGTATGGCAGGCAGAATGTCGTTGGGAAGGAAATGGAGATTATCTTAAACGGTACGGCGTTTAAATATACCATTGTGGGCGTAACCCAGAGCCAGACCGAATTGGTCAGTGCATTCGCGCAGGTGCCGGCTATGCTGTATGTGCCATATACATGTGTGGGACAAAATATTGATCAGTTGGTGGTTAAATGCTTTCATGATGCGGATTATGAAACCGCGCAGCAGAAAATATCCAATTTTTTGGAACACTCTGTGGGCGGTGCCATAGAAAGCCAAAATATCGACGGCTATAAAAAACTGATTGAAAGTATCATTTCCATGGTGCGCTGGATGCTTTTGGCCCTGGGCAGCATCGCATTCATTGTGGCGATTATCGGTGTGGTGGATTCTATGCTGTCGGCAGTATCGGAGCGAAAGCGGGAGATTGGAATCTATCTCGCGCTTGGCGCGCGGCGGCGGGATGTATATTGGCTGATTTTGTGGGAATCGGTTATGATCTGTCTGTTTGGCTGCGGCGCCGGCGTGCTGGCGGGCGGCGCGGCGGTGCTTGTTTTGCGCATTGTGCTGCATGTTGCGGTAAGCGTTCGGATGACATTTGTTTTAACCGCAGTTGCAAGCTCTGTACTCTTTGGCATTTTGGCCGCGCTGCTGCCTGCGAAAATAGCGGTAAATTCGAATCCAATCGACGCTCTGCGCAAATAATTTCTTTTCATTTTGCAATGCATGTGGTAGAATGATTCCAATGGAAACTACAGCCAAAGGAGCAGAGCAGAATGACGCGGAACCTCATTGATCTCAGCATTCTCACGAAGCGGGAATTTTTGGAGTTATATCAGTTGACAGAAAAAATTATCGACCGTCCGGAGGAGTTTGCCAGCGCCTGCAAGGGAAAGATTCTGGGCAGCTTGTTTTATGAACCCAGCACCCGGACAAATTTGTCCTTCAGCACGGCGATGATGCGGCTCGGCGGCAGTGTCATTGGCTTTTCCGACCCCAGATCCTCGTCGGTGGCAAAGGGAGAATCGTTAAAGGATACCATTCGAATGATATCCAGCTATGCCGATATCATCGTGATGCGGAATCCCAACGAGGGGGCGGCGAAAGCGGCCAGCCTGTATTCTTCGGTTCCCTTTATCAACGCCGGGGACGGCGGTCATCTGCATCCAACCCAGACACTGACGGATATGGTCACGATTCACCGGCTGCGGGGCGGGGCGGATCATATGAAGATCGGCATCTGCGGCGACTTGAAATATGGCAGAACCGTGCATTCTCTGATTAAATTCCTTGCAAAATATGAAGACGTCCAGTTTTATTTGATTTCTCCCAGGGAACTTGCCATTCCGGAATACATCCGGGATTTTATGAAACGCAATCGGATGAAATTTTTCGAAGTGACGGCGATGGAGTCGGTCATTCCGATGCTGGATGTCCTTTATATGACCAGAATCCAGCGGGAACGGTTTTCTTCTCCTGCGGCCTACGAAAGTCTGCGGGGGATCTATTGTCTGACGCCGTCCAAAATGAAAAAAGCCAAAAAAGATATGCTGGTGATGCATCCTCTGCCAAGAGTGGATGAAATCGATCAGGAGGTGGACAGCGACCCCAGAGCGGTCTATTTTGATCAGGCGCGTTATGGGATGTATGCGAGAATGGCGCTGCTGCTTACGTTGTCCCGGGAAGGATATCAAAAGGCGGAACCGGTGGCAAAAGGCATTAAATACAGGCGGTGCGTCAACCCCAGATGCATCAAACAAACAGAGCCGTATCTTCCCACCTATACCAAGATGACGGATGCGGGCGAGTGCTGCGCCTATTGTGACAAACAGACGGAGTTTTATATCCCCGATGAAGCCGAACCGGTGTGATCATGAAAGGGAGAGTTAGGATGGGCTGTATTTTATGGGATGTAGACGGTACGCTGCTGGATTTTTCCCGTTCGGAACGTTATGGAATCACGAAGTGCCTGAACGACATTGGGGTTTCTGCGACAGAAGAAATGCTTGCGCGGTATTCCGTCATCAACGATGCACGCTGGAAGAAACTGGAATGTGGGGAACTTACCAAAGAACAGGTGATGGAAGGAAGATTTCAGCAGTTTTTTTCTGAATATGGAATCGCCTGCCCGGATATTCCGGGGTTTAACGCGGAGTACCAGCAGGCGCTTGGCGCGGTTTATTTTTACAGGGACCGTTCCCTGGAACTTTGCAAAAAGCTGAAAGATATGGGGTGGCGGCAATACATAGTGACAAACGGCAGCGCGGCCGCGCAAAAAAACAAGCTGCGGCTTGCGGGTTTTTTGCCGTTGATGGACGGCTTGTTCATTTCGGAAAGCATTGGAGTTCCGAAACCGGCGCGGGAATTTTTTGACGCGATTTGGAAGCAGGGCGTTGCAAAAGAAGAAAGCGTGATTATCGGCGACTCCCTTACCAGCGATATGCGCGGCGGAAATCAGGCCGGGATTCCATGCATCTGGTATAATCCGGGCAGAAAAACGAATACGACCGCTGTCCGGGTGGATTATGAGATTCAAAATTTGTGGGATGTGCTTCCTGTATTGCGGCAACTGTCAGAACGGTAAATTTCAGCGGCGCAGCCTTTTGGCTGCGCCGCTAAAGTTTGTCGGCTGCAGAATAACCGTTGTACTGCGGTGTTCATTTTTTCAGCAATGCCGCAGTTGGAACTTTTTTACCGCTGCCGCGTGGGCCCCGGCATACCGTGCATTCCCGGGTGACGGTTTTCAGGGGATGGCTTGGTTTAAAATTTGCGGGATTCCGGCAGAGAAAAGGATTCCAGCGCCTGGTTTAAGAAGGCGTTAAATGGACGCATCGCGGCGAAAATACCGCAGGCAAAGGAAACAAATTCCGGTGCAAGCACGGCGTTGTCCGAAAGGGGGCAGGTGATGTACCAGCTTTTGTGCTTTAGATATTCCGCCATAGGATGCAAAGGATCGTAACCGCGGGGAACATTTTTTAATTTGCTTCCCTGCAAGGTAAAGGTTTGAGTAAAAGCGGGCGCGGAAAGGATAGAATTCCAGTGGGCGCCGTTTGCGGCAATGGCGTTTCGAACCTGTGCTGTCGCCCCGGAAAATGCGTCGGAAAACAAGCCTCCGGCCAAAAAGGACTGGTTGTCCGGCTTGAGATAGAGGAAATATCCCACAGGAATGGGCTGCTTGCCATGGGGGCCGATGTGTGCCCGGAATGCCGCATGATAGGGCGGCTTGTTCCGGGCATAACGGGTATCCCGGGCAAGGCGAAACATCAATTCTTTCGGCGCATAATGCAGGGCACTGCTGTCCGTGAGGGACAGTTCAAACAGCAATTCCTGCAGCAGGCATTCAAACGTCATTTTCGCTTTTTGTGCTTCTTTTTTGTGAGAGTGGTACCATGCGCGCTCATTGTTGGCCTCCAAGTCCCGTAAAAATTGAAACATTTGTATCATAACAGAGATTCCTTTCTGTCGGCAAATAATGCTTGGTTACAGTGTATCACAAAATCGGGCCGCCAGGCAAGAAGCGGTTGCCGCATAGCGGCAGAAAGGAAAATTGCTTGAGGAGAAGACCGCAATACGGTACAATAAACGCAAATAAAACAACAGAGGAGAAGTGTGGCTGGATGAAACAGAAGAAGTATTGCATTTTAATGGGAAGTCCAAGAAAAAACGGAAACACCAGTGCGCTCCTGCAGCCGTTTACACAGGAACTGGAAGAGCATGGCATGACAGGGCGTACCATTTGGCTATATGAAAAAGAACTTGCGCCTTGTGTCGCCTGCCGGCGGTGTCAAACGGAACGTTCTTCGTTTGGATGCGGAATAAAAGATGATATGCAGGAAATTTTTGACGTTGTTCTGGCATGTGACCTGTTGGTGCTGGCCACGCCGGTTTATGCATGGTACTGCACGCCGCCTATGAAATGCGTGCTGGACCGGCTGGTATATGGCATGAACAAATTTTATGGTGTCAAAAAGGGCCCTTCCCTTTGGGCCGGGAAATTGGTTGCCGCCATTGCTACTTGCGGCTATCCGCCGGAAAAGGGAACGGATTTATGGGAAGAGGGGCTGCGTCGGTACTGCAAGCATTCGGATCTTCGGTTTTTCGGGCTGTATGCGGAACGACATTTGGGGTATACCGTCCCGTTTATGGAGGAAGAAAAACGGCAAAACACAGTGCGCTTTGCCGTGGATATTGTGCAGAAGCTGTCAAAGAAAAATCAACCATAAAAACGCTTTTTTATACTGGAAAAAATGAAAATATTTTTATCGTATTTGATAGAAATACGTGGATTTTATCATATATCACAAGAAAAAACGGCAGCCAAGAAGGTTCATCGCCGGCGGGAAACCGCACGAAAAACGTCGAATTCACCTTCTGCTTTCTGAAAAATAAATCCTTAAAAATGATAAAAACATAAAAAATATTATCAAAAACAGAGGTTTCATCCTATAAAAGTGAAAAAATATCAAAAAGAAGACAGAAAGGGGCGTAGAAAAACGGTAGGGCTTTCTGAATAAAATTATATAACTTTCCCATTGACAGTTTTGCGGAACTTTACAGTTTCAACAAAAATATAAAATGCATTGACTAAAAATTATACAAAAAATACAATTAAAAAAAGACAACTGCGATTTGATTTTTGTGCAAAGTTGACATATTGCCTCCGACTTCGTATAATACGCAGGACATAGCCAAGCGAAATGCACAGCAGTTTTCTCCACGCTTGAAAAATGTGCATATTGTGGAAAAAACTGCATATACTCTTTGTAGCATGAAAGCTGCAAAAGAGGATGTGCTTTTAAAGGAGGAACTATGAAATACCATACAAAAAAGAAGGAAAGGATGCAGAGCAAAGGAATTTGGCTTCTGGCTCTGGGCGTTTTGCTTGCCGGAATCGTCTGCTTGGCGAATCTGCAGGCTTATGCGGTCAGCGACGGAGAGCAGACCATCCATGTTTACCTTCTGTCGGAAAATACGGAACAGGCCCTGGAAGCGGCGGGGTTCCCTCCGGAGGATTACGCCGTTGTCAGCGAGTCGGATTCTGACTGGATGCGAAATGTTACGCTGCAAAAGAAATTTGAAGTTGTGATTTCTGCAGATGGAACGATGCAAACGATAAAAACCATTGGCGCGCCCGTTTCCCAGCTGCTGGCAGAAGCGGGTGTTGATTTAGGCGCTTATGATATAGTAACGCCGTCGTTGGATACCCGGATAAAAGGGCCGGGCCGCATTGCGGTGGATCGGGTTACCGTGGAAACGGAAACTGTCTCCACCGTGTTGCCGTATGAAACGCTCAAGCGGACGACCTCTGACCTTGCAGTCGGGGAGGTGCGGGTGGCACAGGAAGGCATTGCCGGCGAAGGCAGAGAAGTTTATAAGATAACAAAAGTCAATGGGGAAGAAACGGAGCGGGAACTGCTGTCGCAGGACATTCTTGTGGAACCGCAGACGCTTATCCTGGAAAACGGCACCAGCGGGAAACTGGAAAGCCGCGGGGAGGTCATCCGCTATAAAAAAGTGCTGGATGTGAAAGCCACAGCGTACACTTCTTCCAGCGGCGCTTATACCGCCAGCGGAACAGTGGCAAGAGTGGGGGCGATTGCAGTGGATCCCAAGGTGATTCCCCTTGGCAGCAGAGTATATATTACCTCAGACGACGGTACTTCGTGGATTTACGGCTATGCAGTCTGTGAGGATACTGGGGGAAAAATCAAGGGAAATCGGATCGACCTGTTTTTTAACACAGAGTCCGAATGTATTAATTTTGGCGTCAAACAGGCAAAAGTATATATTTTGTGATAAAAAAAGACAGGATAGTGCATCCTGTCTTTTTTCTTGTGAATTTATACAAGAGAGCGGCATATGTTTTTATCAAAACCGTGGCAAAAACATGGAGATATCCTTTGCAAAATTCTGTCAGATAGGGTAAAATAGAAAAAGCAATGATAGATGGAGGGAAGTAGGTTGGATAAACCAAAGTATAAACGGGTATTGCTGAAGATCAGCGGAGAGGCCCTGGCGGGAGATAAAAAATTTGGATTGAATTTTGACGTCATCGGCCCCGTGTGCGATGTGATCAAGGAGTGCGTCGATATCGGGGTGCAGGTTGGCATTGTGGTTGGCGGCGGCAATTTTTGGAGAGGCGTCAAAGACGGGGGCGGCAAAATGGAGCGCACCCGGGCGGATCATATGGGGATGCTGGCGACGTCGATTAATTCCCTTGCCCTGTGCGATGCCCTGGAGCAGCGCGGCGTAGACGTGCGTGTGCAGTCGGCGATTGAAATGAATAAAATCGCAGAACCTTATATCCGCAATAAGGCAACCAGACATCTGGAGAAAGGCCGGGTTGTGATTTTTGCATGCGGCACCGGCAATCCTTATTTTTCTACCGATACGGCCGCGGTGCTGCGCGCGGCGGAAATCAACGCGGATGTTATTTTGCTTGCCAAAAACATTGACGGCGTGTATGATTCTGATCCGGCGAAAAACCCAAATGCGAAAAAGTATGATTCTCTGACCTATATGGATGTTCTCAATCAGGGACTGGGCGTTATGGATTCCACCGCGACGTCTCTTTCCATGGATAACCGTATTCCAATTCAAGTATTTGCTTTGAAGGAGCCTGGAAATATTTATAAAGTAGTTACCGGCGAAAAAATCGGTACGATTGTAGCGGAATGAAACATACCGCAAACTTATGCGGGAAACAAGATGATTCGATCGAATTTAAAAATCGTTGCAAAATAATGTGACATAGGATAACGGTAAATTGTAAAGGAGTAAAGTAGTATGAAAGCTGAATTTATCCCCTTTGACGAGAAAATGAAAAAGACGACGGACGTTCTGGTGCGGGATCTTGCCGCGGTTCGTGCCGGCCGGGCGAACCCTGCTGTGCTGGATCGGGTTTCCATCGATTATTTTGGCGTGGCGACCCCGATTCACCAAGTTGGTGCGATTTCTTCGCCGGAGCCTCGCATGCTGATGATTCAGCCATGGGATCAGTCTGTTTTAGGGCAAATTGAAAAGGCCATTCAGGCGTCGGATATTGGCATTAATCCGCAGAATGACGGAAAGGTGATCCGCCTGGTTTTCCCGCAGCTCAATGAGGAGCGCCGGAAAGAACTGATTAAGCAGGTAAGCAAGATGGCAGAGGACTCTAAGGTTGCCATCCGGAATATTCGCCGCGATGCCATTGATAAATTTAAGGCAATGAAAAAAGGCGGCGAGATGACGGAAGACGAACTGAAAGATGCGGAAAAACAGATGCAGACGATGACGGACAAATATGTCAAGGAGATCGACGGCATTGCAGAAAAGAAATCCAAGGAATTGGCAGAAGTATAAAGACGGCGTTCAGGGCGGCATTCGCCGCCCTGAATCTGTTAAACGGGGGTTTAGGATTTGGCGTTATTTGGATTTGGCAAACGGCAGGCCCAGGCACAGAGCCGAAAGGTGCCGCGCCACATCGCCGTGATTATGGACGGCAACGGCAGATGGGCAAAAAAGCGGGGCCTTGTCCGGCATTTGGGGCATGCGGCGGGAGCGGAAACCTTCCGGGATATTGCGTATTATTGCGAGGAAATCGGCGTAAAATATTTTACAGTCTATGCGTTTTCCACCGAAAACTGGAAGCGGCCCAAAGAAGAAGTCGACGCGATTATGGGCCTGTTCCGCAGCTATTTGAAAGAAGCAATGGAAACCATGCGGGTAAAACATGTGGCGGTGCGGGTGATCGGCGACCTGTCGGTTATGACAGGGGAACTGAAAGCGCTGATTGAAGAAACCAACCGGATCGCGGCGACGATGACCGACTGCGCGGTGGCCTCTTTGTGCATCAATTACGGCGGCCGGGATGAAATCTGCCATGCTGTGCGGAAACTTGCGGAACAGGCGAGGCTTGGTAAAATTTCGCCGGAGGATATTACAGAAGATATGATTTCCCGCAGCTTGTATACGTTTGATATGCCGGATCCGGACCTCATCATCCGGCCCAGCGGGGAAATACGGATATCCAATTTTCTGTTGTGGCAGTCCGCCTATTCGGAATACTATTTTACGGATGTTTTGTGGCCGGATTTCAAGAGAAAAGACCTAGACGATGCAATTGACGCATATAATAAGAGAACAAGACGGTTCGGGGGTGTAGGATGAAAGCCAGGGTGATTGTAGGTGCGGCAGTGGGAATTGTAGCATTCCTTGTGTTTTTTGTGCTGCCGCCCGCCGGCGTGCCGGTTTTGATTTCCGTATTGTGCGCTGTCGCGGCGTACGAACTGCTGCATTCTACCGGTCTTATCACAAACCGGCGGATTCTTGCGGTGTGTTCCGGGTTTTCTGTGCTTACCGCGCTGTATTTCTATTTTGGCTGGAGCGCCGCAGTCGCCCAGACCGGCCTTGTTTTGCTCCTTGTCTATCTGTTTGCGGAACTGCTGTATGATCATAAGAATATCGATTTTCTAAAAATTGCCGCGGCATTTTTTGCGGCCCTCCTTCTTCCCTATATGCTTTCTGCGCTGCTTCGGATTTACTTTATGGAGCATGGGAAGATCTATGTGCTGATACCGCTGATTGCGGCCTGGGCCTGCGATGTATGCGCCTTGTTTTCCGGAATGCTGTTTGGAAAGCATAAGCTCGCGCCGGTCATCAGCCCCAAAAAGACGGTGGAAGGCGCGGTAGGCGGTGTTCTTGGCGGCGCTTTGGGCGTGTTTCTCTATGCCTTGGTTGTCAACTTGTGCTTTGACACGGGGTTTTCGTATCCTGCTATGTTGCTGATTGGTGCGTTCGGCGCCGTGCTGGGACAAATCGGCGACCTTTCCTTTTCGGTGATTAAGCGAAGGTTTGGCATAAAAGACTACGGAAGAATACTGCCGGGACATGGTGGAATTTTGGACCGGTTTGACAGCGTGATTTTTGTGGCGCCCATTGTAGAGGTGCTGCTTCAGGTGTTAGGGTGAGGCAATATGAAACGAATTGCAATTTTAGGGTCCACCGGCTCCATTGGAACCCAAACAATAGAAACTCTGGAGTATATTGACGCCAAGGTCTGCGCCTTGACGGCCAACCGGAACATTGCGCTTTTGGAGCAGCAGGCCAGAAAACTTCGTCCGAATATGGTGGCGGTTTTTGATCCGGCCGCGGCGGAACTTCTAAAAATACGCCTTGCGGATACGGGGATTCCCGTATATGCCGGAATGAACGGGCTGCTCCGTGCGGCAACCACAGAGGAAGCGGATCTGGTACTAACCGCAGTGGTGGGAATGGTGGGGCTGCAGCCGACGCTTGCAGCCATTGCCGCGGGAAAGGATATCGCCCTTGCAAACAAGGAAACCTTGGTGTGCGCCGGGCAGATTGTTATGGAGCAGGCAAAACAAAACGGCGTGCGTATTCTTCCGGTGGATTCCGAGCATTCCGCGATTTTTCAATGCATCCAGGGCGCGGGAGAAAATCCAATCCAAAGAATCATTTTGACCGCCTCCGGCGGCCCGTTCTTTGGAAAGACCGCGGAAGAACTGAAAACAGCGACGAAAGAAGCGGCGCTTCAACACCCAAACTGGACAATGGGGAGCAAAATTACCATTGATTCTGCGACGATGATGAATAAGGGGCTGGAGCTCATTGAAGCTATGTGGCTGTATGGCGTGCAGCCTTCCCAAATTGAAATCGTCATACATAGAGAAAGCATTCTGCATTCTGCCGTGGAGTTTTGCGACAACGCGGTGATCGCGCAGCTTGGAGTGCCGGATATGCGCCTGCCCATCCAGTATGCCTTAACATATCCGGCCCGGCAAAAATGCCCGGCAAAGCCTCTTTGCTTGGCGGATATTTCCAGAATGACCTTTCATGCGCCGGATGAAACAGCGTTTCGCTGTCTGTCCCTCGCGAAACAGGCGGCGGAAAAGAAAGGGAATGCAGGAGCGGTGCTCAATGGCGCCAACGAAGAGGCGGTTGCCTTGTTTTTGCAGGATAAGATAAAATTTTATCAAATTGCAGAACTGGTAGAGCGCGCGATGGAGCAGGTGGAATTTATTGCGGATGTCACGATCAACGACGTGATGCGCAGCGATCGTCTTGCGCGCAGCGCCGTACAATCCTTTTTAAAGTAGGTGAAAGAATATTTTACGAGTCATTCTTGCAATCGTAGCATTCGGCTGTCTGATTATTGTTCATGAGTTTGGACATTTCATCACGGCCAAAAAATCCGGCGTGCGGGTCAATGAATTTTGGCTTGGCATGGGACCGACGCTTTTCAAAAAACAGATCGGCGAGACATTGTATGCGGTCAAAGCGCTGCCGTTTGGCGGCGCGGTGGTGATGGAAGGCGAAGACGAAGAATCGGAAGACGAAAGAAGTTTTAACAAGGCGTCAATTGGAAGAAGAGCGCTGATCATTGCGGCAGGCGCAGTGATGAATTTTATCATCGGGTTTCTTATTGTACTGGTTCTGTTCCTGCCGACAAAGCAGATATCGGTGCCGATAATTGACCATTTTGAAAACGGATTTCAATACGAAGGACCGGAAATGCTGATGGCAGGGGATGAACTCCTGAAAATTGACGGATATAAAATCCGTCTGACGTCGGACGTCAGCACAGCGCTTGCTATGGCGGAAGATGCGCCGATGGATATTCTGGTACGTCGCGGCGGCGAAAAGATTTTGCTGCAGGATGTACCGCTGCAGCCGGATACTTTTGTGGTAGACGGAACAGAGGTTTATAAATATGGCTTTTACTTTGCGGTGAAAGACGCCAGTTTTTTGGACAATGTAAAATTGTCCTGGGATACGTCCGTCAGCTATGCCAACCTGATTTGGAAAAGCCTTGGCCAGCTGATAACCGGGCATGTATCGGTAAATGATTTGTCCGGACCTGTCGGGGTGACAGAAATTCTTGCCACCAGCGCAAAAAGCAGCATTCGGGAATTTTTTGCATGGATTGCGTTTATTTCGATTAACCTCGGCGTGATGAATCTGTTGCCTTTGCCGGCGCTGGATGGCGGCAGACTGCTTTTTATCATCCTTGAATTTTTCCGGGGCGGCAAGAAAGTCAGCCCCAAATACGAGGGATATGTGCATGCAGCGGGCCTTATTCTGTTAATGGGGTTAATGGTATATGTGACGGGCCATGACATTCTGCGCCTTGTCACCAGGATTTCAGGTGGAACATAACGTATGAAAAAAAGGATCAAAAAGGTTATACAGATCGGTCC
>CAKRRK010000019.1 GCA_934395135.1 uncultured Eubacteriales bacterium | reverse complement strand
AGCTCAGGCACGCCGCATGAAAACCCGGGAAGGGCAAGGATTCGACGCCTTTGCAGAAACCTGGATTCCCCTGGAGGAACGTTACTTTGCCCAGTGCTCCATCCCGCAGCATGCAGACCTTCTTCTGGACACTACAGAACCTGTTCTGGCGCCCGCTTCCGGCGGCAGTGTATGATGAAAGGAGACGATTTGATGAAAAAAACACTCCGTTCCAAGTCTGTTTTGCATCTGGTTGGCGCGGCTATGTTTCTGGCTGCCGGTCTGATCCTTCCCTTTTTCACCGGACAGATTCCGCAAATCGGCAGCATGCTGCTGCCAATGCATCTTCCGGTGCTGCTTTGCGGCCTCCTCTGCGGCTGGCAATACGGCGGCGCAGTCGGTGCGGTTCTGCCGCTGCTCCGCTATGTCCTGTTTGGCATGCCGCCGATTTTCCCGACAGGCGTCGCTATGACCTTTGAACTCGCTTGTTACGGCCTTCTTGCCGGCTTTCTGTATGCGCATTCCCGCTGGAAATGCATCGCTTCGCTCTATCGTTCGCTCCTCGCTGCAATGGTGGCCGGCCGTCTTGTTTGGGGCGGCGTACAACTGCTGCTTGCCGGCGTGACCGGCGAGCCTTTCACGCTGCAGCTGTTTATAGCCGGCGCTTTTTTCAGCGCGATTCCCGGCATTGTTCTGCAGCTGGTATTCATTCCCCTTCTTATGGCGGCGCTTCATCGTACCGGCATGATTGTCTTTTCCAAGCGCCGGAAACCAGACACGGCTTACAAAGCCTGACGAAGGCTTTTTTCACCGGCTGCAACTCCAACCCCTTATTCTAAAAACGCCCCTCGTTTTATCGGTGTATGGATAAAACGAGGGGCGTGCTTTTTCCACAGAAATTTTTGTACAATGGCCGACGGGCATGCTTTTCTTCTATTGCGGCATATCGCCGGCTGCTTTTGCAAATACTACAAACCAAATTGGATACAAACGGAGGAATTGTTATGCATCATCCCTATTTCCATCTGCTGCAAAAGTATATCCGCTTTTTGCAGGCAGAAGAGCGCAGCTCCAGCACCATTGACAAATACCAGCGGGACATCCTGTTCTTTCTACGCAGTTTGCGCGAACCGGACAGCATCACCAAAGCGGCTGTTATCGCCCATAAAGAGGCGCTGCTGCGGGAAAACGCTATGGCTACCGTCAACGCAAAGCTTGCCGCGGTCAACGGTTTTCTGACTTTCTGCGGACTGGAAAACTGCCGGGTAAAACCTCTCCGGCTGCAACGAAAACTTTTCCGGGATCCGTCCCGGGATCTCTCCCGGGACGAATACCGCCGCCTGTTAAACGCCGCCGGCGCACAAAGAACACCGCGGCTTGCCCTGCTGCTGGAAACCATCTGCGCCTCGGGCATTCGGGTGTCCGAAGTGCAGTATATTACGGTGGAAGCCGCCCGGGCTGGGAAAGCGGAAATTTCACTGAAAGGAAAAATCCGTACTATTTTGCTGCCTTCCAAGCTGTCGAAAAAATTGCTCAAATACGCCAAAAAACAAAAAATCGCATCTGGAGAAATTTTTCTCACCAGACGCGGAAAAGGGCTGTCGCGGAAACAGATCTGGGCGGAAATGAAAGCGCTGTGCAAACAGGCCGGGGTGGCGGCAAGCAAGGTGTTCCCGCACAATCTGCGGCATTTGTTTGCCAAATGCTTTTTTCAAGCATGTCATGATATCGCCAGGCTGGCCGATGTGCTGGGGCATTCCAGCGTGGAGACCACCCGGATTTATCTGCTGTCTTCCGGCGCGGAGCACACCAAAATATTGGAACAATTAAGGCTGATTCAATAAGACAGAACAATTCTTTTGTCTATCTCCCAAGTATGCATTTTCCAATTTTGGGACAGAACAATTCTTTTGTCCATCTTACAGGAATATGCGGTTCTACATATCCTTATCCTGTTTGTTATTTTAGCATGGTTTTCCTTGAAATTCAATCGAATTTGAAAATTTTGGGCATAGGACGAAGGCCGATAAAGCGTTTCGTGCTTTCGGCCTGCTCCCTGGATTTATTTTTTTCTGTTATCTTCCATTTTTTGTAAATATTTTCTATTTTCTGGATGACGGTGATGATGAAAAAACTAAAGGGGATGACAAAAGAATTGTTCTGTCCCAAATCCTGCCGGAAAGGAGGTCTGTATTCTAATATCCGAAACCAAGCTACGATCAAAACAGGAGGAATATCATCTATGAAGAAACGATTTTTAGCATGCCTGCTTTCCCTGTGCATGCTACTAACTCTGGCACCTGCTGCTTTTGCGGCAGACGAATCCACCGCCATCACAGCAGAGATGACAACCCTCGCCTCCGGAACCTATGCGCTTACCGGCGACGTTTTGTTAACCGGCGGCGCGCTGACCGTTCCGAGCGGTGCGACGGTTACCATTGATTTGGCCGGCCATACGCTGTCCCCCAAGGCGGGCTGTCACACCATTGTGAACCAGGGTACCCTGACCATCCAGGACAGCGGAGAAACTTCCGGCACAGTAAAAAGCGACGTTGCCGGCAAATCCGCCCTGCAGAACGAGCCGGGGGCGATTGCCACCATCAACGGCGGCAAATTTTACAAATCTCTCAACGTAAATTCCAACGACTATTATGTTATCACAAACCATGGCAAACTGACCATCAACGACGGCATTATTGAGAGCGAAAGTTCCCATTCCAGCGCCATTGAAAACGGCTGGTATACCCCAGGGCAAAACACGGGCAAGGTTTTTGCAGAGCTGACCATCAAGGGCGGCGAAGTATCCAGCCTCAACGCCAGCGGCGGCTTGTACACCCTGAAAAATGACGACTACGGCATCATGACCATCGAAGGCGGCACTTTTACCAATACCGTTTCGGATTGCGGCACTGTACTGAACTGGAATGAGCTCACCGTCAAAGGCGGTATCTTTCACGCCAGCGGCGCGGCCATCGCCACGATGGCGGAAGGTTCGGACGGAAAGCCCAAATATTCATATGAACAGGGTATCACAACGATCTCCGGCGGTACGCTGAACGGCTCGTTGGCCACCAACACTTCCTACTCTGCGGCCATCACCTGGAACATTACCGGCGGCACCTTTTCTGCCGACGTTTCCAGTCTCCTCGGCGCAGACTATGCCTGCACCAAGAACACAGGCAGCAACACTTATTCGGTAGACCTGAAATCCACGATCACCGCAGAGGCAGAGGTGAAGAACAATACTATTCACGCATCCATCGGCGGTGAAATGCTGGATACCAGCGAAGAAAACCTTAACGCTTCCGGCAAAACGCTGACGGTAAACGCCAAGGCAGAGGACGCCGGCAGCGCAACGGCGGCAAATATCACCATTGGCGGCAAGGCGCTCCAGGCCATTGACACAGATCCTTCGGTTTCCACCGTGGCGATTGAAACCAACGTTGCAACTTTGTCCATTGACGCAGACGCATGGAGCGCGATCACCGAAAACGCTGCCACCGGCGAAGAGGAAACGGCGGTCTCTGACGTTACCCTGGAGGTAAGCGCGGCGGACCAGGGTTCTGACAAAAAGTATACCCTGACCGCAACGGATGCCGCCGGCAACGAAATATTCGGCGAAGCTGACGCAAAAGGTTCCATCACGGTTTCTGCGCCATTTGCCGGCGAAACCGCTGTGGTATACTACATTGCGCCCACCGGATACCAGAAGGTTGACAGCACCCTGAAAGACGGCGTTCTTTCCTGGACCGTGCGTCATTTCTCCGAATATCTTGCAACCAGCAGCGAACTCAATCGCATTGCGGCGTTTGGTTTCCAAGAAACGGGCGAAGGTGCAAACCAGGTATTCAATGCGCTTGTCCAGGAACTGGATACAGCGGACGGCTTGGAGCCCTCCACCCCAGTCACCGACAGCGATAAAAACACCATGTATGTCGTGCTGGACAATCGGAGTGCCGGCAACGCTTATACCATTGTGGTAAGCAAAGACGGAACGGAAATTAACAACTATACCTTCCCCACCGGCAAGGGTGCAAACTACCGCGCCATTCGGTTTACCTTTGAGCGCAGTGACCATGTTGGCGAAAATACGCTCCAGGCGGGTGAATACACCGCCGTTCTCAAACTGAACGACACTGTATTGGATACCAAAACCCTGACGCTCCTCTCCGCACAGAGCTTTGTAGACGATTGGACGGCCTACACCACAGAACCCCTTGGGCAGGTGACGGTTCCTGGCTCTACAATGAAATACAGTGAGGTACCGGACATCAACGCTGTCATTGCCGGCGGCTACAGCGCGCTTTGGGCGACGGAATGGGCAGATAAGGACGTATGGTCCGACACACTCGCCGCATACAAGGCCGATTTGCTCGACGCTGTGAAAACCTATAACCGGTTTCTGCTGGATACCGTATATCACAACGGCGAAGGCATTACCGTGGGCGACACAACCTACTATATGCCGGAACAGGCTTACACAACTGCCAAATCCGCTATAGAATGCGCAGCCGATTTGGCGGGGGCTTTGAACGCTTACCAGACGGCTTTGAACGGACAGTATACGGACAGCAGCGCCGCCCTCATAGCAGCGGGCTTCCAGGCATCCGGCGACGCTGCGAATGCAGCCATCAATGCGCAAATCAAGGCAATGAACGGACCGGAAGAGGCTTATGTTTCCGATTCCGATCAAAATACTATGTATTTTGCAATTCAGGGCAATGGAACCGCGGCGGACTATACCTACAAAGTGACCAACGCAGAAGGTGAAATCGTAACCACCGGCGATCAGACGGTGACAAATGGCGCCGTTGTATACTTCACCTTTGAACGGGAGGATCACACCACTACAGAACTGAAGCCAGGCGCTTATACCATTTCGCTGTATCCAAAGGGCGGGAGCGATCCGATCAATGCCCTGGAACTTACATTAGGCAACGCGACCTTTGACGCAAACGGCGGCAAGCCGGAGGACATTGCCCCGGTATTCGCCGTAGCCGGCGACAGCGTTTCTCTGCCTTCCGTTACAAAATCCGGCTATCGCTTTGGCGGCTGGAAAGACGCGGACGGCACAACTCATACCGGTACTCTGACGATGCCTTCCGGCACCACCCCACTGACAGCGCAGTGGAGCAGAAACACCGGAAGCGGCGGTGTTTCGACTTCCTATACCGTCTCTGTGGCGAACACAACCAACGGCAAGGTGACGGCAAGCTCCAGCCGTGCTTCTGACGGCACAACGGTTACCATTACAGCAATTCCCGACAGCGGCTATGCCATCGGCGCGGTAAATGTCACCGACGGCAAGGGAACTTCTGTCAAAACAACAGAAAAGAGCAGCGGCATCTATACCTTTATTATGCCATCGTCCAATGTTACTGTCAGCGTTTCCTTTGCAGCCTCCACTGGTCTGCCATTTACCGACGTTACCTCCTCCGACTGGTATTACGCGGCGGTAAAATATGTGTATGACAACCATTTGATGCAGGGCGTCGGCGACACTTCGTTTGCCCCCACCGCAAAGCTTACCCGCGGCATGATTGCTCAGGTGCTTTATAATATGGAAGGCAAGCCTGCTGTATCCGTTTCCGCCGCATTCAACGACGTTGCGGCCGGCGTCTGGTACACAGATGCGGTAAACTGGGCGGCGTCCAAACAGATTGTCAGCGGCTATGGCAACGGCAAATTCGGCCCGGCCGACAATATCACCCGGGAGCAGATGGCTGTAATCCTGTATAACTACGCAACCTACAAAGGATACGACACCACCCAGGGCGGTATGGCAGTTCGGGAATTTTCCGACGCGGAAAAAATCTCCACTTGGGCAGAATCCGCTATGAACTGGGCGGTTCACTCTAAGCTGCTGTCCGGCAAGGGCAACGGCCTGCTGGATCCGACCGGCACCGCTTCCCGGAGCGAAGTCGCGCAGATTCTGAAAAATTTCGGTGAAACTATTCAAAAATAATCCAGCTTTTGCAGATGGAAATCCTTTGGCAGACGGCATAGCTTTGGCTATGCCGTCTTTCCTTTTTGTCAGATTTTGTTGTAATTTCTGCCAAAAAATTCCTCTTTTTGCTGTTTTTTCTCACAAAACTCTTGACAATGTTTGATTGTGGGACTACAATTTAATTTGCGAATAATTCGCAGATTAAAATAAGGATGTGACGCCGGATGGCAGGTTATGTTACCGAACAGAGGAAACTGCTCTATGCGTTTTTTGCAGCGCATCCCGACGAACAGTTTACCGCCAAAGAAATCTCCAACGCCCTGGCACACGCTTCCATCAGTCTGAGCGCGGTTTACCGCAATCTTGCGGCAATGGCGGACGACGGCCTGATTCTGCGCTCTGTCAAACAAGGAAGCCGGGAAAACGTGTATCGCTTTCTGCATGGAGATGCATGCAAAAACGCGCTTCACCTGACGTGTACCGCATGCGGAAAAACATTCCATCTGAGCCGTCCCGCCACCGGCCAAGTGCTGCGCGGCCTGCAGAATACGGACGGGTTTCAGTTGGATATCTCCAAAACCGTCATCTATGGCGTCTGTAAAAAATGCGGCGGCACAGCGGAAAAATAGCCGGTTCCGCCAAACTGCAACTTTCTGACCCCGGAGGGCTATCTATGAAGAAACTACTGACCATTCTACTTGTTTTTTCCCTGTTGTTGGGCTTGATTCCAGGCTGTTCGGCCAATCCGCCGGATCAAACCGGCAAACTTCAGATTGTTTGCACTATGTTCCCGGAATATGACTGGGTGCGGCAGATCCTCGGGGCGCATGCAGAGCAGGTCGAACTGACGCTTCTGTTAGAGGACGGCGTAGACTTTCACAGTTATCAGCCCACGGCGAACGACATCATACGCATTTCCTCTTGCGACCTGTTTGTCTACGTCGGCGGAGAATCCGACGCCTGGGTGGAAGACGCTCTTTCCGAAGCGCAAAATCAATCCAGGCAGACGGTGCGCCTTTTGGATGTGATTGGCGCCCGCGCCCGGACGGAAGAGCACCGGGAAGGAATGCAGGCTGACGGGCACGAGGAAGACGATCCTTCCGCTTTGGACGAGCATGTCTGGCTTTCGCTGAAAAATGCATCGGCCATCTGTGCCGCGCTTGCCGACGCACTTGCTTCGGTCGATGCATCTCATGCGGCGGATTACCAGGCCAATGCAGCGGATTATTGCCGCAAGCTTGACGCTTTGGACAGCGCATATGCGGAAACGGTGCAGCATGCGGCCTTTGACACCCTTCTGTTCGGCGGCCGTTTCCCTTTCCGCTATCTCATAGAAGATTACGGCCTGCAGTATTATGCGGCGTTTCCCGGTTGCTCCACCGAAACAGAGGCAAGTTTTGAAACCATCGTATTTCTTGCGGAAAAATTGGACGAGCTTGCTCTTCCCTGTCTTCTGATTACCGACCAATCGGAGGAAACTCTCGCGGAAACGATACGAAACAATACAAAGGAAAAAAATCAGTCGGTCTTTCTTCTGGATTCCATGCAGTCCATCCCGCATGAAGATATCCAATCCGGAGCAACCTATCTTTCCATTATGCAGGGCAATCTGGACGTTTTGAAATCCGCACTGAATGGTTAGAAAGAAGGAACGACTATGACGCTTCTCACCTGCCGTGACGCGGCGCTGGGCTATGACGGCGAAACCGTCATACAAGGATTGAATTTTACCGTTTCCTCCGGTGATTATTGCTGCATCGTGGGAGAAAACGGTTCCGGAAAAAGTACTCTGTTGAAAACGATTCTGCGGTTGAACGCCCCTCTGTCCGGCACCATCACTTTCGGCGGCGGGCTGAAACAGACGGAAATCGGCTATTTGCCCCAACAAACTGCCATACAGCGGGACTTTCCCGCCTCTGTCCGGGAAATTGTCCTGTCCGGCTGTCTTGGCCGCTGCGGCATGCGCCCGTTTTATACGCAGAAAGAGCAGCGGCTTGCCGAAGGCATGATGGAAAAACTGGGTATCCTGTCTTTGGCCAGGCGTTGCTACCGGGAATTGTCCGGCGGCCAGCAGCAGCGCGTTCTGCTGGCAAGGGCGCTTTGCGCCACCCGAAAAATGCTGCTTCTGGACGAGCCTACCGCAGGCTTGGATCCTTTGGCCACTGCCGAGTTATACGATTTGATCCAGCGGCTGAACCGGGAGGACGGCATTACAATTCTGATGATCTCTCATGATATTGCCGCCGCGGTGCGGTATGCCAGCCATATTCTCCACATCGGCCCGTATCAGCCGCTTTTTTACGGCACAACCGCTGATTATCTGCAAAGCAGCGCCGGCGGCGCTTTCCTGCATAAGAAGGAGGGGAACTCATAATGGAATCGTGGTGGAGCAGTTTTGCACTGTACTTTCAATACCCTTTCGTGCGCTATGCCCTGGTGGTCGGCGTTCTCATCGCTCTGTGTTCCTCGCTGCTCGGCGTCACCCTGGTGCTGAAGCGGTTTTCGTTCCTGGGAGACGGCCTGTCTCATGTGGCGTTTGGTGTGATGGCAGTTGCCGCCGTCCTCCAGCTGTCTGACAATATGCTGCTTGTCATGCCAGTGACCTTGGTTTGCGCCGTTTTGCTGCTATGCGGCAGCCGGAAACGGAAAATCCGCGGCGACGCCGCCATTGCCATGCTTTCGGTGGGCGCCCTCGCCCTTGGTTATCTCATTTTGCATTTGTTTTCTCCTTCCGCCAATCTTTCCGGGGACGTCTGCGGCACGCTCTTCGGATCTACTGCCATTCTCACCCTGACGGCAACGGAGGTTCGCCTCTGCCTTGTGCTGTCCATTCTTGTCGTTGCGATCTTTCTGTTGTTCTATCATAAAATTTTCGCCGTTACGTTCGACGAAGACTTTTCCATGGCAACCGGCACCAACGCCGGACTGTATAACCTTCTCATTGCGATTCTCATTGCCGTCATTATCGTTCTGGCGATGAATCTTGTAGGCTCTCTCTTGATTTCTGCCCTTATTATTTTCCCGGCTCTGTCCGCTATGCGGGTGTTTCGGAGTTTCCGCGCCGTAATTCTTTGTTCCGCGGTAGTTTCGGTGCTGTGTGCCGGCGCCGGCATCTTTCTTTCCCTGCCCGCAGAGCTTCCGGTGGGCGCTACGATTGTGGCGGTGAACATAGGGGTGTTTTTCCTGTTTTCCCTGGCTGGCAGACTGCGCAAACCTATGGCGGCATAAGAAACAGCGTGTCGGAAATCCGACACGCTGTTTCTTATGCCATTCGATCTTCTGCCGCGTCTGTTCCATACGTTTCGCTGTGCTGCCGTATCAAACATAGCGGTTACCGCATAAATTGTCTGGCAAAACAAGCCTGCCAAATATGGATCGCCTTCCAGGCAGTACATTGGAAGAAACCCTGCAAAAAGCACTGAACCGGATATGGTCTGAAAATGGGCACCACCGGGAACCCCGCATTCATTTCATAGAAATACGGAACGCGGCGCCCGGTTCTCCGGCAAAGACAATCCATCCATTGTCCGGCAGCAAAACCGTATGATCTCCCAGCGCCCAGGAATTCGCCGCCAAATTTCCATCCGCTTCATAAACGGTAAAAGAACCGTTTGCCGGCGTTGTCACCGTCATAGTGTTTCCCGCGGCAGTTCCGATTCGGTACCATCTAGCGTATCCATTTTTTAAAATGGTACACCGGGAAGCCGCTCCAGGATAAATGGTTTCTATCCCGGCAGAGTCCACCAGCAAAGTACTCTGCGCTACGCAATATTCCAGGCCATCCTTTTCATAAAAAGAAATATCCTGACAATCTCTGCCCGCAACACCTGGTATCTGCACCACGCTCTGCGCAAGATCTTCCCCGGCAATACGGTAGGCCAGCAGGTATCCCGGCACTTCTTCCAACAGCGGCATTGTGGATATCAGCGATCCGGTAACATAAGATTGTGACGTGTATTTTTCATTCAGTACGAGGTACAGTTTTTCGCTGCGGGCCTTCCAGGCCGCCATTGCCTGCTCTGTCGGAGGATTGTCCGGCAGTTTCTGGTAGACATAATTGTCCGACGCGATCTGTGCAAACCCCGGGATGCTGGTATAGGCCGTCTGCCGCAGGTATCGTTCCCCATTTTTTTCCTGAACCAGACGCAAGGCAATGGTGCCGCTTTCATCCCGAAATGTTCCGTCGCTGTAATAAAAAAACTTCTGGCTGCCGCCGCCCAAAGCCGCCGGCACCGTCAGCGTCATTTCCCCGTTTTTCGCCACAGCAAGGGTGACAACCGAAAAAGAATTGCCATATATTCCGCTGCAGGCGGTAAAGTTTTCCGGCATCGCCGCTGGCACAGCGGCAGGCAAAGCGCCCGGCGCGGCGTCTACTTCCACCCCCTGTTCCGCCAATGCATCCAGCAAAACGCGGATGGCAAGAAGCTCGTTATAGGTGCTGAGTCCTCCGGAGGAAACCACGCCTACCGCCATGTTCTGCTCCGGCAGCACAACAAGTGCGCTGTGATAAAACTGTGTATCTCCGCCTTTTACAAGGGCTTTTATTCCTGCCCGCTGGAAAGGATAGCAGCCGACACTATCCCACCCCAGGCCATACCGTATCGCATCATCTCCGCTGTTTTCCGGCCAAATACCCTTGGCGGCTTCATCCGCCGCCATTGCATCCTTCGATGCCTTGGAAAGCGCCGTGGATCGGTCGCAAAACAGACCGCCAAAACACGCCAGGTCGCTGGCAGAGGCATATATGCCGCCGGCTCCGATCACAGTTACGGCCTCGTTGGGCAGCGCCCGTGTGCTGTCCCCCAGATAGATCTTCGCAAGGGCGGCACGGTCAAACGAATCCCGGGGCGTATATGTACGGAGCAGTCCCTGCGGTTCCAGCAGGGTTTCGTGCAAAAATGCGGTGAAATCCTGTCCGGATACCCGTTCAACCAAAAGTTCCGCCAGCGTGAACCCATGGTTGCAGTAAACGCTGTAAGCGCCCGGCGCCGCTTTAAGCCGCTGTGTCCGAAGCCGGGTAAGCAGTTCATCCGTCGCCTGGGTTTCTTTTGCGTCGGCAAAAAGAAAAGCATTTCCCATGGAAGACCCCATCAGCCCGGAGGAATGGTTTAGCAGCATCCGCACGGTGATATTCCGGTATCTGGGATCTGCCATTGTAAATTCCGGCAGATACTGATATACCGGCCGGTCCAGCTCCACTTTCCCCTGCTCTACAAGCCGCATAACGGCTGCCGTCGTATAAATTTTGCTGATGGAACCGACGCCGTATGCGATATCCGGCGTCAGCGCCCGGTTTTCTGTTCTGGAATATACACCGGCGCTTCCTTCCAGCACCACCTGGCCGTCCTGCCACATCGCATAGGAAACAGACACCGCGCCGCTGTAAGAAAGTATCAAGTCCGCCGCCTGCGCAGCGCTTTCTTTTCCCTCCGCAGCGCCCGCCATCGCCGAAACAGGCAGTGCAGCAACCAGCAGCACAACGCAAAGAAAGACGGACACAACCCGCTTTTTCATATGGCACATCCTTTCCAAAGAAGAGTAAAATTATCATACGTCTTTTTCCGGGTTTCGTCAACAAAAAAGGACGCAGAAACGATGCTCTGCGTCCCACGCTGTTATTCTGCCTTTTTGCGGATAAACGGCGTTTCGTTTGCAGTTTCCAGCGCCGGCGCGGAAATGCCGTTCTCCTTTGCGTACCGGAGGCTCTGGAGCAGATGCGCCATATTCCGGCCGATGTTGCGCATCGTCTGCAGGCCTTCCTTATCTTCCAACACCTCTTCCGGCGTTTGCCCATGCACCATATTCCAATACGTGGACGCCACTACCGGCATAGAGGCGATGGTAAAATACTTCTGTATGACATCCACCGATGCCGTGGTGCCGCCCCGGCGGGCGGATACAATGGCCGCGCCCGGCTTGCCGGTAAACGGGGCGTAGATATGCTGCGTTTCACAGCCATAAAACACACGATCCAGGAAAGACAGGAGCCGGCCGCTGGGATGCGCAAAATAAACCGGAGATCCAAACACAAAGCCATCTGCCTCCTTCGCCTTTTCCAAAAATTCCCGGACGTTGTTTTCCTCAAAAATACATCCGTTGCCTTTACACTGGTTGCAGCCAATACAGTCCCGCACCGGCTGGGCGCCAATTTGGAATATCTCATATTCGATCCCCTGTTCCTCCAGAGTTTTGCCAATCTCGGTCAGCGCCGTATAGGTGCATCCCCTTGGTTTCGCGCTTCCGTTTAACATTAACACTTTCATACTCTTTCCTCCTGATTGACGAGTTGATTTTTTTCTTCTATAATTATTATAAAAGAAAGCCTGCATTTTGTACAGGACGCACTATTTTGTAAGATACTATCCAAAAGGAAAGTGATACCCATGGAATTGCTCCGCACTGCACCATATGATTCGATTGACGCACAATTTTTTTCCTACACCATATCTCTCATCGAGGGAAAATGGAAAATGCACATTCTGTTTTGGCTCTGGAAAACCCAGGTAATGCGCTATGGCCAACTCAAACGCTCCCTGGACGGCGTCACCCACAAAATGCTGTCCAGTCAGCTGAAACAACTGGAGGAAGACGGTCTTATCCTGCGCACGGAATATCCTCAGGTGCCGCCCAAGGTAGAATACCGTTTGTCAGATCTGGGGTTTTCCCTGATGCCAATTCTGCAGAGCATCTGTGAATGGGGCCACCATCATTTTCCAGAGACTTCATCGAAATCCCCTGCTTCTGTTTAACAGAAAATCAGAGGAGGTTTCTCCCCGTCTCCAAGTTTTAAATCGAACGCCTCCCGGAAGGGAGGCGTTTTTCCCGGCATTTGAAAACCCAGGCCGGCCGCAGCGGCATAGTGCAAACTTCCGGCATGCATCTCCATGTCTTACGCGCCCGGGCATTCCTGCTTGTTTCGAACAAAGCCTGCCATGGAAAACTGCCGTTTTCACTGAAAATGCGGAAAACAATGCGCATAATTCCTTTTCTTCCTTCAAATGCTATGACAAAGAGGTGATACCGGTTGAAAAAAGAACAAACCAAACTCATTGTAACCGGCGGTCTTGCCGGGCTTGCCAACGGTTTTTTCGGTTCCGGCGGCGGCCTGTTTTTGGTGCCGCTGTTTATTTCCTGGAGCAAAATGAAGGAAAAAACCGCATTTGCCACGTCTGTAGGCGTAATTCTGCCCATCTGCGTGGTATCTGCGGTCATTTATGGTATAAAAAGCGGCATTGATGTCCAAGCCGCCCTGCCTTATCTCATCGGCGGTGCCGCCGGCGGGCTTATTTCCGGAAAGCTGTTTCAAAAGCTTTCCCTTGCTTTTCTTCACCGTATCTTCGGCGCTCTAATCCTGTATGGCGGTTTAAAGGCGGTGTTTGGATGGTAATCGGTATTGTGGTTGGGCTTCTGACCGGCATCCTTTCCGGCTTTGGCATCGGCGGCGGCTCTCTTTTGATGCTTTATCTCACCGCCTTCGCGGGGATTAACCAGTTTACCGCGGCAGGGATTAACCTTTTGTATTTCATCGTATGCGCCCCGCCGGCCCTGGCATCCCATATCAAAAACAACATGATTGATAAAAAGGCAATTCTGCTGTGCGGCATCGCCGGCTCCGTTACCGCGGTATTCGGTTCCTTGCTGGCGGCAGGCACAGACGTTTCCATTTTAAAACGGTGTTTTGGATTTCTCCTGCTGTATATCGGCATCAAAGAATTGTTTTACAAAAAGAAATCCGAAAAACAAAGCGGGGCCGAAGCGGATTTCAAATCCTGATGCCACAAAGTCCCCAGGCAAAAAGGCGCGGGCAAATCGGAGAACAACCGAAACGGCTGCCCGTTTTTCATTGTTGTTATCTGCGGTTTCGATTTCTGAGGAATCCCTGTTCGCAAATAGGCGATGCTTTTTTTCGCCCACATTTCTTCTTGCGTCAGAGACGCTTCCAATGTGTCCTGCGGCCTCATCCATAATTTAAAACGTTGATGCAGGGACATACTGTCCCCAAATCAAGCGCATAAAACAGTTCCATCTGCCGCGCGCCGCACCCCAATCCCAAGGGGTGAAAACCGTCTGCGGCCGCTGATTTGGACGATTGCCGCTGGCAAATGGAACCGTAAACGAGCGAATTCCCAAGCGAGGCTGTCGCTCTGTAAAGCACACTGATTCTTCCTCCTGTTTCTTCTGGAATTGGTGTTGCAGCTGCAGAAGCAGCACCGCAAAGGAACCATTTTGATCCGAAATGTACCTTGTACTTATGACGCTAATCCATTTTTGCTTTTCATCGTCCTCTGTTTGCATCCAGATAGCCCTGCAAAATCAGAGAGGCCGCTACCGCATCCACCGATTCCTTATGCCGCTTCATTTTCTTTCCTGCGGCATGCAAAATGGCATGGGCTGCCACTGTGGTTTGCCGTTCGTCCCAAAAGGCCAAAGGTACGCCGGAGCGTTCGGCAAGAGCTTGTCCCAGTTCCCGGCTTTTTTGCGCCCGTTCCCCCTCTGTTCCGTCCATATTTTTGGGCAGTCCCAGCACAATCTGTTCGACGCGCTCTTCCGCAATGATCTCCAGCAGCCGTTCCAACAGTCTTTCCCGGTTCCACTCCCGAATTACCTGCGGCGATCCCGCCAAAAAACCGGTGGGATCGGAAATTGAAATTCCGGTACGGGCGTCTCCATAATCGATTCCTATCATTTTCATGCGCAGCATCCTTTCCATTTTCCAAACCGGCAGCCGGAAGATTCCCCTGCCGTCGGAAAACCATAGCATCTATGCAGTATCATAGCACAAATGCTCCGGTTTTAAAATGCATTCCCTGTGATTTTCCAACAAAGTCTCTGAGGCGGCGCCGGATTCCAAGACCGCACGGCACAGTTTCTCCTGTCATTTTCCAGATTTTTCAACCCATTTGGGGATTGCAGCATTAAAAGGCTCGATGGAATTTACTTTTTGCAAAATAGTGCGTTTTTTCATAAAAAAATGTGAACGAAACTGTTGACCTTGCATTTTTCGTGTGCTATAATAATAGAACCTATGCAGGGTATTTTTTTTGCCCGGTTTTAATTGGTAAAAACCGGACTTTTTTCTGCAAAGGGAGGCAAATTTTAAGGAGGTGCCGTTAGAATGCGTGTAAAGGTAACATTAGCTTGTACCGAATGTAAGCAAAGAAATTACAACACTATGAAAAACAAAAAAAACACTCCAGACCGTCTTGAGATGAATAAGTATTGCCGTTTCTGCAAGAAGCATACTTTGCATCGTGAATCCAAGTAGTTTGGACCAGAGAAAGGGTGTAGCTTCATGTCAGAACAGGAAAAGGCCGTAGCTGGCGCAAAAAAACCAGCCAAAGCCCAAAAGCCCTCTGTAATTGCTCGCATCGGTAAATGGGGTCGCGATTTAAAAAGCGAAGTCAAAAAAGTTGTTTGGCCAGATAAAAAACAGGTGGTAAACAATACCGGTGTCGTTATTCTCACCATCGCAATTATCGGAGTCATTATCTGGATTGCGGATTTTGTGTTCAACCTGGGTATTAGTGGGCTTTTCCAGCTGTTTTCCTAACCGTTAAACAGAAAGGATAGCAGACTATGTCAGAATCAGCGAAATGGTATGTGGTGCACACATACTCGGGCTACGAAAACAAAGTAGCCTCTTCCATCGAAAAAGCCGTTGAAAACCGTAAGCTTTATGACCTCATCACCGACGTAAAAGTCCCGGTGGAAACGGTTGTTGAAGTGAAAGACGGAAAAACCAAAGAGGTGGAGCGCAAGCTTTTCCCCGGCTATGTTCTTGTAAAGATGGTTATGACCGATGAAAGCTGGTATTTGGTCCGCAACACCCGCGGTTGTACAGGCTTTGTGGGACCAAACTCAAACAAGCCCCTTCCCCTCACCAATGAAGAGGTGGAAAAAATGGGCGTTGAAAAGCGGGCTGTAGAAACAAATTATGCAGTCGGCGACAATGTGAAGGTCATCGACGGGCCGCTGGATGGATTCATCGGCACGGTGGATGCCCTGGAGCCAGGCAAAAATATGGTGCGCGTCACTGTATCCATGTTTGGCCGCGAAACACCGGTCGAGTTAGAACTCGATCAGGTACAGGCAATCGAAGAATAAACGTTTATCGTTTGTTTGTTTTCCACGGCAAGTGGGAGAGAACATTTTTATGTCTCGCGATTTACCACATTTTTTTCTAAGGAGGTGCAACGTAACGTGGCACAGAAAGTAGTAGGTTATATCAAGCTCCAGATTCCCGCAGGCAAGGCAACCCCGGCTCCCCCGGTAGGTCCTGCTTTGGGTCAGCATGGCGTTAACATCATGGCGTTTACCAAGGAATTCAACGAGCGTACAAAAAATGATATGGGTATGGTGATTCCGGTCGTTATCACAGTATATGCAGACCGTTCTTTCTCTTTCATCACCAAAACGCCGCCGGCTCCGGTTCTGATCAAGAAAGCTTGCAAAATCGAAAGCGGCAGCGCAGTACCAAACAAAACTAAGGTGGCGAAACTCAGCAAGGAAGACCTTCGCAAAATTGCTGAAACCAAATTGCCAGACCTCAATGCCGGCAACATTGAAGCCGCAATGAGTATGATCGCTGGTACCGCCCGCAGCATGGGTATTACCGTAGAAGAATAATTTTTAATTACAACTTGACGGCATGATGTCGTCTGGTGGGAGGGTTTCAAGCCCGAATAACCACTAAAGGAGGAAATTTTCGTGCGTAAAGGTAAAAAATATGTAGATAGTGCCAAGCTTATCGACCGCTCTAAGTTGTATGACCCAACCGAAGCACTGGATATGGTGGTAAGCACCGCCAAGGCGAAGTTTGACGAAACAATTGAGCTTCATGTTAAGCTGGGCGTTGACTCCCGTCATGCAGACCAGCAGGTCCGCGGCGCCATCGTGCTGCCCCACGGTACCGGAAAAACTGTCCGTGTCCTGGTATTTGCCAAGGGTGAAAAAGCAACCGAAGCGGAACAGGCGGGCGCAGATTTCGTTGGCGCAGAGGATATGGTAGAACGCATCCAGAAGGAAAACTTCTTTGATTATGATGTTGTCATCGCAACACCGGATATGATGGGTCTGGTTGGCCGTCTGGGCCGGGTACTTGGCCCCAAAGGCTTGATGCCAAACCCAAAAGCCGGCACTGTTTCTATGGATGTGGCTAAGGCCGTTCAGGAATCCAAAGCCGGCAAGATCGAATATCGTCTTGACAAGACGAATATCATCCATTGCCCCATTGGCAAAGCCTCGTTCGGGACGCAGAAGCTGCAGGACAACTTTGACGCTTTAATGGGCGCCATCATCAAAGCAAAGCCGGCAGCGGCCAAAGGCCAGTATGTAAAGTCCTGCGTGGTTGCTTCCACAATGGGTCCTGGCATTAAGGTAAACGCCATTAAAGTGAACGGTTAATTGCCCGAACCGCTTGACAACTATCCAATTTTTTGATAGAATGTTTTTGCTTGATTCAAAGACAGCAGGTAACTGGTTTCAGTTATAAGCGCAGCGCCTGCCGAGATCGGCACATAACAGCGAACCATTTAGTTGTTTTGTTATGCCCTCTTGGTCTTTGGACAAGAGGGCATTTTTGATATAACGGAGGTGAAAATTATGCCAAACGCAAAGGTTCTGGAAGAAAAGAAAGCATTTGTTGCTTCCCTTGCAGAAAAGCTGAAGAATTCTCCGGCCGGCGTCCTTGTGGACTATAAGGGCATTACCGTCGAAGATGATACCATTCTTCGCCGCAAACTTCGTGAAGCGGGCGTCGATTATGCAGTTATCAAGAACACCTTGATTCGTTTTGCCGCAAAGGAAGCCGGTCTGGAAGGGCTGGACGATGTTCTCAGCGGCACCACTGCTCTCGCTATCAGCACAACAGACGATGTCGTCGCTCCTGCAAAAATTCTGAACGATTATGCGAAGGAGCACGAAAACTTTACGATCAAGGCCGGCTATCTGGAAGGCAACGTCATTGACGAGAAAGAAGTTGTCGCTTTAGCCAAAATGCCGTCCAAGGAAACCCTCATCGCACAGACCCTGTACAGCTTCAACTATCCTATTATGCAGCTGGCAATTGCGCTTAATGCAATTGCGGAAAAGGGCCAGGGTAATGATGACGCACTGGTTTCTACACTGATCGCTTCCGCGGAAGCTCCGGCAGAAACCACGGAAGAAGCACCTGCCGCTGAATAAATACAGCGGATTTGCCCCAATTATTATAATAAAAAATGACGGAGGAATGTTACTATGTCTAAGGTTACAGATATCATCGAAGCTGTCAAAGAACTGAAAGTTCTTGAGCTTTCCGAACTTGTAAAAGCACTGGAAGAAGAATTCGGCGTATCCGCAACTCCGGTTGCAGTTGCTGGCGCAGTTGCCGGCGGCGCAGTAGAAGGCGGTGCGGCGGCGGCAGAACAGACCGAGTTTACCGTTGTTCTGGCGGAAGCTGGTTCTTCCAAGATCAATGTTATCAAGGCTGTTCGTGAAATTACCGGTCTTGGCCTGAAAGAAGCCAAGGAAAAGGTTGACGGCGCTCCTTCCACCATTAAGGAAAACGCTTCCAAGGAAGATGCAGAGGCAATCAAAGCGAAGCTGGAAGAAGCTGGCGCCAAGGTGGAACTTAAGTAAGCAAATACCGCACATAAAAAAGAGACGAATGATCGTCTCTTTTTTTATGTTTCAATCCAACCGACCGGCATTCTCCGCTGCCTTCTGTTTTTTTGCAAATATTTCTTCGATGGATTTGGCAAACGGCGGTCTTGCCACGCCGTATTCCGTTACAATGCCGGAAATCAAATCCGCGTCTGTCACATCAAACGCCGGGTTAAAGACTTTGATGCATTCCGGTGCCATCCGCTCCCGGTACCACATTTCCGTTACTTCCTCTGGTTTGCGCTGCTCAATGTGAATGTCCGCACCCGTCTTGCAGGTAAGATCGATGGTGGACGTAGGCGCGCAGACATAAAACGGTATGCCATACCGTTTAGCGGCAAGCGCCGCCATAGAAGTGCCGATTTTATTTGCCGCGTCCCCGTTTGCAGCTACCCGGTCACAGCCTACAAACACCGCCTGAATGCAGCCCGTCCGCATCAAACTCGCAGACATATTGTCGCACAGCAGCGTGACGTCCATTCCCGCTTCCGACAATTCATAGGCTGTCAGCCGCGCTCCCTGCAGCAGAGGACGGGTTTCGTCGCAATAAATCTTAAACCCATACCCTCTGGAATGTCCCAAGTACATCGGCGCCGTCGCCGTGCCATATTTTACAGTCGCCAGCTGGCCGGCGTTGCAGTGAGTCAGAAGGCCGTCGCCGGGTTTTATCAGGGTCAGACCATATTCTCCGATCTTTTGGCACACCCAGATATCTTCCGTCCGGATGGCCTCAGCTTCCCTGCGAAGCGCTTCCTTGATCTCCTGTATCGGACGGCCCAGTTCTTTTTTGGCGACGCTTTCCATTCGGTCAAGGGCCCAAAAAAGATTGACTGCCGTGGGGCGGGATGACGCAAGATACGCTTTGGCCTTTTGAAACGCCTGATAAAATTCCGCCGGGTCTTCTGTCTGGATTTCCTTGGCAGCAAGATAAACGCCAATAGCCGCCGCAACGCCGATGGCCGGCGCACCGCGAACCTGAAGGATATGAATGGCGTTCCAGATCTCCTCCTGCTTTGTCAGACGCAAAATTTCTGTTTTCCCAGGCAACTTGGTCTGGTCGAGGATAACAAGTGCGGACGCTTCATCGTCCAGTTCCACAGTTTCGTACTCTAAAATTGTTTTTTTCGCCATAAATTCCTCCCGCCTTTTACGCTTTGTGGGCGGCAACTGCCCGCACAATGGCCGCTTTAAAATCATTGCCGCACTGGAACGCACTTCTGTTTTTTATGCAGTCTTTTGCAAAGGTAAGGACATATCGTTCCGCCGCCATCCGTTTTTCTGTTTCCGCAATGGTAGTGATATCCTTGACCTTGGCAAGGCCCACAATCCGCCGTATGCTCTCCATGCCGCACATTCCCGCGGTATCGGATAAAATCGTGCCGAGGTACCACTCCAGAAAACCATCCACCTTTGCCATCGGCTCTGTAACCGTTTCGCGATAGGTTTGGACAAACTTTTCTTTAAACAGATCGATCGTCTGCACGATGGCATCCATTGCCCAGCCGCAGAACTCCTCCCGCTGATCCGGATCCGGGATGGTCGCGTCACCGTTGCACCAGGCAAAAAACAAATTGGCAATTACATTGCCGATATCATACCCCATGGGACCGTAAAACGCAAATTCCGGATCGAAGAAAAATGTATGTTCCTTGTTGATGAACACCGAACCGGTGTGCAAATCACCGTGGATCAGCGCCTGCGCATTGTTCATAAAGGCAAATTTCAGCTTTGCCGCCTCCAGGTGCAGCGCTTTATCGTCATAAATCTCCCGCTGGATAAATTCCGCGTTGGGCGGAAAAAGGTCGTTTCGGTGATTATAATCCAGAAACGGCTCGCTGAACACCAGATCTTCGGAGATTTCACACAAATCCGGATTTACCGCCGCTTTTACCCGTTCTTTCTTTTCTTTGTGGTTCAGTACCACATCGGAAGTCGCAATCAGTGTTTTTGCAAGGTAGGTCGACACATGCTCCGCAAATAGCGGATAAGTCTCATGCTGTAAAATACCGGTCCGCATCATCGTATGCCCAATCATATCTTCCATAATGATAGCGCACATCACGCCGTCATACAAATATACCTTCGGCACAAGTCCTGGTGCCTTTTGTTCCTGGAACTGCAGGATTTCCGCCTCGATTCTGCCGCGGTCCGTGGACAAAAACACATCGTCAGAGATCCGCCATGTCTCTCCCGCCTGCTTGACAATGATGGATTTTCCGGATTTCTCGTCCACCAGGCGAAATACATAGTTCAGATTGCCGTCGCCGATTTCCCGGCAGGAAAATTCCGCGTTATCCGGAAAATAGTGAAGTTTCTCCTGCACATATTCCCCCACATCACCGGGTTGCATTAAAAAGTAGTCATCAAACCTGGACATCGTTTCTTTTCCCTCCTCTATTCAAATGCGGCATGCCCTATTAATTGTGAAAAATCCATAATATACAAATCCGCTGTTTCCATAATTTTATCCCGTTCGTATTCCGCGGCGGATTCGTATATGCCCACGGTATAAAAGCCGCCTTCTTTTGCGGCGCGGACGCCGGCATAAATATCTTCTACCACCATACACTCCGCCGGAGAAAGTTCCATTTTTTCCGCCGCCGCAAGATAAATATCCGGAGAACCCTTTTCCTTTCCTACTTCCGATACCGCGGTGACGCTGTGAAAATAACGGTCAATCCCATTGTTTCGGAGCGCAGGTTCATACAACTCTCTATGGGAAGCCGTCGCTACTGCGCACAAAACGCCCTTTTTCTGAAGATCCTCCAATAATTCCTTGGCATACGGCTTCGTACGAATACTGCTGCTGTATTGCTCGACCGCCATCGCCTGCCACTCGGCCATAATTGCGGGAACCGTTTCTGAAAGCCCATATTCCCGGATGGTGTATTCCGCTGCCAGGCGGAAGCCCATGGGCGTTACCGCTTCCAGGTATCCCGGCGGAATCGGCCGGTTTCGGCGCCTCCAAAATTCCTGGTCAATGTCTGACCACACGTTCATAGAATCCAGCAGCGTGCCATCCATATCAAAAATCACACCTTTGATGTTTCCCATACTTTATATCACCTCTGTCTTTGACACATCTTCGAGCCGGCCGCGATGGCGGCACAGGCAAGGGTCCAATGTCGGCGGGCATACAGCGCATACGATGCGGCAGATTTAAGCCTTTCTCTGAACCGGCGCTTTCTGTCTCATTATATCATAAAAATCCGATTTTGGCAGTTTTTTTCCTAACCCTTTTTATATCTGCACACGAACAAACGCGGCTGGTTTCCTAAAAAAGACCAGCCGCGTTTTCTTTTTTCTATTCTATCCCGTCTGATGCCCGTTCAATAACCCGACTGCCCATCCAGCAATTCGTCGTAGGTCACCCAATCGGAAACCGGGATCACTTCATATGTATCGGCGCTCCGCCGGATAACCACCTTTTCAATCCCCGCATTAATGATGAGACGTTTGCACATCGTACATGAATTGGCGTCTTCCATAATAGCTCCGGTTTTCATATCCCGGCCCACCAGATACAATGTGGCACCCAGCATTTGCTCCCGCGGCGCCGCGATAATGGCGTTGGCCTCTGCATGGACGCTGCGGCAAAATTCATACCGTTCTCCCCGGGGGATGTTGCGCTTCTCCCGCAGGCAAGTCCCAAGATCAATGCAGTTTTCCCTGCCCCGCGGCGCCCCGGTGTAGCCGGTGGATACAATGACATCGTTCTTTACGATCACCGCACCGAAATTTCGGCGCAGACAGGTCCCACGCTCCAGCGCAACCTGCGCCATATCCAGATAATAGTTGTCCTTGTCCCGTCTTACCATAGTCTAACATCCTTCCGTCTGTATTGTTCCATCCGCGATGCGGATAATTCGCTGCGCACAGGCCGCGATCCCCGCGTCATGGGTGATGAGCACCACCGTGTGCCCTTCCTTCCACAGTGCCTGGATAATACGGAGCACATCCCGCGCCGATTTTGCATCCAGGTTGCCCGTTGGTTCATCGGCCAGAATCAACCGGTTTTTTCCGGCAATTACCCGGGCTATCGCCACCCGCTGCTGCTGTCCGCCGGACATTTCCGACGGAATATGATCCATCCGGCTGGAAAGCCCCACCGCCTCCAGCGCCGCGCTGGAAATCCGCCGCCGTTCTTCCTTTGGAACCCCTCGGAACACCAGCGGCAATTCCACATTTTCCCGGGCGGTGAGTTTATCGATCAGATTAAAATCCTGAAAGATAAACCCGATTTTCCGATTCCGTATGTTTGCCAATCCGTCTGCGTCCAGCTTGCTCACATCCTGCCCAAACAGGCAGTACCGCCCTGTCGTTACGGTATCCAGGCAACCCAAAATGTTCATCAAGGTGGTTTTTCCGGAGCCGGACTCTCCCATAACGGCGATAAATTCTCCCTGCCGCACCAGCAAGTTTACGCCCCGCAGCGCCTCCACCTGTCTGTTGTCATATATTTTATACACATTTTGCAAATTAATCAAGTTTGTTTCACCTGCCTACAAGCAGTTTTACCAAATCTTAAAAAAATAATCTTATTTTTATGCAAATTGCCATGGAAAGCATTCCATCTCCCCTCACATCTTTCCTGTTCCGGCAGAGGTTCCATTCAAAAAAGGACCCCTTTTCCAAGGGATCCTTTTCCTCGCTGCATCAATGCGGTACGGCGTTTATACCACACCCTGCGCCAGCATAGCGCTTGCCACTTTTTTAAAGCCTGCAATATTGGCGCCGGCCACAAAGTTATCCTTCATGCCATATTCTTCTGCCGCCGCGGAAATATTTGCATAAATATTTTCCATAATGTTCTTGAGCTTTGCGTCCACCTCTTCAAAGGTCCAGGAATACCGCATGGAGTTCTGGCTCATTTCCAGAGCAGACGTTGCAACGCCGCCGGCGTTTGCCGCCTTGGCAGGCCCGAAGAGAATGCCCTTGGCCTGGAACGCTTCAATGGCTTCCGGCGTGCATGGCATATTCGCGCCTTCTACGACTGCCATTACGCCGTTTGCCAGCAGTTTCTTTGCGGCTTCGCCATCCAGCTCGTTTTGCGTTGCGCAAGGCAAGGCTATATCGCATGGAATTCCCCAGATGCCGGAGCAACCCTCATGGTATTCTGCCGACGGATGTGTTGCGACATATTCTTTAATGCGCTTGCGTTCCACTTCCTTAATCTGCCGGATGCAGTCAAGGTCGATGCCGTCTTTGTCATAAACATAGCCGTTGGAATCACACATCGCAACAACCTTTGCGCCCAACTGGGTCGCCTTCTGGGTGGCATAAATCGCCACGTTGCCGGATCCGGAAACTACCACGGTTTTTCCGGCAAAAGACTTGCCCTTGTCTTTCAGCATCGCGTTGGTAAAATAACAAACGCCATAACCTGTGGCCTCGGTCCGGGCAAGGCTGCCGCCATAGGGAATGCCCTTGCCGGTCAGCACGCCGGTAAACTCATTGCGCAGGCGCTTGTACTGGCCATACAGATAGCCGATTTCACGGCCGCCTACCCCAATATCACCCGCCGGCACGTCGGTATCCGCGCCGATGTGCTTGGACAGTTCCGTCATAAAACTCTGGCAGAAGCGCATCACTTCCATATCAGACTTGCCCTTTGGATCAAAATCCGAACCGCCCTTGCCGCCGCCAATGGGCAGACCGGTCAGGGAATTTTTAAAGATCTGTTCAAATCCAAGGAACTTGATAATGCCTTCATAAACCGACGGATGGAACCGCAGGCCGCCTTTGTAAGGGCCAATTGCGCTGTTAAACTGGATACGGTAACCACGGTTAATGTGTACTTTACCGCCGTCATCCACCCACGGAACCCGGAACTTGATGATCCGCTCTGGCTCCACGATGCTGTCGACTACACCGGACTTGATATATTCAGGATGGGCCTCGATCACTGGCTCGAGAGATTCCAATACTTCCTGCACCGCCTGATGGAATTCCGGTTCTGCCGGATTTCTTTTTTTCACGGTTTCCATCAGGTTGACTAAATACGCATTTTTCAAACTCATAACACTATCTCCTATATAAAATTTTCAACAGCAAAGCCGGCAAAAGCACAAAAGCAATTTTTTATGCTTTTGTCACGCTATGCGGTATCGCATTTATTGTATCACTTGCATTGGCAAAAAACAATAAAAATGAATGATAATTTGTAAAACTTGCAAATTTTGTGGAATTCGAAAAAATTGTTTTCTTTCCGCTGCCATCCTGTTGTAAACATTGTATGCAAAGAAGCGCCGCTTTTCTGAAATGTTTTTCTCTTTCCTGCCATTATTTTTCCAAGGGCAAATATCCTCCATACGTCCTCTTTGGGAAATATTTTCCGTTCTCCCTTTCAAATGACAGCTTTTGCGGCCGCACAATCCGGCAAACTGCAACATCCGCCGCGCCATCTTCCCTTGCACAAGCTGCGGTCTGCCAAGACAGAGTTCCGGTGCAATTAAAAAAATCTTAAAGATTTTCTCCCTTGTTTCTTAAACCGAAATTTTACATAATACATGCAGAACCATCCTTTGCCGCAAACCGCGGTACAGTCAGAAAAACGTAAGAAAAATGTAAGACAGATTTCATTTTGCCGTAAGACTCAGATGGTAAACTATGTCTGAGCAGAAAACAGAGTTTTTATTCCCTGCGTCTGTGGTTTCCCCGGCATTCCAATCTTGTTTGTTTTTCGGCAAACCGGGCCAGCGTTTCTCTGTTTTTCTCCACTTTTTATGCAGGAGGAATCGTATGACTTCCGATGTGAGTACCGGCTGTGCGGACACCTTTGTTGTCATTCCCGCCTATCAGCCGTCCAAACAGCTTATTTCCTTGGCAAACGCTTTGGCAGCCGCCGGATATCCCTTGATTGTCGTGGACGACGGCAGCGCGCCGGAATATCAGTCCGTCTTTCAGCAGCTTGAGGCCGCCGTCATTTTGCGCCACACCGTAAACCGCGGCAAAGGCGCGGCGCTCAAAACCGCCTTTCGCTACCTTTATGAGGCGGCGCCTTCCGCCGCCCGCATTATTACCATGGATGCAGACGGGCAGCACCTGCTCCAGGACATGATGCAAATCGCAGAAGCGGTCAAACACCGTCCGGACGCCCTCATCCTGGGCGCCAGAACGTTTGACCGAGACGTTCCTCTCCGCTCCAGGCTGGGCAACAAATTGACAAGACTTGTTTTCTCCTGTGTGGCAAGCCACAAAATCCGTGATACACAGACCGGTCTGCGGGGCTTTGACCGGCGCCTTTTGGAGAATATGCTGACCATATCCGGCGATCGGTATGAATATGAAATGAACGTTCTGCTAAGCTGCAGCCGCCATTCCATTCCCATCGTAGAAATTCCAATTCAAACGGTGTATCTGGATCAAAAAAATTCCACGTCGCATTTTCACAGCGTTGCGGATTCCCTCCGCATTTATCGAAAAATTTTTCAGTTTGCCGCATCTTCTTTTCTCAGTTTCCTGGCAGACTATTTCCTGTTTCTGCTGTTTTATGCCATATTTCCCCGAACCTCCGCTTTTCTGATGGCGGACAATGTGCTGGCAAGGCTTCTCAGCGCGGCACTGAATTACACACTAAACACAAAAGCAGTGTTCCGGGATCCACAGCCGGTTTCCAAAACCCTGCCCCAATACGCGGCCCTTGCGGCAGGCATTCTTGTTGCCAACAGCTTTCTGCTGTTTTTCTTTGCGGATATTGTATGCATTCCACCGGAATTTGCCAAAATCCTGACAGAAATCAGCCTGTTTCTTATCAGCTTCTCCGTGCAGTCTCTTTTCATTTTCCGGCAGGATAAAAAAACAGACCGGCAATAAAACAACAGCTGGTATGGATTTTCCATACCAGCTGTTGTTTCTTCCGGCGCCGGGACCTCGTTTTTCCCTGCATACAGGGAAACCGGACAAAACAATACCGCGGACAACCAACCATGTCCGCGGTAAAAAATGGAGCGGATGACGAGGCTCGAACTCGCTACCTCCACCTTGGCAAGGTGGCGCTCTACCAGATGAGCTAC
>CAKRRK010000018.1 GCA_934395135.1 uncultured Eubacteriales bacterium | reverse complement strand
GTTTTGCTGGTACTCATTCTTATCATTGGATTTTTCTCGTTGACGCTGGAGCATACAGACGCTTCCGGCGTAACCCATACGGGTATGCAGGGCCTTGCGGTATATTTGATACCGAACTTTGAGGGGATGACATTTTCCAAGTTCTTTTCCATTTTGATGGACGCTATGGGACAGCTGTTCTATTCCATCAGCGTTGCAATGGGGATTATGGTAGCCTATGGTTCCTATGTGAAAAAGGATGTAAACCTTGTAAAGTCCGTGAACCAGATTGAAATTTTTGATACAACTGTCGCATTGCTGGCGGGACTTATGATTGTTCCTGCGGTCTTTACATTTATGGGTGCCGAGGGAATGACAACCGGTCCGAGTCTGATGTTCGTTTCTCTGCCAAAGGTATTTGATGCAATGGGCGGCGCCGGTACGGTGGTTGGCATTATTTTCTTCCTGATGGTAACATTTGCGGCGATGACTTCCTCCGTCTCTCTGATGGAGGCTATCGTGGCCAGCATTATGGATAAGTTTCACTGCAAGCGGCATAAAGCAACGGTCATTACGACAGGGTTTGCCCTCATCATTGGCCTTATTGTCTGCCTGGGGTATAATGTGCTGTACTTTGAGGTGACTCTGCCAAATGGGGCGGTGGGTCAAATTTTGGACGTTCTGGATTATATCAGCAACAATTTCCTGATGCCGATCGTGGCCGCCATTACATGCCTTTTGGTAGGCTGGGTTATCAAGCCCCAGACCATCATTGATGAAGTGACCATCGGCGGATGGAAGTTTGGCCGGAAACAGCTGTATATCGTAATGGTCAAAGTAATAGCGCCGGCTCTTTTGATTTTCCTTTTGCTGCAGTCGTTTGGCATATTAAGGCTGTAAGTATGGAGCGGATAGGAGATGGCGGGATGCCGCAGTATTGCAAACTGGAGATATTCATTCCTGAAACTCATTTTGGGGCATTGCAGCAGGCGCTGCAGGCGGTGGATGCGGGACACATCGGCAAGTATGACAGTTGCCTGGCCTACAGTGAGGTAACTGGCTGCTGGCGTCCCTTGCAGGACGCTATGCCGTATCTTGGACAGCCGGGTGAAATCAGCACCGCGCCGGAATGGAAGGTGGAGGTTGTCTGCCGGACAGAGAAGGTGGACGAAACCATTGCCGCTGTGAAGGCGATCCATCCGTATGAAGAGCCGGTGATTTACGCGATTCCATTGTATCGGACAGGACTGTAACATCAAAAGAAAAGGGTACAAAACAGTTGTTTTGTACCCTTTTTTGCAGGAGGGGAGTCTGCCGGAGCCAAAAAACAGCCCGCCGAAAATTTTCAGCGGGCTGTGAACTATGGACGGTATATCGTTATGCGAGGGCTGCGGTAATGATTGCCATTTTATAGACCTCTTCCGCGTTGCAGCCACGGGAAAGATCGTTGATGGGTGCATTTAAACCCAGCAGAATCGGACCGTACGCCTCAAAGCCGCCAAGCCGCTGCGCGATTTTATAGCCAATGTTGCCGGCGTTAATGTCCGGAAAGATAAAAGTGTTGGCCTGTCCTGCAACCGGGGAGCCTTTGCATTTGGTTTGTGCCACCACCGGGGAGACCGCGGCGTCAAACTGCAGCTCGCCGTCCACCGCAAGATCCGGCGCGGCCGCTTTGATTTTTTCAGCAGCGCCGCGCATCATATCCACGCTGTCACCCTTGCCGGAGCCTTTGGTAGAATAAGACAGCAAAGCAACCTTGGGATCAATCCCAAAGGTTTTGGCGCAGTTCGCGGTTTCAATGGCGATTTCCACTAGGTCGTCCTCTGTGGGCGCAATATTGATGGCACAGTCGCCCATCGCAATGCGTTCGTCGCCGTCCTTGGTATCCCGGACAAGAATAAAGCAGGAGGATACAATTTTGTTGCCTGGTTTTGTTTTAATGAGCTGAAGGGCAGGGCGGACGGTGTCTGCGGTGGAATAAGTCGCGCCGCCCAGCAAAGCATCTGCCTTGCCCATCTTTACCAGCATGGTGCCGAAATAGTTGCCTTTGGCGAGGTTTGCACGGCAGTCGTCTGCGGTCATCTTGCCTTTGCGCAGTTCTACCATTTTTTCGACCATAGCGTCCATTTCCGGATATGTTTTGGGATCCAGGATTTCCGCACCCTGGATGTCAAATCCGCCCGCTTTGGCTGCGTTCTGGACTTCTGCGGTATCGCCCACTAAGACCACATCCAGGAATTGTCCGGCAAGGATACGGGATGCCGCTTCCAAAATGCGGGGATCCGGTCCCTCGGTAAAGACAATTTTGCGGGAATTCTTCTTTAACGTGTCAATCAGTTTGTCAAACATAAGAAATATACCTCCAAGTTTTAATTGCTCCTGTTATTATACACCTCTTGCAGAAAAGCCTCAATAAAAAAATAGGGAAAAACAAAATTTCCGGCAAAAAACACCTGAAAGAGCGAGTCTTTCAGGTGCCAGGATTATTCGTCAAAAAGAGGGGTGCTGAAGTAGCGTTCCGCCGTGTCCGGCAGAACGGTAACCACGGTTTTGCCGGCTCCCAGTTTCTTGGCCAGTTTTAGGGCGGCGGCGACGTTGGTTCCGCTGGAAATACCGCACATAATTCCCTCTCGGCAGGCAAGGTCCTTGGAGGTACGGATGGCTTCCTCGTCGGTTACAATGTAAATGTCGTCATAAATCGAACGGTTCAGGTTTTTGGGGATCAGGCCGTCGCCAATGCCCATCTGGATGTGTGTGCCAATGGTGCCGCCGGCAAGAATCGCCGCGTTTTGCGGCTCCACAGCCCAAATCTCAATCGCCGGGTTCTGCGCCTTGAGTACTTCGCCGATGCCGGAGATGGTGCCGCCGGTACCGATGCCGGAGCAAAAGCCGTGGATCGGGCCTTCCACCTGCTGCAGAATTTCAATGCCGGTATGGTGCTTGTGCACCAGCGGATTTGCCGGGTTTTCAAATTGCTGCGGTACAAATACCTTGGGGTTTTCCCGCTGCATTGTCAGGGCGGTGTTCAAACATTCTTCAATGCACGCCCCAATGTCTCCGGCATCATGAATGAGCAAAACCTCCGCGCCGTAATGCCGCACCAGCTTGCGCCGTTCCTCGCTGACCGAGTCCGGCATAATAATGACCGTGCGGTATCCCTTGACCGCGCCAATCAGAGCAAGGCCGATGCCCTGGTTGCCGCTGGTTGGCTCTACAATAATGGTATCCTTTCCGATCAGTCCTTTGTTTTCCGCATCAAGAATCATATTGTACGCGGTTCTGGTTTTGATCGAACCGCCGACATTCAATCCTTCAAACTTCACAAGAACCTGGGCGCTGCCAGCTTCCGTCATGTGATTCAGACGGATTAGAGGGGTGTGACCCATAGCGTCCAGGATATTGTTATATATCATACTGTAAAAACCTCTTTCTAAAAAGACATAACAAATGTATTATAAAGCCTGGAGAAAAAAAGCGCAAGAATAATCTTGCAAATCCCGGCAGAATGCCCGGAAAAGGGATGGAATTTAATACTGCACGCGAAGCAAAGTCAAACCCTTTGCAGGAGCAAGAGGGCCGGCGGAACTTCGGTCTTTTGCCAGCAGAATTTTCGGCGCCTCTGAGGGCTGGCGGCCGCCTTCTCCGACCTGAAGGAGGAAGCCTACCATTAAACGAACCATATGATATAAAAAACCGCTGCCGGTTATTGTGATGGTGATTTCCTGATTTTTTTTTTTTTTTTCACGATATCCAATTGATAAATCGTGCGTACCGTACTTTTTTTCATTCGCTTGTTATCACAAAAGGAACGGAAGTCATGCGTTCCCAGGAAGCAGGCCGCTGCCTCCTGCATATGTTCCACTGAAAGCGGAGCAGGGTGGTGATATAGATAGTTATATTCGAATACGCAGGGGATGTTACCGGTAAGAATGCGGTATTGGTAGGTTTTGGACTTTGCCCACAAACGGCTGTGAAAGCGGGGATCCGCCTCTGTGATGGAAACAGCAGCAATGTCCCTTGGCAGATAGTCGTTTAAATACTGTAAAATACCGTCGGGGGAAAGATCGGTATCTATGCGGAAGTTTGCGGTTTGCCCTGCCGCATGCACGCCGGCATCGGTCCGTCCGGAACCGTGGACTTCTACGGGAATGCCGCATAGCTTGGACAGAATATGTTCCAGTTTTCCCTGTATGGTGCTTTGCGTGTTTCCCTGCTTTTGCCAGCCGTTGTACCGGGTGCCGTCGTATTGCAGGGTAATACAATAATTTTTTTTCATAAAAATATGCCTTCCTAGAAACCTTGTAACTATAATTTATCATAAAAAGGAACAGAATACTATAAGAAAGGCTGTGAAAGAGAGAATTCTTTCGATTTTATAGAAAATCAGAAAAGCCAGGTTTTTTTCGGCGGTTTGAAACATGAAATTTTGGAGGATGGAAGCATAATTTATGCAAAAAATAGATAAAAATAGATGCAATCATTGGAAAGTTACAAAAAAATTGAGAAATATTAGAAAAAATATTGCAAATTGTATATTGCATTGCCATAGCACTTTATGGTAACGTATAATTGTGTTACTGTAGTTATTAATTATATTGGAGGTTATATCGAATGGAAACTTTTGGTCTTGAAAAGCTGGGTATCATTAATACCGCAGCAGTTTACCGCAACCTGACGCCGGCCCAGCTCACAGAGCATGCCCTTCGCCGGGGCGAAGGCAAGCTGTCCAACACCGGCGCTCTTGTCGTGAAGACGGGCAAATACACCGGCCGTTCTGCAAACGATAAGTTCATCGTAGACAGCGAAGGCGTGCATGACGAGATCGCTTGGGGTAAAGTAAACAAGCCTATGACACAGGCCTGCTTCGACGCGCTGTACAGCAAGGTGATCGCTTATCTGCAGAACAAGGAAATTTTCATTTTTGACGGCCTGGCAGGAGCAGATCCGAAATATACCAAATCTTTCCGCATTGTCAACGAACTGGCTTCGCAGAACCTGTTTATCCATCAGCTTCTGCGCCGTCCTACTGCGGAGCAGCTGAAAAATTTCAGTGAAGATTTTACGATCATTGCCGCACCTGGCTTTAAGTGTGTTCCGGAACTTGACGGCACACGTTCGGAAGCCGCTATTGTTATTGACTATGAAAAGAAGATTGTGCTGATCGCAGGCTCCCAGTATGCAGGTGAAATTAAGAAGTCTGTTTTCTCTGTTATGAACTATATCCTGCCCAAGCAGGGCGTTTTCCCGATGCACTGCTCCGCCAACATTGGCGTAGACGGCGACTCTGCCGTATTCTTCGGCCTTTCCGGCACTGGCAAAACCACCCTGTCCGCCGACCCGAACCGCAAGCTCATCGGCGATGACGAACATGGCTGGTCTGACGATTCCGTCTTCAATTTTGAAGGTGGCTGCTATGCAAAGTGCATCAATCTGTCTGCAGAGCATGAGCCTGACATTTACAACGCTATTAAGTTTGGAGCCTTGGTGGAAAACGTTGTGATGGACGAAGAAACCCGTGAATTTGACTTTGACGACGACACTCTCGCGGTGAACTCCCGCGTAGGGTATCCGGTCGAGTTTATCAACAATGCCGAGGAATCCGGTATGGGCGGAATTCCGAAGACCGTTATTTTCCTGACAGCGGATGCGTTTGGTGTATTGCCTCCTATTTCCAAGCTGAACAACGAGCAGGCGATGTATTATTTTGTATCCGGCTTTACTTCCAAGCTTGCCGGTACGGAAATCGGCGTAAAGGAACCGGTTCCGACCTTCTCTACCTGCTTTGGCGAGCCGTTCCTCCCGCTGGATCCTGCACAGTATGCTGAAATGCTGAAGGAAAAGGTGGAAAAGACCGGCGCCTCCGTCTATCTGGTGAATACCGGATGGAACGGTACCGGCGAACGCACCAAGCTGAAGTATACCCGTGCTATGGTAACCGCTGCGCTGAACGGTGAACTGCTCAAGAGCGAATTTGTGGAAGATCCGTATTTTGGCCTTGCAGTTCCGACCACCTGCCCGGATGTTCCGGATGAACTGCTGATTCCGGCAAAAATGTGGAAGGATCAGGAAGCCTATAAGGAAGCCGCAGCAAAGCTGTCTGCAATGTTTGTGAAGAACTTCTCGGAAAAATATCCGAATATGCCGGCAGAAATTGTAAACGCAGGCCCAAAAGCAAAGTAACCCATTCGATTACAGATAAAAACAGGAACGGATTTTCCGTTCCTGTTTTTTTGTGCCGAACCGGGGAGTGGAGGGGCGGCAAAGAAAGCGATAACACGGAAAGCCGCCGCAGAAAGGGCTGTCCAAGGCGTTGTGGATAGAGGGAAAATTTGTACAGCCCGGACAGAACGATGAGAAGCTTACGTACCAAGATAGGAAAAATGCATATAGTCCCGATTGCTTTGCCAGGCGTTTCCGCCCCAGGTAAAACCGTATTTGTGGAAAATTGCGACCACTTCGCTGTCTTCCGGAATAGAATAAGGGTTTTCCCCGGGCTGCCATAGGCTGCCGGCCAGGATTTGTCCATTTTTTATCATGTAGTTCTCGTTGGCGTTAATGTCGATGGCAAGTCCGTAATTGTGTTCCGAGGAACCGCCGCCGCGCCATGCGTAGCCGCCCGCCTCATAAATCGGGAATTGTTCCGTGCTGTTAAAAATCTCGGAAAAAACCTGGATGACACGATCTGCGATTTTTTCATGCACACGGAAGGAGAGGGAAGCGGCATATTTCGTGCCGTCCTCCCGGAGGTTCCAAACAGGCACGGAAATCACCGTCATATGGGCGTCGGCTTCCTCTTGACTTTGATATTTGGGCGCATCCGCACTGCCAAAGAGATAGGTATATTTTTCCTCTGAATACCCCACCTCGCTTAGATGGCTGTCGGAAATCGGGATACTTGGCGTGGGCAGCTGGGTGGGGGGAGTCCCATTGTCCGAAGGGGCTTCCGGATCATCTGGAAAAAGCAGCGGTTCGTTCGGAAGGGGGCGCTCCAGATCCTGGGAGGGCGGGAGAAATTCCAGATCCTTGCAATATCGCTGGCAGACCACAATCGCTTCTGCCCGCGTGGTAGAAGCGTTGGGCAAAATGGAGTTGCCGCTGCCGCGGATAATATCCCGGGAAAGAAGATAGGCCGAAGAAGTCCTCGCCCAGTTGCTGACGTTTTCGCTGTCGGAATATGCTGCAAGGGTGGCGGCGATGGCATCGTCGTCGATCACAATGTCTTCGCCCAGGACGTTCATTAAATTATATACCATTTGAAACAGTTCCTGCCGGGTAATGGTATTGTCCGGCTGAAAGGTACCGTCTCCGGTTCCTCGGACAATATTTTTTTCAAAGGCTAGATTGATTACCGCGTCGCTGGTATCGGAAAAATTCTGTACGCTAACCGGTGCTGCAGGTTCTTCCGCCAGTTCATAGGCAGCCATCACCACATAACAAAATTCCTTTCTGGTAATATCGCGGCTGAGGTTTTCATGGAAGAGGAGATCAGGGATCAGACCGTAGGTGTCGGCCGAAGCGATTTCTTCCTGAAAATACGGCGCGACGCCGGAATAGGCGAACGCCGCCGGCATGCTGGCAAAAGCAAGGATCGCGGAACCCGCCGCAGCGGCAAGCCGGCGGAATGCTGGTTTGTGTCTCATAATCTGTCCTTTCCCGTGTGTCCGGTGGTGAAAAAATAGAATGAAACTGCGGCAGCCAAAACTGCATACACGCAGGGAATTTGCAGGATGGAACCGAACCATTTCGTTTTTATTATACCATACAATCCCATAAAATCACCCAAAAAAACGGAAAAAGTTGCAAATAATTCGGAAAACAAGCAAAAAATACCGGCGGCATGCATACCGCCGGTAAAGGTCTGGTGTTATTTCGTCCAGTCGGCTTTCGAAAGACCGATGGGGAATTGCGCCTGGAAGGCTTTTACTTTTTCTGCGATGTCGCCGCCGAACACGGCAGAGCCTGCGACGATGACATCCGCGCCGGCCGCAATGATATCCGCAACATTGCCGAGCTTCGCACCGCCGTCAATTTCCAATTCGCACGGATAACCGTGTGTCTGAATTTCCCGGCGGATAAACCGGATTTTCTCGGTGCAGGCGTCGATATAGCCCTGGCCGCCGAACCCTGGCTCCACCGTCATAATCAACACCATATCCAGTTCCGGGAGGTAAGGAAGAAGTTCCTCCGCCGGCGTATTGGGTTTAATGGAAACACAGGCGCGCACACCGGCCGCCTTGATTTTTTTTATCTGGGCGGCAGTGTCGCCGTTGGACTCCAAATGTACCGTGATAATATCCGATCCCGCCTTTATAAAATCGTCCAAGTACTGGTCCGGATCGGAAATCATCAGATGAACATCCAGCACTTTGTCGCAGACGCGGCGCAATGCTTTGACTACCGGCGCGCCGATGGTGATATTCGGGACAAAGTGGCCGTCCATAACGTCCACATGCACATATTCCGCGCCGGCGTCGGTGGCGATTTTAATGTCGCGTTCCAGGTTGGCAAAGTCCGCAGATAGGATTGACGGTGAGAGTTTAATCATAAAAATTCCTCCAAAATGACAGCTTCCTTTTTTCAACAAGAGAGCAAAGGGCGCATAAAATAAATTATGGCGGCGGCGGTAAGAGGCTCCATCCCAAAATTCGGTTTTCTTTCCCTGCCGCCATTTGATATAAAGGGGGCTGTTTGCAAAAACGGCCCCTTCTGTACTTATCTATATTATACACGATATTTCTTACAATTCAAATGTCTTTTGTAAAGTGAAACATTGATTTTCATTTCAAAAAACGGTATCATATAACTATCAAGTTAAAAGTTTTTACGAGGTGCTAGAAATGTCAGTGTTAAGATGTTTTACAGAAAAAAAGAAGGGCTTTGATGTAGATGCGCTCAAATTATACGACGAACTGCATCATTTGCTGGGGATTGACGCCCTAACCTCCGTCCGGATCCTTTGCCGCTACGATGTGGAAGGAATTGACGCGGAAACCTACCGCAAGGCAAGAAGCCTTGTATTTTCCGAGCCGCCATGCGACTGGTGCTATGACGAAACAATGCCGGAAGTTTCCGGCGCCCACCGGGTTCTGGCCGTGGAGCCTTTGCCGGGGCAGTATGATCAGCGGTCTGACTCCTGCGCCCAGTGCATCCAGCTGATGACGCAGGGGGACCGCCCGATGGTTTCCGCCGCAAAAATCTATATTTTAGGGGGAGAACTGTCGGAGGAAGCGTTTGCCGCCGTAAAAGCGTATCTCATTAACCCGGTGGACGCCAGGGAAGCCGCGCTGGAAAAACCATTGACATTGGAAACCTCTTATGAAATACCCACTGCGGTAGATACGGTGACGGGCTTTATCCAGATGGATGAAGCCGCCTTGCAGGGATTGTTAAAACAGCTGGGGCTTGCAATGGATATGGACGATTTGAAATTTCTGCAGGCGTATTTTCGGCAGGAAGAACAGCGGGATCCCACCATTACCGAGGTGCGTATGGTGGATACTTATTGGTCGGACCATTGCCGTCATACAACGTTCCTTACGGAAATTGACCATGTGGAACTGGAAGACCCCATGGTGCAGGAAGCATTTGACCGGTATATCGCGGCCCGCAAGGAATATTATGGGGAGGAAAAGGCCAATGCGCGTCCGATTACCCTGATGGATCTTGCTACGGCGGCGCCTAAAATCCTGAAAAAACGGGGTTATTTGCAAAATATAGACGAAAGTGAAGAAATTAATGCCTGCTCCATAAAAGTGCATGCCAACATTGACGGAAAAACAGAGCCATGGCTTTTGATGTTTAAAAACGAGACCCACAATCACCCGACGGAAATTGAGCCGTTCGGCGGTGCGGCAACATGCCTTGGCGGTGCCATCCGCGATCCTCTTTCCGGAAGAAGCTATGTGTATCAGGCGATGCGTGTGACGGGAGCCGGAGATCCGACGGTGCCTATTTCAGATACCATCCCAGGCAAACTGTCGCAGCGGAAGCTCTGTCAGACGGCGGCGGCGGGGTATTCGTCTTATGGAAACCAGATTGGCCTTGCAACGGGATTGGTACATGAAATTTATCACCCGGGTTATGTGGCAAAACGCATGGAAATCGGCGCGGTTGTTGGCGCAGCGCCAATGGAGAATGTTGTCCGCGAAATACCGGATCCCGGAGATATCGTGATCTTGCTGGGCGGCAGAACCGGCCGCGATGGCTGCGGCGGCGCTACCGGATCGTCCAAAAGCCACAACACGGAATCCCTTGCCACCTGCGGGGCAGAAGTACAGAAGGGAAATCCGCCGGAAGAACGAAAAATCCAGCGCTTGTTCCGAAATCCGGAGGTGACCAAAATGATTCGCCGCTGCAACGATTTTGGCGCGGGCGGCGTGTCTGTTGCCATTGGAGAACTGGCGGACGGTCTGGATATTAATCTGAACGCGGTGCCCAAAAAATACGAAGGGCTGGACGGCACGGAGCTTGCGATTTCCGAATCCCAGGAGCGAATGGCGGTGGTAGTTGCGCCGGAAAACGCAGAACGGCTGATGGCGTTGGCCGCAGAAGAAAATCTGGAGGCGGTGATCGTGGCAACGGTGACGGATACCGGCCGGCTGCGGATGCTGTGGAACGGCAGCTATATTGTCAATGTTTCCCGAGACTTTCTCAACACCAACGGTGCGGCAAAGCATGCCGATGTAACAGTCCCGGCGATGCCGGCACCGTCTGTGGTGCTGAAAACAGAGGGCGATACGGAAAAGGACAAGCTTCTTGCGAAGCTGTCCCAGCTGAATATCTGTATGGAACGCGGCCTTGTAGAACGGTTTGACGGTTCCATCGGTGCCTCCTCTGTCTTTATGCCCTTTGGTGGCAAAAACCAACTGACGCCTACCCAGGTGATGGCGGCCACTCTGCCATCTTCCCGGGGACAATGCTCCACTGCATCCGTTATGAGCTTTGGCTTTGATCCGTATCTGTCGGAGGAAAATCCGTTCCTCGGGGCCTCATCTGCAGTCATTGAATCGGTCTCCAAGCTGGTGGCCGCAGGCTGCGATTATAAAACAGCCTATCTGACCTTCCAGGAATATTTCCAGAGGCTGAACAAGGATCCGGAAAAGTTTGGCCAGCCGTTCTCCGCGCTGCTGGGCGCTTACAAAGCGCAGGAAGCGCTTCACATTGCCGCGATCGGCGGAAAGGATTCCATGTCCGGCAACTTCAACGAGCTGCATGTCCCGCCGACGCTGGTATCCTTTGCCATTGCACCGGAAGAAGCAGACCATCTGATTTCTCCGGAGTTTAAAGAGCCGAATCATCCGGTTTATCTGTTTGACGCGGTGTACGCCCCGGACGGATCGCCGGATTATGATGCGATCCAGACGGTATGGGAGACCGTTGCCGGCTTTATTCGGGAAGGAAAAGTGGTATCCGCCTGGGCACTTACCGCCGGAGGCGTGGCGGAAGCCATTGCAAAAATGGCGGTGGGCAACGACATTGGCTTTGCTCTGGACAGTGTATATCCCAGCCAGGGACTGTATATTAAAAATTATGGCGGCATCCTGGTGGAAGCGACGGAAGAATTGTGCGCCGGCTGGGTGGTCGGACAAACGATTGCCGCACCGGAAATTCGTATAAAAGACGAGCGGATTGCGTTATGTGATGTAAAGCGGGCATTGGAAGGGACGCTGGAGGATGTATTTCCGACGGTTGCACCGGCAGCGGATGAAACGCTGCAGACCGTTTCCTATTTTGAGAGGAATCCGGCTGCACCGGCGGTACTGACCAAAACACCCCTTGCGGTCATTCCGGTATTTCCGGGCACAAACTGTGAATACGATACGGCAAAGGCAGTGGAAAACGAAGGCGGCAAGGCGGAAATCATTGTGCTGCAAAACCAGTCCGCGTCCGATTTGGAGCGCTCTGCAAAGCGATTGTCGGATGCGATCGCGAGAAGCCAGATGATTCTTCTGCCGGGTGGATTTTCCGGCGGCGACGAACCGGAAGGCAGTGGCAAGTTTATCGCCTCGTTCTTCCGCAATCCGGAAATCAAAGATGCAGTGCATGCCTTGCTCCGGCAGCGGGACGGCTTGATGCTGGGCATTTGCAATGGATTCCAGGCGCTTATCAAACTGGGTCTCGTGCCCTTTGGTGAAATCCGCGATTTGGATGCGACCTGCCCCACTCTGACCTTTAACCGGATTGGACGCCATCAGTCCCGGTATGTCCGCACGCGGGTGGCGTCGGTCAAATCTCCCTGGCTTTCATGCTGTAAGGTAGGAGACATCCATTCCATTGCCGTCTCTCATGGCGAAGGCCGCTTCGCAGCATCGGAAGCAGTGGTGGAAACCTTGCTTGCAAACGGTCAAATCGCGTTTCAGTATGTGGATGCGGACGGCGCGCCGTCTATGGACATTGGTGCAAATCCCAATGGTTCGGTGTGCGCCATCGAAGGAATTACGTCGCCGGATGGCAGGGTGCTGGGCAAAATGGGGCATACGGAACGGTATTCTCCTTTTGTCGGACGAAATATTTATGGGGAAAAGTACCAGCCTATTTTCAAGGGCGGTGTGCAGTACTTTAAAAAATAGCCGGTATATAGTTTTCAACAGAATGTAAAAAACAGAGTATTGCATTGGCAATACTCTGTTTTTTTAACACAACGGGTTAGTGCAGGGCATAAATTACCTTGGCAATTTCCTCGCGGGTAATGTCATGAAGCGGTCGGATGGAACCGTCTGTATATCCGGAGATCACGCCCATAGAGGACAGATAATATACATAGTCCGCGGACCAGGATGGAATGGAGGAAGCGTCCGTAAATGCAGTTTTCGTTGTATAGTATCCCTTTTCCAGCGCTTTGCCGAGAACCGTCATTACTTCGCAGCGGGTAATGTTGGAGCCGGCGTGAAAGTATGTTTTTCCGCCAGAGACGGACCCGTTCATAATGCCGGCATCATATACGGCCTTGACAGACGGCAAAGCCCAAGCCGGGATATCCGCGGCGTCTTCAAACGGCAGATCGACAGAAACATTGGTATCCAGCTTGAGATACCGGGCCATAGACACGGCAAATTCTCCGCGGCTCAGGCTGCGCTTGGGATAAAAGTAACTTTTCCCGTTTGATGTGCTGCCAATGAGAATCCCTTTTTTTGCTGCAAATTCAATATAATTAGACGCCCAGTTGCCAGCGGTATCCGCAAAGGTGGCGGCAGAGGAGCCGGCGGCGATATCATAGGAAGCCGTTGTCCAGATGCCGCTGATATCCCGCGCCTTAACCGTCACACGATGGATGCCTGCGGACAGCGCCGGAGTAGACAGCGTATAAGTTCCGTTGGCGGTGTTATAGGTTCCGGTAACGCTTTGTCCGTCCACCGTTGCAGTAATGTCAGAAGGGGTTACGGCAAAGGTGCCAAAGTAGGATTTGACGGACAGGGAAAGGGAGGCTTTGCCGCCGGCGCTGACGCTTTCCGGTACGTTTAAAGCAGTGATTTTTGGCGGGTACTGGTTCACGACTTCACGTTCGCTTAGGATCAAATGGTCCAGATACAGCGCGCCGCCGGACGGAACGGAAACATCAAATCCGGTAAAGGAGACTGCATTTTCCGGAAGTTTAAAGTTCCAGCCGGTGTAGCCAAGTCCGGTAGAATAAGCGGAAGCAATGGGAACAGTTGCCGGCGTTCCGTCTGCCAGGATAAAGTTTGCGCTGGCCGTGGTGCCGGATGCTGTGCCTTTTGCCCATACACTCAGATAGGTGTAGCCATTGGTATCTGCAGGAGACATAGAAAGGGTATCGGTGCCGTTTGCAGTTATTTTGAGCGCGCCTTTTCCGCTGAATACCTCGCTGAAAGCGGTGACGCGGGTAAGAATTGCACCGTTTTCTGCGGTAAAGGGCTGAGAGGATTCAAATTCTTCCAGGGCTTTGTACTGCGGCGCGGAACCGATGCCGACAGATACTGGAATGGATTTTGTGCAGTCGCCGTAAGAGATCCGGATGCTGCCGCTTGCCGGGGAATTGACTGCGGTAAATACACCGTCCTCTGTGATGGAACCGATATTTCCAGAAACGGACCAGGCAAAGGATTTGTCCGTGGCGGCAACGCTAAGCCCCTGATACGTTGCGGAAGCCGATAAATCTGCTGTTTCGCCGCCCTGTAGCGTCAGGCCGGAAATGGTTTTCCCCGCCCAGTTGGCGGAAATGCTGCTGACGGTAGCGGGAATAAACAGGGAATAGCTGCCATATGCCGAGGGAGACGAGGCGGAAATCACTGTTGTTCCGGGTGTTTCACCTGCGGTAAAGGTAGCGCCGTTCATAGTGCCGTATCTGTCACTGGTCAATACAACATCCTCCGGCACCGCCTGGGGGTGGATGCCGTCGTCCGTTGCTTTTACGGTTAAGTTGACGGAAGCGTAAGGCAAAACAAACAGCTTGTCCGGGTACAAATGAAGTTTGGTGGCAGCGCTGTCTGCCGGCTCCTTATTCACTAGAAAAATATAGTTGGCGCATGACCGAAGAGAACCGTCCGAGGGTTTATTGACCACAGACGATAGGCTGTCACCGGGTTGCTGCACCACCATAGCGGAGGAACCGCCGCCGTCCAGGCACAACACCTGGGTGCAGCCCAGCGCCGCCATTTCCTCCGCCAGAGCCTTGGCTGTCAGGCCAACGCTGTAAGAGGACTGCCGGCCGTCAATTTCATAAAGTACGACGTTGCCGTTGTCTTTGATGCCGACCGCCGTGCGCGGCGCTTTGGAGGAGCCGCCGTCAATGCCGGAGGTGGAAACGGTTCCGTTTTCTATCAGGCACTTGCCGCCAACTGCATAAGTCACTTTGGCCCAGCGGGAATCCGGAGGGGTAATGGTGATGTTTACCGTATCCCCGATATTATAAGAGGGGAAACGGGCGGTAGGGCCCTTGTCAGAAATAGTAAGAATCATTTGATTGTCCGCAATTTGGGTGGAAGAAGCGGTTTTTTCCGTGCCGACAACGGTAAGGGTTACTTTGCCGCCCACAGTCACCGGTGTGTCGTCCGTCCGTTCCAGAATGATGTTGGTGCCGCTGGTAGAAATTTTGGTTTCGCTTGCAAAGGTGGAATCCAGCAGGAACAAGCCAATGTCGTTGCGGGTCTTGTTGTAATAATCAATGGTATAAAACTTTCCATCCGGTCCCTGAATGGACATATTGATAGTCGGTTTGCCAATAATAGCGGAGCCGTCGTCCATAAAACCAACGGCATACTGGGACAGGCTGGACGAAATCAGTATGCCGTCCTGGATGACAATGCCGATGGGAATACCAGTCGCGGTATCAAAAAAGTCGGCGTTAATTCCTGCGATAACGTCATATCCCTTTTGCTCCAGATAGTCGGAAATCTTGGTAATGGTGGATTTCCCATAAAAATATGTACCATAGGCAATCATTGGGGAGACGTTGGAATTGGGCGTATATTCCACAATGTTTGCCTTCTGCATTCCGTTGGCATCGGTGCCGATGCTGTTTGTATAGGTTGTGGTTTCCCCCAGTTCCCTTGTGATTTGATACAGGTTTTGGATCACGGCATAAGCGGAAGTGTTGGTGAACAGAACCAGCACAAGGCATAAGGGTAAGAATTTGCCGAGCAGTCGTTTCATTGGAACCTCCTTTGGTTGTTTCCGGTGACGGTTTCTTTTATTTCTCTTTTTGCACACGCGGTGGAAAAAAGAAATTTACAACCGCGCAGATTTATTATATAATGAATCGGAAAAAATAAAAAGGAATTTTGTGATGATTTGTAAAAATATTAAGATGATTGTAGTGGATTTGGACGGCACGCTTCTGACAAAAGTAGACGATATGTCGGAGGAAACCGTTGCGGTTTTTCGCCGGGTGAAGGAAGCGGGAATTCTTCCGGTGATTGCCACCGGCAGGCTGGAGAAGGAATCGGTATTTGCGGCGGATAAAATTGGAGCCAAGGAGTATATCATTACAATGAATGGTCTTATGATATACGATTACCAAAAAGACGCGCAGATTTATCACCGGTGCATGGAACGGGAAAGCGCTTGTCGGATATTTGACCAATTGGATCGGTACGACGTTTTTTATCAGGTATATGCGGGGAATGAAACGCACACCACTGCCCGGGCGGTGCGTTCCCTGCCGTATGCCGGTATGTCTCCCTCCTATATGGAGTTTTACGCAAACACCCGGCAGATCCCGGGGGGCATGCGGGAGTATGTGGAACGGGAAAACCTGGAGGTAGATAAGATGTTTGTCAGCATCGAAGATGATGCTCTGCGGAACAAAATCCGCAGCCTTGCGGATCAGGTGCCGGGGGTACAGACCTTGAGTTCCGGCGTATGTTATCTGGAAATTTTGCCGGAGGGGGCGGATAAGTGCCATGCCATCGAGTTTTTAGAGGAATATACTGGAATTTCCTCCCAGAACATGATGATCATCGGAGATAGCGAAAACGATGTGAAAATGCTGCGCATGGCGGGGCTTGCTGTCGCTATGGGAAATGGGTGCAGCGAGGCAAAGGCCGCGGCGGATTATATCGCGCCGGATAATCTCCATGACGGGGTTTCCGTGGCCATCCGCAAGTTTATTTTCGGAGAAGACGTTTCATAGGGACGGATGGTTTGGCCCAAACAGGCAAAAAAATTCTTGCAATTTTTTTGCACCTTCGATATAATATAGGTATCAAACGCGTAGAATGGTTCAGCGTGGGATCTTTTGGGATTCCACGCTTTTCTTTTTTTTTACCAGTTCTCGCAAATCCAGTAAGGAGAGAAAAAGCTATGGAGTTTCATTTAAAATTGCCCCGGAATAAAAAGGAATTTGCACTGTTTATGGCGGTGATTTCCGGAATATCGGTGAATGTGATAGCGCCGCTGATCACTTGCTTTGAAATGGGGTTTCGGCTGCAGGTATGGGGACAGGCGCTGCGGGCAATTCCTTTTGTCTGGCTGTGCGTCGTTGCTTTGGTGCTTGCTACATACAAACCGGCAGAGTGGCTGACCAAAAAAATCATTGTCCCCGGGGACAGCTTCGGTGCACATATTATCGTAAATATTTTGTGTACGGTGTTTTTCATGTCCATTTTTTTGACCGTGTTTGGCCCATGGATCGGCGCAGGCCATATCAGCCTCGATCCTATCCGCCAATTTTTCTTCAAATGGCCCCGCAATTTTGCCATTTCGTTTGCAGTGGAATATCTGATAGCGCAGCCGGTTGCAAGGGGTGTTCTGGAAATGCTGCATCGGAGGATAGACGGAAGACAGGCTCAGCCGGCAGAGTTTGGAGTGGAATAAGCCCTTCACTGTGAAATATGTGAAAAATTTAAGACGATACCGGTGTTTTTGGTTCGGTACGCGGGAGTTTGTGGTATAATCATAAAAGGAGGGATGAAAATGGACGGCATCTCAAAGTTACAAGAAATGATCGATCAGTCCAGCAAGATTGTTTTCTTTGGTGGCGCTGGCGTAAGCACGGAATCGGGCATTCCAGATTTCCGGAGTACGGACGGGCTGTATAACCAGCAGTACCGGTATCCGCCGGAAACCATCTTGAGCCACAGTTTCTATGTCCGCAACCCGGAGGAATTTTACCGGTTTTACCGGGACAAAATGCTGTGTCTCGCGGCAAAACCCAATGCAGCCCATCTTGCCCTGGCCAGGCTGGAGCAAATGGGAAAGCTTTTGAGTATTGTCACCCAGAATATTGACGGCCTGCACCAGATGACGGGCAGCAAGCGGGTGTATGAACTGCATGGCAGTGTGCACCGCAACTACTGCCAGCGCTGCGGGAAGCGGTATGGTGCGGAAGATATCCTCCGCTCTCAGGGCGTGCCGCTGTGCAGCTGCGGCGGCGTCATAAAGCCGGATGTAGTGCTGTATGAGGAAAGTCTGGATGGGGACACCATAAACGGTGCGGTGGAGACCATATCCCAGGCAGATCTGCTCCTTGTGGGGGGAACTTCCCTTGCGGTGTATCCGGCGGCTGGCTTTTTAAATTATTTTCATGGAAACTATTTGGTCATTCTCAACAAATCCCCGACGCCTATGGACAAAAAAGCGGATCTTTTGCTGACCGACAGCATCGGTGCAGTGTTCCGCGCGCTGAAACTGTGACACAGGACGGGTTGGGATTCTGCCGGCTCAAACAACGCCGGAAGGACAGAGCGCAGAAAAACGGACAGGAATTCCTGTCCGTTTTTCGTTTTTATAGGGTTGGCAATCGCGGGAGCCGCCGAAGAAAAGACGGTTAAAGCTCGTTCCCAAAGGCATCAAGAAACTGATACTCCGTTGGAACCGATTCACTGTACACAATTTGATGAGAAAGAATATAAGGATAGGCATCCTCTGCAATGGTGACTTCACGAATGCCGGAGGCATCTGTGATTTTCACCCTGCGACAATCCGGATTGTTGATGAGAAAACAGTAGCTGTCCTTCCAGTGCAGGCCAGCAATATCGGGAACCGGAAATTCCATTGGTCTATAGGTACGGACAAACGTATATTCCGCCTCTTCCGGAACAACACACTCCATGGGAAGATAATAATGCTTCTGATATTCGTTCCCGGAGATAAACCAGAGAAGCGCGCTGTCATCCAGCGCATACATGCCGGCGTATTGCAGCGCAATAGTATCTGCGTCGGCGATGGGGATTTCTTCCCGGGCTTTTTCAAGCAGCGCATCGGGGCTGTCCATGGCGCGCTGACATCCCGCGGATATCACAAGACAAAGAAAAACTGAAACCATGATAAAATATTTTTTCATTACAGCCTCCTGATTCCGTTCCGAAATGACGCCTCGTTCCGAAAACCACATCAAACACTGAATATCATAGTTTACAGTCTATCATAGATTCACGGAAAAGTCTACGATGCGCGGCAGCGCAGTGGACGGAGGATCTGGAATGGTGTTTAGACCACCGCTTTGGAACGATTGCTTTCCGGGAGAAAAGGTGCCGCGGATAAAAAAGAATAAAAAAAGCTTGCAAAAAACGAACGTTTGTACTATTATATAAAAAACGAACAAAAGTTCTAAAAAGACTCTGCTGGGAGTTTTATAGGACAGATAATGCGATACTATGGATTTGCACAAGATTACAGGAGGTATCAATATGAAACTGATGTTCAAAACGTTCGGATTTGCCGGTATCTTTTTTCTTTTTTCACTGGCTGGTGTCTGTGATATGGAAATGCAGGCACAACTCCCGGTGTTTTCCAACGGGGAATTTCTCAGCCGGCTGTTTTTGGCGATGGTACTGATGGGGATTTGTTATTGCGGTCTGAAATACTGCGAAGCAGAAGACCGGAAGAAAAAGAGAAAACTGCAGCGGCAGAGAGCTTTTCGCAGAGTATGCGCCGCGGCGCGGCAGAAACATACCGCGGAGGCTGCATACTATAAAGCATCATAACAGCCTTTTGGTTGGAGAAGCCAGGAAACGGCGATGTGCCGTCCTGGCTTTTTTGCTATGCTGTAAAAATGCATAAGAAAAGAACATGGTAAGAAACCGTTAATTTTCAGGAGATTTTTTGAAAAGGGGAGATACGAAGCCTTTTGCAGTAGATTAATCCGGCGGAATGTGATAGAATGATACAACATGGATTGATAATGGGAGAGGTTGAACAGAGCATATGAAAATCATCATTGTGGGAGACGGCAAAGTTGGAGTTGCACTGACGGAACAATTGTCCAAAGAAGGGCATGATATTGTGATTATTGATTCCGATTTAAAGGTTTTGCAGCAGAATGTACAGGACTACGACGTGATGGTGGTGCATGGCAACGGGGCGACAATGTCTGCTCTGAAGGAAGCCGGGGTCGAAACTGCGGATCTTGTGATTGCCGCGACCAGCGCGGATGAAATTAATATGCTCTCCTGCATTCTCGCCAAAAAGCTGGGAAACCGTATCCATACCATTGCCCGGGTGCGGAACCCGGAATATGTGCAGCAGCTTATGATTCTGCGGGAGGAAATTGGGCTGTCCATGACCATTAACCCGGAATTTGCCGCCGCCAGGGAAATTTACCGCATTTTGCAGTTTCCATCCTTTTTAAAACGGGAAACCTTTGTGAGAGGCCGTGTGGAAATTGTGGAAATGAAGGTGAAAAAAGATTCCCCTCTGTGCGGAAGGACATTGAGCAGCGTCCAGGAAGCATCCCGCGTCAAAGCAATTATCTGCGCCGTGGTGCGGGGCAGCGAGGTATATATCCCAAATGGTGATTTTGTCCTGGAAGAGGGCGATAAGATATCGGTGACAGCGGACACAAAGGATTTATCCACTCTGATCAAGTATTTGGGGCTGGAGGAACATAAGATAAAAAACGTCATGATTATTGGGGGCAGCCGAACAGCGTATTATCTGGCCAAGCAGTTGACAGAAGCCAAAATCAATGTAAAAATCATTGAGAAAAGAATAGAACGGTGTGAAATTCTGGCGGATATGCTGCCGAAAGCCGCGGTGGTGGAAGGTGATGGTAGCATGCCGGCGCTGTTGGAAGAGGAAGGGCTTTCCCAGGCGGACGCCTTAGTTTCTCTGACGGATTTTGACGAGGAAAATATTATCATCGCGCTGCATGCGATGCGGATTGGAGTCAAGAAAAACATTCCCAAAATCAACCGGCAGGAATATGTGGATATCTGCCAGAGTATGGGGATTGACAGTATCATCAGTCCCAAGAAACTGTGCACCAATGAAATCGTGCGGTATGTCCGTTCTGTGGAAAATACCGAGGGCGGCTCCGTTTTGACGCTGCACCATATTGCAGATGGCAAGGCGGAAGCGCTGGAATTTATTGTTGACAAAACCACCCGAAACCTGCGGACACCTCTTGCAAAAATCAGGTTCAAAAAGAATCTGCTCATTGCCCGCATTAACCGGAAGGGGAAGAGCTTCAGCCCCGGCGGACAGGATTATTTTGACATTGGAGACCGTGTCATCCTTGTCACCAAGGCGGAGCAGAATATTTTTGATCTCAATGATATTTTTGCAGAATAGGGAGAGGGGACATGAATAAAAAGATGATAGGGCGTATGCTGGGATATCTGCTTTTGCTGGAAGCGGTGTTTTTGATCCCGGCTTTGGGCATATCCGTTTACTATGCGGAGCGAAATGCCGTCTATGGCCTGATGCTCTCTATGCTGGTGCTTCTTGCCCTTGGCTCTGTGCTGGTGCTTGCGACAAGGAAGGCAACTCGAAGTATGTATGCCAAAGAGGGGTTTCTCATTGTCGCGCTTGCCTGGTGCGTGATGTCCGTTCTGGGCAGCTTCCCGTTTTTTTTCAGCGGGGAAATTCCTCATTTTGTGGACGCAGTGTTTGAGACCGTCTCCGGGTTTACGACCACCGGCTCCAGCGTGCTGACCGACGTGGAGTCTATGAGCCGTGGCCTTTTGTATTGGCGCAGCTTTACACAATGGCTTGGCGGCATGGGGATGCTGGTGTTTTTGCTCCTTATTGTAAAAAACAACAAAGGGAAGGGAAATTCCCTGCATTTGATCCGGGCGGAGAGCCCGGGTCCCAGCATCAGCAAAATTGTCCCAAAGACCAGACAAATGGCGGCCATTTTATATGGCATTTATTTTGTGCTGACCGCGTCTTTGTTTGTGCTTCTGCTGTTTGGCGGTATGTCGCCGTTTGAAAGCGTCTGTCATGCGTTTGCCACGGCGGGCACCGGCGGCTTTGGCGTGCGCAACGACAGCCTTGCTTCGTACAGCCCCTATATCCAGAATGTTATTTCCGTGTATATGGCGCTGTTTGGCGTTAATTTCAGTGTATATTACCTGCTTCTGATCAAACAGGTGAAATCCGTGCTGAAAAATGAGGAATTGCGGCTGTATCTTGGCATTATGTTTGGAGCGATTGTGCTGATCTGCATCAATGTTGCCGCGATGTTCGAGACCGGTGAGGCGCTCGTGCGTCATGTCACGTTTTCCGTCATCAGCGTTATGACTACGACAGGATTTGCGACGACAGACTTCAACCTTTGGCCGGAGTTTTCCCGTACGATTTTGGTCATCCTGATGATACTCGGAGCGTCGGCAAGTTCTACCGGCGGCGGGCTGAAATCCATCCGGGTGCTGATTTTGTTTAAAAATTTGAAAAACGTTGTCCACAAAATGCTGCATCCCCATTCGGTAAAACGGATTAAAGTGGATGGGAAAACCGTAGAAGAGCCGTTGATTCAAGGGGTTAATACATATACGGTGATTTATTTTGCTCTGATTTTTTTGTCAGTTCTCTTAATATCGGTGGACAATTTTTCGATGGAAACCAATTTGACTGCCGTGCTCTCCAGTTTCAACAACATCGGACCGGGCCTGGGGGATGTTGGCCCCACCGGAAACTTTTCTGCGTTTTCCAGTTTTTCCAAAGTGATTCTGTGTTTCGATATGCTGTTTGGACGGCTGGAAATTTTTCCGATGCTCATTTTGCTGAACCCGGATACCTGGAAGAAAAAAATATGACCTTTGGAAACCGGAAGAAACGAAAGGAAGAAACGCTATGGTCACTGTTTGGAACCGCAAAGAATTGTGTCTGACCTATTCTATGGAAGAGCAGGCAAAAGTCCGGGAACTGCTTTCCGCCAATGGGGTAGATTATACGGTCACTACTGCAGGCACGCACATGCGAAATGTGGGACTGCGGGGGATTGGGGCAGGCCGGACGTGGGAAAATACCGATTGGAACATAGAATATCGGATTTTTGTAAAAAAGTCGGATTTTGCCAGAGCGGCAGCGCTGCTGCAAAAAACGCCGATGAATAAAATCTGAAGCGGGTCTCGCAGAATGTCTGATGTCTGCAGTTGTTTGGAAAATTATCGCAGGCAGAAGGAAAACCATCTTGACAAACGCTTTTGCCAATGTTATGCTAACTATCAGAGTGAGTCAAAAAGGCGTCACGAAGGGGTACACCACCACGGGTGTAGTTCTTCGTGGCGCCTTTTTATTGTGCGGAGGAGGGAATACAGGATGCGGCTGCAGGTAAACGGATCGGCTGTCTGTCAACCGGAAGGCATTACCATGCTGGAATTGATCCAAAACCAGGGGCTTCGGCCGGAACGGGTTGCAGTGGAGTGCAATGGACAGATTGTTCGCCGCGGGGACTTTGCAAAGACGGCGCTTTCAGAGGGAGACGCTGTCGAAATCGTGCAGTTTGTTGGAGGCGGTTAAGCATTATGATCACAAAAGAACAATATCGGACTGCGCTTGCCGGGCGGCATGGAGCCGCCGCGCAGAAAAAACTGGAGCAGGCGGCAGTGGGCATCGCGGGCCTTGGCGGCCTTGGCTCTAATATTGCGTTTTTTCTGGCGCGGCTTGGCGTCGGCAGGCTGGTTTTAGCGGATTTTGATACCGTGGATCTTACAAATTTAAACCGGCAGCAATATCGACTCTGTGATTTGGGCCGTCCCAAGGCAGAGGCACTGACGCGGCAGCTAAAAGAAATCAATCCGTTCTGCACCTATGAACCGTATAGTATACGGGTGACGCCGGAAACCATACCGGCGCTGTTTGGCGGATGCACGGTGCTGTGTGAGGCGTTTGATCAACCGGAGCAAAAGGCGATGCTGGCGGAAACTGTTCTTGGAGAACTGCCGGATCTCCCCCTGGTAGCCGGGTCCGGCATGGCAGGATTTTCCTCGGCAAACAGCATCCAGACAGTACGCCGGATGAAAAATTTTTATCTCTGCGGCGACGGAACGGCGGAAGTCGCGGACGGCGTCAGCCTGGCCGCCCCCAGAGTGGCGGTTTGTGCCGCTCACCAGGCGACAATGGCGATGCGGCTTATTTTAGGCGAGACACAGCCATAAATGCCATAGATAGAAAAGGAGAAAGAAAATGAAATCAGATCAACTGGTGCTGGGAGGGCATGCGTTTTCCTCCCGGTTTATTTTGGGCTCGGGCAAGTACTCCCTGGATCTTATCCGGGCGGCAGTGGAGCAGGCTGGAGCAGAGATTATTACCCTGGCGCTGCGGCGGGCCAATTCGCAGTCCGGGAACATTTTGGATCATATTCCAGAGGGAGTAACCCTTTTGCCAAACACTTCCGGTGCGCGCAATGCGGAGGAAGCTGTGCGCATTGCCCGCCTTGCGCGGGAATGCGGGTGCGGTGATTTTGTAAAGATTGAAATTATGCGGGACTCCAAATATCTGCTTCCGGACAACCAGGAAACCATCCGGGCCACGGAGATTCTGGCGAAAGAGGGCTTTGTGGTGATGCCATATATGTACCCAGATCTGAATGTAGCCAGGGATCTGGCAAATGCCGGCGCGGCGTCGATTATGCCCCTTGGCGCGCCCATTGGTTCCAACAAAGGCTTGGCTACCAAAGAATTTATCCGGATTTTGATTGATGAGATTGATTTGCCGGTGATTGTGGATGCCGGCATCGGGCGGCCGTCTCAGGCATGCGAGGCGATGGAGATGGGCGCTGCCGCAGTCATGGCCAATACGGCGATTGCGACGGCGGGCAATGTGCCGCAGATGGCAGAGGCGTTTAAAAAGGCCATCGAAGCTGGACGCGCCGCGTATTGCGCCGGCCTTGGCCGAATCCTCGACAAAGGTGCCGCGGCATCTTCTCCGCTGACAGGATTTTTGTCTGAATAGGAGGCCCAGCGTATGAAAACAATTATTTCCCGCAGCACAAATCCCATGGAATATCAGCCCGGCATGGAGGATACAGGTTCGGAACTGATGGAACTGGTGCTTTCCGGCATGGCGCAGTATGATCCGGACAGCTATACCGGCGCGGATGTTTTGCACGCGCTGCAGCAGGAACAGATCACACCGGAGAGCTACGGCGCGCTGCTTTCTCCGGCCGCCCTGCCGCTTTTGGAGCAGATGGCCTGGAAAGCGCAGCAGGAGACAAGAAAGCATTTTGGCAATTCTGTCTGTATGTTTACGCCGTTGTATATCGCCAATTATTGTGAAAATCATTGTGTTTACTGCGGGTTTAACTGCCATAATCGAATTCACCGGGGGCGGCTGGAACGAGACGACATAGAAAAGGAACTGCAGGCCATTGCCCGCACCGGTCTGGAGGAAATTTTGTTGCTCACCGGCGAAAGCCGCAATATGTCCGATGTGCCGTACATTGGCGAAGCGGTGAGACTTGCCAAAACATATTTCAAAAATGTGGGGATAGAAATTTATCCGCTGAATTCCGACGAATATGCCTTTTTACACCAATGCGGTGCGGATTTTGTTTCTGTTTATCAGGAAACTTACAACCTGGAAAAATACGAAACCCTGCATCTGGCCGGCCCAAAACGGATTTATCCCTATCGGTTCAACGCCCAGGAACGGGCGTTGCAGGGGGGCATGCGAGGGGTTGCGTTTGGCGCGCTGCTGGGGCTGGACGATTTTCGCAAAGATGCGTATGCGACAGGGTTGCATGCGTATTATATCCAGCGAAAATACCCCCAGGCGGAAATATCTTTTTCCTGTCCAAGACTCCGGCCGATTCTCAACAACCATCAGGTGAATCCGAAAGATGTGCATGAAAAGCAGCTTTTACAGGTGATGCTGGCCTACCGCCTTCTGATGCCTTTTGCCGGTATAACGATTTCTACCCGGGAACGGGCGGGATTCCGGGACAATGTCGTCGGCCTGTGTGCCACAAAAATTTCCGCCGGCGTGGAAGTGGGCGTTGGCGGCCATGAAGAAAAGGCCAAGGGGGACGAGCAGTTTGAGATCTCTGATCCCCGCTCGGTGGAAGCGGTTTATCGGGCGATGGAAGAAAAGGGTCTGCAGCCGGTAATGAACGACTATGTCTACGTTTGAGATTGTCTGTGTCACAAACCGGAAACTCTGCCGAACGGAGTTTTTGGAGCGTTTGGAGAAGTTGGCGCAGGGCGGTGTGGATAAAATCATCCTGCGGGAAAAGGATCTGGAAGAAGAAGCATATCTTCGCCTTGCCCGGCAGGCGCTGGCGCTGTGCGGTGAAAAACTGGTGGTGCATTCGTTTCCGTCGGCTTGTCGGTCGCTGGGAATCGGGCGTTTGCATATTCCCCTGCGGCAGCTGGAAAGGAACCCCGCGATCCGGCAAACTGCGTTCCGGCTTCTTGGCGTATCGGTTCATTCTCCGGAAGAAGCGCAAAAGGCGCAGGCGCTGGGCGCTGCCTATCTGACGGCGGGGCATATTTTTGACACAGCCTGCAAACAGGGCTTGCCCGGCAGAGGTTTGGCGTTTTTGCAGGAGGTGTGTGCGGCGGTTTCGATCCCGGTCTATGCCATTGGCGGTATAACGGCCCACCGGCTTTCCGCGGTGCGGGCTGCCGGCGCCGCCGGCGCATGCTTTATGAGCAGTTTTATGGATTGCACGGATACAGATGCGGCGCTTTCCGTTTTGCGGCGCTCTGTATAATATAATAAATAGCGAAAAAAACAGCGGGATTGTGGTCGCGACCGGAATTCCGCTGTTCTTTCTTTATCCAGGGCGTCTTTCACCGCCCGGTTTCCTGGTTTCGAGGAAGGGAATCTGCATTTTTTTTAAGGCTTTTTTTTCGATGCGGGAGATATAGGAACGGGAAATTCCAAGCCGTTTTGCAATTTCCCGCTGAGGATGGATGTCGTTGCCAAATAAACCGTAGCGAAGGATGATGATTTCCCGTTCCCGGGGATCCAAACGGAGCAGTGCTTTCTGGATCAGATCATATTGATCGAGGGATTCAATATATTCCAGATTTTTGTCCGTGCAGCTGATAATGTCCATTAAGGACATCGTGTTACCGTCTTTGTCTGCATCAATTGGCTCGCACAAAGAAATTTCCATCGCAGTTTTTTTCTGAGAACGGAAGTACATCAGGATTTCATTTTCAATGCATCGGGCGGCATAGGTGGATAACTTGGTGTTTTTATCCGGTTTGAAGCTGGAGATGCCTTTAATTAAGCCGATGGTTCCAATGGAAATCAAATCGTCCTGTTCGGCAGAGCTGGAGTAATATTTTTTGACAATGTGGACGACAAGGCGCAGGTTGTGCTCTATGAGTTTGTTTTTTGCCGCGAGACTGCCTTGTACCATTTCGGCAATATACTGTTCTTCTTCCTTTTTGGTCAGCGGTCTTGGAAACGCGCCGGTATCTGAGGTTACCCGGAGCATTAGGTAGAGGGCGTTTAATACGAGGACGGAAGAAATGGAAAAAATCATAGCAAGCTCCTGTCATTCAAAAGATATAGTTATAACTATTCGGCGGTGCAAAAAATGTGCAAGTCCGGCAATGGATTTGCACACAAAACTATATTTCGAAAGGGCTTGTAATTTTGACAAGAATTGATTATAATGGAAATGCTATATTTAGGAGGTGTATATATGGAATCAGTACCAAGCGCAAGCACATATTTATCCTTTTTGCCAATTATTTTACTGGTGGTTGTGTTCTATTTCCTGCTCATTCGTCCGCAGAAAAAGCGGGATAAGGCAGAAAAGGAGATGCGCAGCTCCATTCAGGTGGGCGACCGCATCTGTACCATCGGCGGTATTGTGGGAAAAGTGGTGTCTATGAAGGAAAATACGTTTGTCTTGGAGACAAGCGCGGATCGAAGCAAGATTGAATTTTACCGCTGGGCAATCCGCAACAAGGAAGTGGAGCAAACCCAGGCGCCGGAAAAGAAATCGTAATTTCAGTCATATCACCCTTCGCGGCGTAATATGTTTTTCATAAGAATATACGTCTGAGGGGTAATTGAATATGCAGGTTTCCGAAAAAAATCCAATGAAGGCCGCATTTTTCTACGGCATATTTGGCTTTGTTATTTGTCTTGCAGCGTTTTTGGTAATATCGGCACTGATCTATACGGGAAGGCTGGCGGAAAATACGGCATTCCATCCGGGCTATGCCGCCGCGGCGCTCGGCGCCTTTATTCCATCTTATGCATCGTCGAAAAAAGCGTCAAAAAGCAAATTGCTTTGCGGAATGTTCTCCGGCCTGGTTTTCTGGGGACTTCTGATGGTTATGGGCATTTTGATGGCGAACGAAGCAGTTGCGGCATCAAAATGTGCGGTGATTGCCGGCGTGGTTTTTGCATTTGCAGCGGCCGGCGGAATTTTTGGAACAATGAAAAAACAAAGAAAAAGAAAGAACAGGAGGATTCCTTAAGTATGAAACATATTCAGACCTTAACCAAGGCAACCTTAAAACAGAGCGCGGCAAAGGGCGGCTGCGGCGAATGCCAGACATCCTGCCAGTCTGCATGCAAAACATCTTGCACCGTTGCAAATCAAAAATGTGAAAACAAGTAACATGCGATCAGAAAAGGGTGTGCAAAGCGTCACACCCTTTATCAATTTTTCAGGGAGTCACACAGCACGATGATACATAGATATACACTCAAGGGAAAAAATTTTTTACTGGACGTCAACAGCGGGTCGGTGCACCTGCTGGACAATGTAACCTATGCCGTATCCGGTCTCATTGGGGAGGATATGGAAAAAGAATGTCCGGCGGATCTGCCGGCAAAACTACCGGATTATGCGCCGGAAGAGATACAGGAAGCCTATGGGGAGCTTTGGGCGCTGAAAGAAGCGGGCATGCTGTTTGCAAAGGACGACTATATCGATGTTTCCAGGTATATCCCGGCGGGGGCACCGGTTAAGGCACTTTGCCTGCATGTGGCCCATGATTGCAACTTAAGGTGCGAGTATTGTTTTGCATCCACCGGGGATTTTGGCACGGGAAGAAAAATTATGCCGTTTGAGGTGGCAAAAAAGGCCATCGATTTTGTGATAAAACGATCCGGCGCACGAAAAAACATTGAGGTAGACTTTTTTGGCGGCGAGCCGCTGATGGCGATGGAGACGGTGAAAAAAACAGTGGAGTATGCCAGAAGTCTGGAGCCTGCCACTGGAAAGCAGTTTCGGTTTACCATTACGACAAACGGCTTGCTGCTGGAAGAGGAGAGCATCCGCTATATCAATGAAACGATGAATAATGTGGTTTTATCTCTGGACGGAAGAAAAGCGGTCAATGACGCCATGCGAAAAACGGTAAATGGAACGGGAAGCTACGACGTCATTCTGCCACGGTTTCAGGACCTTGTTTCCAAGCGGGACAAAACGCTGGATTATTTCGTGCGGGGTACCTTTACCAAGGAAAACTTGGATTTTGCGGAGGATGTGCAGCACATTGCGGAAGCGGGCTTTGACCGCTTGTCGGTAGAGCCTGTCGCAGCAGAGGCGAAATATTCTTATGCCCTTTCCGAAGAAGATCTGCCCCAGATTTATGCGGAATATGAGCGGCTGTGCGATTTTATCTTGGACAAGCATAACAAGGGCGAAGATCTCTCTTTTTTCCACTTTATGGTGGATCTGGAGCAGGGGCCATGCGTCATAAAACGGCTGCGAGGCTGCGGCGCGGGGTATGAATATGTGGCGGTTACTCCCGAGGGAGATATTTATCCCTGTCATCAGTTTGTAGGAAATCCGGCGTACCGTCAGGGCAGCGTGCTGGAAGATACGCTGGATGATGCGATGGCACAGAAATTTGCTGCTATGAATATCTATACAAGGGAACAGTGCAGAGACTGCTGGGCAAAATTTTATTGCAGCGGCGGCTGTTCTGCCGCCAATTACCTGATGAACGGCGATCTGCAAAAGCCGTATCATATGGGGTGTGAAATGGAAAAAAAGCGTCTGGAATGCGCGATTTATTTAAAAGCTGCCATGCAGGAGTGAGGA
>CAKRRK010000017.1 GCA_934395135.1 uncultured Eubacteriales bacterium | reverse complement strand
CAGGAATTGGCTGGATTTCTATGCATACAAAATAAAGAACGGCAGGCTGCGGAAAATGAAATTTTAAATCAGGCGCTTGCGAAAATGCAAAAAGAGCACTACAATCCCATCGAAGATAAAATTATTGTACTGTGGGGAGATGACTGGAACAGCGGCGTCATTGGTATTGTTTCATCCCGTATTTCAGATCGATACTACTGCCCGACGATTTTGATTTCTGTGGAGGGAAATATCGGAAAAGGATCGGGAAGAAGTATTCAGGGATTCAACCTTTTTGAAGCTATGGAACATTTTTCCGACGATTTAATTAAATTCGGCGGGCATGAACTTGCGGCAGGACTTACCATTGAAAAGGAAAAATTAGAGGACTTCCGAGAGAAAATGCAAAAATATGCCAATGAAAAGCTGACACCTGCCGATTTGATTCCGGTTGTCAATATTGATTGCAAGATTGAGCCTTCGGTCATAACGGAAGCCAACATCCGCGGCTTGGAAATACTGGAGCCTTATGGTATGGGGAACCCGCAGCCGGTTTTTTGCATAGAAGATATGGTGGTGGAAGAGATTATACCCATCAGTAGTGATAAACATTTAAAGATGCTGCTGTCAAAGGGTGAATACTTTTTTACTGCTATGCTGTTCGGAACAAATTCTGTCAATTGCGGTTTTGTATGCGGCAATCACATTGATGTTGCAGTCAATTTGGAAATCAATGAGTTTCGCGGCAAGAAAAATGTTCAGCTAATTATTAAAGATGTAAAACTCAGTCTCGCAGAACAGATTAAAGATCAGAAAGCGTTGAATATTTATACGGCGTTTATCAACGGTAATACACTGACCGAACAAGACGTGCGGAAACTTTTGCCAGACCGGCAGGATTTGGTAGCCGTGTGGCGCCATATTAATTCCAGAGCGGAAAACAAACGGCTTATATTACCATATAATGCACTGTCCCGCCGAATTGAATGGGAAAGCAAAAAGGACATTAATATCGGAAAGTTACTTGTCTGCCTGGATGTTTTCAGCGAAAGTCAGCTTTTGGATTACAATTTTAAAGAAGATATGTTTAATATTTTTTTAAAAGAATATAAAGGAAAAGCGGATATCTCAAAATCTGTGGTATTAGCCACGCTGAAAAGTATGGAAAGAAAGTAATCCGTTTTATATATTTTAGGGTGCAACTATGAAAAATAAAATTGATTTTCTGATTGACCGGGTCGAAAAGCAAAACCCGGCCGCCAATATTACAAAAATCAAAGCCGCATATGAATTTGCTGAAACTGCACATTGGGGACAAAAGCGAAAAAACGGAGATCCTTATATTATTCATCCGGTAGCGGTTGCAGAAATTATTGTGGAAATGGGATTGGACACCGATTCCATTGCAGCTGGTCTCTTGCATGACTGTATTGAAGACACCGAGTACGACTATAAAGCCATCGAAAACAGATTCGGGACCACGGTGGCGGATTTGGTAGATGGCGTTACCCGTCTTGGTATGATTCGCTATTCCAAAGAACAGGAGCAGATGGAGGATCTGCGGAAAATGTTTATGGCGATGGCAAAAGATATTCGTGTCATCCTCATAAAGCTGGCCGACCGTCTGCACAATATGCGGACTATCGAATTTATGACACCGGAAAAGCAACGGGAAAAATCTCTGGAAACTATGGAGATTTATGCGCCCATCGCCCATCGTCTTGGCATACAAAAGGTAAAATGGGAACTGGAAGATTTGTCCTTAAAGTGTCTTGATCCGGTTGGATATAAAGAAATTATAGATGGTTTGCAGGCCAGAAGCCATCAAAACGAAGAGTTTCTGGAACATATTAAAGAAACCATTACTGACAAACTGAAAGAGGCAAAAATTGATAATGTCATAGAAGCACGGGTAAAGCACATATACAGCATTTATCGAAAAATGTACTCACAGCACAAAACAATGGATGAGATTTACGATATCTGCGCTGTTCGCGTCATCGTAAGTTCCGTTGCCGATTGCTATAATGTATTAGGATATATTCATGACCTATACAAACCAATTCCCGGTAGATTTAAAGATTATATCAGCACGCCAAAGCCAAACGGTTATCGCTCTCTGCACACAACGGTAATCGGCCGCGCCGGCATTCCTTTTGAGATTCAGATTCGTACCCAGGAAATGCACAAGATGGCGGAATATGGCGTAGCGGCTCACTGGAAGTATAAGCAGGGCCTTGAAAAAAGCGGAAGCGAGCAGGCGTTTGCTTGGATTCGCCGGCTGTTGGAAGCGCAGCAGGATACAGAAGCGGAAGATTTTATTAAGGCGATTAAAGTAGACCTTTTTGCCGACGAGGTATTTGTATTTACGCCAAAAGGCGATGTAATGAATATGCCTGCGGGGGCGCTTCCAATTGACTTTGCCTATGGTATTCATTCCGCGGTGGGAAACCGAATGATCGGATGCAAAATCAATGGACGAATTGCATCAATTGATACCGTTTTAAAAAACGGTGATATTGTGGAGATTATTACCTCCAAAGAGACGAAAGGACCCAGCCGTGACTGGCTGAAAATTGTAAAGACTACGGAAGCCCGCAATAAAATCAAACAATGGTTCAAGAAAGAACACAAAGAGGAAAACATTGAGCGTGGCAAGGAGGAATTGGAACGGGAACTCCGGGCGAATTTACTGTATAATATTTTTCACGAACACGAAGAAATACAAAAAAATTTGTTGAAAAAGTTTTCTTTTGAAACCATGGATGAACTATATGCCAGCATTGGGTACGGCGGAATCACGATTACCAAAGTACTCAATAAAGTAAAAGACGAGGCGCAGAAAATACGGGCAACCAGCGAAAAATTCTTAAAACGAAATATGCCCAAAAAGCTGCATAAATCTCAGTCTGGTGTAATTGTTGAGGGGATTGATAACTGCCTGATTAAATTTGCCAGATGCTGCACACCCATCCCTGGAGACGATATCATCGGTTTTGTGACGAAAGGATACGGTGTTTCCATCCACCGCAAGGATTGTATTAATGTACAGTCGAATTATAACAGTACGGAAAAGAATTCCAGATGGGTCAATGTCTGGTGGGATGAAGAGCAGTTAACCAATTATGGAAGATTCAATACGGCATTGCAAATATCTACAAAAAGCCGGGTTGGACTTCTGGCAGACATTGTTTCTGTTTTATCCAATGCCCATATTAACGTCCAGGAAATCAATGCCAAGGATTTGGATGATGGATATGCTGTCACCAATCTGGTCATCGCAGTCAGCGGTGTCAATCAGCTGGATAACATTATGAATAAACTGAAAAATATAAAAGGGGTAATTAATATTATCCGAAACTCCAATGGATAGGTGAACTATGAGAGCAATTTTACAGAGGGTATCGGAAGCCAGTGTGGAAATCGAGGAAGTTGTTTCTGGGGCCATTGACGCAGGTTTTGTTGTCTTACTTGGCGTGCATCACTCAGATACGGAGCGTGAGGCTGTTTATTTGGCGGAAAAATGCGTAGGATTGCGTGTGTTTGAAGATGCCGATGGAAAAATGAATCGCTCCATTTTAGACGCTGGAGGGAAACTTCTGGTAATTTCAAATTTTACGTTATATGGAAATTGTAAAAAGGGAAAGCGTCCCAGTTTTATCGAAGCCGCGCGTCCGGAACTGGCCAAAGAACTTTATGAATTGTTTGTTCGGACTCTGCGAGATACTGGAGTTGCGGTGGAAACTGGTGTTTTCGGAGCAGACATGAAGGTTTCGTTAATCAATGACGGGCCAGTCACAATTTTTATGGATACGGAACAAATGTTGGGATAAAGGCAGGAATGCAGATGAAATTATTAAACTTGGTTGTTGGAATGATTGAAACAAACTGTTATATCGCGTATGACGAAATATCCTCGCATGGGGTTGTCATTGATCCGGGGGCTAATGCAAACAGTATATTGCAGGCAATTACTACAAATAATATCAGCATTGACTATGTGCTTTTGACCCATGGACATTTTGATCATATTCTTGCAGCGGCTTCGATCTGCCAAGCAACTGGCGCCAAACTGGTAATTCACAAAAATGATGCCGCACTTTTGAAAGAAGCCGTTGTCCGGCAATACAGCGCTTATATTCAAGGAGAATTTCATGAAAAGCTGGCGGATATTTTGGCGGAGGATGGTACTACGATAAAAACTGCCGATATGACCTTCCGCTATGTGCATACCCCAGGGCATACGCCGGGATCATGCGTTATTGTATGCGGTAATATAATGTTTTCCGGCGATACACTGTTTCGCGAACAGTGCGGCCGCTGTGATCTTGCCGGCGGAGACTTCTCGCAAATGCTTCTTTCTCTAAAACGGCTTTATACTATGGAGGAGTATCAGGTTTTTTGCGGCCATGGAGAAGCAACTACGCTTTCTTATGAAAGAATGCATAATCCATATATGAAACAGGCGGTTTCGTCATGAATTATTGCCTGGTTGGACATCAGAACCGCTATGCGGTGGAAGAGATTTTATATAACCTGCTTCCATTTGAAAAGCACCGGGCTGTTACAAGTCCAAAGGATACGTGTATGATATCACAGTTAAAAACGAATGGTACAGTTTCTGTCGTTACCGCATCCTTTTCACACAGCGGCAAAGTAGAGGGTCAGTACGATATTTCAATCAGCTGCTGTGGTCTTTCGCCGCAGCGGGAAAAAAGCGAGCTTAGCTGGGCGATAAAAGAAAGCATATACCAAGTATTGGTACCGACATATTGTGAAAAACCGGAATGGGGGGCACTAACCGGCGTTCGTCCGGCAAAAATGGCACGATTGCTGATGGAACGAGGAAAAAATGTCTGGGAAACCGAGAAAATCCTGCAGAAGCGATTTCACATTTCGCAAAGCCGCGCAAAGCTTACAATGTGTGCGGCGCAATTTGCAAAAGAAATAAAAGAAGGTTTGAATCCAAAAGATATTTCGCTGTATATCAGTATACCGTTTTGTCCCACGAGATGCCATTATTGTTCCTTTGTGAGCCATTCTATCACAAAAGCAAATCTACTATTGCCGCAATATCTGGATAAATTATATTGTGAAATGCGGGACCTGGCGGAAGTTTTGCGGAATACAGGGAAAAAAATAATTTCCGTCTATATTGGCGGAGGTACGCCGACTATTCTGGATGAAATGCAGCTTCAAGCGCTTTGCACCGCCTTGTATCAACATTTTGATTTGCGGCATATGATAGAATTTACAGTAGAGGCAGGCCGGGCAGATACGATTACAGAAGAAAAATTGGCCATTTTGAAACGTTACGGCGTTACCCGAATCAGCATTAATCCACAAACGATGCAGGACGCCGTGCTGCGGGCGTCGGGACGGCAGCATACGGTGCAACAGTTTATGCATGCCTGGAACGCCGCGCAACTTTTTCGTTTTGACTGCATAAATACAGATTTGATTGCTGGCTTGCCGAAGGATACGTTGGAAGGATTTCGGGCTTCAGTGGATGATATTTTGCGGTTATCTCCGGAAAATATTACGATACATACGCTTGCTGTAAAAAATGGAGCCGATTTGAGTGACCGGCAGCACAATTTTCAAAACAGAGAAATGGTTGGAAAAATGCTGCACTATGCATATACGCAACTGCAAATGGCAGGATATGTACCTTATTATTTATACCGTCAGAAGTTTATGGCCGGAAATTTCGAAAATACAGGCTGGAGCAAACCAGGGAAGGAATGCCGGTATAACGTATATATGATGGAAGAAATGCAAAGCATTCTTTCTGTGGGAGCCGCCGGCACGAGCAAATTTTGTGATGTCAAAAGCGGAAAAATTCAGCGGATTGCAGGAACGAAGTATCCTTATGAATATTGCCTGAACACAGACCATTTTCAAAAAATCATCCAAAAACTGCAGGAGGAAACGGACAGCGCTTTAACCTGTTAGGAGGTTATGATCATTAATGAAAACCTTTACACTGCGCGATATCAATGAAAATATACAAAAGAACCCAAGAGAATTTATCGCAGAATGTGAAAACAACTATACTATGCAAATCGAAAACGTTGTGGATATGGTGTTGCGCCGCTTGCCGGAAAGCCCAATTATTTTAATTAACGGACCGTCCAGCAGCGGAAAAACCACTACATCCCGCCGCATTCAGCAATGTTTGGAGGGACAGGGCAAAACGTGTTATACCATCTCGATGGATGATTATTATTTAAACCGAAATTCGATTCAGTTTCCGCTGGATGAAGAGGGTAACGTTGACTTGGAATCTCCGCTCTGCATGGATTTGCCTCTGCTAAACCGCCATTTGGAACATCTTGTGCAGGGAGAAGAAATTGCAGTTCCCCAATATGATTTTATCACCAAATGCAGAACCAATCAGACGAAAAAAATTCATTTGGAAAGCGATACTGTTGTCGTGATAGAAGGATTGCATGCATTAAACGATTCCATTGTGGGTTCCTTGGGTGATCGGGCGACCGGTGTATACATCAGCCTTGCAGCGGAAGTTGTCATAGAGGAGGAACCGGATTTTGTGTTGGGGAAAAATATGTTGCGCTTTGTCCGAAGGGCCATCCGCGACTATAATTTTCGCGGCGCCTCTATTGAAAAAACCATTGCTATGTGGAAATCAGTAGTACGCGGTGAAAAACTATATATCGCCCCGTTTAAGAAAAACGCAGCGATAAAAATAAATTCTTATATGCCGTATGAATCTGGTATTTTGATGCCTATGATACATGAAAAATTAAAAGGACACCAGAAAGATTTGGAATCCATCGAACTTGGATCCTTATTGAAAGCAGTAGATTTATTTGCGGCCATCGAATACCAGAACGATATGCCAAAGGATTCTTTATTGCATGAATTCATAGGTTAAATCATGTTTTTCGATTGGGAAAGGAGTATCTTTTATGGAGCAAAATGTAAAAAGCTTTTGGGAAAAAGCAAAATATTCCGCAACCAAAGCGGCGGATGCCGCGGGAAAAAAGGCAACCGAGGTTGTGGAAGCCACAAAAATAAATTTCCAAATTTTTGACTTAAACACAGAAATTGAGATGATCTATAAAGAGATCGGAAAAACATTTTACGAGGGATATAAAGGAGATAATATCGACGAGGATTATCTTAGTGGCAAAGTAGCGATTCTGGATGAAAAGCATGCTAGAATTGCAGATCTAAAAGAAAAATTGAAAAGCAGTAAGGATCCCGCTACAATTTGCAGTCTTTGCGGCAAAAAAATAAAAAGCAGTGATGAATATTGCAGCGCCTGCGGCAATAAGCTGCGATGAAAATTCTGTAATGAAACCGATACACATTCAATATGAATATACAAAAGTATAAGGATAAGGGTGTGTATCTATGCAAAATGCAGGAAGGCAAAGCTTTATTAGCGGCGCCGCCGTGTTGGTTATTGCGAATTTTGCAGTAAAATTGATGGGCGCACTGTTTAAAATCCCTCTGCAAAATCTGATTGGGGCAGAAGGCATAGGGATTTTTTCCGTCGCCTATAATTTATATTCCGCTTTATTTGTTCTGGCAACGGCAGGGCTTCCCATCGCCGTATCGAAAATGGTATCGGAAGCAACTGCGCTGGGACGGCCTTATGAATCTGTGCTGATTGTCCGCCGTGCGATACTAATATTTGTGACGATCGGCGGGGTTTGCTCCTGCATTTTATTTTTTAAAAGCGATACTTTGGTAAACAGCATTGGCAATATGATGGCCTATTATGCGGTAAAAGCCATTGCGCCATCTGTTTTTTTTGTTTCCGTATCCGCGGTATTTCGGGGATATTACCAGGGACTTATGAATATGAATCCTACGGCAGTCTCCCAGCTGATTGAAGCGTTGTTTAAGCTGTTTTTGGGATACGGTTTGGCATTGTTTGCCGCCCAGCATGGAATGTCTCTGCCGTATATTGCCGCATTTGCTATCAGCGGTGTTACGGCAGGTACAATGTTCAGCTCCCTGTATCTTTGTGTAAAGTACCGAAAGAGCGTCAAAAAAATCAAAAAAACAGTGCGTCGGGAGAAGCCGGCAGGAAATATTGCGGCAAATCTGGTGTTGACGGCTGTTCCGGTAGCAATTGGTGCATCGGTTTTAAGCCTGACCAATTTGATCGATATGGCGCTTGTTTTAAACCGGTTGCAGGATACGGGATTTTCCCTGGAGAAATCCAACTATTTGTTTGGCGCTTATAACATGTCCGTCACACTGTTTAACTTGCCGCAGACAATTATCACAGCAATTTCCATCAGCATTATCCCGGCAATCGCTGCAGCATATGCCAAAAAAGATACTGCCCTTGGAGACCGAACTATTATGACGGCGACAAAGCTAATGTCTTTGATTGCCTTTCCATGCGCTGCGGGGATGTTTGTTTTAGCGGAGCCAATCCTTCGTTGCCTGTATTTTAAACGGCCGGACGATGTATTGGTTGCGGCGCCGCTTTTAAAAATTCTCAGTTTGGCAATTTTTTTCGTGGCAGCGGTATCCTTTACGAATGCGGTGCTGCAGTCTTTAGGAAAGGCCAATGTTCCAGTGATAACAATGTTCGTCGGCGGCCTGATAAAATTGTTTTTAAACTTTAAACTGGTTGGCATACCAGAGTGCCATATTTTCGGAGCGCCAATTGGTACCTTTTTTTGCTATGGAGCGATTGCTCTGCTGAATACGATTTTTATTATCCGCTATACTGGATTCTGCCCCAATATTCTTAATACGTTTTTAAAACCGCTGGCAGCCGCTTCTGTTATGGCAGGGCTATTAAGCATATTGGCAGACCGCACTATCCATCGTTTCGGAAATTTAATGGGATTGGGTGTTTTATTTCTGGTGGCTATCACAGTTTATTTTGCGATAATTATGGCAGTAAAAACCCTGGACAGCAATGACTACTCCTTTTTACCATTTTGTAAAAGAAAATACAGATAAAAATAGAGAAGGTAGAAAAAATGGACAGTTTTACAGAAAAAGAGAATTATTGTTACGCGGATCTGTTGAATATTATGCAGATTCTGCGAAAAGAGTGCATGTGGGATAAAGAACAAACCCATAAGAGCATTCGGCGAAATTTTATTGAGGAAACATACGAAGCCGTGGAGGCAATCGACGATGAGAATACAGAACTCCTCAAGGAGGAATTAGGGGACGTACTGTTGCAGGTGGTATTCCATGCGGAAATAGAGCGGGAAAAAGGCAGCTTTGATATGGAGGATGTCTGCGACGGCATCTGCAAAAAATTGATTTACCGGCATCCGCATATTTTCAAGGATACAGTTGTCCATTCCACGGAAGAAGTGCTTTCTAACTGGGATGCGCTGAAAAAAACAGAGAAAAAACAAAAAAGCGTTTCCGATGGACTGTATTCGGTAGCAAAAAGTCTTCCTGGCTTGATCCGGGCGGAAAAGGTGCAGGCAAAGGCCGCCAAAGCCGGCTTTGATTGGGAAAATGTTTCCGGCGCTATGCAAAAAATAGAGGAAGAAACGAAGGAACTGCAGGAAGCGATCACAAAAGGGGATCGAATCGAAGAGGAAATGGGAGATCTTTTATTTTCCGTCGTTAATGTTTCCAGGTTTGTCCAGGTCGATAGTGAGCAGGCGATTGAAAAAGCCACCGAAAAATTTATCCGGCGGTTTGAAGGTGTGGAACAAGCGGTAAGACGGCAGGGAAAAGAATTGATGGATCTGTCCCTTGCGGAATTGGATGCAATTTGGGAAATGACGAAAGAATGGGATAAGCGATGAGATTAGATAAGTATCTAAAAGTGTCCCGCCTGATTAAACGGCGGACGGTGGCGAACAGCGCCTGCGATGGACAACGGATTATTGTCAATGGGAAGCAGGCAAAGGCCTCCTATCAGGTAAAAATCGGCGATATCATTGAAATTGTTTTTGGACAACGGCGTTTAAAAATTGAGGTCTTGGGAGTGGAAGAGCATGTATTAAAAGAAAATGCTTCCGCGCTGTATAGAGAAATTATTTAAGCATAAAAAACCTGCTTTGTAATATAATGTAATTACAAAGCAGGTTTTTTTGGAGGAATCATAATATGGCAGAGAAACTGATCGAATACGAAATGCCTCACAGTATTATATTGGAGGAACGAAAAAAGCTGTCGGTCAATGGTGTGACAGACGTGGAGAATTTTGATGAAACGATGATAATTATGCAGACGAGCAAGGGAATTCTTACAGTACGCGGAGAGAATATACATATTGATAAACTAAATCTGGAGAGCGGGGAACTGGCGCTCAACGGAGAGATTTATTCCATCGATTATGAAGATAAAATTGTTAGCAAAGGCGGACTGTTTTCGAGGATGTTTGGCTAATGGGGATCAATGTCACGCTGCAAAGCATGCTGTTTTTATATGCACTGCTGTTGGGGGTCAGTTTTGGCATTTTGTATGATATTTTAAAATGTATCCGGCTTTTGACCCACTGTGGGCAATGGAGAACGGTTTTTCTTGATTTGTTGTTTGCATTGGTCGTTACCAGCACGATGTATCTTTTTTTTCTTACGGCAGCCAAAGGGGAAGGCAGATGGAATCTATTGCTGGCCGCCGGCATTGGTGGTTGTATTTATCTGGCTACGCTATCGCCATTTCTTTGCTTTCTGATCTTGCGGATTGCGAAGTTTTTCACCATTCTGTTTCAAAAAATCGGCAGCATTTCAGGCGGATTTTCAACCCGAATAAAAAATTTAAAAAAAAATATGAAAAATTAAAAAAAGGGCTTCAAATTTCATTGAAAAAAGGTTAGAATTATGATTAGAGAAATGAAATATAAGCCCTTTGTTTTAGTGAGGAAGTATATGAAGAGAAAACGCCGCATTCCACTTGTTTTAAAATTGCTTACTTTTGCGTTTGGTATCTATGCAGCTTTTACACTGGTTTCTTTGCAAGTGCAAATTAACGATAGAAAAAATGAGATTGCTTCTTTAAATCAGGAAATTAATGAAAAAACCGAGGCCAATACAGAACTCCGTCAATTTCTTGAGGACGGTGCGGACGATCAATATATTGCGCAGACAGCACGGGATAAATTAGGCTATGTTTCGCCGGGAGAACGGGTTTTTATCGATACATCCAGTAAGTAATTTTTGAAAGGGAAAAAATAAGTATATGGATTTAGCGGTTGGACAGATTTATTGTGGAAAGGTTACTGGTATTACAAAATTTGGTGCTTTTGTATCTCTGCCGGATGGAAAAAGCGGCATGGTGCATATTTCTGAAATTTCCAATTCCTTTGTAAGCGATATTCGGGAATATTTACAGGAAAATCAAGAGATCCAAGTGAAATTAATTAAGATTGATGACAATGGAAGATTGAATTTATCCATCAAAAAAGCTGCTGCGCCTCCAAAAGAACGGCAAAGAGAAAAACCTTATGTAAAAGAAGAGGTTTTTGTCGGAACAAGCCCGGAATCTTTTGAGGATAAGCTGCGTCATTTTATGCAGACAAGTGAAAGCAAGATGGCGGATATTAAACACAATTATGATAAAAAAAGCGGTGGAAGACGACGGAGATAGTGCAAAAAGAGGCAAAAGCGTCTGAAAAGATGCCTTTGCTTTTTCTTTATATCGCCGCGCTCTCTGGCAAAAAAAGGCGCTCCAGTTAAAACTGCAGCGCAAACAATAGAATAGGATTATAGGTATAAAGATATGAACAGTATATGGAGAAACTCTCTCCACACACATCATAGCACGGAGTGACGGCAGAATTGCTCGAAAAATCTGAAAAAAATATCTTTCTGTCTGCCTGGCTTACAACTATGAATATTGGAGAATTGGAATGATTATTCAAAATGCGATTATTTTTACCATGGCTGGTCCGGTAATTCAGCATGGCTATATTCAACTTCAAAATGGAATTATCCAAAGTGTTGGCCCTATGAGCGATTGCCCCAGCGGAACCGATAGGGTGCTGGAGGCGAGGGGATGTTACGCGCTACCTGGATTTGTGGATGCACACAGCCATATTGGGTTGTTTGAAGATTCCCTTTCTTTTGAGGGAGAAGATGGAAATGAAGATACAGATCCTGCAACCCCAAATCTTCGGGCAATTGACGGTGTAAACCCGATGGAACGCAGCTTTTCAGAAGCGTTGAACGCCGGTGTTACAACGGTTGTCGTGAGTCCGGGGAGTGCAAATCCAATCGGTGGCTCTGTTGTTGCGATGAAAACCAGCGGCGTGCGGGTAGACGATATGATCATCCGAAATCCGGTCGCCATAAAATTTGCGTTGGGGGAAAATCCGAAGTCCGTTTACCGCGAAAAGGGACAGGCTCCGATCACTCGGATGGGAACCGCGGCGCTTATCCGGGAATATCTTTTCAAAACCAAGGAATATCTGGAACGGCAGGAACGCGCCGCTGCGGACGAAGAGGTTGACGCACCGGAGTACGATGCCAAACTTTCCGCGCTGGTTCCTCTGTTGAAAGGGACCATTCCAGCGCATTTTCATGCCCATCGGGCAGATGATATCTTTACCGCTATTCGCATTTCGAAGGAATTCCATTTGGATTATGTGATTATCCATGGCACGGAATCCCATCTGATTGCGGATATACTTCAGAAAGAACGGGCGAAAATTATTTGTGGTCCTATGATGACAGATCGTTCCAAACCAGAACTTTCCAATTTATCCATTCATACGCCGGGAATGCTGTTTCGGTCCGGCGTAGATTGTGCAATTTGCACCGATCATCCGGAAACCCCGGAAAAATATTTTTTGGACTGTGCGCTAGCGGCGGTCAAAGGCGGATTATCTGAATCAGAGGCCCTTGCTGCAATCACAATAAAAGGGGCGGAAATTGCAGGCATTTCTGACCGTGTCGGTTCTATTGTTCCGGGAAAAGATGGTGACATTGTTCTTTTTGACGGGAACCCATTTGACTATAAAAGCAAAATCAGATCTGTATTTGTAGATGGAGAGAAAGTGAAGGATGGTGCGTTGTAATGCGTGAAATACCTGTAGAAAAAGTGACAGAGTTGGTAAAGGAGCTTTGTATCCGTGCAAACTACCGTTTGACGGAAGATGTCAAAGCGGCGTTTTCCGTCGGCAGGGAGCAGGAGGCATCTCCTTTGGGAAAAACAATTTTTGACAAAATGCTGAAAAACTGCTTGCTTGCCGAACAAAAGAATATGCCGGTATGCCAGGATACCGGGATGGCAGTGGTGTATGCCGAAATAGGGCAGGAAGTGCATCTTATCGGCGGATTGTTTTCCGATGCAGTGAATGAAGGAATCCGCCAGGGATATATGGAAGGGTATCTTCGCTGTTCAATTGTAGGGGATCCTCTCCGCAGAGAAAATACCAATGATAATACGCCTGGGATTCTGTATATAGATTTGGTGCCTGGCGATAAGATACGAATTACGGTTGCGCCAAAAGGCTTTGGCAGTGAAAATATGAGCTGTTTGCATATGTTTACACCGGCGGCCACACGAGAGGATATTATAAATTTTGTTGTGTCTGCCTGTGATAAAGCGGGATCCAATCCATGTCCGCCGATTATTGTCGGAGTGGGATTGGGCGGCACCTCAGACAAAGCGGCATATCTCGCGAAAAAGGCATTGATCCGCGGGGTAAATCAGTCAAATCCAGATCCGTTTTATGCTGAAATGGAACAGATGATTTTAACCAAAGTCAACCAGCTTGGTATTGGGCCGCAGGGACTTGGTGGTACGGTATCCGCGTTAAGCGTTGCCGTTGAAGCCTATCCGACGCATATTGCGGGTCTGCCATGCGCGGTGAATATTGGCTGCCATGTTACACGCCATGCAGGTGGTGAGATTTGATAAATTCACTTGATTATCTGCCATTTATACTGTATAATATAACCAAGAAAAAGTTTTATTAGGGCGGATGCCCATGCAGAAGGAGTTGATATTATGAAATTAACGATGGTAGAAAGAAAAATCAAAATCCGGGATGATTTACGTGATTATGCCGAAAAGAAAATCGGTAAGCTTGATCGGTACTTTCAAAAAGATACCATATCTACGGTGACATTCCGAGAGGAAAAAGGAAACCGACAGACTGTGGAAATTACCGTAAATCACAGTGGTATGATTTTTCGCTCTGAAGAAACCACGTCGGATATGTTTGCTTCGGTAGACGGCGCGATCAGCAGCATTGAACGTCAGATCAGAAAAAATAAAACCAGGTTGGAAAAACGCCTTCGGGAAGGCGCTTTTGATAAGCCCTATACGGATCCCGCCGAATACCCAGAGGAAAGTTACGATATTGTGCGCCGCAAAAAGTTCCCCGTGGAATCTATGACCGTAGAAGAGGCCATCTTACAAATGAATATGCTTGGGCATTTATTTTATATGTTTAAAGATGCTGAACAAAAGGACAAATATGTCGTGCTTTATAAAAGAGCGTCCGGTGGCTATGGTTTAATTGAAGATATCGATTAAAAGAACCAGTATTATTGCAAAAGGGCGGAAGATATTTCCGCCTTTTTGCAAATTTTTTCTGCTTTTATAAACTTAGGAATCCTGCAAATTTCAAAAACTATTTTTTATGATGAAAGGATGATGAATACGGCTGGTACCACAGGGCTTGTGTTGGAGGGCGGCGGAATGCGCGGTTTTTATACCGCTGGTGTTCTGGACGCCTTGATAGAGCAGGGAATCACCTTTCCATATATTATCGGCGTTTCTGCTGGAGCCTGCAATGCGGTATCGTTTGCGGCAAAGCAGAAAGGACGATATTATAATGCCAATTATCATTATATAAAGGATAAACGATACTTCAGCCTGCAAAATTTTCTAAAAACCGGTTATCTGTTTGGAAGTAAATTTGTATTTGAGACGCTATCATATGAATTGGAACCAGTGGATGAAGACGGGTATCAGCGATTTATTAAAAGTGGAGGAACCTTTCTTTCTGTTGCAACGGACTGCCGCACGGGAACTCCAGTTTATACAAAAATACGGAATTTGCGCCAAGATGGAATTTTTATTCAAGCGTCCAGTTCCTTGCCGTTTCTTTCCGCCGTTGTCAAAGCAAATGGACATCCTTTGCTGGACGGTGGCTTAAGCGATTCGATCCCCATTCAAAAATCGATTGCAGACGGAAATGATAAAAATATCGTCATATTAACACAGCACCGACAATACCGAAAACCACCAAGCAGGTTGCATCAGCTTTGCAGACTGCGATATCCAATGTACCCAAAGCTGGCCAACTGCATAAAAAACCGTTTCCGGGAATATAATGCATGCCTTGACTTTATTAATCGGCAGGAAGCACAGGGAAAGGCATTGGTTCTTTGTCCGGATCAACCACTCAGCATTGCAAGAATGGAAAAAGACCTAAAAAAATTGGATACGCTATATCGACTTGGATTTGCAGATGGAAGAAAAAAAGCTGATGAAATCCGTTGGTTTATGCAATAATTTCCGTCTTTTTATAGAAAGTTTCAAAATTCCCTTGACTTTTTTAAAAAATCAGCTATACTAAACACAAATATTATTTTCAATGTGATGAATTGGTATAGTAGCTGTTCTATGTTTTCAGAGAATTGTCGGTTTGGTGTGAGGCAATAACAAAAAACAGTGAAACTCCCCAAGGAGCTGTAAGCTGAAATTATGGTAGGCTTTACCGGTTTCCCACCGTTATTTGGGAGGTGCGTTGTTGGATGCACCGTTGAGGGGCCGTTTTCGGCAATTAGAGTGGTAACGCGGAGTTGTGCTTCGTCTCTTCCAAGGGACGAAGTTTTTTTATTTTTGTTTTGAAAAATTGATATATGGAAAAACGGAGGTACATGTATGGCAAGAACAGTTAAAATTTTTGATACTACATTGCGGGATGGAGAACAATCTCCTGGATGCAGTATGAACCTGAACGAAAAAATTGAAGTGGCAAAACAGTTGGAAGCGCTTCATGTGGATATTATTGAAGCAGGGTTTGCCATTGCGTCGCCTGGGGATGCGGCTGCCATTGCCGCCATTGCTGACACAGTAAAAGATTCTACAATTTGTTCCCTGGCCCGGTGTAAGGAGTCTGATATTGACGCGGCATACCATGCCATTCAAAATGCACAGTCCGCCCGCATTCATACATTTCTCGCGACATCGCCCATTCATATGGCATATAAGCTGAAAATGAAGCCGGAAGAAGTTTTGGAAAGCGTAAAACACCATGTCTCTTACGCAAGAAATTATGTATCTGACGTAGAATTTTCCGCAGAAGATGCCTGCCGCTCAGATTTGGATTTTCTCTGCCGTGTGTTTGAAACAGCCATTCAGGCTGGCGCTACAACGCTGAACATCCCGGATACGGTTGGATATTTAATTCCGGACGAATATTTTCAGCGAATTCAGTATATCAAAGAGCATACAGAAGGGATTGAAAACTGTATTATTTCCTGTCATAGCCATAATGATCTGGGCCTTGCGGTTGCAACGACTCTTGCCGCTGTGCAGGCTGGGGCAGGTCAGATTGAATGCACGATTAACGGGATTGGCGAACGGGCCGGCAATGCTTCTATGGAGGAAATTGTCATGGCGTTAAAGGTCCGCAAACAATATTTCGACGTAGAGACGGGCATTGATACCACGCAGATATATCGCGCAAGCCGCTTGATTCAGACAATCACCGGCGTGCCGGTAGCGCCAACAAAACCAATTGTCGGCGCGAATGCCTTTGCACATGAATCCGGTATCCATCAACATGGCGTTCTGAATGAAAAATCTACCTACGAAATTATGACGCCGGACTCTGTCGGCATCCCTCAAAATGTTATGGTTTTAGGCAAGCATTCTGGACGGCATGCCTTCGAAGACCGTTTGCGCACTCTGGGCTACACTTTGAGTAAGGAAGCATTGGATGAGGCATTCGTCAAATTTAAGGCGCTGGCAGACAAAAAGAAGACCATCAAAGACCGCGACTTGGAGGCGATTATCGGCATCCAGTCCACAGAAGACGTTGCAAGGTATAGCCTTGGCAGTTTTGTTATTAACAGCGGTAATACGATCTCTTCGACCGCAGTGATTAAGCTCTCCCAAGATACCAATAAATATGAGCGTGCGGCCCTGAGTGATGGACCGATTAATGCGGCCTACAAAGCAATTAATAAGATTGTAGACCGAGATGTCGTGTTGCAGGATTATTCTTTGCGTGCATTGACGGACGGAGAAGATGCACAGGCAGAGGCGGTTGTAAAAATAACGGTCGACGGCAGTGAACAGGTAACAGGACGGGGTGTATCCACCGATATTATTGAAGCGTCCATTAAGGCATATCTCAACGGAATTAATAAATATTTCAGTCAGAATTAGAAAGGAGCATAACGGTAATGGCAATGACAATGACACAAAAAATACTGGCGTCTCATGCCGGTTTGGAACGGGTGACGGCGGGGCAGTTGATTGAAGCAAAGTTGGATCTTACCCTTGCCAACGATATCACCGGTCCGGTTGCAATCCGTGAAATGGAAAAAGCTGGATTCGACAAAGTGTTTGATAAAACAAAGATCGCTTTGGTAATGGATCATTTCGCACCAAATAAAGACATTAAATCCGCAGAGCAGTGTAAAGTTTGCAGAGATTTTTCCAGAAAACATGAAATTGTGAATTTTTATGACGTGGGAGAAATGGGTGTGGAGCATGCATTGCTTCCGGAAAAGGGACTTGTTGCAGCGGGGGAATGCATCATTGGCGCAGATTCCCACACATGCACCTATGGTGCCCTGGGGGCCTTTTCCACCGGCGTCGGTTCTACGGATCTCGCCGCGGGTATGGCGACTGGAAAAGCCTGGTTTAAAGTACCTTCCGCCATCCGCTTTCATTTGACCGGCAAATTATCTAAATGGGTATCTGGAAAAGATGTTATCTTATACATCATTGGGAAAATTGGTGTAGACGGCGCACTGTATCAATCTATGGAATTTGCCGGAGAAGGCGTTTATTCCCTTTCTATGGATGACCGGTTTACTATTTGCAATATGGCCATTGAGGCTGGGGCTAAAAATGGAATTTTTCCTGTCGATGAAAAAACCCGTGCATATATGAAGGGGCGTGTGAACCGCGAGATAACCGAATATGCCGCTGATCCAGACGCGCAGTATGAAGCGGAATATAATATTGATTTGTCGAAAATCCGTCCTACTGTGGCATTTCCGCATCTTCCAGAAAACACGAAGCCAATCGATGAGATCGGAACCATTGAAATCCAGCAGGCTGTTATTGGCTCCTGCACCAATGGGCGCATTGAAGATATGCGGATTGCAGCGGATATTTTAAAGGGCAGAAAAGTGTGTAAAAATGTGCGTACTATTGTAATTCCAGCAACGCAGGATGTATATTTGCAGTGCATCAAAGAAGGCCTTGCAGAAATCTTTATCCAGGCCGGAGCAATTGTTTCCACTCCAACCTGCGGTCCATGTCTTGGCGGACATATGGGCATTCTTGCAAAGGGAGAACGCGCGATTTCCACAACCAACCGCAATTTTGTCGGCCGCATGGGACATATCGAATCCGAAATTTATCTGTCAAGCCCTGCTGTAGCAGCTGCGTCTGCCATTAAAGGGTATATTGCAGATCCGGAAACCATATAGGGAGGGAAAAACTATGGTTGTAAAAGGCAGTGTTTTTAAATATGGTGACAATGTAGATACCGATGTTATTATCCCGGCACGCTATCTGAACATTGCAGATCCAAAGGAGCTTGCGATGCATTGCATGGAAGACATTGATACAGAGTTTGTAAAAAAGGTGCACCCTGGTGATATTATGGTTGCAACCAAAAACTTTGGCTGCGGCTCTTCCAGAGAACATGCTCCTCTTGTAATTAAAGTATCTGGCATCGCATGCGTTATTGCTTCTTCTTTTGCAAGAATTTTTTACAGAAACGCAATTAATATTGGCTTGCCAATTTTGGAATGTGAGGCCGCGGCCAATGCCATTGAAAATGGGGATACGGTTACTGTGGACTTTGAGACGGGTGTTATTACCAATAACACCAAAAATGAAACCTACCAGGCACTCCCGTTTCCTGCATTTATTCAGGATATTATTGATGCCGGCGGGCTTTTAAAATCATTAAAGGAGAAAGAATAATGGAATTTCAGATTGCAGTGATTAAAGGCGACGGCATCGGCCCTGAAATTGTTGCGGAAGGCATGAAGGTTCTGGAATCGGTTGGAAAACGATTTCATCATACATTTCATTTTACGGAATGTGACGCCGGCGGTAATGCGATTGATAAATATGGTATTCCACTGCCGGAGACGACGGTTGAAATTTGCAAGAAATCGGATAGCGTGCTTTTAGGCGCTGTTGGCGGTCCAAAGTGGGATGGCGTTCCCAGCAACCTGAGGCCGGAAAAAGCATTGCTCGGCCTGCGTTCCAGCCTGAAATTGTTTGCAAACATCCGCCCTGCGCAGATGTTTGCCGCGCTGGCAGATGCCTGTCCTATAAAAAAAGAAATTATAGGCAATGGATTTGATATTGTCGTTTGCAGGGAATTAACCGGCGATGTGTATTTTGGAACCCATGGGCGGAGGAAATCCGAACTGGGAGAAACCGGATACGACGATATGAATTACAGCGTATCTGAAGTGGAACGTATTGGACGCAGGGCCTTTGATATGGCCAGAAAGCGCCGTAAAAAGCTGTGCAGCGTGGACAAGGCCAATGTCCTGGAAACTTCCAGAGTTTGGAGAGAAACTATGCATCGTCTCAAAGAAGAATATCCCGATGTGGAATACAGCGATATGTATGTAGACAATGCAGCGATGCAGCTCGTCCGCAACCCGGGGCAATTTGACGTGATTGTTACGGGCAATCTGTTTGGCGACATTTTGTCCGATGAGGCCAGCATGATTACCGGATCCATTGGTATGCTTGCCTCTGCTTCCATCGGGGAAAGTAAACTTGGCATGTACGAGCCGATTCATGGTTCCGCTCCCGACCTTGCAGGAAAAGGCATTGCAAATCCGATCGCAACGATCTTATCTTGCGCTATGATGCTGCGGTATTCCCTGGACTTGCTGCAGGAAGCTAATGCAATAGAACAAGCGGTGGAGCGCGTTTTAAACGCTGGGTACCGCACAGCGGATATTGCGACAAAAGGGGAGCCGACCATTACCACCGCCCAAATGGGAGATTTGATCTGCGGCAACCTTTAAATATCGCTGGATTATCTGGCATAGAAAACAAAGGATTTCTATGCCAGATTTTTATTTTACAACGCAGTCTTTTTAGGTGGAATAAATTTTATGGGCGCGCCTCTCATAGTATAGATGTGGAGGTGTTGCTATGGAATTTGCATTCCAATTTATAAAAGCGGAAAATATTATTATTATTTCTGTATTATATATTCTGGGACTGATTTTGAAGCGAAGCAAAACAATACCAAATCAATTTATTCCGTTAATATTAACCGTGCTTGGCATTCTTTTTGCGGGAATCCGTGCATTCGCTGTTTATTGGCAATATCCCAATATATATGCAGCGGTGTTTGACGCCATTACGCAGGGGATTATATGTTCCGGTATGGCGATCTATGCCTATGAGTTTATTAAGAATATTAAAAAATAAGTTATGAATCCCCAAGACCGGTATGCAGTGCCGGTCTTGGGGCAATTTTTGTATGCAGAGTCATTCATTGCAAGACAGGGGATGCTGTGGAAAATTGTCAAAGACATATGGAACTTGAATTTTGCTATAAAATAGGGTAAAATAAAAATAAATTTGGTTTTTGGAAGATGGAGAACTTAGCGTGAAAAAAGTTTCAATTCTTGGAATACAGTTCGATAATATCACATTGCAGGAGGCGGTTCAATTTGCGATGGACCGTATCCGTCGCAAAGAAAAGGGATATGTAGTAACGCCGAATGCAGAAATTGCCTATCTTTGCAAAGATGATGCGGCTCTGAAAAATCTTGCAAACGGCGCCTGCCTTGTTTTGCCGGATGGAATTGGTATTGTGTACGCGGCAAAACTGTTAAAACAGCCGTTGTCTGGTAAAGTTGCAGGCGTGGACTTTGCGGCACGCTTGCTAGAGCAGTTGGGGGAAGCAGGCAAAAGCGTCTATCTTTTGGGGGCAAAGCCAGGTGTGGCAGAAGAAGCGGCCAAACGCATCAAGCAGAATCATCCCGGAATTGTCATTGCCGGATATCGCGACGGCTATTTTAAGAAAGATTCCGAAGCCGTTCAGGCTGTCAATGCTGCCGGATATTCTGACGTGACGTTTGTTTGTCTGGGAGCACCAAAGCAAGAACGTTTTATGGCGGAGCATCTTTCGGAACTAAACAGCACATTGCTTTGCGGCTTGGGTGGCTCTTTGGACGTGTTTGCCGGCAATGTAAACCGCGCTCCGGATATATTTATCAAACTGGGACTCGAATGGTTTTACCGTTTGCTTAAGGAACCCAAACGTATCGGCAGAATGATGACGCTGCCAAAATTTATGATAACCGTGCTTGGGCAAAAGATATCCAAAAGGGAGGATTAAAACAATGAAGGTGCATTTGATCGCGCATACTCCGATGCCGGAGCAGTTAATTGCCGCTGCTGCCAAAACCTGTTACTCCGCAACTGATATTGACAGTATTTTTGAGGGATTAACGGAGGAGAAAACCCAGTCCTTCCTGTCAATGCTTACTAATATTGGACACGAAAGTCCTGTGGAACATGCGTCCTTTACCTTTGCGATCGAAGGAGTTTCCCGTTCTTTGCTGGCACAGATTACGCGTCATCGAATCGCTTCGTTCAGCGTACAATCCCAACGATATGTAAAGGAAAAAGCGTTTGAGTATGTGATTCCTCCGGAAATTGCGCAGATTCCGGAAGCAAAGGAAATCTTTCTCCATGAAATGGAGGAAGATCAGCGTACCTATGAAAGATTAACCGCAGTTTTGATGAAAAAACATTATACAGATTTTTGCGCAATGGGGCAAGACGAAAAAACCGCAAAGAAAAATGCAGAAAAAAAAGCGATTGAAGATGCGCGGTATGTGCTTCCCAATGCCTGTGCGACAAAGCTTATTATGACAGCCAATGTTAGAAGTCTTCGAAATTTCTTTCGGCTGCGGTGCTGCAATCGAGCACAATGGGAAATCCGGAAATTGGCGGAAGAAATGTATGGTCTCTGCTACGAGGCCGCGCCTTCTTTGTTTGAAAACGCAGGGCCTGCCTGCGCTGCCGGCACCTGTATGGAAGGGAATATGAGTTGCGGAAAAGCGTTTGAAATGCGGGAAAAATATAAGAACATCAGGGAGAAGAAGTCGTGAAGGGAAAACTAATTGTTCTGGAAGGAACCGATTGTTCTGGAAAATCCACACAATTTCAACGGTTATGTACCTACTTTGAAGCACAAAAGATCCCATACCGAAAGTTGGTTTTCCCAAGATATGCAGAGGAGTCTTCTGCTCTCATTCGAATGTACTTAAACGGCGAGTTCGGCGCATCTCCTTCGGATGTGAGTCCTTATACAGCATCCGTTTTTTTTGCAGTAGATCGATATGCATCATTTATGAAGGATTGGAAATCCTTTTATCAGGAGGGCGGTATTGTTCTGTCTGACCGGTATACCACGTCAAATGCCATTCATCAAGGATCAAAGCTTTCGGGAGACGCCAGGAATGCGTTTATCCGCTGGTTGTTTGAATTTGAATATGGTCTGATGGGCCTTCCAAATCCGGATCTGGTACTGTTTCTTGATATGCCTACCAAATATGCAGTAACCCTTCTCGCCTCCCGGGAAGGAAAGACAACCGATATTCACGAAAATGATTTGGAATACCTGGAAACTTGCTATAACACAGCGCTTCAGCTGCAGCAAGCTTATGGTTGGTCTGCCATTTCCTGTGTCGAAAAAAACAGCATCCGTCCAATTGAAAAAATTTCACGGGATATTATCTCTGTGGTAGAAGGAATTTTGCATGATTGATTTTCATAAAATCACAATTGCCGACAAAGAACCGTTTGAACGGTGCGCGGCAGCCTACAATTATTATATTTGCGAGCACTGCTTTACCGATGCCCTGATTTGGAGCGGACACTATGGAACCAAACTACACTTTTCCGAAGGACTTTGCTATACGATGTCTATTTCGGAGGAAACTGGCGCGGTATTTTATGGCGCACCGTTTGGCTCCGGAAATCTGCGGCAAGGCCTTCAAAAAATTAGGGCAGATGCAGAAGAAAGAAGGGTCCCGCTTCGTATCGTTACAATTACACAACCGATGCTGGAACGTATGGAGGCGGAAATGCCGGGGGTATTTCACTTTGAAGAACATCGGGATGGCTCAGATTATTTATACCTTGCCCAGGATTTAAGCACATTAAAGGGAAAAAAATTTCAGTCCAAACGGAATTTAATCAATCGCTTTAAGGCAGAGTATGAGGGCCGGTGGGCTTATGAAGCTATGACGGAAGAAAACAAAGAAGAAGCGTTTCGGTTTAATGAAACCTGGAAAAAAATAAACGGCTGCCGTGGCGCCGATGATCCAACTGGAGAGGTGTGTGCATTGCGGATTGCATTGGATTATTTTTCGGCACTGCATCTGAAAGGAGGTTTTCTCCGGCTGGACGGAAAAGTAATTGCAATGACCATTGGTTGTCAAAGCTATGAAGATTTATTCGTCATTCAATTTGAAAAGGCCGATGCGGAAATCAGCGGCGCTTATCAGATGATTAATCAGCAGTTTGCAATGCATAATTTTGAAAATGTGACCTATGTGAATCGGGAAGAAGATTTGGGGATTGAAGGACTTCGAAAGGCAAAGCTTTCGTATCATCCGGTTCAGGTCAATATGGAATATGTGGCGACACTGAAAGAGAATTCTTATGGAAATTAGATGGGCATGTTCCGCGGAACAATCGGAAATCCGTCAGTTGTGGGATCGCTGCTTCCCAGACAGCGATGGATTCAATGATCACTTTTTTGCCAGGATATTCGATTGCTCTATGGTATTATTGATGAGAAATAAAAAAAAGATTGTCTCGATGCTCCAAATGATGCCGTTTTTGCTGCAGTATAAACAAACCTCTTTTCCGCTTACTTATATTTACGGTGCTTGCACACATCCGGAAGAGCGGGGAAGAGGTTATATGGCAAAACTATTGCAGGCTTCTTTTTCTATCGACCAAAAAACCGGAAAAGCCGGCAGTTTTCTAATACCTGCTACAAAAGATCTGTTTAATTTTTACAAAAAATTTGGTTATAATCCATTTTTTTACAATCAAACTGTGCTATACTATAACAGCCAGGAAGCGCATCCCGGCTTTGCAGTCGCGTCAATGGCTGCAGCTGACCTGCCTGAAATGAGGGGGCTTTATGAGGCCTGTTTTCAAAACACAGGCTTTCTTTTTCGCGATCCAATATTTTGGCAACAACAATTGGATTTATTTCAAAATGTAGGCTATGCTGCAGAAGTTTTATATAAAAACGAAAAGAAAGCTGGCTATGCTTTTCTGTGGAATACCGAAACCGGAATTTTGGCACAAGAGATGCTTTGCAGAAGCAAAGAGGATTACACCGCGTTTGCCCAACTTCTTATGCAAAAATATCGCATCGAAAAACTGCGGGGGACGATCGCTGCGAAAACAAATTGGCGGCAGCCTATAGGGTGCTTAAAGCTGTATCAGCCGTTGCCGATGGAGCGATGTTATTTAAACCTTATGTTCAATTAGGAGGACAAAGATATGATTTATGCATTTATGGCAGATGGATTTGAGGAAATCGAAGCGCTGACGCCTATTGACATGTTGCTTCGATTGGGATTTGATGTAAAGATGGTTGGCGTCACTGGTGAGATCGTTTCCAGTGCCAGAGGCTTGCGCATTATAACCGACATTCCTCTTTCGCAGATTGATATGAGCAAGGCGGAAATGATTCTTTTGCCAGGCGGCATGCCAGGAACAGAACACCTGCGGCAATCAAAAGAAGTGCAATATGCCATTTCCTATTGTATAGAACACGATATATGGATTGGTGCCATCTGTGCTGCACCTTCTATTTTAGCTGATATGGGGTTTTTAGACGGAAAAAAAGTATCCTGCTATCCATCGGTAGAAGATACTATGCAACGTGCGAAGCTTTCTATGGATCCAGTTTCAATAGACGGAAAAATTATTACAAGCCGGGGGGCCGGTACGGCGCTTCCCTTTGCAATTCAGCTTTGCGAGGTATTAAAAGGAAAACATGCAGCAGAAGAACTTATGTGCAGTATCTGTTACCAATAAAGATCGGTTGCGCAAACAACTTCTTAAGCAACGAAACGCGCTGTCGCCAGAATTTGTTGCGGCCTGCAGCACCAGCATTGCAGACAAGCTGTTTGCGGAACCTTGGTTTCAGGACAGCCGGTGTATTATGTTATACAGTTCGGTTGGAAATGAAGTCTGCACCCACAAAATTTTTCAGAAATCTTTGGAAATGCACAAACAAATATGCTTTCCGAAATGTATTGCACAGGGAACGATGACGTCCCATCTGGTAAAGGATCAAAGCGATCTTCAAAATGGAAAATTTGGAATTTTGGAACCAAAGGCGTTTTGCCCAGCTGTCCGTCCGGAACAATTTGATTTGATCGTTGTTCCGGCGGTTGGCTGCGATAAAAACGGGTTTCGCATTGGATATGGAAAAGGGTATTACGATCGATTTTTACCCCAGACTTCCGCAAAAAAAATATGCTTGGTTTTTCAAGATTTTCTTATTCCGGAGACTTATCCGGGAAAATATGACTGTAAATGCCAAAAAATTATCACGGAAGATGGAGTGTACGAAATCCTATGAAATATAATTCTTCTCTTTTGGCCGGCATTGCCTTATTTGCGTCATTCTGTGTCATTGTTTCGTTTGATACGTTAATCGGTTTTTCTGGCGAATATGCGCTTTGGGGCGTTATTCTCTTATCGGCTCTTGCTTTTCTTGCGCCGACTATCCTTTTGAAAAAGTTCGCGGCAAACCGCTATCCCATTCGATTTCGTCTAGAACGACCGATGCCTGTTATAAATTTCGTCGGCTTTACCATTAAATTTTCTCTTATGATTGCCATGTTGGTTTTGCTGATAAATTTTTTGTTGCGGTCCTGGTTTGGATATGACAGAACTACGCTTTATCCTATGATATTTTCTCTCCAGCCAGAGCTGTCGTTGTCCTACTTTTTGCTTTGTATTGTAGCGCCGGTTGTCTTTGAGTGTGTTTTTTTATACGGCGCGGTATTTTCCCTCTATGAAAATAATGCGGGAACGTTGGTTACCGTGGTTGCGGTAGGTGCCGCCTATGCGCTGCTTCACAGTGATCCTATCAGCATAATTCCTATGCTGATATTGGGACTCGCATATGCCTACCTTACTTATATTTCAAAGTCGATTATTCCAACTATGCTTGCCGGCATTTTATGCAGCTTGGTTTACCTGGTTGTAAATAGGATATCCGAAGTTTATACGGCTTTTGGCGTTTGGGATTACCTGCCATGGATCTTCCTCCTGCTGCTTTTTTTGTTTGCTTATCTCACCTTTCGATCTATGGAAGCTCTGCTGGAAAATCATCGCTTGGCTATCTTTCAAAAAAATTCGCACAACCCAGGAACAACAATATTGCAAATTGTGATGACACCGGGATGCATCGCATTTATTTTAGCGTATTTGCTGAAAATGGTGTTTCATATCATATAATCTAAAAATAGCGAGGTAAAAGCATGAATAAATACGGAAGAACCGGATATGTGCCGAGACATCAAGATGGAGAACAATCCAATGCTCCGGACAGACCCCGACAGCGCTCCTCTCGTTCTGACAGCGTACGAAGGGCAGTAAAAACCGGAAGAACGGAAGCCGTATCGGTGCATAAACAAACAAATGGAGGAGCAGAGCCGCCGCGAAGAAAAACGCGGCAGGTGCAGAAATCCGGGGGGAACGCGTTATTATATTTTGTAATAATTGCAGGCATTTCTGTGATTCTTTCCATCTGCATCATTTTTTCCGCTAACGATATTTTTGCCTTGGTCGCAGAAGATAATGAAATCAAGGTTTCAATTCCCCAGGATGCAACCGTAAAACAGGTGGCAGATATTTTGGAGGAAAGCGGCGTCATCCAATACAGCGGCCTATTCTCTTTGTTTACAAAAATCACGGTAGATGATCCAAGTTTTGTTATGGGGTCTTACGATTTGAATGAAAACATGGATTATCGTGGCATTTTGCGGCAAATTCGAAAAACAAAATCTTCTGTAAATGTTATCGAAGTCACCATTCCAGAAGGTTATACCGTCAAACAAATTCGTCAGCTTCTTCTGGACAATAATATCTGTGAGGAGGCGGATCTGGATGAAGCGTTGTCTTCCTATCCATTTAAGCATGAATTCTTGCAGGGAATAGAAGATGGCGAGCATCGTTTGGAAGGATATTTGTTCCCCGATACGTACCAATTTTATGAGGGATCCAGTGGGGTAAAAGTCATTAATAAAATGCTGAATAACTTTGATAATAAATTTGACGATGAAATGCGGGAAGCTGCCCGTTCACTGGGGTATTCCATTCAGGATGCGGTGACGATAGCATCCTATATTGAAAAAGAAGCGAAACGGGACGATGAACGTGCTACCATTTCCGGCGTTATTTATAACCGTTTAGAATCTTCGAACTATCCATATTTGAATATTGACGCCACTCTGCTATACGTTACCGATGACACAATCCTAACCGACGAGGAACTGGAGATGGATAGTCCGTATAATACCTATAACCACAAAGGATTGACGCCAACTGCCATCGCAAATCCTGGCCTCAGTTCTCTGTATGCCGCAGTGCATCCGGAAGAACATGACTACTACTTCTATGTGGCAACCGGAGACGAAGAAGGTACTCATATTTTCTCAAAAACAATTGACGAACACAATGCGGCGGTCGCTCAGGTCAATGGAAATTAACAACCGCAGGAGGCACGCCTATGAAAAAACCGGAAATACTTTCTCCGGCAGGGGATCTCGAAAAATTAAAATATGCGGTGGCATATGGCGCCGATGCGGTATATCTTGCTGGGACAGCTTATGGCATGCGGGCGGCAGCCGGTAATTTTAATGCCTGTGCATTAGCCGAAGGAATTGCTTTTGCCCATCAGAAAGGATGCAAAGTTTATATTACGGTTAACACCATGCCGCATAGCGGGGAACTGGCAGAACTTCCCGGCTATTTGGAGGAATTGTCCAGTCTTGCGCCGGATGCGTTAATTGTTGCGGATGTGGGGGTTTTGCGGTTAATCAAACAATATGCGCCCAATATTCCCGTGCATATCAGCACCCAAACCAGCATTTTAAATTATGCGGCGGCAAACTTTTGGTATGATTATGGGGCGGAACGCATTGTTCTTGCCAGAGAGCTGAGCATTGAAGAAATTGCAGAAATTCGCACAAAAACACCAAAGAATTTGGAAATAGAGGCTTTTGTGCATGGCGCTATGTGCATTTCCTATTCCGGGCGCTGTCTTATTTCCAGCTATCTGACCGGACGCGATGCAAATCGCGGCGCTTGCGCGCAGCCCTGCCGATGGAGCTACCATTTATTGGAAGAAACGAGACCAGGCGAATATTTTCCTGTCTTTGAGGATGACGGCGGAACCTATCTGTATAACTCCAAAGATTTGTGTATGATTGGTCATATTCCGGAACTTGTACGGGCTGGTGTTGATTCTTTTAAAATCGAAGGCAGGGCGAAAACAGCCTATTATACGGCCTCGGTAACCAGTGCGTATCGAAAAGCGGTAGACGCTTATTTTGCACATTCGGGAGGACCATTTACTTTGCCGCGGGACATCCGGGAAGAGGTCCAGAAAGTAAGCCACCGAAATTATTATACCGGATTTTATTTTCATGAACCGGATGGACAGCATTACGAAGATTCCCACTATATTCGTGACTGGGATGTTATTGCTTATAGCAAACCAGAACAACTGGACGGAAAAGCCCAGTTTACCTTAAAAAACCGCTTTTGCAAAGGTGATACACTGGAACTGATGCAGCCCGATAGGCCTCTATATCGCTTTCAGGCAAATACGGCGGAGGATGAGAACGGGAAACAGCTGGATTCGTTTTGTCATCCGGAAATGACAATATGCTTTGATTTTCCTTTTGAAATTAGCGAATATAGTATATTACGCAGAGAAAAACGAGCAAATGATTGACAAAATGAAATTTTATGGTAAAATTTGATTGTTATTTTGTATAAGTTTCATGCGATGATGAAGAAAGTTATAAGAAATATGTCCTTTCCAGAGAAAGGGGAGTTGGTGGAATCTCCTTAAGGCGCCTTATAACAGCTGCTTCTGAGCAGTTTGGAAAACCAAACCGGTTGGCTCCGATAACAGCCGCTTAAGATGTCGGTCAACACCGGCAAATAGGGTGGTACCGTGAAGTTTTCAGTCTTCGCCCCTAATATATGGGGCGGAGGCTGTTTATTTTGCCGCAATATTTTTTAGATAGATTCAGTTGGAGGAACAAATATTATGGCTAGTATGGGCTTGAATGAAATCCGTGAAAAGTATCTTTCTTTTTTTGAATCCAAAGGGCATCTGCGGTTGCCGAGCTTTTCACTGATTCCGCAAAATGATAATTCGCTGCTGCTGATCAATTCCGGTATGGCACCGCTAAAACCTTACTTCACCGGTGAAGTGGAGCCGCCAAAAAAACGCGTCACAACATGTCAAAAGTGCATCCGTACCGGGGATATTGACAACGTTGGAAAAACGGCACGGCATGGCACTTTTTTTGAAATGCTGGGAAATTTTTCGTTTGGGGATTATTTCAAACGGGAAGCGATTCAGTGGAGTTGGGAATTTTTGACGGATGTTATGGGATTGGATTCCAATCGTTTGTATCCATCCATTTATGAAGACGATGAGGAAGCTTTTGAAATTTGGAACAAAGAAATCGGCATTGCACCGGAACGGATCTTCCGCTTTGGGAAAGCCGATAACTTCTGGGAACATGGATCCGGTCCTTGCGGACCCTGTTCTGAGATCTATTATGACAGAGGAGAAAAATATGGGTGCGGCAAGGCTGACTGTACGGTAGGCTGTGAATGCGACCGCTATATGGAAGTTTGGAATAACGTCTTTTCTCAGTTCAGCAATGACGGAAAGGGAAATTATACCGAACTTGCACAAAAAAATATTGATACCGGTATGGGGTTGGAACGTCTGGCTGTCGTAATGCAGGATGTAGGCTCCCTATTCGAAGTAGATACCATTGTCAATATTACAAAAGCAATTTCGAAAATTGCCGGAAAACACTATGGAGAAAGCGATCAGACAGACGTTTCCC
>CAKRRK010000016.1 GCA_934395135.1 uncultured Eubacteriales bacterium | reverse complement strand
CCACCGGCATTGTACTCGTCAATAATATTCCGGAAGCGTTCTGCGAAGTTTCCTCTGGTCACATTTCGGCGCAGCATTCTCTGTAGCTTTTCTTCAATAAATTTACGGAGGTTGGCAATCTCCAAGTTTTTATTTTTTAATTGCTTGAACTGAGACCGCAGTTCATCCATATCCAGCTTGGACAGATCAAGTTCTTTACCGTTTTCCGTGATAGTATATTTTCGTGCATCTGGTGATGTAATAACACTCTGGTCCAGTAGCTCGTTGATTTTTGTCTGTGCCGCCTCAATCTTTTCCGGTCGGATTTTTCCTTCGATGATTCCCTGTAAATGCAAGATTGCATCCTTATATTTAGCATCATAGCTCATCTTGAAAATATCTGGTCGTAGCGCTTCATACAAACCGTCTACGGTGTTCGCAAGAACATTGAACTCATTTTTCACATCATCGTTTCCGATGATTGTATTCGCATAATCTTCAAACTGTGCCAAATTCTTAAAAACATCCTGCTCATCAATGACCAAACTCAGATCCGCACCATGGTCTTTGCAAAACTGGCAAGTAATATCGACAGCTTCACCCAGTTGTTCAAGGAGCTTGCCGATATCTTTTACAGGCATTAAACCGCCATCATCTGAGGCATAGTCGGCAAGCGCACGCTTTAGATATTTGAATACATCCAGATAGTCAATGATCAAACCACACTCTTTACCCTGATATACGCGATTGGCTCTTGCAATCGTCTGCATCAGGGTATGACCTTTCATGGGCTTGTCCAGATAAAGTGTGGAGACAGAAGGTGCATCAAATCCCGTTAGCCACATTGCGCAGACGAACACAAGCTGTAGCGGATGTCCCGGATCTTTGAAATTATCTTCAATGTCAAATCCGTTGGCATCGACCTTGTTCATGCGCTCCCGATGTTGCTTGATGGATAACCCTTCCGCAGCGAAACGTTTTTCCTCGTCGGCATCCTCGCTGATGACGACTGCCATCTCGACTTTTCTCATATAGTCAACAAGGTCTTTCAGTCGAAGTTTTTCCTGCTCGTCCATAGTCTGAGAAATCTGTTTATTCAGCTTTTTGATTTCTTCCTTCCAATGGTGGCTTACCTTGTCGTACATTCTGACAGTAGTAAACTTATCGACAGAAATGACCATGCCTTTTCCGCGGAAGCCACGCCGCGGGAAATGATATACAATGTGCTGGGCGATTGCATCCAAGCGATCGTCCCGCTTGATGACCTCCAATTCCTTGGCGTAGTGGTTTTCTAAACGGCGCTGCTCAGCATCTGTCAGATTCTCTTCTTCCAAAATTTCCGCAAAATCGCTATCCAGAAAATCGTTTTGCAGTTCTACTTCCGGAACCCGTTTTACATAGTACAGCGGAACTGTCGCATTGTCCTTGATGGACTCAGCAAAGTTATATTCGCTGATATAGTCGCCGAACCAAGCATTGGTCAACCGCTTGCTGCCCAGCAACGGAGTTCCGGTGAACGCAAAGAACTGTGCATTGGGAAGTCCGGTACGCATGTTTTCTGCGAGGTCTTTATACTGTGTGCGGTGGGCTTCATCCACAATCACCACAATATCGTTTCGCTCTGACAGTACGGGATACTTTTTGCCCTTGTCATAGCGGAACTTGTGAATCAAAGTAAACAGAATAGATTTGTTGGTTTTCAGGTCCTCGCGGAGCGCAGCACTGTTGGCGGGACGCACCTTTTCCTCTTCTGTGATAAACTCTGTCCGCAGGAAGTTTTTATAAATCTGATCGTCCAAGTCCTCACGGTCAGTAATGACCAGGAAAGTGAAATTGCCTGCGCACTTGTGCTTAATTTTCCGCGCCAACATAACCATGGAGTAGCTCTTGCCGCTGCCCTGGGTATGCCAAAACACGCCCAGCTTGCCCTGAAGCTGTTCGCGGTTCAAAAATGCAGTATAGGCATTGTTGACGCCAAAGAACTGATGGTTCTTTGCGATGATTTTAGTGCGGCGGCGGTCATAGAGAATAAAGTTCTCAATGTAATCCAACAAGGTTTCCTTTTGGCAAAGTCCCTTGATAAAATATTCCAGACTGATGCAGTTTTCTCGGATGGCCTGTCTGTCTGGGTTTTCTTTTTCATCATGCACTTTCAGCCACTCGAAGAAGAACTCATACCCGGCACCGAAGCTGCCGAGACGGGTCTCCATTCCGTTTGAAAGAACACAGATTTGGTTGTAGTCAAAAAGATACGGGATATCCTTCAGATAGTTCTGCAGATTGATGTCATAGGCGTTCTTCACCGGAATATTGCTGTTTTTGAGTTCGATGAATACGAAAGGAAGGCCGTTGATGAATAGCAACAGATCCGGTCTGCGCCAGTGCATCTCACCGCGAATCCACACCTGAGACGCAACAATAAAGCTGTTGTTCTTTGGCTCAGCAAAGTCAACCACACGAAGAAGATTGGAGGTATTCCTGCCGTTCTCCTGATACTGGACCTGAATGCCATTGCGAATCTTTTGGTAGTTGTAGTAATTGGTCAGCATCAGATCGCCGGAGGGCGGCGTCTTACACAGTTCTTCGGCAACCGAGCGCACGGTAGCCTCCGGAATACCGGGATTGATACGGATGAGGCTCTCCAACAGTACCGCGGGCAGAATAACCTGCTTCTTGCTGCTGCGGCTGGTGTTGTCATTCAGGTCCTCCGGATCTTCCGTATAACAGTGTAGAACATCAAAGCCCTGCACATCATGTAGCGCCTGAATAGCCGCTTGTTCAATCATATCTTCGGTTATGATTTTCGGCATAGGAGCACCTCCCCAAAATAGCGATTTAGATTTCTTCCAGTTGTGCCAAAATTTCTTGGATGTTGTTTTCGCGTTCTAACCGTTCAATTTCAGTTTTTCGCTGTTCTTCTTTTTGCCGCTGTTTTTCTTGTGCTACTTGTTTGATGTAGGAACTATAAGCTATATTTGTTTTTTTCACCCAATCTATGACATTGCGCACTGTAAGTGTAATGGTATCAACATTGGCACCTCTATGCATAGCCATACACAGAATACTTTTCCCGTCCAAAGAGAGACGCTCAGGTCCGTACCCCACAACTTCATTATGATTTCCAAAGCGGCCATTTGAAAGTATCTGAAACCACTCATGAGGCACTTCATGGTCAAGAATAAAAAACAAAGAATCATCTTTATACTCTTTATTGATAACTGAAGCTTCGAACTCCTCTGGGGCTGCCTCATCAATCACAACCGCTCTTAGGCGTATAATCTCTTGTTCATTTTTAGCCCTTTCAGCCCGAACCTTCAGCTCGGTCAGAATTTTATCTTCCGGGAATAATCTATCGTTCGGGTTTTGTTTATACAGTAGAACAAAGACATCATCCAAAAATCGGTACTCTGGAGCAATTGATCCAATCGTCTTGTAATCTGCAGCTTGAGGAATTTCACCTGTAAACATTTCATTCAAAACCAGTGCAGCAGAATAAATATCTGCTTGGGCCGTTACTGTTTTACCCTTAGCTCTCTGTTCCGGTGCTGCATACTGAAAGTTTGCCATTCGCTCTTTGAGTTGCGTTTCGACCGCTGTGATCAAATCTTCTTCGGCAAAATGTGCAATGCCAAAATCACAGAGGATGGGGTCGTTGCTATCTCCATCGAACATGATGTTCTCGGGCTTAATATCCCTGTGAATTGCCCCTAAACTATGTGCATATTTCAATCCTTTGATAATACCAACGAAAATAGTCGTTGCTTCTTCGGGAGCGATTCCTCTTTTCATTCGCTTGCGGAGTGTTTCGCTATACAGAGGCATTATGTAAAAAACATAGTCCGTCTCATCCAGGAGGGCATACCCGCGGTCCAATATCCGAACAATACTCTTGTGGGGATGTTGTTCACAAAAATATATCTCATTTTTAAACCGCTTTAACTTTTCCTTTGAAATACTCCGCTCCACGAACTTAATTGCAACTTTTTCTCCGGAAGTATTGGATGCAGAAAATACACGGCCATTTCCTCCAGAGCCAACCTGCTTAATTAGTGTATACTCATCAAATGCCGTTTTAACGGTTGCACCTTTTTTCATAGACTGCTTTTTCTCCATAGGACGAATATCAGATAATTCCGCTCCATATCTGCCTACGTGTTCTGCAATCAAATTCAGCTTTGCTTTTAACTCGCGAAAATCACTCTCATCCGTAAAACCGTTTTTGAAACCATTATCAAGGATTGCAATAGTATCCTGAATAAGCTGATCCTGCGGTGCTGCTTGCAATTGATATTTAAGCTGCGCTTTCCATAAGACAAACTCAGGTTTATCGTTTATCGTTCTCAGCACCGTTTTCTGCCAGGGAATACCGGTTCCACTCGCTGTTGTTAAAAGAGTTTCGATTTTGGAGGTTTTATTAAGTAATGTCAATAAATCCACTTTTTCTTGTGCCATAACAACACCTCATTGTAGGCCGTTCAGGCGATTATTGGGCTGTTCCCAAGTAATTACTCTTCAGAGCTAACCATATGCGTTGGCTTATACTCTATCGCGTCTGGTGGTGTGTCACTGCACCGATAAACACAAACCCGCGGAAGATTTACTGGTGGCTCGATGTGTTGAAAATGTTTGTATGGGGTAAACCACACCATATAATCAATATCTGAACCAATAAAGATATCCAGAAAAGCTTTGTCAAAGCACCACGCATAAAGAGCACCGATTTCTCCGGTATCTGAAAATTCATTCGTTTCGCGCTCTGCCTCAAAATACGCTGACGACTCGTCATAAATAAAGAAAATCAATTTACAACCGGGATGGTTTTGGCGATATAGAGGGATTCTCTTTTTATGGTGTTCGATTGTCCGGATAAAATTATCTCTATAGTAAATGTAATTATGATCTTCCACGGTCGGCAAATCCGTTACTGCGTTAATTACAATATGCTGCAGACTCGAATAGGCGTCTATAACACCTAAATCACGCAGTTCTTGCTCTAATTTGTGCTGTCGCTCATAGTTTGGATTTCTTACCTTGCCCTTCTTTTTGAAGCCATGATCATCAATCCGCATAACTTCCAGTATTAAATGCTGCGTATCATTATAAAATCCGGAGGGGGTGCATCCTTAGATGAAGCATCTATCCACTCTTCCCATAGTGAATCGTCATAAATCGAATTAAATGCTTGAAGGGTTTCTTCATCTTCACTTATAAGAAAAATATCCTGCGGAGATGTCATCCGGAAATTTTCTAACAGATTTGCTTCTTTTTCTTCAAACAACATAATGCCACCTCCGGTATGTTGATCTTATTTTACCTCCAGTTTTCCGCTCATAAGGCGAGGCAGAAGTATGTCACGCTGTGCTAAAAGCTTTTCATTTTTTTCTTTCAATAAAATGATTTGCTCAAATATACTCTTGGTGATTCCGTTATATCGAAGAATTGTCCGCTCATCAGGCACTACTATTTTGGCTTTATCCAGCATCCCTTTGGTAAGAAACTTTGTTGTTGCTCCGATGCTGGCAGTTTTGAAGTGAAGTAAGTAGTCTTTTAGGACAAAATATACATAGGTGCACGAAAGCAAGGAATTCTTGGGGGTTACGATATATGTACGCTGGTAGGCATCAAGTTTCTCATTGGCATAGAACAAGGAAAAATCCCCTGTTGCATTATTGCCCCCCAACAATACGCATTCTCCATCAAAACAGTATGTATTCGTTTTATAGATTGTTTTGGCACAAGTATAGAAGCTATATTCACCGTCAGAAACGGCAGCATTGGAATCCAATTTACCGGTATTGTAATTTAGTTCGTCTTTGAATTTACCGTATCTCCATCCTTGCGGTAAACCATTTTCAACCCTCACACTTTCGTGACCGGGGAAACGGAAGCGGACAAACCACTCCTTGTAAAGCTCCTGCGCCGCCTTTTCCAACAGCGCAATCCGCTTATTGTTGTTCTCAATCAGATCATCATAGGCAGAAAGAATATCAGCAATGCGTTCCTGTGTTGGAAGATCGGGGAGATTCAATTTCAGCCGTTGGATAAAACGCTTGTCCGCACGCTGTCTGCCGCTTGCGCCTGTCATGCTGTTGATTGCAGGTAAAACAACAGCATCACTTGATGTTAGGTAATAAACAAAGTTAGGATCAGATAATCCTTTTTTAGCACGAAATACATAGAATTCGGTTGAACCAAAGGCAGCTTGTCCATCAATAGACACTTTCGCAATTTTTCTATTTTCAAGGCAGGGGGTAATCCGGGAAAACACAGTATCCCCATCACAAAACTTACTACTGCTCTGTCCATCATAAACTTTGGTTTCTTCATTGGTAACGGAGCGCAGAACAGGGGAGACCTTATCAATATCAATAAAAGGGTATGGTTCACCCTTTTTCAACTTTACTGCGGGATTTACATCAATGACATCTTCCAATCGTTGGATATTCCATTCATTCACTTGTAAAACCGCCTCCTTTTCTGAATGCATCGACGAAATCGAAAAATGAAGCATCATCGTTTCCAAAACAAATCTTGCCAATATAATTATGGGTATATGCTTGCCTAAACTCCTGAATCCTCTGATAAGAGAGGCCACAAGCATGAAATACCTTTTTCTTTTTCCGCGAGAGAACCTTTTCTCCATCTTTGTTTCTAATGAGAATCAAAACGAACAAATCATGGTATAACGCTTTGACCGCAATAAAATAAATGATTGGCAAATAAGCTATGGAGAAAATAATTGGTACACAGAAAGAAACCATTGTATCCACAATACCATCTTGTGAAATCACATTGATTGCCACATCTATCGTGAAATACAGCAAAGCAAATCCGATAATGACAGAAATACCATTCAAAAATTTCTGGAGAGATTGATATTTAGGATTATCTTTGTCATGATTTTGGAGAATCACAAGAAAAGAGAACGCCGGGACAACAAAGATTTCCGTCCAGAAGGAGAACGTGAATGCACCAATAAAGAATTCAAGGATAGCAGATCCCGTAAGATTATCTGCAACTATCTTCCGAAACGGAAAATCTTTGGTTCTTTTGGTTGCCAGCTTAAAGCATATCGGCGTGGCAACAAAGAGCACCCAGATGACTACATCTTTAATTAGTATCCAATTCCAAAACTGGAATTGGCTCAACCCGTACACAAGCAGCGCTGCATATGCAAGAAGGCACAGCACCGGGATGATAAACAACTTGTTGCACAAAGCCTTCAGAAAATCCCGGAACGGCATTTTGCCATTAGAGCGTATAGTTACATAAAGGATTAACGCTGCAAACCAAACTATGGTCGCAACTTCTCGGGTTGAAAAAACTTCAAACATGATTATTCGAATAGCTCCTTGAGGTTCTGCGCAATTATCTTTTCAATCCCTCGCGCCTCGGTATTTAGTTGCGTCAGCTCATCATTCAAAGAAAGCATTTTCGCCTTGAACTCCTCTGCGGTCATTCCATCATCTTCGATGACAACGCCCACATAGCGACCAGGATTCAGGGAGTAGTCCTGATCCTTGATGCCGTCCTCACCTTCAATTTGGGCCGCCTTACACAGCCCAACGACATCCCGATATTTTCCCTCCGGGAACCGCTCTGTCAGCCAGTCGATCTGCTCCTGCCAGTAGCTCTTAGGCTGAATATCTTCATCCTCGGAAATCTCTGGCGCGGCGGCCAGCTTGTCTTGATACTCGGCAAGAAGATCAGAGAATGCCTGCGTATTACCTTCATACAGCCGGGTGATAATACCCAGATTTCGGATCTGCTCCTCAGAGAATTTGCGATGTGCTCTGTCGATCTGGGTAAAGATATTGCGGGCGTCGATAAACAGAATCTCGTCCTTTTTCTTTTTGGCATTGTCGAAAAACCACAGGGTCGCAGGAAGTGTGACACTGGTGAACATATTGGAGGGCAATGTGACCATCTGGCTGATGACGCCGCTTTCAATCAGTTTAATGCGGATGTCTTTTTCGCTGTTGCCCGCATCGGAAGCAGAGTTTGCCATAACCAAGGCTGCACGGCCATGCTCGTTTAGCGCTGTTGCAAACTGATTGATCCACAGGTAGTTCGCATTGGGAACGGTCTCTTTGGCGTCCTTCTTTTTGTTCTTGGTCTTATTCTGTGGTACGCCATATGTATTGAAGCGAGGCTGCCCTTTGACTTGATCCAGTTCCACATCATCGACATTGAATGGCGGATTGGCCATTACATAGTCAAATGCGCCGAAACTGTCATACGGGTCGCGGTAATAGGAATTAGCGTGGGTAATGCTGCCGCGCACGTTATTCAGAACAAGGTTCATCTTCGCCAGTTTGACCGTTGCACCGGTCTTTTCAACGCCGTATGCGCGCAGATTCATAGGTTTACCCGCTGCCTTGTGGCGTTCAATATAATGCGCAGTCTGAACAAACATGCCGCCGCTACCACACGCTGGGTCAAGAATCTTGCCCTCGGTCGGCGCCAACACCTCAACCATATACCGAACAACCGTGGACGGCGTGAAGAACTCACCGCCGCCCTGGCCTTCAGCCAGCGCAAATTCGCCAAGGAAATATTCATAGATCTCACCGAAGATGTCCAGTCCTACATCAGTAGGAATATCCTGAAACGCTTTCAGCAGCTTGGCCAGAACCAGTGGATCATCCTGACTGTTGACGCTGTAATAAATGTCTTTCGGCAGAGTATCTTCCAGCTCGGCTGTATAGGTTTCAAGGGCAACCATTGCCTCCTTGACCAGCTTGGCTAAGTCCTCGCTTTCAGGTCGTGTGAGAAGCCACTCATATTTTGCTTCGTCAGGCAGATAGAAGCCGCATTTCTCAATGGCAATCTCGTGGATGGGCCGCTCAATGCGGGTACCCTTGGTCTTCTCGTATTCGGCTTTGATTTCTGCTTCATATTTGGCATATTTACACTCAGCAAACCGCAGAAAAATCAGGCCCAGAATAGGCTCTGCATATTCAGAGGACTTTAATCCGGAGTTTGCCCGGAGCTGATCTGCCGTTGCCCAAAGAGTGTCCTTTAAATTTTTCAGTTGCTTGTTCGTCATATCATTTCACCCATCAGTTGATTGTAGTTTTATTATTTATAGTCACTGTACTTTGATCAGCTCACAAAATATCATGCATTTTCCGTTGCTCTTGCTGCTTTTGTACGGCCATCTAACGGTTTTTGAGCATCCTTTGGAATTGCCCAAATTCTTCCCAGACGATAAGCTCCAGCGATGCGGCCATTTCCACACAGCACTTCCACGCGGCGCTGCGTAATCCCCCACTCGGCAGCTTTATCTTTTGGCGTCACATACTCCATAATCGGCGACTCCTCATGATTTGATATCGGTGATATTATACATCTATCGAGCGAATAATACAACAAAATACACTCCCCCGGATACCGGGGGAGTATGAATTACTACTATTCGATATATTCATTGAAAATCTTCCAGAGAATGTCTGTCACGCCCTGTGCAGTCTGAATGGTAGCAATCATCAGCAGGTCAGCATCTACCTCGGCCCAGTTAATATCATAACCGGCATGGCGGACGAGCTGGGTCAGGAAGGCCCGCTGGGTGCGTCCGTTGCCCTCTCGGAAGGGGTGCAGGGTATTGGTGGTGCAGTAAAAGTCCACGATTTCTTTCACGAACTCATCATGGGGCAAACCCTTAAAGTAATTGTGATCCTTGAGGCGCTGAAACGCCAGCGCTGCCTGTTCCTCGATTTCAACCGCAGGGCAAAATCGGGTTCCTTTCTTACTAATGTTCACGGTTCGAACCTCTCCGGCCCAATCGTATAGTTCAGAGAAGAGAAAATGGTGGATGGCCTTGTAATGTGCAAAATCAAACATCCCATCCAACGGTTCCCGTTCCAACTTGGCTATATTGATATAGGTTGCAAGCGCCTCCGCCTGGTTCAGAACCGCTTCATCATGAATGTCCAGCTTATTGATGAGCACAGTGGTACCGGGATAACAGTTTTCTGAAATTGGGGCAATGCTGTACCCCATATGTCCACCGCCTTTATTCCTTATCTTCAGTGAATCTCTTTAAAATCTCACTGGTGGTCGTCTTCCCGTCAAGCACTGCTTCACACTGCTCACGCATCTCCGGAGTGATCCGACAGCCTTCCATACGGACAGACGCCTCCGCATTTTTCATAGCAACAGTATAGTCCTTTTTCTCAGATTTGGACATGAAAAAGCTCCTTATCTTTCGATAAGGAGCCTGGAGCTGGTGGGGTGACTCGAACACCTGACCTGCTGATTACGAATCAGCTGCTCTACCGACTGAGCTACACCAGCATCTCTATAAGAACAGACTCCTCATCTCGTTCTATTTGTTAGTCTACCATCTTTTTTGCTTTTTGAAAATACTTACCTTAGCTACAACCAGCGACCTGCGCATTACGAATGCGCTGCTCTACCAACTGAGCCATACCAGCCTGTAGTTTATTTTTTATGGCTGAAAAGCGCATCTTATAGGAACGACGTTGCTTTATGCGGCATACTCAACCATAAAAATCTTTTGTAATGATACTATATCCAACGTTTTTTGTCAAGGGAAAACTGAAAAGTCTCCCAAGACTTTTCCGCGGCAAATCCTGTTCAGGCGCCAAAAAACCTTGCGCAGGATTCCCGCCAGCGGGCCGCTTCGGCGCCCTCTCTCTTTTCGCGGCCTCGCCGCAGTGCCTCAGCATCCTCCCTGCTCCTGCTTGGTCAGATGTTTGAAACCAAAAATCTCCCTTTGTCAAATGGACACGGGGAGACCAGCCTCCAGTCGTGCCGATGAAGAACCCCCAATTTTACAAATAAAGTATTCTTGTTTTTCTCTTTTCGGGACCTCCCCGCGCCGCTGGAAAGCAATGCTGCGGCAAATTGCGGATACGCCGTTGGGGATGATCCTATGTATGCAACGGGGAAATTCGAATAAGGGGCTTAATGGAATTGGCGTGACGTTATCGGGAATTGCACGAAGCACAAATGATTTTTGATATTGTTGGGAGTCATTGAATTTAGAGCAGCGGGTGTTTTTATGGTGTGTGGTATGTTAGGCGCAATTGCCACAGCGGAACGATGCAATTCATGGTTGCTTCTGTCTTTGCTCCTTGGCATCCTCTGTCTTATCTCCGCAGAACCCCCATTCCAAACCAGCAAACCTATAAAACCCCGCCGGATGAAAGGTCTCATCCGGCGGAGAATCATTTTAGAGTCGGTGATTCAGAAACAAATCCAGCAGGGTATACCCCTGTTCCACAAAAATACCCGTCTGTTTCGCCGCGCTTTCGCTGTACACCGGCGCACCGTCCCGGGGGACGTCGCTGCGATACAGGGCAAACGGCACCGGATCCCTTGCATGGGTGCGGGTGCTGAGCGGCGTAGGATGATCCGGCAGCACCAGAATCGCATAGGATTCCCCATCCTCCTCCATAGCCCGCATAACCGGCCCTACAATTTTTTCATCAATTCGTTCAATGGCGCGTACTTTGTTCTCCGGTTCATACCGATGCCCGCATTCGTCCGGTGCTTCGATATGGATGTAAACAAAATCACTGCCGTGACGCAGCGCGTCAATGGCCGCCGCCGCCTTGCCGTCAAAATTGGTATGGATGTTACCCGTGGCACCCGGCACGTCAATGCTGCGCAGCCCCGCACAGATGGCAATTCCCTTAATAAGATCCACCGCAGACACCACTGCGCCCCGGATTCCATATTTTTCCGAAAAAGAGGATAAATCCGGCTTTCTTCCCTCTCCCCAAAACCACAGACAGGACACCGGTTTCAGCCCCCGCCGTTTCCGATCGATATTTACCGGATGATTCCGCAGCGCAAGATAGGACTGCCGCATCATATCGCCCAAAATGCCGCTGTTTTTGCCCTTTGGCAAATATTCCCGCACCGGTTTTCCGGAAATATCATGGGGCGGCGTCAGTTCGGCACCTTCCTCCCCGTTTTTGATCACCAGACAATGCCGGTAGCTAAAGCCCGGATACAGTGTCAGCTCCGAATTTCCAAACAAGCTCTGCATATCCGCGATGACAGCAGAGGATTCCTCCGTCGGAATTTCATCGCAGCTGTAATCCACCATCACCGCGTCCTCCAGCTGATCCGCTTCCGACAGCGTTACCGTGTTGCAGCGATACGTTACGTCGGTCAGAGCAAGGTCAATGCCAATGCTGACCGCTTCCAGGGGAGACCGGCCGGTATAATAGCGTTTGGGATCGTACCCCATGGCAGACAGGTTCGCCGTATCACTTCCCGGCGGCATGCCGTCTGGAATGGTTTTTACAAGTCCGCTGACGCCATGCTGCGCAATAAAATCCATGTGTGGCTTTCGGGCGATGTCAAGGGGGGTTTTTCCGTCAAATTCTCTGCAGGGATAGTCGGCCATACCGTCCCCCAGTACCACGATATATTTCATGCTGTTTCCTCCAGTTGTTGTGCCGTCATATTCGCGTTCGCCCAAACTGGTTAGGCGGCGCGGAAGCTTTTCGCAGAAAAGCCTATGCTTTTCCAAAAACCGCTTTTGTTCATTATAGCATTTGTATCCGGCAATTTCCATCCCCATTTCCCGCCATCCGGCAAAAAATCGTCTGCCACCAAAAGGCAGCAGACGATACCACTTGTTAATATCCAAAGAAATAGCTGTATGGATTGGTAAAATATGAATTATTTTGGTCATTCTGATTGGTTTGGGCGTTCTGTGTCCCAGCGTCTGTTGACAGATCCTCCTCCGCAACCAGCGTCACCTGGAGTTCTATGCTCTTTCCCGCCCGATAAACGGAAACGGTTATCTCATCCCCGGCCTTAAAGTCTTCCTTGATTGCATTGATTTGTGACATAGTAGAGATGGCCGTACCATTCACGCCGGTAATAATGTCCCCCTTCTGGATTCCCGCGGTATAGGCGCCGCTTCTGGTATCCACCGCGGCAACCAGCACACCCTGGGGCACATTATTGGCCTCTGCGGTTTCCTTGGAGATATTATACCCACTGATACCAAGGGCCGGACGGCCTATGATGCGTCCATTGGCAATCAGTTCATCGACAATTTCCTTCGCACTGTTGATGGGGATCGCAAACCCCAATCCTTCGTAGTAAGAGATCCCCAGTTTCGCAGTGGTAATCCCTACAATCTGCGCCTTGTCATTAATCAGGGCACCGCCGGAATTGCCGGGATTGATGGAAGCATCGGTCTGGATCAAGGTCATCACCCGATCGTCCACTGTGATTTCCCGGTTGATGGCGGAGATATAGCCGCCGGTAAAGGTATTCTGCAAGCCAACGCCGCTGGGGGAACCAATGGCAAACGCCCGGTCACCCACCGCCAGCTGATCGGAATTGCCGAATTCCGCCGGAGTAAGGGCGGTATCCGGTGTAATTTTAATGACGGCGATATCTGTTTTTTCATCACTGCCAATAACAGACGCCTCATATTCCGTTCCATCGTTCAACACCACGGTGAATTTATCCTTGCCGGAGATAACATGATTGTTTGTGATAATGTATCCATCCTCTGTCATAATAATGCCGGAGCCGGTTGACGCCGAACCGTCTACCAAAGAAGTTGCCTGAATGCTCACAATAGACGGCGCAACCTTTGCATACACTTCTTTCGGCGCAAGCCCGCCGGTGCTTTCTTCCTCTGAAATGTTCAAGGTTGGATACGCGGTGTTGTCCTGCGCATCTGCCGGAGGATTCGCATCCCCATTGGCCGGCGCTACAACATCGTTGTAAAAACCACCGGAAAGCGCCGTGCCAATCATCACACCGCCGCCCAGAAGCAGCACTGCCGCCACCACACCAGCAACAATTTTCAGGCCTTTCCGATTTCTTTTTTTCTTTTTGGGCGCCTCTTCATAAATACGGTCAAACCGATGTTGTTCCTGCTGGGTGCGGGTTTGGGCCCGCTGTTCTTCCTGGCTCTGCCATTGCTGATAGGAGGGATACGCCATCTCCCGATCCTGGCGGATATCCTGGTAGGTTTTGCGATATTCGCCGCCTGCCGGCGGCTGCCGATACTCCGGAGGAGAAACCGGGGCGTCCTCGCCTTGGCTGTATTGCGCTGCCGGCGGAATAAACGACGCCCCGTTTTGTCTGGTTTCCATCGTGTCCGCCGCCTCGCCGCTTGGCTCGCTGTTTCCCGGCGCCGGCCGCACGCTCTGTGCAGGACCGCCTGCTCCGCTGCTTGGATACGAGGGGATTTCCCGTTTTTCTTGCTGATCCCATCTATCATTTCGTCTGTTATCTTCAAACGCCATATTGTTCCTTCCTTTCTTCTTGAACTGTTTTTATTGTAAAACGATTTTGTGCACGTTGTTTGTAGACAATGTGAACAATTTGTTAAGAATTGATAATAAATTGTGACAAAACAGCCCAAAAATCTTGCAACCCATCCTTGCCCCATGATCTCTCCGCAGCCTGTTTGCCGACAGCTGCCGCCGGACATTGCAAAAAACAAGGCAGGATGAATTCCATCCTGCCTTATAAAACGGCGTTCAGCCTACAACATATACTTATGCGTCTTCTTTTCAGAAGACAATGGTATGTTAAAAGAAAATTCGGTTTCGTTTCCGTCGGACCGCACGGAAATATCGCCGCCATGGAGATTGATGATATTCTTTACAATATAAAGCCCCAAACCGGCGCCGGTTTTATCCATCCCTCTGGATTTATCTGTTTTATAAAACCGGTCGAAAATATGGGGTATATCTTCTTCCCCAATGCCAACGCCAGTATTCTTGATGCTGAAAAAGCACTGGTTTCCTTCCTTTTGCACCTGAATGGTCAACTTCCCGCCCTGCTGTGTAAACTTGACTGCGTTGTCCACAAGATTGTATACCGACTGGAATAAATTATCCTTGTCTCCATTGACAACAATGTCTTCGTCTTGGAAATCCACCTCCACATCCAGCTGCTTGTCATTAATTTGCTTTTCAAAGCTAATGATGATCCGGCTGACCATTTCGCAGAAATCAAACGGCGCCGGCATCAGTGTCAGCTCGCCCGACTGAATTTTTGCTGCGTTCAGCATCCGCATAATGAGCCTGGACAGGCGATGGATCTCCTCCGAAATGATATGCAGATATTGTTCCCATTTTTCTTTCGGAATCGTACCGTCCAGCATACCGTCCACAAAGCCGCCGATGCTTGTCATCGGCGTTTTCAGTTCATGGGAAACGTTGGCCACAAAACCGCGCCCCAATTCCTCCAGCTGTTCCAGGGAACCCGCCATATTATTAAAACTCACCGCAAGCTCATCAATTTCATCGCAGTTGTTATTTTCCGGAACCCGCACGGAAAAATCTCCTTTGCCAAAGCTTTTGGAGGCGGACGCGATCATTTTAAGGGGCATCGTAATTTTATTGGTAAAGTATACCGTAACAATCAGGGACAAAATCAGCACCATAGCAACTACGAGAAACAGGGTCTTTGTAACCTCCCGCAGGAGACCAAATACCGCGTTTGCCTCTGTCGCCACAAAAATCATGGCGACTTTTTCTTCTGCACTATTATAGCATGGTACGCCTATAATGTATTGTAGGGTGGAAAACGTGCTGTGAAAATTGCCGCCGATTTCGGAATAGTAGTTGTTTTTATCCATCTGACGGATTACATTTCTTGGAATGACGCTTAGGTTCGGAAGTTCGCTCCCATCTTTGTCCGTTGTCAGCAACACCTGCCCATCCGCATCCGCCAAAATGATTGCCGATTCATTTTCCGCCGCAGTCTGTGCTATGGTAAACTGATAAAATTCGTTGACCTGCACTGTATAGTTGTCCATCAAAAGCGTAGTGGCGCCTGCCACTTGCTCTGCGGTTCTTTGCAGCTGTTCCTGTTTTTCCTGTGCGGAGTACCGGTTGATTTGGAAATTAAACAGGACGGCCACAATGAGGAAACTCACCATCATAATCGAAGTATAGGTGATAAAATGCCTTGAAAATAAGCTTCTCATACAGGATGTTATTCCTTTGTCTCAAATTTATAGCCTACGCCCCAAACGGTCTTCAGTTCCCATTTATCGCTGACATTTTCCAGCTTTTCCCGCAGGCGTTTAATGTGCACATCCACCGTTCTGGTATCGCCGAAATACTCAAACCCCCATACATCGTCCAGCAGCTGCGCCCGGGTAAACACCCGGTTCGGACTCTGCGCGAGATAATACAGCAGTTCGATTTCCTTGGGCGGAGCATCCACCCGCTTGCCGTCTACCACAAGGTCATAGGCCTGTTTGTCAATCATCAATTTATCATATTCAATTTTACCGGTTTCATCCGGAGTAAAGCGGCGCAGCACTGCCCGCACCCTGGCTACAACCTCCCGCATTTCCAACGGCTTTGCAATGTAGTCGTCCGCACCCATTTCAAGCCCTGTAACTTTATCAAAGGTCTCGCTTTTGGCGGTGATCATAATAATCGGCGTCTGGCTTTCCCGCCGGATCTCTTTACACAGCTGCCATCCGTCCATCACCGGCATCATAACGTCCAGCAAAATCAGATCCGGCTTTTTGTTTTTAAATTCCTGCAGGCCTTCCGCTCCATTGGCGGCCTCCATGATCTCATATCCTTCCCGTTCCAGATAGAGCTTGATGAGTTCCCTGATGTTTTCGTCGTCTTCTACAATTAAAATTTTTTTTGCCATACTTTCACCTCATTGCATCCGTCGTTCTTACCAATTTTTATTATATACTGGTTTTCATTTTTTTGCATTAACAAAGTGTTAAAAGAGGAATTTTGCAGATACTAAAAAACAGACCGCTTTCTGCGGTCTGTTTGATAGCGATAAGCAATTATTCAGCGTCTACCTTTGCCATATGCTCGATGAGCATCAAAAGCTTGTTGGAATAACCCCATTCGTTGTCATACCAAGATACAACCTTTACGAATGTATCGGTCAGCGCAATACCAGCATCCTTGTCGAAGATCGAAGTTCTTGCGTCGCCCAGGAAGTCGGAAGAAACCACTGCATCTTCGGTGTAACCCAAAATACCCTTCAGTTCGCCCTCCGAAGCCTTCTTCATAGCGGAGCAGATTTCGTCATAGGTTGCCGGCTTTGCAAGGTTCACTGTCAGGTCTACCACCGAAACATCCAACGTCGGAACACGCATAGACATACCGGTAAGTTTACCGTTGAGTTCCGGAATCACCTTGCCGACTGCCTTTGCAGCGCCAGTAGAAGACGGGATAATGTTGCCGGAAGCCGCACGGCCGCCTCTCCAGTCTTTCATCGAAGGACCGTCTACGGTTTTCTGCGTGCCGGTTACAGAATGCACTGTTGTCATAAGGCCGTCTACAATGCCAAAGTTGTCATGCAGCACCTTTGCGATGGGTGCAAGACAGTTGGTAGTGCAGGACGCATTGGATACAAACTGCATATCCTTTGTATAGGTGTTCTGATTGACACCCATTACAAACATCGGTGTGCTGTCCTTGGAAGGCGCAGACATAATAACCTTCTTCGCGCCGGCTTCAATGTGGCCCTTTGCCGCTTCCTGTGTCAGGAAGAAGCCAGTGGATTCTACCACATAGTCCACGCCGATTTTGCCCCACGGAATTTCCGCCGGATTCTTTGTGGTGTAAACCTTGATTTCCTTGCCATCTACGATGATGGAATCATCTGTGTAGCTGAGTTCCCCTTCATACTTGCCATGCATTGTGTCATAACGCAGCATATAAACCATGTAATCCGGTGTCATGCCAGGATCATTGATGCCCAAAAACTCAATGTTCGGGTTGCTCAGTCCAGCACGAAATACCATACGGCCAATACGGCCAAACCCATTGATACCTACTTTAATAGCCATTGGAAAATTCCTCCCACATTTTCTTTCTAATTCTGCTTTTTTGATTATAACCAAAATCCGCCATAATTTCAAGATATATTCGTTAAAAAAGTAACAAAATTATTCTTTCATTTGTTGAATAATTTTTTGCAATATATCCAGTTATCATGGTATACTAGTTTCAATATAACCTATTTACCACAAATTATACATGAAGGATGGTACCCCCATGGCAAATTTTATGGAAAATGGTGATGAAGCCTTCCGTTCTGCTCTTTTGTCAATCTTGAACATCGAAGACCATGCCATTTTCATTGTAAACCGGGACAGCCAGATCGTTCGCTGCACGGCAGCGGCGGAGCACATCCTCCGAGAACCGCTGATATCCGACGCAGACGCCGTACAGGACATTCGGGATATTCTTTCGGAAGACGCCTGCGCCACTATTCAGCTCTGCATCCATGAAAAAAAGCCGTCTTTTTTTCAAGACAGCATTGACGGTGTGACCTACGCCTTTTCCGCTTCAGAATACCAGGGCAATTGTATGGTTCTGCTATGCCCCTGCGCCCTTTCCCCGCCAGAATACTTTCAGCAGAAAGATCGGGAATATGTTGCAAACGCTTATGCAGCCATTGCGAACCTAACCCGGACGGAACACCTCGCCGGCAACAAATATCTCGCCGTTATCTCCCGCAATCTGCGGCGGATTTTGCGAAACCATTCTCACAGTTCCTTCCTTTTCGGACCGCAGTCCCTCTCTCCTTCCAGTCTGCAGGTGCAGACAAACGATCTTTCCCTTCTCCTGCATCGTATTGTAAATTATATAGAAACCAAAGGTGAACGAAAAAAAATAAAGCTTGACGTACCTGCCAAGCTTGTTTTTGACTTTGATTACCGGCTGATACAGATCGCCATCATTAATCTTTTATCCAACGCCATCAAATACGGGGAAAACGGCATAGAAGTGTCGGTAAAAATTTCATCCCAGTTTGTGGCAATCACCATTGCAGACGACGGCGCCGGTTTTGACAAATATGCGCTGTCCGCTGTCAATGATTTACCCCGTCAGTCCAAAGAAAAAGACTTTTACAAACACAATGTGGGGTTTGGCATCGCCCTGGCAAGACGAATTGCCACGCTGCACAAAGGTTCTCTTTTGATTACCACCAGCTCCCCCGGCGGCACATCGGTCACCCTGACACTTCCAGCCGCTGCTTCCGAGCTCCGGCAGCGCTCCCGCTACCAGGCACATGGCACGTCCGGGGATGAGGCGGACGGCGGGCTGCCTGTGATAGATGTGGAATTTTCCGACATCTATTGAAAATGTTTCAAAAACATCTCTGTTCCACCAGAGGTGTTTTTTTATTTTTTTCAATATACCATAACTCCATTGCTTTTTCTGTCGAATTTTGTCGTTTTTTCCTCATGTTTTTCATTTTTCCTTCTCCGCCAACTATTTTGACTGCTTTCGATGATTTCCCTCCTTTTCTATTATTTTTTCCCTGGGAACGCAATGGAATGTATTGTTATTTGTCCGCAAATCCAGTATAATGTTAAGATATCATAAAGAAAATTTTGATTATAATCTTATCCTTTTCAAGTACTTATAGTAAGAGGTGATTTTATTATGGCATTTTCGTTTCGCGGCGGCATCCATCCAAACAGCAGCAAGTCTGCCACCAATCAAAAGCCGATTGAAATTATGCCTGCACCAAACATTGTCATTCTGCCGGTCTCTATGCACATTGGCGCTCCCTGCAGGGTTCTGGTAAACGTTTCCGACACGGTGGATCTTGGCCAGCCCATTGCCGAACCGGTCGGCTTTGTTTCCGCCCCGGTGCATGCGACCGTTTCCGGTAAGGTAATCGCGGTGGAACCGCGTCTGCATCCCAACGGATCCAAAGTGCTTTCCGTTGTCATCGAAAACGATTTTGAAGACCGGCTCCATTCCTCCGTAACACCCCTGGATTTTGACCATATGACCAATGACGAACGCATCGAAGCCATTCAAAACGGCGGCATTGTAGGACACGGCGGCGCGACCTTTCCCGCTCATGTCAAGATCAAATCCGGCGTTGGAAAGGTAGACGTTCTGATTTTAAACGGTGCGGAATGCGAACCATATATTACATCCGACCATCGAATGCTTCTGGAACATGCCGACGAGATCGTCGGCGGCGCCAGGATGCTCCTTCGCATTTTAGGCGTAAAAAAGGCTTATATCGGGATCGAAGACAACAAAAAAGATGTTTTTCCGGAAATCATCCGACTTTGCGCCGGCATTCCTGAACTGTCTCTCGCTCCTCTGAAAAGCAAATATCCCCAAGGGGCGGAAAAACAGCTTATCTATGCCGTTACCGGCCGTGAAGTGCCCTCCGGCAAACTGCCGGCCGACGCCCGGTGCGCTGTGTTCAATGTGGATACCGCCGCTTCAATTTATCGTCTGTTCACCTATGGGCGGCCTGTGCTCCGTCGAATTGTTACGGTGTCCGGTTCTGCCATTCGGGAGCCAAAGAATCTGCATTGCCGCATCGGCACGCCACTGAAAGACCTTGTAGCAGCCTGCGGCGGTTTCCAGGCACCGCCAAACAAACTGATTATGGGCGGTCCGATGATGGGGGTTTCCCAATTTTCTCTGGATGTGCCGGTTATCAAAGGCACCAATGCCTTTCTGGCCTTTTGCGGCAAGGAAGACGCCAGGGTAGAACACCCGGTCTGCATTCGCTGCGGCAAGTGCGTGGAGGCTTGTCCCATTCATCTTCTCCCGATTTATATGAACATTTCCGCTGCAAATTATGACTTGGAAGCCTGCCGGGAAGATGGTGTGCTGGACTGCATCGAATGCGGTTCATGCGCTTTTGTATGCCCGGCCAAAATTCCACTGGTACAGCAGTTTCGTGCTGCAAAACAGCGGATTATCGAACAGAACCGTACAAAATCAGCGAAGTAAGGAGTGACCAATAGAATGTATGATTTAAGTCACGTTGTGGTGTCTTCTTCCCCGCATATCAAAAGCGGCAACAGCACAAGAATGCTGATGCTGGACGTCATCATTGCGCTGATGCCCGCCCTTGTTGTGGCGGTGGTTACCTTCGGCGCGCGGGCGCTGACCCTCACCGCCGTTTCCGTTCTCACCTGCATTGTGGCGGAAAGCCTTTACAACAAAGTTATGAAAAAGCCCAACACCATTGGCGATCTGTCTGCGGTCATTACCGGCATTCTGCTGGCTTTCAACGTTTCCGCCGCGGCGCCGATGTGGATGGTGATTGCCGGCTCTGCGTTCTCCATTGTCGTGGTAAAGTGCCTGTTTGGCGGCCTTGGAAAAAATTTTATGAACCCTGCGCTGGCAGGCCGGGCGTTTATGATGGCTTCCTGGGCCGGGCTTATGACCACCTGGGTCGCGCCCAAATACGCGCTGCCTCTCTTTGCCAGTGTCACGGACGTACAAACCACTGCGACGCCTCTTGCCTCTCTGAAGGAAGGCGTGCTCTCCACCGTGCCGCTTCGGGATATGCTGTTAGGGCAGACTGGCGGCTGCATTGGGGAGGTTTCCGCCGCGGCGCTGATCATCGGCGGACTGTATCTGGTTTACCGGGAAGTCATCTCCCTGCGCATTCCCCTGGCGTTTATCGGCACGGTGGCCGCCCTCACATTCCTTTTCCCCCGCGGCGGCTGCGACAATTACCTCTGGATGATGCAGAATATTTTGTCCGGCGGTCTGATGCTCGGCGCTATATTTATGGCGACGGACTATACCACAAGCCCGGTTACCCCCAAGGGGCAAATTTTGTTTGGCATTGGCTGCGGGCTTCTCACAGTTTTCATCCGGTATTTCGGCGGATATCCGGAGGGAGTATCCTACTCCATCTTAATTATGAACACACTGGTGTGGGCCATTGACAAGTGGCTCCGTCCGAGAAAATACGGATATCAAAAACCTTCTGCAAAGCGGTGGAATAAGGAGGGGAATTTATGAGCAAACAAAAAGAAAGCATTCCTTTCCTGGTTTTGGTCCTTTTCTGCGTCACCTTTGCCGTGGCGCTGCTGCTGGGACTTGTCAACCAGACGACAGCACCCAAAATTGAAGAAAACCAGCAAAACGCGGTAAAGAAAGCCATGGCGGAAATCATCCCCGGCGCTGAATTTGCCCCAATCGATATCGGAGAACAGCCGGAAGACAGCATCGTTTCCAGCGCATATGCCGCCACGGTTGACGGTGCGGCGGCGGGGTACTGCATCACAACCACGCCAAACGGATATGGCGGAGAACTGACCGTTATCGTTGGAATTACCGACGGCGCTGTGGCCGGCGTCAAAGTGACCTCCCATTCGGAAACACCAGGACTTGGCGCAAAGGCCCAGGACAGCGAATGGATTTCCCAGTTTATCGGTATGCCCGCGGACGGCGCGCTGTCCGTTGATAAGGACGGCGGTTCTGTGGTATCTATTTCCGGCGCTACCGTAACCTCCCGGGCCGTTTCTGCCGGTGTGAACGCCGCCGCAGAATTTGCTGCAAGCTTGAATTCGTGAGGTGAGTACAATGAAATTTTTTGAAAAACTGAAGTCTGGCGTGCTGACGGATAATCCGGTCTTTATGCAGACCATCGGATTGTGTCCGGCCCTTGCAACGTCCACCTCGCTGTCCAATGCGCTGGGTATGGCTGGCGCCGCGACCGCGGTGCTCATCGCCTCCAACCTGGTAATTTCCTTGCTGCGCAAGGTCATTCCCAACAAAGTCCGCATTGCCGTGTTTATCACGATCATCGCCGGTTTTGTCACCACCATTGATCTGCTTTTGCAGGCATTTCTTCCCAGTCTCGCTTCTTCTCTTGGGCTGTTTTTACCCCTTATCGTTGTAAACTGCATCATTTTAGGCCGTGCTGAGGCTTTCGCTTCCAAAAACAAGGTGCTTCCCTCCGTATTGGACGGGCTGACTATGGGCATCGGGTTCGGGTTTGCCCTGGTGCTGATGGCGCTGTTGCGGGAAGCCCTTGGCGCCGGTTCCTTTGCCGGCTTCCAGTTCTGGTCCCAGCCGGCGACGATTATGATCCTGCCGGCCGGCGGTTTCTTGGCAATGGGCTTTATTTTCGCAGTGATTCAGAAAATCGCAAACAGCAAGAAGGGGGAATAGCACGTGGCAGCTGTAACAGAACTCATCGGCCTTTCCATTGGCGCGATTTTAGTAGAAAACTTTATCTTGGTACAGTTTCTGGGCTGTTGTTCGTTTTTTGGCGTTTCCAAAAAAACCGATACGGCCCTTGGCATGGGCATGGCGGTCATTTTTGTAATGACGCTTTCCTCCGCCGTAACTTATCTTGTCAACCGGTTTATTCTGGTTCCGTTGGAACTGGAATATATGAAAACCGTGGCGTTTATTCTTGTTATTGCATCTCTGGTGCAGATTGTGGAGATGTTTATGAAGAAGTCCATGCCTGCCCTGTATCAGGCGCTCGGCATCTTTCTTCCTTTGATTACCACAAACTGCGCTGTGTTGGGCGCGGCGCTCAATAATATTTCCGACGGACATACCTTTCTGCAAAGCGTAGTGTATGGCTTTGCTTCCGCCGTAGGGTTTACCTTGGCCATCGTGCTGTTTTCCAGCATCCGGGAACGGCTCTTTGCCACGGCGGACTGTCCCAAATGTTTCCGGGGATTCCCCATCGCCCTGATTGCCGCCGCCCTCCTTGCTATGTCCTTTATGGGCTTCCAAGGGCTGAAAATCTGGTAACTGCAAGAAGGAGATGATATTACTATGACGATCAACGTTGTGCATGCCATTGCTGCGCTGGGCGCTATGGGCATCGTGTTTGCGCTGCTTCTCGGCATCGCATCCAAAGTGTTTGCGGTATCCGTGGACGAACGAATCCCCAAGGTGCAGGCGTGTCTGCCCGGCGCCAACTGCGGCGGCTGCGGCTATCCCGGCTGCGAGGGGCTTGCTTCCGCGATTGTGGCGGGCAAGGCGCCGGTGAACGGCTGTCCGGTGGGCGGTGCCGCGGCAGCGGATAAAATCGCCGAAATTTTAGGTGTTTCCTCTTCCGCTTCGGAAAAAATGGTAGCCTTTGTCCACTGCAGCGGCGGTTGCGACGCGGTAAATAAATTTACATACGAAGGGCTTTCCGACTGCCGCGCAGATATGCGCGTCGGCAGCAGCAAACTGTGCGCCAGCGGCTGTCTGGGGCATGGTAATTGCGTGAAAGTTTGTCCCTTTCATGCGATCCGCTTGGAAAACGGCGTCGCCGTCGTGGATCGGGAAAAATGCACTGCCTGCCAGAAATGCATTGCCGAATGTCCCAAAAAGCTCATTTCTCTGGTTCCCTATAAAAATCCGGTGGCAGTTGCCTGCGCATCGGTAGAAAAGGGTCCTGCGGTCATTAACTCCTGCGCTACCGGCTGCATTGGCTGCAAAAAATGCGAGACAGTCTGCAAATTTTCCGCCATTACGGTAGAAAACAATTTTGCTTCCATTGACTATACAAAATGCGTGGGCTGCAAACTATGTACCAAAGCCTGTCCACGGAATGTGATCATCCCCCGGCCAACGCCGGAAGAAAAGGAAAAGTTCGCCGCGGTCTTAAAGGCACAGGCCGCGAAACACAAGCAAAAATCCGATACCGAGAGCCGCGATGTTGCTGCGGAAATCTAATTGTATCGTATCTATTCTGCCATGACAAAAGCAGTGCGACGGACAAAAGGCCGCTGCACTGCTTTTCCATTGTTTTAAATTATGCATCTTTTGTCTGACAAACGGCAGAGCACGCTTCCCCTGTGATCTGCCGGTCCAGCCCTTCCTGCAATTGCTGCCGGCATTGTTTCCACCTGTCTTTCAGCGCTGCAAGCTGGTCCTGCATCTGTTCTATCTGCCGCCGGGTATCCCGAACCGTCTCTTTTGATGCGCAGATGCGTTGTTGTACTGCCCAATCTACAAAGAAATTGTCCAGAAGAAAATCCGTCCAATAAAGAGGCCCTTCTATTTTCACCGTTTCATCCTTGGGAATCTGCACGTCTGCAAGCTCTGTTTGATAGCGATGCAACAAAACCTGCAATTCCTCTACCTGCTGCTGTGCAGCGTCCAGCTCCGCATGCTTGGCAAGCCCTGCCAGCATGCCGCCGCCCAGCATATCCCAGGCGCCATAGTGTTCCGCAGTCTGCAAAGTGCATTCCACGGCTTCTGCCTGTCTTCCTGCAGCCCGGCCCACCTGCATCGCTTCTGTCACCTCCCGCAACTTTTCTTCGCATTCGGCGATCTTCCTCTCCAACTGCAAGATTTCGCCGCCGGCTGTCAAGCCGCTATGTATCAAATGGTTTCGGCGTTTCTCATATGCCGCCTGGTATTCTTTTTCACAGCCGGAAAGCGCCGAATACTCCGCCTTGTACCGGTGGATATCCTCCATAAGCGCTTTCAACTGCGCTTCCGCGCTGTGATATCGGGCAGCGGCGGCATGCGCCTCCTCCTGTTCCTTTTCCAATTTCTCCGCCTGTTTTCCCAGAAACTTGTAAAAAAGGGTTGCAAAGCTGATGTTTTTCAACCGGTCAACATCCTCTTGCTCCCGCTTCAGAATTTCCTGCCGGCAGAGGATCTCCTGCTGTAACGTGTTTTTCCGGCAATGCAGGCTGTCCAGCATAGCCCGCAGTTTCTTTTTCCGCAAAACTCTCTCCTGCAATCTTTGCAGTTCAAATTGTTCTTCCATAACACCTCCGGCTTTTCAGACGGTCTTCATTCTTGCGTCAAATTCAGTATAGCACACCAGGACAAGCCTGTCTATTCTCCCGCTCCCTTGGATAAACCTTCTTTACATGTTTTTCCGGGTATTGTATAATTTTTTACGGATATCTTGTCAGAAAGGAACTTTTCTATGGATTATTTTCATATCACGTTAGAAGAGCCAGCCCTTCACAGCGTCAGCAATCTGGGACTTGCCCATCTCGGCGACTGTGTATACGAGCTGATGGTGCGTTCTTATCTGGTTTCCACCGGCAAATGCACCGCCAAGGCGCTGCACCGGGCGACCACAAGGCTGGTAAAAGCGTCGTTCCAATGCGCCGCCGCCCACCTTCTTCAGCCTTTTCTTACAGATAAGGAACAGGAAGTTTTTCTCCGCGGCCGGAACGCAAAGCCAAAATCCATTCCAAAATCTTCCTCCGTTATGGAATATTCTTATGCAACGGCTCTGGAAACCTTATTTGGCTGGCTGTATTTACAGGGAGAATATGATCGGTTGAACCAGTTGTTTGACCATGTGCTTTCCCTGGAGGATACGGCCCTGTGACCTGTTTTTTATACAGTTTTGACTCCGCTCGGTTTCTATCTTAATCTTCTCCTGCCCGATACTCCCACGGAAGGGAAGGGCCCCGGCAACGCTGTTCGTCTGCAATGCAGGAAACTTTCGGTGAGCAAAGCCGGTAAAGTCCATTATCTCTATTTTTCTATCAAAACCTATGCCATAGCCTGCGGGGGTTCTATTTTGAACGTTGTACAAACTTAGTGCCGCGGGGCTTTTCTCCCGATTGACGATCTCTTATTCCGCGAAAAAAGCCCGGAGCGGTTTTCCAGGGACAAGTTCCCTCCCTGCGGAACAGCAGACCTTCCCGGACCGTCTTCCACTTTGTATTCGGTGCTCCATATGGCGCCGGCCGAACCCTTTCGGAAACGATGGAACTTACATTGCGGGAATGCGGGCGTGCCCGAATACTGTTTGCTTTTTCAAACTGCGTATAACAATACGAAGAGGAGAATGTTCCCCTCTTCGTATTGTTATACGCAATTTTTAGTTGTTGCTGTTCTGCTTGCTGTTGTTGCTTTCGCTTTTGTTTTTGCTGTTGTTCTGGCTGTTCTTATTATTCTCAGAAGAATTGTTCTGGCTCTGATTCTTGTTCTTTTCCATTTTATTTTCACCTCTTTCTGAATTTATTACTATTATTTGCGCTTTTATCGGAGTTATTCATATTTTGCAGTTGAGATATAGAACTTTTTTTGATATAATAGAAAAGCTAAAAATTCACTCTTTATCATCAAACGGAGGTTTCTATATGTCCGGACATTCCAAATGGCATAATATTGCCAAAAAAAAAGGGGCAAATGACGCAAAAAAAGCCCAAATTTTTACAAAAATCGGCCGTGAAATGGCGGTAGCTATCAAAAGCGGCGGCAGCGCGGACCCCAACGTCAATGGGAAACTCCGGGATATCATTGCAAAAGCCAAAGCGAACAATGTGCCAAACGATAACATTAAGCGCATGCTGGACAAGTTTTCCAACGATTCCAGTTCGGTAAACTATGAGGATATTGTATATGAGGGATATGGTCCCTCCGGCACTGCAGTGATTGTGGAGACCCTCACGGACAACCGCAACCGCACCGCAAGCGAAATCCGCCATGCGTTTGATAAGTTCGGCGCCGGACTGGGCGCCACCGGCTGTGTTTCCTGGCAGTTTGACCGCAAAGGCGTTCTTGTGATGGAAAAAGGCACGCTGGAAGAAGATGAAACCATGATGCTCTGTCTGGACTGCGGCGCAGATGATTTCCTGTCGGATGGCGACGTGTTTGAAGTATATACCGATCCAGATGCTTTCAGCTCCGTTCGGGAAGCGCTGGAAGCACAGGGGCTTTCGTTTCTGGAGGCGGAGGTACAGCTTGTCCCGCAAAACTACATCACGCTTTCCTCGGAAGATGACATTACCAAAATGGAAAAGCTTCTGGAACTCCTGGAAGACAACGACGACGTACAGAACGTCTATCATAACTGGGAAGAATAATGGAAACAATAGCAGCATTGGCAGGTTAAAACCATTTGGTTTCCCCGCAGTATAAAGATTGGAGGGTTCATTTTTATGAAAGACATTACAATTTCCGACAGCATACGTTATATCGGCGTAGATGACAAAACCATTGATCTGTTCGAAAGTCAATATGTGGTGCCGAACGGCGTTTCCTATAATTCCTATATCATTTTGGACGAAAAAATCGCCGTAATGGACACGGTGGACAGACGCGCAACGGACGAATGGTTTGCAAATCTGGACAAGGCTCTTGGCGGACAGCGTCCGGATTATCTGGTAATTTCTCATCTGGAACCGGATCATGCGGCAAACATCGGTGCTTTTGTGGAAAAATATCCCGACGCCATGCTTGTGGGCAACGCAAAAACATTTGCTATGCTGCCTCAATTCTTCCCTATGGATTTGACGAAAAAAACGGTGACGGTGAAAGAGGGCGAAACCCTGGAGCTTGGCCGCCACACTCTCAGCTTTTATATGGCGCCAATGGTACACTGGCCAGAAGTTATGGTAACCTATGAGCATTCCGAAAAGGTTCTCTTTTCCGCCGACGGTTTTGGCAAATTCGGCGCGTTGGACTGCGATGAGGATTGGACCTGTGAGGCACGCCGGTATTTTATCAATATTGTGGGCAAATACGGTGCGCAGGTGCAAACGCTTTTGAAAAAGGCTGCTGGCCTGGACATCCGGATCATCTGCCCGCTGCACGGCCCAATTTTAAAAGATGACCTTTCGTTTTATCTCCAAAAATATGATATCTGGAGCAGCTACCGTCCGGAAGACGAGGGCGTTCTGGTGGCGTATGCTTCCATTCATGGCAACACTGCGGCAGCCGCGAAAAAATTCGCCGCCATTCTGGAAGCAAAAGGCGCGCCCAAAGTCGTCGTATGCGATCTTGCCCGGTGCGATATGGCGGAGGCTGTGGAAGACGCATTTCGCTACAGCCGGCTCCTTGTCTGCGCGCCAACCTATGACGCTGGCCTGTTCCCCTGCATGGAACATTTCCTTCTGCACCTAAGGGACAAGAATTACCAGAACCGCACGGTAGGCATTCTGGAAAACGGCAGTTGGGCGCCAATGGCAGGCAAGCATATGCGCGCGCTCCTGGACACCTGCAAAAACCTAACCATCTGCGAACCGGTGGTGACGGTGAAATCCGTTATGAACGCCGATACCCTTCCGGCAATGGAACAGCTTGCCGACGCGCTTCTGCAATAACGACATAAAAAAGGAACCGTACGCGTACGGTTCCTTTTTTATGCGGTCTGTACTTTTATAAAAAAGCCAAAAAAATCCTGGCGCATGGCGATGTGTCACAAATACAAATTATCACCTTTCCAAACTGCCATGCTGTTCCGTTGTAAACGCCCACCGCGGCATGCGGCTCCGTTTGCATCGGCATCCCTGCCGGCCGACCGACAGTGTCTTCTGTCCTTTTTCGTCCAATTCCACCGCGGTTCTTTTGGTCGTTCTCTTCCCCACACAGCAGAAAAATCCGGCTCTGCCTTTCCCCCATGCCGCAATATCGGTCTGTCACAATGGCTGGAACCGGCTCCGCTTCCAACAGCAGCACCGCGCAAACCAAGACGCACAGCATACAGCATATGATCCTCTTCATGCCGCTATCCTTTCAGCGTATCCACACTGTCCGTACCCCGAAGTTCTTTTTCTCCCTGTTGCAGCCCCAGCGCAATCAACGTCCGCAGCATCTCCGCCTTTGTGGACTGCGGAAACCGAGCATCCCGCAATGTTTGCAGCTTGCTTTGTAATTCTGGCGGAACCGATATCGCAATTCTCCTTCCATCCTTTTTCATCCTCATCTCTCCTTCATCCGATTTCATTGGTGGTTATTTGGTTCACTGGTTACAGTATATCCGATGTGTCGAATTCTGTCAAGATGAATTGCACCAGATAACCTTTACACTTTTGGTTCACTGATGTATAATAGAATCAAATTGCGAGGTGATAGTATGGCCACAAACAAACCGCGTTACTCTTTAACAGTTGACGATGAAATGTTTCAAAAGATTGAGGATTTTCGCTTCAACAATCGGTTTCAAACCCGAAACGACGCTACCGTCGCGCTTATCCGCCTTGGTCTGGAAGCGTATGAACGGCAACAAAAACAAGCGGAGCCGCCTGCAAAGCAGTAACGCTGTCTTGCGGCCATCCATTGGCCGGATATGACAAGCGGCCTTTGTCTCTGCCGCTTCCCAAGCATTGACCATCTCTTGCAATTTTTTCTGGAATTGGATTGATAACAGGAGGAAACCCTATGGAACTATCTGAAATCATGGCGCAAAAGACCTTTGTTGTGGTGGGCAACACGCTGGACCGCCAAAAATTTGCATACAAAATTAAAACCGGCCTGCTGGATCAGGGTTATACGGTTTATGGGGTGGACAAAGAACTTGCCTCCATTAACGACGTGCCGGAAAAGATCGATATCATCGACCTCTGCATCCATCCTGCGAAAGGACTGAAATTGATACAGGCATGTCAAAAGCCGTTTCAATGCATTGTCATCCAGCCGGGAGCCGAAAGTGAAGAACTGCTTTCTTATCTGGACGAACACCAGCTTCCATACATTACGGACTGTCTTCTGGTTGGCATGCAGCGATACTGCTGAGGTTTTCTCCACAAACCACAAAACAAACATCACTGCCAGGCAAGATCGTAATTCCGGAAACCATAAAATGGATAGAATGATCGGGCATTTGCAAAGGCAAGTGTAAAAGATAAACCATCCAGAAGAACCCTCGGCAGTTTTTCTATGGTTTCAAAAGGTTTCATCCGTGCATCCCGGTTGAAAATCGTTTTGGCGTATCGTCAGACATGATTTGTCGATGAAAATCGAGGGAACAAAGCAGAAAAAAGTTACCATACTATAGACAAAACGCGCGCAAAAATGGCGCGCGCTTTGTTCTATTTCATTGTAACAAGCAGAGTGGGTT
>CAKRRK010000015.1 GCA_934395135.1 uncultured Eubacteriales bacterium | reverse complement strand
GTATCCCACACCACCGTGTCTCTGCCTTTTCTGATGCCGTTTGTCTCCACAACGTCCGCACCCTCGAAGGATATCGTAAGCTTGGTATGTACGATATTGTTCATATATTTCAAGTACGGTCCCATCTCTTCCGCATACTCTTCCTCTGCCTGGCGCAGATCCAGGGAGAAGTAATACTGTCCGTTGCTTTCGTATGCCGCGGCATATGGCTGCCAAAGGCCGTCAAATTCTTTGCCGGCCTGCAGGGGAACGCCGAATTCAAATCCACTATAGGTAATATCCCCAATTTGGTATGCCGGAAGTTTCCGGAATGTACCGCCGTTTTCTTCCGCCTGCCGCCGCAGATCGTCCAGATCCTCCTCGCTGTACATAGGTTCTCCGCTGTTTTGAATGTCCTGATCCACGCCGTATTGCATGGTATACGTCCCTGTGCCGTCCGCTTCCACCTGCAATGTACTGCTGTAGTCCACGCAGCCTGCAGCAAGAACGGCTACCATAGCGGCAAAACAAACTGCCAGTATTTTTTTCACAGATTCTCTCCTCCTTAAACAATTTGCATAATAATTCATCTATAGTATAGCATAATATTATGGATGCTGTCCAGAAACATTGGATATTTTCCCTTTGTTGGAATTTGCCAGAAAGCGAACCATATAAAAAACGGCAGCTTTTCAGCTGCCGTTTTTTTATATGGTTCCGGCTATTTTACAAGCAGGGAGTTTCCCGTCATCTCAGCGGGCTTGGGAAGCCCCAGCAATTCCAGCATTGTCGGCGCAAGATCCGCCAAAACGCCTTGCTTCAGGCCGCCCGAATGCCCTACCATAACCAGAGGCACAAGATTTGTTGTATGGGCTGTAAATGGAGAAACGCCGTCGTCCTCCAACATCTGATCCGCATTTCCGTGGTCCGCGGTAATCAGCGCAGCGCCGCCCATGCGCAAAATGGCGTCCACGGTTCTGCCGACGCAGGCATCTACCGCTTCCACCGCTTTCTTTGCCGCCTCAAGCACCCCGGTGTGACCCACCATATCACAGTTTGCATAGTTTAAAATAATTACGTCATATTTGCCGCTTTCAATCCGGCTTACCACTTCACTGCAAACTTCATAAGCACTCATTTCCGGTTTCAAATCATAAGTTGCAACCTTTGGAGAGCCGATCAGAGCCCGGTCCTCCTTGGGATATTCCTTTTCAATGCCGCCGTTGAAGAAAAATGTCACATGGGCGTATTTTTCAGTCTCCGCAATGCGGAGCTGCGTCAGTCCCTTCTGCGAAATATATTCGCCAAAGGTGTTGATAAGACTCTGTGGCTGAAAGGCTACATGCACATTCGGCATAGTCGCATCATATTGTGTCATTGTGACAAAATACAGCGGAAAAAAGCCATTTTTCCGCTCAAAGCCGGCAAAATTTTCATCCACCAATGTTCTTGTGATTTCTCTCGCGCGGTCCGGGCGGAAATTTGCAAAAATCACGCTGTCGTTTGCCTGGATGGTTCCGCCTTCCACACATACTACAGGCACGATGAATTCATCCGTCACTTCGTTGTCATAAGATGCCTGTACCGCCGCCGCTGGATTTTCCATTCGAACGCCTTCCCCATATACCATTGCGGCATATGCTTTTTCCACCCGTTCAAAGCGGTTGTCCCGGTCCATCGCATAATAGCGGCCTTCCACCGTTGCAATTTGACCCACGCCGATTTCCCTGCATTTTTCCTCCAGTTCCTGAATGAATCCCAACCCGGACGTGGGCGGAACATCACGGCCATCCATAAAGCAATGGAGATACACCTTGGAAAGGCCGGCTTTTTTCGCCAACTGCAAAATGCCATAAATATGACTGTTGTGGCTGTGTACACCGCCATCCGACAGCAGCCCCAAAATGTGCAGCGCCGAATCGTTTGCCCTGCAGTTTTCCACCGCGTCCCGAAGGACCTGATTTTCAAAAAAGCTGCCGTCCTGGATGGCCTTTGTAATTCTGGTCAATTCCTGGTATACAATACGGCCGGCGCCAATATTCGTGTGTCCCACTTCGCTGTTTCCCATTTGGCCGTCCGGCAGACCAACGTCCATACCGGAAGCCCCCAGCGTCGTATGGGGATTTTCCGCAAAAATCCGATCCAGATTTGGCGTTTTGGCCGCAGAAATAGCGTTACCCTGCTTGTTCTGCCGCAGGCCGAATCCGTCCATAATAATCAATGCCAATGGTTTTTTCATAGTTTCTCCTCAAACCTCTTTTTTATCGAAAACCTATAAAAAGCCAGGATAAAAGGTATCCTGACTTTTTATAGAAAACATAAATTACTGATTTGCAGCGTTGACAATGGTAGCAAAATCCGCGCTCTTCAAGGATGCGCCTCCGATCAGCCCGCCGTCAACATCGGTCTGCGCCAGCAACTCTGCCGCATTTTTCGCATTCATGCTGCCGCCGTACTGAATGGTAACCGCTCTGGCCGCTCTCGCACCGTACAGTTCCCGGAGGCAGTCACGGATTGCCGCACAAACTTCATTTGCCTGCTCCGAGGTAGCCGTTTTGCCAGTGCCGATTGCCCAGATGGGTTCATACGCAATGATCACTTTCTTAATGTCCTCGTCTTTCACACCCTGCAGCGCAATCTTCACCTGACGGCGGATGATTTCCATTGTAACGCCCTGCTCTCTCTGTTCCAGAGACTCGCCGACGCAAAGAATCGGACGCAGGCCGTTTTCCAATGCAACCAAAACCTTTTTGTTGCAGGTTTCATCGGTCTCATTGTTATACTGACGGCGTTCGGAATGGCCGATGATCACATATTTTACGCCAAGTTCCTTGAGCATGTCGGCGGAAATTTCGCCGGTAAATGCGCCCTTTGGCTCAAAATGCATATTCTGTGCGCCAATCGCGATTTTGGAACCCTTTGCAGCCTTCACTGCCGCCGGAATATCTACATAAGGAACGCAAAGAAGAACGTCGCACCATTTTACTTTTCCAACCAGAGGCTTCATCTCTTCGATAAGCGCCTTGGCTTCACTTGGTGTCATATTCATTTTCCAGTTCCCTGCAATGACTGTCTTACGGTATCTTGAATTCATGGTTTTATACCCCTTTCGTTATGTCCTGCGATGATCGCATCTTTTTTTATATTTTCCAGCGTTTTCGCTGTTTCAAACGTTAATCACAATGTCTTATTTATCCATCAGGCATGCAACGCCCGGCAGTTCCAATCCTTCCAAAAGCTCCAGCGACGCGCCGCCGCCAGTGGAAATATGGGTCATTTTATCCGCATATCCCAGCTTCTCTACAGCCGCCGCAGAATCGCCGCCGCCGATAATGGAAATTGCGTTGGATTCCGCGATTGCCTTGGCCACGGACTCTGTACCCACCGCAAAGGCATCAAACTCGAACACGCCCATCGGACCATTCCAAACCACTGTACCCGCGTTCTTCAATGCATCCGAGAAAGCCGCCACGGTTTTTGGTCCAATGTCCAGACCCATCATATTGTCCGGCAGTTCCCCGGCGGTATAGACCACCGGCTTTGCATCCGCCGCAAATTTATCTGCGCAGACAGTGTCCAGCGGAAGCATCAGTGTCACACCTTTTTTCTTCGCCTTTTCCAGCAAACCGAGAGCCAAATCAAACTTATCTTCCTCACACAAAGAGGTGCCGATTTTTCCGCCCTGGGCAGCAAAGAACGTATAGCTCATGCCGCCGCCAATAATGATGGTATCGCATTTGTCAATCAGGTTGTTGATCACGCCGATCTTATCAGATACTTTGGCGCCGCCCAAAATTGCCACAAACGGGCGAACCGGATTTTCCAGGGCCTTGCCCATAATATCCAGCTCTTTGCCGATGAGATAGCCGCATACAGCCGGCAAATATGCCGCGATGCCCGCGGTAGAAGCGTGGGCTCTGTGCGCAGTGCCAAAGGCGTCGTTTACAAAAATATCCGCATAGGAAGCCAGTGCCTTGGCAAACACCGGGTCATTTTTTTCCTCTTCCTTGTGGAATCTCACATTTTCAAGGAGAATCGCTTCCCCCGGCTTTACTGCGGCAACCAGCGCCTTGGCGCTCTCGCCGATAACATCCGCCGCGAGTTTGACTTCCTGGCCCAGCAGTTCCGTGAGCCGTTTAGCCACCGGCGCCAGAGAATACTTCATATTGAACTCGCCCTTTGGCCGGCCCATATGCGAGCAAAGAATCACCGCGGCATTGTGGGAAAGCAGATACTGAATGGTCTTTAAAGACTCCCGAATCCGCTTGTCGTCCGTGATCACGCCATCGCCCAGCGGAACGTTAAAATCGCAGCGAACGATGACTTTTTTTCCACTGACGTCAATATCTTCTACAGTTTTTTTGCTGTACTTCATCTATAAAACTCCTTTGAAATGTAATAACAGAACAATCCCAACTAATACAAAATTATACTTGGTTTTCATACTTTTTTCAATAGAAAAAGGCAAAATCATCAAATCTTTTTTGTTAACGAGGATTTCCGTAAAACGCCACCGCAACCGACCGGGGGCCGCCGTTTGTGGTAATGCAGGGTCCCAGCGGCACTCGTTCCACATGTTTGAACCCAACTTTTTCATACAGCAGTTTTTCAAACAGCGCCAAATCTTCTTCCGGTGTAATCGCTGTCAGGATATACGCGGTCTGGCTCTCCGGATTTGCCACGCGCTTTATGACGTTTTCCACCATCTTTTGGATCAGCCCCTTGCTGCCTCTTCCCTTATCGCACACATCCACGCTTCCCGCATACACATGGGAGATGGGCTTGAGTCCCAAAGCTTCTCCGATAAAGGCGGCGCCGCCGGATATTCTGCCGCTTTTTTTCACAAATTTTAGGCTGTAAATGCCCAAAAAACCTTCAATCCGGCGAATCCGGTTTTTGGTCGCCGCAACAATGGTGGCAAAATCCTCGCCGGCCTCCCGCATCTGCGCCGCTTCTGTAATAATTCTTCCATAAATATATGCATAGCTTTCGGAGTCAAACACTTCGATCTGCATATCGTTGCCGTATTCATCATAAAACATTTCCTTGGCAATGCAGGCGGACTGATATGTTCCGCTGCCCTGGCCGCTCATCACCATTCCCAGCACATGGGTATAGCCGTTGTCCTTGGCCCGTTTGAACAATTCCATAAATCTGGAAGGGGTGATTTGCGCGGTAGTGGGAATCCCCTCCATTTTATCGATGATTTCGTTGTATTCCTGCGGAGTGATATCATAGTATTCCCGCACGGTTCTGCCATTGATATCAATATAGATAGGAATGACCTCTATGTTATATTTATCGCAAATTTCATGGGGGATGTCGCCGACAGAATCAATAAAAATATGTATTTTTTCCATGTCTTCCTCCTGTTAATTCGGAAACTTTCCTTTTGTATCCAATCCTGCAAATTCGGTTTGCCGCAGCGCTTCGTACAGAACCACCGCCACCGCGTTGGACAAATTCAAACTGCGGGCGCCGTGCCGCATCGGCACGCGCGCGCAACGTTCCGGATGTTCCCGGAGCATATCCTCCGGCAGTCCCTTGGTTTCTTTCCCAAAGATCAGATAGGCATCTGCTGTATAAGCGACCTCTGCATAGTGTTTTTGTGCCTTGGTCGTTGCATATACATATGGGCCGCCGGGATTTTTCACAAAAAATTCTTCCAGGTTTTCATACACGCGGAGATCCACCATATTCCAGTAATCCAGCCCTGCACGCCGCACGCTTTTTTCGTCTATAGAAAAGCCCAAAGGCTTAATCAGATGGAGCGTGGCTCCCGTCGCAGCGCATGTACGGGCAATGTTGCCGGTATTCTGCGGAATCTCCGGTTCCACCAAAACGATATTCATCCTAACTTCCTCGCAAAATCGAACCTATTATCTATAGTATGCCATTTTTATCTGTATTTCAATGACTTTATGGATTTTTTTATGCAATTTTTTTCAAAATCTACAAAATGACTAACCCTTTAGGAGGGTTTCCTCAAAAAATTCTCTGGTCTGCTGCACATTTTTGGCAATCGCCGCTTTCAGTTCCTCCGTATTTTGGAATTTTTTCTCAGGCCGCAAATATTTATACAATTCCACCCGGATAAACTTTCCATACAAATCGCCGTCAAAGTCCAGCAGATGCGGCTCTACCGTTTCCAAATTGCTGTCGTCAAAGGTGGGTCTCGTACCAATATTCGTTACCGCAAGGTACCCTTTTCTTCCCACCGCGACCTTCGCGGCATATACACCGAACGGGGGCTTCTGGATATGCTCCGGCAACAGAATATTGACCGTTGGCACACCGATGGTGCGCCCCACCTTACGCCCATGCCCCACTACGCCGGAAACGGAATAAGGATGGCCCAAAAATTCTGCCGCCCGTTCCATATCGCCCGCCGCGATCAGAGACCGGATGTAGGTGGAACTTACCACGATGCCGTCAATTGTTACGTTGTCAATACAGTCGCAGCCGATTCCCAGCCGCCGGCATTCGGCCTGCAGCCGTTCCGCCGTCCCTTCTCCCCGGTATCCAAACCGATTGTTGACACCAGTAATAATGTGACAGGCATTATATTGTTTCACCAAAATTTCCGAAATAAAGTCCTGCCAGGACGTGTGGATGAGAGCGTCGTCAAACTTTCCAAATATCACATCCTGCACGCCGCTGAGCCGGCGCACCTCTTCAATCCGCCCCAGCGGGGATGTGATCAGCGGCACTGGCGTTCCGGAAATCACGGACGCCGGATGGCGGTCAAAGGTATAGATGCTGGGAATGGCTCCCAATTCTTTCGCCCGCGCCTTGGCCTTGTCAATGAGTGCCAGATGGCCAATATGTATCCCGTCAAAAAAGCCCAGTGCGATTACTCTTTTTGGCGCTTGTATCTGCTCCATTTGCACAAAAGCCTCCATTTCACGCTAAAATTTTTTATGAACAAAAATTGCCGGCTGGCCGATCTCCAGCCGCTGCGCTTTGCCCAGCATAACAAAGGCATCGTCAAAATAAATCCGGGCAACGGTACCCTCGGCAGGCATCCAATCCGTCTGTTCCTGCCAGATAAACGCACCCTTGTCTGCCCGTTCCTTTCCCGCGGCGCTGATATGAACCTTTGGAAACTGGGAAAGCACCGTATCCACCGGCAAAAATGCCCGTGATACGGTTCCGGTCTTTGCCATCTTCTCGATTTCCTCCAGGGTTTTGGCTTGTCCGATGGAAAAATCACCGGATTTTATCCTGCGCAAAGAGGTCATCGTCGCAAAGGCTCCCAGGCGAAGTCCGATATCCCGAAGCAAAGTGCGGATATATGTGCCTTTGGAACACAAAACCCGTATGGTTCCGGTTTGTCGGATCGGATCAAACGCCAGAAGCTGCAAAGCAAATACCGTAATACGCCGTGCCGGCCGTTCTACCACCTTTCCGGCTCTCGCCAGGTCATACAGCCGTTTTCCATCCACTTTTAGCGCAGAATACATCGGGGGTACCTGCCGGCTCTCGCCCCGAAACGCGCCAAGCGCGCCAAGAAGTTCTGCCTCGGACACCCGCCGGGCACTGAACCCCATTGCCGCGCCGGTCCTGTCCTGGGTATCGGTATCCATCCCCAGCTGAAATCCCGCAATATATTCTTTTATATCCGCCGTTCCATATGCAATTGCCTTGGTAGCAGAACCTGCAAACACCGGCAGCACGCCGGTGGCCATAGGATCCAGCGTACCGCTGTGTCCCAACTTTTTTATGCCAAGAATGCCCCGCAGTTTTGCTATCACATCAAACGACGTAAAGCCTGCCGGCTTATCCACCACAATGATGCCTTTTGCTTCCACAAACCTTCTCCCTTGCCGCTTGTAATATCCGCTTTCCTGCTTCCTCCGCACTACAGTCAAAGGTAGCTCCTGCCGCGCGCAGGTGACCGCCGCCGCCGCAGACAGCACAAATGGCGGAGGCGTCGATTTCTTTGGTGGTCCGGACGGACGCTTTCACGGTTCCGTTCCGGTTTTCTGTGACGGTGATTCCGCACTGCACGCCTTCGATCTGCCGGGGCAGGGCAGCGATGGAATCCAAATCATCCATATCCGCTCCTGCTTGCAGAATCTGTGCTTTTGAAATCAAAATAAATGCGATTTTGCCGCCTTCATAGAATTCCAGATGATCGAACACATATTTTTCAATGGCAAACCGCGGCCGGGACTTGGTTTCGAACAGCGCCCGGTTAATTTCGCCGCCGTCAACGCCCGCCTGGAGGCATTTTGCCGCTGTAAGATGCGTATCGGCGGTTGTATTGGAATATTTAAAGCAGCCGGTGTCCGTGGACACCGCCACATAAAGGGCATTTGCTATTTCCCTGTCCAGTGCAATGCCCATGGCCTCTATCAGGGCGCAAACCACCTCGCCGCAAGCACCCGCTTCCGGCGCCACAAGGTTGTCCACGGCAAAAAGCGGATTGGACTTATGGTGATCAATCGCCAGGTCCACCCTGTCCTGATACGCCTGCGCATTTTTCGGGAACAAGCTGTAATCCGCCACGTCTACCGTCACCACAAACTCCGGCAAAAACTCCGTCGGCGCGAGATAGTCCTCGACGAGGGGCGCATACCGTTTTGTAATCTCCGGATTTTCCAGGATATACGCTGTTTTTCCAGCCGCTCGCAGCGCCGCGCACAAGGCACCCGCACAACCGGCGGTGTCGCCGTCCGGCCGCACATGGGTTAAAATCAAAACCCGGTCTGCTTCCCGCAGCCGTTCTGCCGCTTCCAACACATAAATTGTGTTTCCCATTTTAGTCGTCCTCATGCTCTATGTTATTTAACAGTTCTGTAATATGCGCCCCATGGGCGATGGAATGATCCAATTCAAACACCAGTTCCGGCGCATACCGGAGGCGGACTTTCGCTGCAACTTCCCGGCGCAAAAACCCGGCGGCGGATTTCAGGCCTTTCATCGCTTCGCTTGCATCTTCTTCGGAACCCAGTATGCTGATATACGCCTTGGCATACCGCAGATCGCCGGTTACCTCGCAATGGGTGACGCTCATAAGCCCTCGTTTGGTTCTGGGATCTTTCAGTTCCCGAATGCTTTCAGAAACTGCCTTCCGCACTTCTTCGCTGATTCTGTCGATTCTGTTTTGAGCCATAAAACTCCTCCTTCGGAGTAGTATGAATGCTATTTCCGCATTCTATGCACGAAAAAAGAGGGCGGCGGAAAAAATGCCGCCCTCTTTTGTTTCCCTATGCTTTTACTTCTTCCATGATATAGGCTTCGATCACGTCGCCTTCCTTAATATCGTTGAACTTTTCAATGCCCATACCGCATTCAAAGCCCTGCTGCACTTCTTTGACGTCATCTTTAAACCGCTTCAGGGAATTGAGCTGGCCATCGAAGATCACGATACCGTCCCGTACCACACGGACACTGGAGGAACGGACGATTTTGCCATCGGTCACATAGCAGCCTGCGATGGTTCCCACACCGGACACCTTGAACGTCTGACGGATCTCCGCATGGCCCAGAACCGCTTCGCGGAACTTTGGATCCAGCATGCCCCGCATCGCCTGCTCCATTTCCTCAATGGCCTCGTAGATAACCCGGTACATCCGCATATCCACGCCCTGGATCGCAGCTTCGTCCACCGCTGCTTTATCCGGCCGCACGTTAAATCCGACAATAATGGCATTGGACGCAGACGCCAGCATAATATCCGATTCGTTGATGGCGCCAACTGCTCCATGGATGACTCTCACCCGCACCTCATCGTTGGAAATCTTTTCCAGAGAGGCTTTTACCGCTTCGACAGAACCCTGTACATCCGCTTTTACAATGATGTTCAGTTCCTTCATATTGCCTTCCTGAATGCTTTCAAACAGATTATCCAGCGTAACTTTGCTGACGGCCTTGTTCTTTTCTTCTTTTTCTTTGTCTTTCCGCTGCTCTACCAGTTCTCGCGCCATCTTTTCATCCTCAACGGCATAGAACACATCGCCGGCATTCGGCACTTCCGCAAGACCGATAATTTCCACCGGCACCGACGGACCTGCGCTGGCAATTTTTCTGCCGTCATCATCGGTCATTGCCCGCACACGTCCAACTGCCGTGCCTGCAATGATTGCATCGCCAGCCTTCAGCGTACCGTTTTGAATCAGGATGGTTGCCACCGGACCTCTGCCTTTGTCCAGCTTCGCTTCAATGACCGTTCCCTTTGCCTGACGGTCCGGATTGGCCTTGAGATCCGCCACTTCCGCCGTAAGCAGCACCATTTCCAGCAGATTGTCGATTCCCTGGTTTTTCTTCGCCGAGATCTGGCATACGATGGTATCGCCGCCCCATTCTTCCGGCACCAGATCGTGCTCCGTCAGCTGCTGCACGACACGATCGGGATTGGCACCTTCTTTGTCAATTTTATTGACTGCCACAATAATGGGGATCCCGGCCGCCTTGGCATGATTGATTGCTTCAATGGTCTGCGGCATAATGCCGTCATCCGCTGCCACAACAAGGATGGCAATGTCCGTCACCTGTGCGCCTCTGGCACGCATAGAAGTAAACGCCGCATGCCCCGGCGTATCCAGGAAGGTAATATTCTGCCCGTTGATCTTTACCCGGTATGCACCGATATGCTGAGTAATGCCGCCGGCTTCTCCGTCCACCACCTTGGTTTTTCGAATCGCGTCCAAAAGAGAAGTCTTCCCATGGTCGACATGGCCCATAACTACCACAACCGGATCTCTCGGCTGCAGATTTTCTTCCTTATCTTCACTTTCGTCAAACAGGCGTTCTTCAATGGTGACAAACACCTCTTTTTCCACCTTGGCGCCCATTTCCATCGCCACAAGAGACGCGGTGTCAAAATCAATGCTTTCGGAAACCGAAGCCATCACGCCCATTTTCATCAATTCCTTGATCACGTCCGCCGCCGTGCGCTTCAGACGCATCGCAAGCTCACCCACGTTAATTTCGTCTGGAATGAGTACTTTCAGCTGTATTTTTTTCGCCGCCTGCTGCATTTCCTGCCGGCGCTGCAAACGGCGCATTTTATCCTGTTCCTCCTGCCGGCGTTTGGAGCCAAACTGACGGCCGCCCGGGTTTTTCTTTGTGAATTTTTCCTTCCCGTGTCCCATTTTGTTGGCCTTTTCCGGCACCAGGGAGTCAATGCGTTCATCATATTTGGCAAGATCAATGTTGCCGCCGCCTCTGGTATCCACACGGTGAACCTGTTTTCCCTTTGTCCGGGATACCACTTCTTCTTCACTCTTAGGCTGCGCCTTCTGCAGTGGTCTGGCTTCCGCGGGTTTTCCTGCTGTTTTGGATGCAGATCCTGCCGCGGCTGGAGCGTCCGCCGCTTTGGGCGCGCTTTCCTTTGCTTTTGGCGTTTTCCCCGGCTGCTTCGCGCTTTGCTGTTCCAAAACTTTTCCCAGATCTTCCACCTGGTTGTGGGACGTAATATAGTCAAAGACTATATTCAGTTCCTCCTGTTCCAAAACCTGCATATGGTTTTTGGGCGCTTTTGCGTATTTGGTCAAAATATTGGTTACTTCTTTGGTGGAAAGCTTGAAATCTTTTGCCACTTCATGTACTCGATATTTATTTTCAATCGGCATCAGCATTCACCTCCGTCTTTCTTCTGTTTTCCCTGATTTGTTCCATACAGGCGTTCATATGCCTCTTCTTCTATCTCAATAATCGTTACCTGGGATTCTGCTTTGTTCTTTTTATGTCCTCTGCGTTTCCGTTGTGCAAAACGCTCCTCCTGCCGCCGCAGCCGTTCTGTCTCCTCTGGGTGCATTCCATAGGCTTCTGTGATCTTCCGACTGATGGAGGCGGCAAAGCCGCTGTCTGTCACAGCGCAGGCGGCGCAGGTTCTGCGGCCCAAAGCCTGCCCCAATTCCTCTTTGGTAAACGGCGTGGCAAGCACTGGGAACTTCTGGTTTTTTTTCAAAAATTCACTTTGCCGCACCGCGCTTTTTCCGGCGTCCTTTGCCAGAAAGACCGCCCGGCACCGACCGGACTGAGCGGCCTCAAACACCGCGTCGTCTCCCACAGCAAGCTTTCCCGCCCGAAAGCACAGGCCAAACATACCCAAAATATTATTCATCCGCTTCCGCATCCTCCATTTCGGCATTCATCTGATCAAATACCGCAGCCGGGATTTCGCATTGGAGCGTGCGCTGCAGCGCGCCGGCTTTTCTGGCTTTTTCAAGGCAGGCCTGACTGTGGCAGATATATGCCCCCCGACCGGACTTTTTTCCCTTAAAATCCAGGGATACCTCGCCTTCCGGCGAACGCACCACCCGCAGCAACTCCTTTTTGGGAAACATCGCGCGGCAGCCCACGCATTGCCGCATAGGGATTTTCCGTTTTTGCACCATTGGTGTCCCTCCCGCTACTCCTGAACTTCTTCCTGCGCTTTTGACGCCGGCGCAATATCAATCTTGCAGCCGGTTAGTTTTGCTGCAAGGCGGGCGTTCTGTCCTTCCTTGCCGATGGCAAGAGAAAGCTGGTCGTCCGGCACAATGACATGGCAGCTTTTCCCTTCCGGCAGGGCTGCCGCAGAAATAACATCTGCCGGGGAAAGAGCCGCGGAAACATATTCTGCAATGTCTTCTGAATATTTGATGATGTCAATTTTTTCCCCGGAAAGTTCGTTGACAATTTCTCCCACCCGTGCGCCTCTCGGACCTACGCATGCGCCGATGGGATCCACGTTTTCATCGTTGGAGCGCACTGCGATCTTGGTGCGGTTGCCCGCCTCCCGCGCGATGGACATAATTTCCACCACGCCGTCATGGATTTCCGGCACCTCAATTTCAAACAACCGTTTCACAAGCCCCGGATGAGTACGGGAAATAAGCACCTGAGGACCTCTGCTGCCCTTTTTCACCTCTACCACATAGACTTTGATGTGATCGCCTACTACAAGTTCCTCATTTTTCACCTGCTCGTTGGCAGAGAGCACCGCTTCTGTCTGCTCGCCCTGGCTTGTAATGTTGAGGATTATGTTGCCGTTTCTCGGGTCAAAGCTGTTTACCACCGCGTTTAAAATTTCATGCTCTTTGGAAGAAAACTCGTTTAGCACCATGCCCCGTTCCGCTTCCCGAATGCCTTGGATGATGACCTGTTTTGCGGTTTGTGCCGCAATTCTGCCAAATTCCTTGGTCTTGATTTCCACATTCACAACATCCCCGATCGCAGCCCGTTTGCTGATTGTTTTCGCCTCGTCCAGGGAAATTTCCAACTGGTCATCTTCGACTTCTTCGACTACCGTCTTCTGTACATACATTTTAATGGTTTTTTTCTCAAAATTTTCCTCTACCACCACATTATCATAGACATTGCCGGCATGGTCCCGCTTATAGGCCGTTAAAAGAGCCTGCTTGACCTTTTCCATCATGTGCTCCACCGGAATTCCCTTCTCCTTTTCCAGCAATTCCAGCGCATCAAAAAACTCAGCGTTCATGGTTTCCTATCACTCCTATATTTCTTTCTATGAAATTTCTCATTAAAATTCCGCCACCGTGGACACAAGGGCAATTTCCTCCGGCACAAAGGTCTTCTCCCCATCTGCCGTTTCTATTGTCACTGCCCCGTCGCAATACCCTCTGAGCAGGCCTGTAACAGATTTTACGCCGTCTACCGCTTTATAAAACCGTATCTCTATCTTCTGTCCCAGACAATGAGCAAAGTGTTCCGGCTTGCGCAGCCGGCGCTCCAGACCAGCCGAAGAAACACACAGCGTATAAGCGGGCATCCGGCTGAATTCCCGTCCATCCAAAACAGGGTCCAGTTTCCGGCTGAGCGCCTCGCAATGATCCAAACTTACGCCTTCCTCGCGGTCAATAAAAACAGTCAGAACATAGCTGCCTCCTTCCTTTTGAAACTGTACGTCCCAAACTGTTACCCCCACTTCCTCCGCCAAAGGAAGTGCATATTGCAGCACCCGTTCTGTGACATCCCTGTTCTGCATAATTCCTCCAAATCAACAAGAAAGAGTGGGCCGACTGCCCACTCTTACAAACGAAACTACTTACTAACAGAATACATTATATCACTGCAATGCACAATTTACAAGTGTTATTTTAGATTTTTTCAATAAAGATTCCTGTTTTTTTGACAAAATACAAAAAAACCCAAAAATACTTTATGTTCTGCGCCGTTCTGTTCCGCCAAAGAAACCGGCTTCTGCGGCCTGGCGCCAAGCCGGTTCTCCGGTTTGAAACGAATGTTCCATCATTTTTTCAGAGCCCGCAGATTGTTCCGCTTTGACCGGCATAAAAAAGACAGGGCGTCTGCCCTGTCTTTTTCCGGATTTAATATAAGCCGCCAAACGCAGAAACCAGTGCGGCTGCTGCAACAATGCCTACAATCAGGAAAATCGCGGAAAGAATAAGACCAATGATGCTGAGTACAAAGCCCGCTTTTGCGGTACCCGTTGGGGTTGCCTTCTTTGCCTTGTTGCCAAGCACCAATCCGATGATACCGGTAATCAAACCTACAATATTAAACACAAACGCAAATACTACAGATATGATGCCCAAAACCAGCACAACTGTGCCATTGGAATTGGCGGCTTCCGGTGCGGCCGCAGGCTGGTTGTCAAACAAAGGACTGGCTTCTGCTGTCGCGGTGGTGGTATTTTCCACTTCCGGGGTTCTGTTCTCTTCGCTCATAATGATTCCTCCTCAAAAATATCACTCCGACGCGCTACAATTTTGTCCTGCGTCATTGCTTTCTTTTATTTTATACTATTTTTATAAATTTTGCAATGACTAACGAAAAATATCCGCTGACAGCCGCAAAATTTTTATGAACCTTGCTATGTTAGGCGCCGTATCCTAACATCCTGTCGTTTGATGCGGTTCTCTTCTCTTTTTCCAACACACAGGCAGCCTTTTTTCCGCAAAAGGTCTGCGCCGGAAACAGCCGCCTATTTTTGCATGATTGCCTTTACCGCGGTTTCCGTTGTACTCTCTGGCAGCAACTCATATCCCAAAAGACCAGAATAGCCAACTTCCCGCAGGCATTGTGCAACCGCCGCAAAATTAATTTCCCCGGTACCAGGTTCATGCCGCCCCGGCGCATCTGCAATGTGCACATGACCAAAGGTATCGCCATAGGCCCGGATATTGCCGCAAAGATCTCCTTCGTTGAGCTGCATATGGTAGACATCATACAGCACGCGAAGCTTTGGCGAGCCAACCAGGCGAACAAGTTCCGCTGCCATCTGGGTATGAATCAGAAAATTCCCTATGTGATCTGTCTTTATATTCAGCGGTTCCAAATTCATTTGAATCCCGCTGCTTTCTGCCAGCTCCGCACATGAAAGCAGCATATCATACATAGAGCAAAGCTTCACCGTATCGGACAGCTCCGAATGACAATTTACGACGACGCCACCCTCGCCCAAAGCGTTGGAATGGATGGTTACAGAACTTGCGCCAAGCTTCTGCGCCGCCTCGATGGAACGCTTTAAAAATTCCAGATACGGCGCCTTTTGTACAGGATCGATGAGGGAATATTCCGCATCGCCGTTAAACCCGCAGATGCCAACACCGGCTTGCTGTGCCGCTTGGCGCACCTTATCCAAGTCTTTGTCGGTCCAGCTCCAGAACTCCACATACTCAAAGCCATCTTTTTGGGCGGCTGCAAAACGCTCCAAAAAAGGCAGTTCGGAATACATCGGTTCAATGCAGGCTGATTTTGCAAATTGTTTCATAATGGTTTCCTCCCTAATCCAGTGGTTTGTTCGTTTGCCGGGATATGAAAAAATGCCGGTGCAGACACGCCTGCACCGGCATACTCCCATTGTGGGAAATCATCCATACATCGGACACAAAATCACTGCGCAGCTTTAAACAAGCTCAATGATTGCCATTTCGGCACAATCGCCGCGGCGCGGTCCGGTTTTGATGATTCTGGTATATCCGCCGTTTCTGGATTCGTATTTCGGAGCAAGCTCACTGAATACTTTTGTCACCACATCTTCCTTTGTGATAAAGGAAAGTGCCTGACGGCGGGATGCAAGCGTATTTTTCTTGCCGAGGGTAATCATTTTTTCCGCAAGAGAACGTACTTCCTTTGCTCTTGCAACGGTTGTCTCAATTCTGCCGTTTTCCAGCAAATATGTTACCATGGCACGAAGCATTGCAATTCTATGATCGCTGTTTCTGCCAAGCTTTCGATTTGTAGCCATTTCAAAATACCTCCTTTTATAAGGTTTTTCCTCTGCACCGCAGAGTTCACAGTTCCGCCGCAGTCCGCCGCGGCGCAAGCGTCATTTCCTTAACAACCTTAGGCAGGCTCTCCTGCCCTGTTGCTGTGTTATTAGGGAAATGGTGCTTCGGGTATGATACATGACAGAAAGCTTTCGCCTTGCAGTCATATATCATACTACACCGTTATTCATCGCTTTTCGCAAGGGATAGTCCCATAGCGGCAAGCTTATTGATCACTTCTTCCAAAGACTTCCGGCCCAGATTCCGGACCTTCATCATATCTTCTTCTGAGGTGTTAATCAGATCTTCCACTGTATTAATTCCAGCACGCTTTAAACAGTTAAATGAACGAACTGAAAGATCCAGATCTTCAATTGCGATTTCCAGCACTTTATCATGCTGCGTTTCTGCTTTTTCCACAACTGTCGTTTTGGAGCCGATTTCCTCCGACAAATCCACAAACAGGGAAAGATGGTCCGTCAGCACCTTCGCCCCCAGGGATACTGCATCCTTGGCGGCAATGGTTCGATCCGTCCAGATTTCCAGCGTCAGCTTGTCGTAATCCGTCATATTGCCCACTCTGGTGTTTTCCACCGTATAATTCACCTTGTATACCGGCGTAAACGTGGAATCAATGGGAATTGTGCCTATGGTATTTTGATATTGCTTGTTGCGTTCCGCAGGCACATATCCTCTGCCGGTCTCAAAGGTGATATCCATGGTCAAATGCGCATTGCTCATCAGCGTTGCGATATGAAGCTCCGGATTCAAAATTTCGATGTCGCTGTCGGCATGAATATCGCCGGCTGTGACAACGCCCTCTCCGGATGCCTGAATATAAACAGTTTTTGGTCCTTCACAAAACAGCTTTGCAATGATCCCCTTCACATTCAAAACAATTTCCGTAACGTCTTCTTTCACGCCCGGGATTGTTGAAAACTCATGCTGAACACCGTCGATCTTGATTCTTGTGGGCGCGGTTCCCGGCAAAGAGGACAATAAAATCCTGCGCATAGAATTCCCCAGAGTGGTGCCGTAGCCCCGCTCCAGCGGCTCTACCACAAATTTGCCGTAAGATCCGTCTTCTGCAAGAATCTCGCAATCAATGCGTGGCTTTTCAATCTCAATCATTTAAGATACCCTCCTTATAGTTCGATAAAAATACGATGGTTGGGTATAACCCAAAACGGAATGAGGGTTGTGCTTATTTGGAATAAAGCTCGACGATCAGGTGCTCCTCCACATCGTAATCAATATCATCTCTTGCAGGGTTCGCAATTACTTTTCCTTCAAAAGAATCCTTTGCTTTATCCAACCACTTTGGTGTTGTGATTGCGCCGTTTTCTTCCAGCAATGTCTTAAATTTCGTTGCAGAGCGGCTCTTTTCGCAAACCGCAACCACGTCGCCGGCTTTGAGAGAATAAGAAGGGATATTCACTCTTTTACCGTTTACGGTGAAATGTCCATGGGTTACAAGCTGTCTTGCTTCCCGTCTTGTGTTTGCAAAACCAAGGCGGAAAACCACATTATCCAGTCTTCTTTCCAACAGGGAAAGAAGCACTTCACCAGTAATGCCTTCGCTCTTGGAGGCTTTCTCATAATATCTTCTGAACGGTGTTTCCAGTACGCCGTAAATAAACTTTACCTTCTGCTTCTCATTGAGCTGCAGACCATACTCAGACTGCTTTCTTCTTGCAGGCTTTGGGTTTCTCTTGGTTTGCTTGGAAACGCCCATCACTGCTGGAGAAATACCAAGTGTCTTACATCTCTTAAGAACCGGCTGTGTATTTTTAGCCATATGTGCAATCCTCCTCGATTTCTTAGACTCTTCTTCTCTTTGGCGGGCGACAACCGTTGTGCGGAATTGGAGTTACGTCTTTGATCATCGTAACTTCAAGGCCCGCTGCCTGCAGCGCACGAATCGCTGCTTCGCGGCCAGAGCCTGGTCCCTTTACATATACTTCCACGGTTTTCAAACCATGTTCCATGGCAGCCTTTGCCGCGGTTTCCGCCGCAGTCTGCGCGGCAAACGGAGTGGATTTTCTAGAGCCGCGGAAACCCATTTCACCAGCGGATGCCCAGGAAATTGCGTTTCCCTGCAGGTCACTGATGGTAACAATCGTGTTGTTAAAAGAGGAACGAATATGAGCAGCGCCCTTTTCAATGTTTTTCCGTTCGCGACGCCTTGTTCTGGTTGCGCCTTTTTTCTGCTGAACTTTAGCCATTATACTTCCTCCTTACTTCTTCTTATTCGCAATGGTCTTTTTCGGACCCTTCCGTGTGCGTGCGTTTGTCTTGGTGCGCTGACCGCGAACCGGCAGCCCTCTTCTGTGGCGGACGCCGCGGTAGCAGCCAATTTCCACCAGACGCTTAATGTTCAGGCCAACCTCTCTTCTCAGGTCCCCTTCCACGGTGTAATCCCTTTCAATGACTTCGCGAAGCTTTGCAGCCTCATCATCGGTCAGGTCTTTCACTCTCGTATCCGGGTTTACCCCGGTCTTCTTCAAAATATCATTGGATAACTTTCTGCCGATTCCGTAAATATAAGTGAGTCCGATTTCCACTCTCTTTTCACGCGGCAGGTCAACTCCGGCAATACGTGCCATTCTTCTCTTGCACCTCCTGCTTTCTAAAATCAGGTTAACCCTGTTTCTGCTTGTGCTTCGGGTTGTCGCAAATCACCATTACGCGACCCTTGCGGCGAATAATCTTGCATTTTTCGCAAATTGGTTTTACTGATGGTCTTACTTTCATTGTAAAAAACCTCCAATCCTTCTGTTGGATAACTATTGCTATTTAGACCGCCAGGTAATACGGCCTCGTGTGAGGTCATACGGCGACATCTGCACCGTTACCTTATCACCTGGCAAAATTTTAATAAAGTTCATCCTGAGCTTGCCGGAAATATGCGCCAAAATCTTATGACCGTTTGGCAGCTCAACCTGAAACATGGCATTGGGCAGCGCCTCTATGACGGTACCTTCCAGCTCGATTACATCGTCTTTTGCCAAATTAAATACCTCCCTCGTCAATTCGCTGCTCCCCTGCAAATTTTGCAAGGGCTTTTCTGATTTCGCTGTTGGTTATCTTGCCGGTCTCGTTAAACTTTTCGGTGAAATAGGGCTGTGCACTGCATAGAACAGCGGCATGTTTGCGCCGTTTCTTTTTCATAGCATCCAGCGTTCTGTTTTTTCCGTTGGCAAGGTAAAGAAAATCCCCCTCGGTGCAAAGCACCACAAAGTATTCTCCCTGATCCCTGCCCTTTAACGATCGGACAATATCGTTGACTTGGACTTCCATCAAAGCACCTCGCCGTCCACCGCCGTCAAAATCACAGGCTCGCCGTCTGTAATTAACACCGTGTTTTCGTAGTGTGCTGATAAAGAGCCATCCTTTGTTTTTACCGTCCATCCATCCGGAAGGACCTTAACATCGTAAGTACCGATATTAACCATTGGTTCAATTGCGAGGGTCATACCGCTTCGGAGTCGAACGCCATGGCCTGGAAGTCCGAAATTCGGTACCTCCGGAGACTCATGAAGCTTTTCTCCTATGCCATGCCCAACATACTGCCGCACCACGGAAAATCCGTGCTGTTCCACATATGCCTGCACGGCATGCGAAATATCAGATATACGATTACCCTCCAGGGCAAACTTGATACCCTCATAGAAACTCTGTCGAGTCACATCAATGAGTTTTCGCGCTTCCTCGGATACGGTGCCGCACGGGATAGTGATCGTACAGTCCCCATGGAAACCTTGATAGTAAGCGCCTACATCCACTTTTACAATATCGCCTTCCTGCACTTTTCGGCGGAACGACGGAATGCCGTGGATCACCTCGTCATTCAGGGAGACGCAGGCGCTGCCTGGAAACCCGCCGTAGCCCAGAAAGGAAGGGGTTGCCCCCGCCTTTTCTATGGTTTCCCGCACAACCTTATCAATCTCTCCTGTTGTGACTCCCGGTTTCACAGAACGCACCGCTGCGGCTCTTGCCATAGCGGTAATGCGTCCTGCTTCTTTCATGTGTTCAATTTCTTTTGCAGATTTAATTGTTATCATAAGCGTTCTATTCCCAGAATATCGAAAGCGCGCCTTGCCGCTTCCGGAATGGAGCAGGCAGCATTCAGTCGCTGCAGCAACTTCTTTTCTTCGTAAAACCGAATCAGCGGCTCCGTCTGCCGATGATAGGTTTTCAGCCTGTCTCCCACAATTTCCGGTTTGTCGTCTTCGCGGATGGAAAGACTTTCGCCGCAAACATCGCAAACGCCCTTGGCTTTCGGCGGGTTATGATGCACATGGAATGTGGCCCCACAGTTATCGCAGACCCGCCTGCCTGTCATTCTTTCCTTAATTTCTTCGTCGGGAACCTCCATCAGCAGCACGGCATCCACATCGCAGACCGTTTCCAAAGCCTCCGCCTGGGACAGGTTGCGTGGAAATCCGTCCAGGATAAATCCGTTTTTACATTCTTTCTTCTGAATTTCTTCCTGCACAAGGGATTCTACCACATCATCCGGCACAAATTTGCCGTCATTGATATAGTTTTCCGCAAGTCTGCCTAACGGCGTCCCGTCTTTCATGGCATTGCGCAAAATATTACCAGTGGAAATCGTCGGAACATTCAGCTGCTGGACCAAACTCGACGCAAGCGTCCCTTTACCAGCCCCCGGCGGTCCCAGTAATATTATTTTCATTCTATTTTCACCTCTGATTATTCAAGAAACCCTTTGTAGTGCCGCATCATCATCTGAGACTCAATGGCATTGACGGTCTCAAGTGCAACACCCACAAGGATCAGCACAGAAGTGCCGCCCAAAGCCACATTTTTCAAGCTTTCCGACGTCGCGCCGATAATCAGCGGCAAAACTGCTACAATACCCAAGAACAAAGAACCCATAAAGGTTACCTTGCCCAAAGCTTTGGTAATAAAATCAGATGTCGGTTTGCCAGGTCGGAAACCAGGAATAAATCCACCATTTTTCTTCAGGTTATTGGCAATTTCTATGGGGTTAAACTGTACCGCCGCATAAAAATAACTAAATCCGATAATCAGAACAAAATAGATTACCATATAAAGAATGCTGGTGGAATCAAACGCATGAATAAACTTTTGCAGGAAACTGCCTTCCTGCGGATTTGCAATCAGGCCAATTGTGCTTGGCAGCTGCAAAATGGAAGATGCGAAAATAATCGGCATCACGCCGGAAGCGTTTACCTTAATCGGCAAATGCGTAGACTGACCGCCGTACATTTTTCGTCCTACCACACGCTTTGCATACTGCACCGGGATGCGCCGCTCGGATTTCTGCATAAATACAACAAATGCCACAAGCGCCAGCCCGACAACAATCAAAAGAGCCACGATGACATAGTTTTTGCCGCCCTGCTTCAGAAGGTTCCAAAGTGTCTGGAACATCTCCGGTCCCCGGGAAACAATACCGGCAAACAAAATGATGGAAATGCCGTTGCCAATTCCTTTTTCCGTGATACGTTCTCCCAACCAGATGATAAGCGCCGTACCCGCGGTAAACGAAATTACAATAATGAGTCCAGACCAGAAATCTGTCTTCAGAAGAAGGTTCTGTGCCCGAAGAAGCACATAGTAGGAATATCCCTGTACAAGACCCAGCACAACGCCCAGATATCTGGTCGCCTTCGCGATCTTTTCACGGCCTTCCTGCCCGCCTTCCTTTGCCAGTCTTTCCAATGCCGGAATTGCAACGGTCAAAAGCTGCAAAATGATAGATGCGTTAATATACGGCGTGATGGACATAGCAAAAATCGTCGCGTTCGCCAGACCACCGCCGGAAAATACATTTACAAAACCAAGCATCGTATTGTTTGCCGTGGATGTAAAGTATTCCTGCAAAAGGGGAATGTTGATAAATGGTACAGGGATTGAGGAACCCAAACGGAACATCAAAATGATAAAAAGTACAAACAGTAACTTCTTTTTTAATTCCGGAATACGCCAAGCGTTTTTAAAGGTCTCGATCATCCTTATACCACCTCAACCTTTCCGCCTGCCGCCTCAATTTTCTGCTTTGCAGATTCAGAGAAAGCAACTGCCTTTACTGTCAATTTTTTAGTGATTTCGCCGTTTCCAAGGATTTTAACTCCATCCAGCTTTTTGGAGATGATACCGTTCTCCAGCAAGGTTTCCGCGGTCACTTCCGCGCCGTCCTCAAACTTATTAAGGGCCGACACATTGATTGCCGTATACTTCTTTGCAAAAATATTATGGAACCCGCGCTTGGGCAAACGGCGCGCAAGCGGCATCTGGCCGCCTTCAAAGCCGGGGCGTACGCCGCCGCCGGAACGTGCCCACTGACCCTTATGTCCACGGCCTGCGGTTTTACCATTTCCGGAACCTGCGCCGCGGCCCTTGCGGTAGTTCTGCTGTGTAGAGCCTTCTGCCGGCTTTAATTCCTGTAGCTTCATCGTTCTACACCTCCTTAATTACTTGCTTCGACTTTAAGAAGATAGCCGATCTTCGCGATCTTACCCTGCGTCTGCGCATTGTCAGGCTGAATCGTAACATCATTAATTTTCTTAAGCCCCAATGAATGAGCTGTGGCGATATGTTTTGCGAGTCTGCCATTCAAGCTCTTAACCAGGGTAATTTTCATGTTTGCCATTGAACTACCCCTCCTTATAATTCTTCAACGGACTTGCCGCGAACTGCCGCTACTTGATTTGCATCACGCAGCTCTTTCAAACCTTCGATGGTTGCAGTCACAACATTCTGTGGATTATTGGAACGCAGGCACTTGGTACGGATGTCCTTAATACCCGCCATTTCCACAACGGCACGCACCGGACCGCCGGCAATCACGCCAGTACCAGGCGCAGCGGGCTTGAGCAATACGGTTCCTGCGCCAAAACGGCCAATCACCTCATGCGGGATTGTCGTACCCTTCAACGATACCTTAATCAGATTTTTCTTTGCATCCTCAATGCCCTTACGGATTGCGTCGGGAACTTCAGAGGCTTTTCCCAAACCGAAACCAACCGTACCCTTTCCATCGCCTACAACGACCAGCGCTGCAAACTTGAAAATACGGCCGCCCTTTACGGTTTTGGATACACGGTTTAACGCAACAACCTTTTCCTGATACTCAGGCGCTGCTGCTGCTTCAAATTTACCAGCCATACAATAACCTCCTCCCGACTAAAACTTCAGGCCGCCCTCACGGGCGCCTTCTGCAAGTTCTTTCACACGGCCGTGATACAGATAACCGCCACGGTCAAACACTACGCTTTCAATGCCCTTGGCAAGCGCGCGTTCTGCAACCTTCAGGCCAACTTTCTTGGCCGCTTCCTTGTTGCCGCCATACTCGTTGAAATCCTTCTCGATGGTAGACGCGGAAACCAGCGTAACGCCGTTTACATCATCGATCACCTGTGCATAAATATTTTTTGCACTTTTAAACACGTCAAGCCGCGGACGCTCCGGAGTACCGGAAACTGCGCCGCGCACTCTCTTATGGCGTCTGAGACGCTGTTTATTGGAGTCTTTCTTTAAAACCATTTAGGCACACCTTCCTTTACTTCTTCTTCGCGCCGGTCTTGCCTTCCTTGCGGCGGATGTATTCGTCAACATACTTGATGCCCTTGCCCTTATACGGCTCCGGCGGTCTCTTTTCACGGACTTCTGCGGCAAACTGTCCGACCTTCTGCTTGTCGGGACCGGAAATAATGATTTTATTCGGGTTTGGCACATCAATCGTAATGCCTTCGATTTCAGAAACCACTACCTGATGGGAAAATCCCAAGTTCATAACAAGGTCTTTGCCCTGCTTCTGTACTCTGTAACCAACGCCATTTACGTCCAGCTCTTTCTGGAAACCTTCCGTTACGCCAACCACCATATTATTGACCAGGGAACGAGTCAGGCCGTGCAGCGCACGATTTTCTTTTTCATCGTTGGGTCTTGTCACCGAAATTACGCCGCCGTCCACCGACACGGTAATGTTCGGATGAATCTCTCTTGTCAGCGTGCCTTTTGCACCCTTTACGGTAATGGTGTGTCCGTCGATCTTTACATCAACGCCAGCAGGTACTGTAATGGGCATTCTACCAATTCTTGACATAACTCAGTACCCCCTTACCATACAAATGCCAGGACTTCGCCGCCGACATTCAGCTCGCGCGCCTTTTTATCGGTCATAACGCCCTTGGATGTGGAAATAATCGCAACGCCCAGACCGCGGAGTACCTTCGGCAGTTCCTGTGCTCCTGCGTACACGCGGAGACCCGGCTTGGATACTCTTTTCAGCCCTGCAATTGCCTTTTCTTTGCCAGCTGTATACTTGAGCACAATGTGGATTGTGCCCTGGCCGCCGTCGTCAACGATCTGGAAATTCTTGATGTATCCCTCGTCCAGGAGAATCTGTGCAATTGCCTTTTTCATCTTGGACGCCGGAACATCCACGCTTTCATGACGTGCGGACCCTGCGTTACGGATACGTGTCAGCATATCCGCGATTGGATCTGTGATCTGCATATAATGCTCCTCCTTATAGAAGTTAGAGGGTTTTTCCCTCCACTTTTCTTACGCAGGCAGACTGCCTGCCGGCAAACACTGCGCTGCTGCGCACGAATGCCAATCTTTTTTACCAGGACGCCTTGCGAACGCCTGGAATTTGACCTTTGTAAGCAAGCTCTCTGAAGCAAATACGGCAAATGCCATAGTTTCTCAGATATGCGTGTGGCCTTCCGCAGATTTTGCATCTGTTGTACTGACGGGTTGAGAATTTAGGCTCACGCTGCTGCTTTAATACCATTGCTTTTTTAGCCATAACGATACTCCTTCATTACTTTGCGAACGGGGCACCCAAGAGCGTAAGCAACTCCTTCGCCTCTTCGTCAGTATTTGCTGTGGTACACATAATAATATCCATTCCGCGGATCTTATCAATTTCATCATAGTTGATTTCCGGGAATATCAGCTGCTCCTTCAGGCCAAATGCATAATTGCCGCGGCCATCAAAGGAATTACCGTTGATGCCTCTGAAATCGCGCACGCGCGGGAGCGCCACGTTAAACAGACGGTCCAGGAATTCCCACATCCGGTCAGCACGAAGCGTTACCTTTACTCCAACCGGCATTCCTTCCCGAACTTTAAAGTTCGCAACGGACTTTCTGGCCTTGGTTACAACTGCCTTCTGACCAGAAATCATCGTAATGTCCCGCACGACCGCTTCAATCACCTTTGCGTTTGCGCCGGCTTCTTTGCCGCAGCCAACATTAATTACAATTTTCTCCAGCTTCGGAATCTGCATTGGGCTCTTGTAGCCAAATTTGTTCATAAGAGCAGGTGCAATTTCATTCAGATATTTCTCTTTTAATCTTGGCATGATGCTGTACCTCCCTTACATATTCTCGCCGCAGTGCTTGCAAACCCGAACCTTCTCGCCAGAAGGAAGGATTTCCATTTTTACACGTGTCGGCTTATCGCACTTCGGGCAAACCGCCATAACCTTGTTGGCACGGACAGCGCCTTCGCGCTTGATGATGCCGCCGGGCTCACCCTGACGGCGTGGCTTTGTGTGGCATGTAATCATGTTCACACCTTCAATAATAACAGAACCGGCCTTTGGGGAAGCAACCAGCACTTTGCCGCGCTTACCCTTTTCTTTGCCGGAAAGAACGACTACGGTGTCGCCCTTTTTCACATGCATTGTGTTCATTGTTCGGCGACCTCCTTACAGTACTTCCGGCGCCAGGGACAGGATTTTCATATAATCCTTATCGCGAAGCTCTCTTGCCACTGGCCCAAAGATACGTGTTCCTCTCGGGTTTTTATCTTCTCGAATAATTACTGCCGCATTCTCGTCAAAACGGATATAGCTTCCGTCCGCTCTTCTCAGGCCCTTTACGCTGCGAACGATAACCGCCCGGACAACGTCGCCCTTTTTCACGCCGCCGCCTGGTGTGGCCTTGCGCACGGAGCAAACAATGACGTCGCCAATGTTGCCGTATTTACGAGTGGAGCCACCGAGAACACGGATGCATTTCAACTCCTTTGCACCGGAATTGTCCGCCGCACGGAGGTATGTTTCCTGCTGTATCATCTCTCAGTTCCTCCTTACTTAGCTTTTTCTACAATTTCCACAAGCCGCCATCTCTTATCCTTTGAGAGGGGACGTGTTTCCATCACGCGAACCTTATCGCCGATTCTGCACTGGTTGTCAGCGTCATGCGCTTTCAGCTTGTAGGTTCTCTTCATAATCTTTTTATACAGCGGATGCTGTACTCTGTCTTCGATCGCAACCACAATCGTCTTGTCCATCTTGTCAGATACGACCTTGCCGACTCTTGTCTTGCGGAAAGCTCTTTCGCTCAATTAGCTTACCTCCCCTTACGCCTTACCAGCGAGCTCGCGCTCACGGATAACTGTATTGACTCTGGCAATATCTCGCTTTACATCGGTTATCTTTGTCGGATTGTCCAGCTGGTTTGTCGCATGCTGAAGTCTTAAGTTAAAGAGATCCTTCTTCAGACTGTCCAGCTTCGCTGTAAGCTCCTCGCCAGTTAACTCTCTAATCTCTGTTGCCTTCATCATTATTCACCAACCTTCTCTGCATCCCGAGCCACAAACTTCGTCTTAATCGGAAGCTTATGACCAGCAAGACGTAACGCCTCACGTGCTGTTTCTTCCGGTACACCGGCAATTTCAAACAATACTCTGCCCGGCTTTACCACGGATACCCAGTACTCCGGAGAACCTTTACCGGAACCCATTCGTGTTTCGGCCGGCTTTTCGGTAATCGGCTTGTCAGGGAAAATTTTGATCCAAACCTGGCCGCCACGCCGGATATAACGTGTCATCGCGATACGGGCTGCTTCAATCTGGTTGGATGTAATCCATGCAGGCTCCAGGGCCTGCAGGCCATATTCGCCGTTGGATACAAAGTTGCCGCGGAGGGCCTTGCCCTTTAACCGGCCTCTGTGTACCCTACGGTATTTTACTCTCTTTGGCAGAAGCATTATCTGTGGCCTCCTTCCTGCCGGGGAGCTCTGCGCTCGCCTCTGTCGTGATTATAGCGACGGTCACCGTCTCTGCGGTTTCTACGTTCACGGCGTTCAGACGGCGGCTTCGGCGCTTCAATGGAACGGCCCAGTCTCGGTCCGCCGGTCAGCACTTCGCCTTTATAAATCCAAACTTTTACGCCGATTTTACCATAGGTGGTATCTGCTTCGGCAAATCCGTAGTCAATATCGGCACGGATGGTCTGCAGCGGAATCGTTCCTTCATGGTAATGCTCCGTGCGGGCAATTTCTGCACCACCGAGACGGCCGGAGCAGGAGGTTTTAATTCCCTTTGCCCCCATACGCATCGCGCGGCCCATTGACTGCTTCATCGCCCGGCGGAACGAAATTCTCTTTTCCAACTGGGACGCGATGTTTTCCGCCACAAGCTGTGCGTTGGTATCCGGATTTTTGATTTCCACAATGGAAACCTCAATTTTTTTGCCGCCGCCGATGAATTTTTCAAGATCGGCACGAAGCTTTTCAATGTCCGCACCGCCCTTGCCGATTACGATGCCGGGACGCGCACACTGAATAAAAATTTTAATTTTCGCATTGCTTCTTTCAATTTCAATGGCAGGAACCCCTGCCTGATACAATCTCTTCTTCAGGTAATTTCTAATTTTATAGTCTTCCACGAGAAGGTCGCCGAACTCATTGTCCTTAGCGAACCAGCGGGAATCCCAATCTTTGATAACGCCGACACGCAAACCGTGCGGATGTACTTTCTGGCCCATAACCTACCTCCTCGTTTATTCTTTTTCTGCAAGAACCATTGTAATGTGGGATGTCCTCTTCAGGATTCTGAACGCGCGGCCCTGCGCCCGCGGCATCAGCCTTTTCATTACCGGTCCCGGTGTCACAAACACCTTTGAAACATAAAGTTTATCCACATCCATATTGTGGTTATTTTCCGCATTTGCTGTTGCACTCTTTAAAAGCTTGATCATATGTTCTGAAGCGGCTTTCGGAGTGTTTGTGATGATTGCAGCTGCGGTGCCTACATCCTTGCCGCGGATCAAATCACAGAGGATTTTCACCTTGCGGGGAGCGATGCGGACATTTCTCAAATACGCTTTTGCTTCCATTTGTTTTCCTCCTTAAGCCTTACTTGCCGTTGTTGGAAGTTTTGCTGCCCGCATGGCCTTTATAGGTCCGGGTCGGCGCAAACTCGCCAAGCTTATGACCAACCATGTCCTCTGTGATATACACCGGGACATGCTTTCTGCCGTCGTGCACGGCAATGGTATGGCCTACAAAATCCGGGAAAATCGTAGAAGCTCTGGACCAGGTCTTGAGCACTTTCTTTTCACCGGCTTCATTCATCGCAATTACCCTTTTGATAAGCTCTGGAGCCACAAAAGGGCCCTTCTTAACACTTCTGCCCATCTTTATAGTCTCCTTTCTTACTTACCGTTGCGGCGTCTTACAATTTGTTTGTCTGTTCTGTGGTTCTTCTTTCTGGTCTTGTAACCCAGAGCAGGCTTGCCCCAAGGGGTTACCGGGGACGGACGTCCGATCGGGGACTTTCCTTCACCACCGCCATGAGGATGGTCGCATGGGTTCATAACTGAACCGCGAACGGTAGGACGGATGCCCATATGACGGGTACGGCCGGCCTTACCAATCTGCACATTTGCATGGTCAAGGTTTCCAACCTGGCCAATGGTTGCCTTACAATCCAGACGGATATAACGAACTTCGCCGGAGGGGAACCGCACCTGTGATACGCCGTTTTCCTTTGCCATCAGCTGGGCAGAGGTTCCTGCGGCACGTACCAGCTGCGCGCCCTTGCCGGGATACAGCTCAATATTATGAATAACGGTACCAACCGGGATTGCGGAAATCGGCAGGCAGTTGCCCGGCTTGATATCCGCATGCGCGCCGGAAACGATAACGTCGCCAATCGACAGTCCTTCCGGTGCCAGGATATAGCGCTTTTCGCCATCCTCATACTGTACCAGCGCAATGTTCGCGCTGCGGTTCGGGTCGTATTCCAAGGTGAGAACGGTTGCGTTCATATCCACCTTATCCCGTTTGAAGTCGATAATTCTGTACTTTTGTTTGTTGCCGCCGCCATGATGACGAACGGTGATTCTGCCGTAGCTGTTACGGCCCGCCTTCTTCGTGTTCTTTTCCAGAAGGCTTTTTTCCGGCTTGACCTTAGACAATCCCTTGTAAGAAAGAACCGTCATGTTTCTTCTGGAAGGGGTCGTCGGCTTGTAGGTCTTTATCGCCATGTCACTTCACTCCTTTATAGTTTTTAAACACCGCTTTTGGATAAAGCGTGGTGTACCCTGCCGGCGGTTTTCCGCCGACACTGGGTTTCGCGGCTTTCGCCGTTATATGTTACCCCTGCGCTCCAGGCAGGGATAATTATATCTACATCATGCCGTCAAAAATTTCAATGGACTTGGAAGCTTCCTTGAGGGTAACCACTGCCTTTTTGATCGCCGGCGTCTTGCCGGTGTGCACTCCCATACGCTTCCATTTTCCCGGAACTTTGATGGTGTTTACCTTTGCTACTTCCACGCCAAAGATTTCTTCAATCGCTTTCTTGATTTCCACCTTGTTGGCTGTGCGCGCAACTTCAAACACATATTTCTTGTCTGCAACGCCTTCCATCGAACGCTCTGTGATGATAGGCCTGCGGATAATGTCGTAAACCGATTTCATTATGCGTACACCTCCTCAAGTTTGGCTACCGCATCCTTGTCGATAATGAATTTATCGGCATGAAGAATGTCGTACACGTTTAATGTGGAAACGATAGTAGTTTTCACGCCCGGGATGTTGGCGGCAGACTTTACCACGTTTGTGCGCACTTCCGGCGTTACCACCAAGCTCTTGCCGTCTGATTCCACATCCTTTAAGAACTTTACAAAACTCTTGGTTTTGATCTCACCCATATCAAGACCGTCGATCACAATGATTTCGCCAGCCTGCGCCTTGGATGAAAGGGCGCTGAGAAGCGCAAGGCGCTTCACTTTTTTGTTCATCGCATACCGATATGTTCTCGGCTTTGGACCAAGAGCAATGCCGCCGTGCGTCCACTGCGGGGAACGGATGGAACCCTGCCGTGCACGGCCAGTGCCCTTTTGGCGCCACGGCTTAATGCCGCCGCCGCTGACCTCTGCTCTCGTCAGCGTGCTCTGCGTGCCCTGCCTTCTGTTTGCAAGATGGTTCTTTACCGCTTCATGTACCACTGCCATATTCGGCTCAATGCCGAACACCGCTGCTGGAAGCTCCATTTCGCCGGTTTTCTTTCCGGTCATATCATAAACTGTTACGCTTGGCATAATTTCGTCCTCCTTTCCTTACTTCCTTAGGCGTTTTTCACCGTATTCTTAATGAATACGATACCGCCCTTAGGACCAGGAACGGCGCCACGCACTGCAATTAAATTCATTTCTGGGTCTACCTTTACAACGTCCAGATTCTGGATGGTTACCTGTTCCGCACCAAGATGTCCAGGCATCATTTTGCCCTTCATAATGCGGGACGGATCAGAGCAAGCGCCCATGGAACCCTGATGCCGGTGCATTGGGCCGGCGCCGTGGGACATGGGACTTCTTCCGGCGTTAAACCGTTTGATAACGCCCGCAAAGCCTTTGCCCTTGCTGGTGCCGGTTACATCCACACAGTCACCTTCCGCAAAAACATCCGCTTTCAAAACATCCCCTTCGTTATAAGAAGAGATGTCGTCCAGGCGGAACTCCTTGAGATACTTTTTCAAAGCGTCGCCCGCCTTTTTCAGGTGGCCAATCTCCGGCTTTGTGAGCTTGCGCTGCGCAACATCGGCAAAACCGAGCTGAATTGCGTTGTAGCCTTCCTTTTCTTCCGTCTTCTTTTGAATCACAGAGCAAGGACCCGCTTCAATTACCGTTACGGGAATCACCTTGCCTTCGGCGTCAAAAATCTGTGTCATGCCGACTTTCTTGCCGATAATAGCCTTTTGCATTTTATTTTCCTCCTTATAGGTTATTGGTTGGCTTGCGCCAACTTGACCTGCCCGCCGGCATAACCGGACGGGCCTAGGCTAATTGCTTGCTTCTAGAACTTCAGGTCGATTTCCACACCCGCCGGCAAATCCAGCGTAGTCAGCGCTTCCACTGTTTTCTGACCAGGTGTCAGAATATCAATGAGACGCTTGTGCGTGCGGCGTTCAAACTGTTCGCGGCTGTCCTTGTATTTGTGTACCGCGCGAAGGATGGTAATTACCTCCTTCTCGGTCGGCAGCGGAATGGGGCCGGACACTTTCGCGCCGGTGCGCTTTGCCGCTTCCACAATTTTTTCCGCAGCCTGATCAATCAGCTGATAATCATACGCCTTTAACCTGATTCTGATTTTTTCTGTAGCCATGTTTTCCTCCTGTTTTCGTACATATGTCGTTATCGTCTGGTTTCGACACGTACGGGAGAGAAACTGCAACCCTTCCTGGTGTATCGCGTTTTGGGCATAAAATTAACCGGATTGCATACTCGTTCCATCATCCGGCCAAAATACGCAAGTGGTTCCCCTCCGGCCTTTCAGCAGAACGCTGTGGGTTCCGGAACCAAACAGGAACATTAACGCAAAACTTAGCAGTTGTCTCAACCGCCCGATTGTCGGACTTACTCCGCCGAAGTTACCCGCCAACCGGCGGCAATCTCCGACATCATCGCATTTTTGCACACATCGTGCCTAACTATAATACTACACATCCAACAAAAAGTCAACAAAATTTTGAAAGTATTTTATAAATTCATGGCGCTTAAAAACGTTTTTAAGCGCCGCTTTCTTTTTATTCTGTTATAAGCACCAACAAACCGTTCTCTGCCCCGGAATTGATGTTGATTCTTTCATCCGCGGACGACACGGTGCTGAAGCCGTCTGTCTTCAGGCTGTCAAACAGTTCTTCCAAAGACGTCATTTCGTTTGCCACCAGAAAATACTTGACTGCCCCGCTCTCATACAACAAGGTGCCTCCTATTTCCGATGCCGTACCACCGCCGGCGGCCACAACATAAAACGCATAGCTTTCTTTTGCAACGCTGTCCGGGATTTCCAGCACTGCGGTAGTATCTGCATACAAATTCACAATATCCTCTACCGTCAAGGTACTCTCCAAACTGTTATCCTGGCTTTGCGCCGGCGCCTGACCGGCGCTATCCTCCGGCGACGGCGACATAGTGATTTCCGTTTTCGCATCGTCCCCCGGCATAATGATCGCGCTGGAATCGCTGCCCCTATCTCCAGGCGCGCTGTCCATTCTTGCCACTTCCGGAACCGCCGCATCGCTTGCCGTGCTGTCGGTATAATTGGAAACGGTTCCCAGGTGACCGCTCACCGCCAAAATCACCACGGCTGCCGCAGCGCCCATCAGGGAAAAAACCGGGATCCGCCGTTTTTTGGGGCCGCTGTGTACCGTGCGGCGTTCAACGTCCCGCAGCACCGCTTCCATACATTTCTCATGCGCGTCCTCCGGCACCGGCAGTTCCTCCAGCTGGCAAAGCAATTCTTCCGCCGCCAGCATCTCTTCCAAATACCGCCGGCACTCGCCGCAGCCCGCAAGATGCGCTGCAAGTTCCTGTTTCTTCAAGGTTCCGGATGCATATGCCTTTGGATCCTGCGCTATGTATTCTCTGCATTCTTTACAGTTCATCAAAGCATCCTCCCTTCTGTTTTGTCAGACGAATACTTTGCCGATAAGTTCCCACTGGCCCGAAGAATTTCACAGACTTTTCTTCTGCCCCTTGAAATTCTGGATTTTACAGTGCCTTCGTCAATCCCCAGCACTTCCGCGATCTCCGCATAGGTGAGCCCCGCCGCAAACCGCAGCGCCACCGCCCCCCGATATTCCGGCCGCAGAGACATCACCGCCTCTTCCACGCTTTTGCGCAGTTCCTTTTGTTCCAGCGCCTGTTCCGGTTCCCCGTTGCTGTCCGCAAGCTGCTGTTCCAGGCCGCTGTTTTTTTCCTCCTCTATGGAAACGACCTGTATCCGGCGGTTCTTTTTCAAAAGATCCAGACAGGTATTGACCGTTATCCGGTAAATCCAGGTACGAAATGAACTTTGTTCCTGAAACCCACTGATGGAACGGTAAATTTTGATAAAGACTTCCTGCATAGCATCCACTGCGTCGTGCTCGTTGGCAAAATACCGGTATGCGATATTATAGATTGTTTTCTCATACTGGGCAACCAATTCTTCGAAAGCCTGCACTTCCCCCGATTTTGCCTGTTTGATCAAATTATCTTCCACAACATATCCTTTCTATTGCACTTTATACAGCAATTCCTCCCGGATGGCATACATCTCCTGCAACGTTGTCAGGCCGGATATCCGGATTTTAAATTCCTTGATCTGGGGAATGCCTTTGAGATACCAGTTTAAATGCTTCCTGGCTTCCAGCATCGCAATACGTTCCCCTTTATACGCCGCTGCAAGCTCTATCTGCCGCACCGCAATTGCCAGCCGTTCCGCGAAGGACGGCGGAGCCGGCAGGACTCCACTGCGCAAAAATTCCTTTGCTCTGGAAAAAATCCATGGATTTCCCAGCGCGCCCCGGCCGATCATTACAAAATCTGCCTGGGTTGTCTCTATCATACGCGCCGCGTCTTCCGGCGAAAAAACATCTCCGTTGCCGATCACTGGAATGTGAACCGCCTGCTTTACGGCGGCAATGCTTTCCCAGTCCGCCTTTCCGCTGTACATCTGCGTACGGGTACGCCCATGGAGGCAAACGGCGGCCGCGCCGCTGTTCTCCGCCATTTTTGCAAATTCTATGTAATTGAGATGCTGCTCATCCCATCCTGTTCGAAATTTTACCGTTACCGGCAAAGAAACCGCGTTTACCACTGCGGTGATAATCGACGCCGCCAGACGGACATCCCGCATCAGCGCGCTGCCGTCGCCGTTGCTCACAATTTTTGGCGCAGGACAGCCCATATTGATGTCAATGATCCGGCAGCCGGAGCGCTCTGCCGCCTTTCTCGCGCCCGCTGCCATGCTGTCCGGGTCATGGCCGAAAATCTGTACGCTGCCCGGTGTTTCGTTGGCAGCAAGGGACAGCAGGCGGAGGGATTTTTTATCCTGAAACTGCAGCGCCCTGGTACTGACCATCTCGCTGACGGACAAGTCCGCGCCAGCCTCCCGGCATATCGCGCGGAACGCTTTGTCGGTTACCCCAGCCATCGGCGCCAGAATGAAACGTCCCCCAATGGCTACATTCCCTATCTTCAACTCCCGATTTCTCCTAAAATCATAAAATGTCGATATTTATTATATCAAAGAACCCCATCCATTTCAACATTTTGCTTCTCTGAGATCTTCCAATCGCTGCAGACACTGTGAAATGAGAGGCAAAATTCATATTATTTTTACAAAATAAGCGTGCATGCAAGCCATACAGCGCCCATTACCCCCGCGCCCAGCAACGCGGAGCACAATAAAAACAACCGGCGCCTGCTGCGTTTTGTTCTTGGGTTTTGTGCGCTGATCAGCCTGCATGCTTCTTTTAATACATCATCTCTTGTGACATTCTGATCTTTTACAATAAAAATGGCTTCTTCAAAGCTTTCGCTTTCTTTACCTTTAATAATTACAACCCGTTTGGATATGCCTTTAACCATACCGTTCCTCCTTGCAGCTTGTAATAATAGGTATTGCCGTTTTTTTACATCCTATTCAATTTTTATCCATTTTTTTCAATGCGCATAACGACAACGGTCATATCGTCTTCCCGGCCTTTATCCTTGGCTGCGAGTACGATTTTGGAGGCGATTTCTCTGGCGCTTTGTTTTGCAAACCCTTCTGTCAGTTCCAGCAACTCTTTTTCATCGCACAGCACGCCGTCAGTGGCAAGGATCACCATATCCCCCGGCTTTGCCGCTGCCCGGAACACGTCCTGTTCCTCCTCGCCATACAAAATGCCTACCGGCAGGCTGAGGGAACGGATGCACCGTATATCCTCCTGCCGGATATAGTACGACGGCGCCGCCCCGCATTTGATAATCTGGCATTCCCCGGAAAATAAATCCAATTCCAGAATATCCATTGTAACAAAGGAAACCTCGTCGTTTCGCATCTGAATAGCGGGCCCTACCGTCTTCATTGCGTCCAGCGGCGCAATGTCTGCCCGCAAAAACCGTTCCAGCATTTTCACCGCCGTCCTGCTGTCCTGGCATGCTGCCTGCCCGCTGCCCATTCCATCGGACAACAACATATACGCCTTTCCGTTTTTGGTCACAAAGCATTCCGCGTTATCTCCGCTTACCGTTTCATGTTCCTTTTTGCACATACCCACACCCATGTCTGCTTTGTACCGTTCTTTCTCCCGAATTAAAACCCGCGTACCAAGCTCGTCGCTGATCTGGCGGGGCAGCCGCAGGGATACTCCCATCAAAGAAGAAAGGCCGCAGACAAACGCCTCTTTTTCTTCCAGAATCTTTGGCACCACTTCCCCCGATACCTCCAGACAGAGACGGCCGAACGGATCCTGATAGGCGGAAATTTCCTGTACCGCCCCAAAGGCCTCCGCATATTTTCGAAACACGTCTTCTTTGAAGGGAATAAATTCCGGTCCTGCGCTCATATATCCGCCAATCTGCCGCAGCACGCCGGTAATACCCGCATACTGTCTTGCAACCAACCCTTTGTTTTCGTTCAGCTTGTCCCGAAACTGCCGGCGCAAAAACAGGGCGTCCAGACTTTCATTCACCGCCCGCAGAAACTCCGGCAAACGGATACACCGGGAGGAGAAATACTGGGGCAATTTTTCCGCCTTCAGCACGCCCGTCTTCATCATATCGCCCGACGCGTCGTTCAGCGCATTTCTTGTGGAAAGGTATTCCCGTTCCCAGCAGATATGCCGAATTCTGCACTTTCTGCAAACCGTTTCCGAGGCGAACCGAAATACACTGGAACTATCTTCGTCATTTTCCCGCAGATTCCTTTTGGTCGCATTCATAAGGGACAGATACATTTCATAAAACGCATAAGATATTTCAAAAACATAATGTTTTGCTGTTTCCCGCACTTTTTTTACATAGTAAGAGGTTCTGGCTTTTGGCTGCACCAGGTATTCCTCCAGCCACATCCAAAATCCATCCGGGATAATAAAAAACAGCACCGACGCGATAAAGCTCTCAAACAGTCCCGCCACACATCCCTCGTTTGTAATTCCAAGAAGGGACGCCGTCGCATTGGCCGCCACATACACGCATGCAAAAACCCCTTTTCCCGTCTTGTGAAACACACCGGAAATCAAGGCGGCAAATCCGTAGATCCAGGTGAAAAATACACTTCTCCCGGCTGCGGCGTCCATTGTCATGCCAAGGGCCACACCAGCCGCGGAGCCGCCGGACAGCCCGGTCATATACGTCGCCGCCATAATAATCAGCACCGCCGCCACTCTGGAAAGGTGCAGAATGCTGATCACCGCTACATGATACAAAGCAATCAAAAGCGTTGCCGTTAAAACCAGCGTGCCAAACAGCTTTCTGTTTTTCGTACTCTTTCCCTTTTCCAGCGCCAGCACATAAAAAAACGACGCGCCCCAAGTCAAAATGACAGTGCCGGCAAACAACGCAAGACTGTCCACGGTAGAAAGATCGTACAGCGGCAGACCGGTCACAAGATTTGCCGCCATGGCGACAAGCGGCATAAACCAGCGCCGTTTGGAAATCCTGGTTCCGGAAAGCACATGCGCCATTGTCACCACAATCAAGGCTGCGCCGCCGTATCCGAATCCACTGACGCCGTTGCCCAGGAGCAAATATCCGGTGAACGCGCCCAAAGCCGCCAAAAAGCCGTTTCCCCGATAACAGCTGGCCGCGGTGAATGCTACGCCAAAGGGCGAATATCCTCCAAGAATTTGTGCCCTTGACAACAGCAGCGCCAACACAAAATAATATGTACCGTCCAGCACCCCCCATAGC
>CAKRRK010000014.1 GCA_934395135.1 uncultured Eubacteriales bacterium | reverse complement strand
GCACTCCCGTTTCCGAACCAGAACCCAGCACCTGCGTCCGCGGGGTGCCGGCACTGGTCACTGCCGCCATCTGCTGGCTCGCCATACTGCCTTTTGTCACGTTGACCGCGGTGACAACCCCGGAAATCGTGGCCTTTACCGCGTTGCAGTCTGCAATGGAATCTGACAATGTCTTTAAATTTTGCTCATAGGTTGCAAGGGTATTTTTTGCCGTTGTCTGGGTTTGCTGCAAGGCAACTTCTGCCTGCCAGTTGGCATTGTCCGCTGTAATTTCCAGCTGCGTCAGGGAGGACTCCGCACTGTCCAGATCCGTCTTTGCCGCGGCGCCGATTTCATACAGCGCTTTTAAATTTTCCACGGACTCCCTGGCCTGCCGCAGCTGCTCCTCGTACACGGTTTTGGTATTGGTCACCGCCTGCTGCGCCATTTGAATCTGTTCGTCATACAACGCCTTTGTCCGCTGGTATTCTTCGCTGACATTTTTATAATTGTCCTGATAATCCGACGGATCCACCGAGAACAGCTTCTGCCCGTCTGTCACAGTATCGCCGATGGAAACGTCCACGCTGGTTACTTCCGCCGGCAGAGGTGTAAAAATAGATACCTCGTCTTTTGCAATCACTTTGCCCGCAAGCCGGCTTTCGTTGGCAATGCTTCCAGACTCCACCGTCATAACTTCTACCGGCGTCCCCTGCGCTTCCTCCTCCGCCGTTTCTTCCTCCTGCGCGCCGCAGCCGGCAAAACTCAGCAGTATACTGCCGGCAACTGCAAGGGCCAGCAGCCTTTTTGTTTTTTTCATTCCAGTCTCTCCTTATGCTGCAGAGGAAGCAATGCCGTACTGCACCCAGTCATACGCCTGATATGCCTGAAACAGCGCCAGCTCCGCGGCGTCTACCGCCTGCTGTGCTTCCTTCCGGGAATCTTCTGCCGCCTGATAATCCAATTTGGAAATCATCCCCAGCTGAAATTTTTTCTCGCTGACCGAGAACAACTGCTCCTGGGTTTTCTGTGCTTCCTTTGCCACCGTCAAAAGGCGATTTTTCTCCTGTACTGTCTGATACAGCGTTTTTGCGCTCTGGCGGAACGTGAGTTCGATGTTCTGCATAGAATGCACCGCCGCGTCATATTCCTTCTGCGCCATCTGCTTTTTATAGCCGGTGCCCTTGGTGTCGTCCAGCGTTTCCTTCAAATCTTCCACCGATTCCTTCGCGTTGTAATATTCCAAATTATTGTCCAGGCCTTTCTGAGTATCTTCCGCAAGCTTCATCTCCTGCAGCTGCTCCGGAGAAACCAACAGATCTCCGCTTAACACCAGTTCCTCCTCCCCGGTATCGCCAATCAAAAGCTTCATACCGTCTTTGGCGGAAGAAATCGCAAATTCTAACGATGCCACCTGGCTTTCTATGCTGGCCGCCTGATTCTCCAGGGCAATCAAGTCCATTTGGGACATCATTCCAAGGTCATGCATTTTTCTGGAAACCTCCAGGTTTCTTGCCATTGTCTCATATCCCCGCTGCGCGGTCTCATAATTTTGCTCCAGGCTGATAATGGTGGTATACACATTCTGCGCCGCCATAACAATCTGATGAATGCCGTAATCAATTTGATGAATGCTTTCCTGGTACGTCTTGGCATACTCCTCTTCCTTCAGCGCTTCCAGCTGTTCCTCCAGGCTTTCCTGCGTGGATTTCAGTCCGTAAAGGTCGCCGTCCATATACCCCACCCGAATTGCCCAGATATAGTCTGTCATACCGTTATAAAGTTCCAGCAAATCATCATACGCTTTTTCCCGGTCCAGCGCGTCTACCCGCGCTTTGTTATCCAACAAGGACAACACGGTCTGGTTGCCTTCACACAGGCGTTCCCGGATCTGACTGTAATAAAACACGCCGTCGTCCTGCGGCGCATCGCCTGCCGCCGATGCCGGCGGTTCCGCGGCGAACGCCGCCGTCGTCAGCATACAGCACGCAAGGACCCATGCAATCATTTTTTTCATATCCGCAGATTCGGCCATTTTGGCCCAATCCATTCCTCCCTCTGTAAAAAAAACTTCCCGACCGACCGGTCGGACGCATCCTTATTATACGTCCCGCTGTTACAGAGTGTCAAGGAAGCCAATTGTAAAATTTATATGAATAACCAACTTCTTCTTCCGAATATTGTGGAAAAGATACAAATTATGGAATGAAAAATAAAATTATTTCTATGCATCTCTTGTGTTGCTTCCACCTTTATAGTATAATGACGATACAAATAAACCTCGGAGGAACTCAATATCATGTCCAACCTTACCACCAAAGCGGAAGAAATTCTTGAGGTTATCAAAAGCGACCTTCCGCCGGAACTTGAAACCATACATGACTATGAATATGACGGCAAATCCTATCCTGCATTGATCACCTTTAAAAACGAATCGAGGAAAAAAAATTTTCTGGGATTAAAAACCAAAAAATTTTCCAAATGTTCAGAATTTTGTTTTGTAGATTACTGCGAAGAATTTAACGGTGCAACCTTAAAAACCATTGAGACTGTATTCCATAAAGCGAAAAGCGAACTCATCGACTATACCGATCCGGAGCATGACTTTTCCTTTCTTGGTATGATTATCTTTACCAATAAAATGGATCCAGGCCTGGTTAAACCTTTAAAGAAATACAATTACGAAATAAAATACAAGCAGCTGCAGGGATTTGGCTGGCTTGTGGGCCGGATTGTTGTGGTGGACTTTGGGACCCGAAAACTCTATTTCGACCGAAACGGCGTTACTATGAAATCCAGATTTGAAAAGGTTCAGCTTTAGGTTTTTAAAAAGGTTGTTTTTCTTCTGTTCGTTGTAAAAACAGCCTTTTTTTGTTCTCATAAAGGAGGAAGTGCTGCTCTATGCAGAAAAAATTATCCAACAAGCAACGGGATGCGCATATTGACTATCTCCGGTCCGTCCGGCTTTCCGGGGAAGCGCTGAAAGAATACGTCGACGCCTATCTCGCAGACTATCAGCTCACCGGTTCCCTGCTGAAAGAGATTTTTTTATGTTACAGCATGCCCAACGAGGAAGGCTATACCCGCGAAATCCTGATGGCGGATCTCATTCGGCTGCATCCTTCTTTTCAAACCACCAACGGCGGCGATTGGTGCAGAAGCGACGTCAGTCCTTTGGGAAAAGAATTCATCATTGCCCGAAAAAAGCAAAACGGATCCATTTATTCCATTCGATTGGATGGCAAAAACAAGAAACAGACGGAAAAATACCGCGGTATTGCGGACTGGATTGTTTCCTCTTTAAAAACAAAAAAGTGCGTCATTCTGGACGTTGGCACCAATATTGAAATCGACCACAAAAACGGAAAATACAACGACAAAGAGCTGGAAGACACCCAAACGCAGCGGCTTTCTGACTTTCAGGCCATGTCCAAAGCGGCGAATAACGCCAAACGCGCCCACTGCAGGCAGTGCAAGGAAACCGGCCGGCGTTTTGACGCCCGCCGGCTTGGCTACAAAGAGTCCTTTACCATGGGGGACTTTGATTCGGTAAACTGCGAGGGATGCTACTGGCACGACCCGCAGAAATTCAACCGCCTGATTTCCGCAGATTTTAACAAGGAATTTTAATTTCGTGCCCAGGAAGAAACCTTCCGCTTTTAAGTTCCGTCTGTCGGACGCCCCGTTGCAAAGAGCGTGGGAATCTGTTTTCGGTTCCGCTGGATTCTTTCCCGGTTTTCCCAGATAACTTTATAAAAACCTATTGAATTATGTGTTTTTTTGTGTTATAATTTTTTGCGTATCGAAAAGAGTTTGTATTAGGGTATCGTTTATCATACACTGGGAGGATTTTGAAAATGGTTCTTGCTATCTCAATTATTATGTTAATTGCAAGTCTGTTCTTGGTCATTACAATTTTATTGCAGCATGGGGCTTCCAACAATCTGAGCGGTTCGATTGTCGGCGGCGCGGCGGAATCGTTCCTTGGCAAAAACAAAGCCAGAGGGATTGACGCCATTTTAAGCAAATTAACTGTTATTATTGCCATTGCGTTTGTCGTATGCGCTTTGATTTTAAATATTATCGGTTAATCTTTGGTTGCCTTTTCAGCGGACAGATTGTTTTCTGTCCGCTTTTATCATTGGGAGGATATGGTTATGGGCGCACAAAATATCACCTTGTTGCTATTCCTGCTCTCCGGTGCGGCTTCCCTCTTCTTCCGCATCCGGTACGATATCGCCACCGCCGGAATCCGCTCCGGGAAAAATGACACGGAGCAAACCCGTCGCCGGCAGCAGCGCATGTTCCGCTGCCAGTTGGTCTGTACAATCTGCACCATTCTTTTTTTGGCCGTCTGTATTTTGCAGGGTGTTTTTAAAAGCAGAGGATTATAAAAACCCGGCGGGGAAGTTTGATCCCGCCGGGTTTTTGTGTACTTTTATTTCTTTTCCCGGAGACATGCCGGAAGTCCACCGATTTTCACATGATTTGCAACACAATCGCAGCATTTCCCATGGTTTGGGCAATCCGCCGTGCACGGACATGGATGTTTGTTTTCACAAACCATTTTGCGTCACCTCCCTAATGATACTTCCATTATAGCAAAAAAACGACAAAAAAGCATTGTAAATTCCTGCTGTCTTTTTTCTATTTTATCATCTTCCCATTCCTGAGACGGCGCAAGGCACAACGCCAAAGTCGTTTCCACGGCCGTTTTCTGCCGGATTTGGCGTTCTATGAAGCAATGCATCTGCTGCCCCACCGGCCTTTTTCCTATGGGCGCACCGCAAAGTGTCCGCTTATTACGAGCAAACTTGTTTTCTTTTTATGTAGGCTTTCCTTGCAAGAAATTTGGCGGTCCAAAAATTTCCTTTCTGTAACTCCCTAATTGTGCATCTCACAATTGGGGGTTCTCTAACAAATAACTTTTCAAATCTGCCGTTTGTTTTACTTTTCAAATCTCTTCTTCAACGTTTCATAATGATTTCTATTGGATTTATCTCCGTTGTTGTCGGGAAACAGGCAATATGGCAAACTATCCGTTTCTCTATGCTTCATTACACATGCGCAGCATTTTCCGTGATTTTTGCAAGAGGTTTTCGGGCAGATACATTCTTTCACTTTTGAACATTCACTCATAAATACTTCCTCAAAAGAGCTTCTACCTCTGCTATTTTCAACACTTTCCCCATTGCAACAACCTTTTCGTTGATCACGATTGCCGGCATACGCATTACTCCATACTGCATTGCTTGTTCCATCTCGGTAATGTACTCAACCTCTACGGGTAAATCCATGTTAGCAACCGCTTTCTTTGCGTTTTCATACTGCTCGCGACAAGATTTGCATCCTGCACCCAACACCTTCATACAGCAAATACCCTCCGCCGTTTCACTGCAACAAGCATTGGTATCCTTTGCAGGAGTTTGCGCTATGCAGCTGCAAGAACAGCAACAAGATTTCTCTTTTTCTTTTTTCTTTCCGAACTCAAATCGCGCCATAATGACACCCTCCTAATCATGATAAAACTAAACTTTGAACTGCATTAAAAAAATAGCCCACTATAATAATTCCAACTGCACAAACCCCGATAAAGATACCCAGCAATTTCGGTTTGATTGCTTTCTGCAGCATCAGCATAGATGGAAGTGAAAGTGTCGTTACACCCATCATAAAGGCCAGAACGACACCGAGATTCGCTCCTTTTGCCAAGAGTGCTTCGGCAATCGGAATCGTCCCAAAGATGTCTGCATACATAGGAATGCCGACTATGGTGGCGATAATCACACCAAACGGATTCCCTGTACCGAGGACTTTTTCGATGAAATCTTCGGGTATCCAGTTGTGGATGATTGCACCGATACCAACGCCTAAAAGCACATAGGGGAATACCTTTTTCGCGGTAGAAACAACTTGTTCCCAAGCATATTGGATGCGGTCTTTGAAAGTCAGTTCCTCTTGCGGCAGTTCCATAACGCTTGCTTTGCGGATAAATTCCTGCACCTGATTTTCAAGGTGCATTTTTTCGATAACAGTACCGCCGGCTACAGCAAGGAAGAGTCCGAGAATAACATACAGCAGCGCAACTTTCCAGCCGAAAATGCTCATCAGTAAAACAAGGGAGCCCAAATCTACCATAGGTGAGGAAATTAAGAAAGAGAGCGTCACGCCAAGCGGTAATCCTGCGCTGGTAAAGCCAAGGAACAGCGGTATAGAGGAACAAGAGCAGAATGGGGTTACTGTGCCCAGCAAAGCGGCTATACAGTTTGCGCCGACACCATGAAATCTGCCAAGTATTTTTTTGGTTTTTTCCGGCGGGAAGAAACTTTGTATATAGGAAATCAGCAGAATCAAGAAACCGAGCAGGATCATGATTTTTATGGTGTCATACCAGAAAAACTGCACGCTGCCTCCAATACGGGAAGTAAGATCTAATCCGCAAAGCTCCAGAAAATTGCCGATGGCACGGTTCAGCCAGCTCATCCCGAGTAGTTCCGTTTGAATGAAATCCCATATCACTTGCAACAACATTCACAACCCTTCTTGCAGGACAAGCTGGAAATAAAGGCTTTAAAATTTTGCAATGTTTCGCGGTTCAAAGAATAATGCGACCATTTTCCTTCTTTGCGGGTTTCCACCAATCCGCAGTCGCAAAGGATTTTCATATGATGGGATAGGGTTGGCTGTGTAATTTCAAATGCTTCAAGCAGCTTACAGCCACACTTTTCTCCGCTTGATAGCATTTCAACAATCTTTAATCGGTTAGAATCACTGAATGCTTTACAAATCAAAGCTACATCCATTTCATTCATACACGCACCTCACATAGATATTCATCTATGTGATAGCATAGCACATACATAGATGATTGTCAATATATCCAAGCCGGATTTTAGTTTCTGAATTCCAATTAGGAAGATATCTGAAAAGCATACCCGGCGTTATTTCCCGCCAGTATCTGGAATTGACACTGTATATGCAAAATTTACAGGCAGCTGGGAGAGGATTCAGCCAATAACGCGCAACAGAGGAAGATCCGAATGCAACCGTATAGCTTCAAATTGGTATCTTCGTGGCACGGACTGCCAAATGGAAAACCAGTGTGCCGAGGAAAAAGTTCCATAAACGCAAAAATCCCCGACTACATTTCTGTAGTCGGGGATTCGTCATTTCAATATACAAGTTACCCGTAATATCTTGGAGGCTATGCACTCTTTTCCGAGCAGAGAATGCATACAGATATTTTTGTGCCTTCGCAAGGATTATCGTGAAGCTTGCGAAGTGCTGATGTTTTTGGGCAATCGCCGTTTTTGCCAAAAAGGCAAAACCGTTTTTAATTGCTACGGTCAATCATTTCCGTAGTTTGATTTGGTTAAGATTGCTCAAAGTCGCATAAATACGGCACTTGCAAGGTTGATAAGCGTAAAAAAAGACCTCATCGGACAAATCCGACAAGGTCGATTTTTTATTCATTTTTGCCTTTTGCGTGATAAAGGGCTTTGCCCCAAATCAGCTGATATCTTAGTTCCTGCCATCCTTAATTGCTGCCTGGGCCGCTGCAAGACGTGCGATCGGCACACGGAACGGCGAGCAGGATACATAATTCAAGCCGACATTATGGCAGAATTCAATGGTGGACGGATCGCCGCCATGTTCGCCGCAGATACCCAGTTTGATATCCGGACGAGTTGCACGGCCCAGTTCCGCCGCCATGTTCACCAGCTTGCCAACGCCAACCTGATCCAGCTTTGCAAACGGATCGGATTCATAAATTTTATTGTCATAGTAAGCGCCCAGGAACTTGCCGGCATCGTCTCTGGAGAAGCCAAAGGTCATCTGTGTCAGGTCATTGGTACCGAAGGAGAAGAACTCCGCTTCCTTAGCGATTTCATCCGCAGTCAGCGCTGCTCTCGGAATCTCAATCATGGTGCCAACCTTGTAAGTCAGATCTGCGGCAGCCGCTGCGATTTCTTCTTCCGCAACCTTTACAACCGTTGCCTTTACAAACGCCAGTTCCTTTACTTCGCCTACCAGCGGGATCATAATTTCCGGTACGATATTCCATTCCGGATGCGCCTTGTTTACCTTAATCGCAGCGCGGATTACCGCTCTTGTCTGCATAGCGGCAATTTCCGGATAGGTCACTGCCAAACGGCATCCACGATGCCCCATCATTGGGTTAAATTCATGCAAGGATGCAATGATGGCCTTAATGTCCGCCACGCTCTTGCCTTGTGTATTGGCCAGCAGTTCAATATCCTTTTCCTCGGTCGGAACAAACTCATGGAGCGGCGGATCCAAGAACCGGATGGTAACCGGATACCCCTGCATTGCCTCATAAATTTGTTCAAAGTCGCCCTGCTGCATCGGAAGGAGCTTTGCCAGCGCCTTTTCACGCTGTTCTACCGTGTCAGAACAAATCATTTCACGAATTGCCGCGATGCGGTCGCTTTCAAAGAACATATGCTCTGTACGGCAAAGGCCAATGCCTTCCGCACCAAAACTGATCGCCTGCTGCGCATCCTTCGGGGTGTCCGCATTGGTGCGTACCTTCAGAGTTCTGTATTTGTCCGCCCAGCCCATAATACGGCCGAATTCACCGCTGATGGATGCTTCCACCGTCGGGATTGCCTCGCCATAGATGTTGCCGGTAGAACCGTCCAAAGAAATCCAATCGCCCTCGTTGTAAACCCTGCCGGCCAGTTCAAACTTTTTGTTTTCTTCGTCCATTTTGATTTCCCCGCAACCGGATACACAGCATGTCCCCATGCCGCGGGCAACCACTGCTGCGTGTGAAGTCATACCACCGCGAACCGTCAGGATGCCCTCGGAGCAGTGCATACCTTCAATATCTTCCGGAGAGGTTTCCAAACGAACCAGAATCACCTTTTCTCCACGGCCTGCCCAAGCGGTCGCATCTTCCGCTGTAAATACCACACGGCCGCAGGCAGCTCCGGGAGACGCCGCCAGAGCCTGTCCCACCGGCTTTGCAGCCTTCAGTGCCTTGGCCTCAAACTGCGGATGAAGCAGCGCGTCCAGCTGTTTCGGATCAATCATACAAACTGCTTCCTTCTCAGAAATCATGCCCTCGTCCACAAGATCGCAGGCAATCTTCAAGGCAGCGGCAGCTGTACGCTTGCCGTTACGGGTCTGCAGCATATAAAGCTTTTTATCTTCAATGGTAAATTCCATATCCTGCATATCACGATAATGCTTTTCCAGCTTTGTGGAAATTTCCACAAATTCCTGGTATGCTTCCGGCATAACCTGCGCCAGCTGATCAATGGACTGCGGCGTGCGCACGCCGGCGACCACGTCTTCGCCCTGTGCATTCATCAAAAATTCGCCAAACAGCTTCTTTTCGCCGGTGGCCGGGTTTCTTGTAAACGCAACGCCGGTACCGGAAGTATCGCCAGTGTTGCCGAATACCATCATCTGCACGTTTACCGCGGTCCCCCAGGAAGACGGGATATCGTTCATTCTTCTGTAATAGATCGCACGCGGGTTGTCCCAGGAACGGAATACGGCCATCACCGCGCCCATCAGCTGTTCCTTCGGATCCTGCGGGAAATCCACGCCCTTTTTGTCTTTATACTCTGCCTTGAACATTTCGGCAAGCTTCTTCAGGTCGTCTGCATCCAGTTCCGTATCCAGCGTTACACCTTTCGCTTCCTTCATTTCGTCGATCAGCTTTTCAAAATACTTCTTGCCGACTTCCATAACGACATCGGAATACATCTGGATAAAACGACGGTAGGAATCGTATGCGAAGCGCGGATTGTTGGTCTTTTTGGCAAACGCTTCTACCACTTCGTCATTCAGGCCAAGGTTCAGGATGGTATCCATCATGCCCGGCATAGAAGCCCTTGCACCGGAACGAACGGACACCAGCAGCGGATTTTCCAAATCGCCGAATTTCTTCCCTGCGATTTTTTCCAGTTTCCCAAGGCTTTCCATAATCTGCGCTTGGATATCGTCGTTAATTACCTTGCCGTCCTCATAATATTTTGTGCAGGCCTCGGTAGTCACGGTAAAGCCCTGCGGCACCGGCATGCCAAGATTGGTCATTTCCGCAAGGTTTGCACCCTTGCCGCCCAGAATTTCCCGCATTTTGCCGTTGCCTTCTGAAAACATATAAACGTACTTATACATTCTACTAATCACCTTTCGTTCCAAATATTCAAGTTATTAATTTACCGCACATGATTATACCAGAAATTCTTTCCATTTGCCATTAAAAACACGTTTTTTATTATTCAAACATGTAAAAGATTTTTGCATAGGTTTTGTGCATTTTTACTGTAATATGCATCTGTTCCTGCATTTTCCTCTTCCTATATTTCCCACTTTTTTCAAAAATATAAGCAGGCCGAAATGTTTCGGCCTGCTCCCCATTCTATTTTCTTAGCATTGTTACGAAATTTTTTCAATATCCAGTTTCTCTTCTGTCGCTTTCAGCAGAACCTTATCGCCTTTCTGGATGCTGCCCTGAAGAAATTTCTCCGCCACCAGATCTTCCACCTGAGACTGCACGGCACGTTTCAGCGGGCGGGCGCCGTATACCGGGTCAAACCCTGCCTTTGCCAGATGCTTTACCGCACTTTCTTCCCAGTTGAAATCCAGTTCCATTTCACCCATTCTTTCTTTGACCGCTCCCAGCAGTTTTTCGGCAATCTGTTCAATCTGCGGCTGGGTCAGACGGTTGAAGACAATGATATCATCCACACGGTTTAAAAACTCCGGCCGGAACGCTTCCTTCAGATCTGCCATCACCTCTTTTTTGATGTCGGCAAAGCTGACCTCCCCTGCGTCCTTTTCCTCCGCGCCGAATCCCAGGGATTTCCGGCTGCTGCCAGTAATTTTCCGTGCTCCGATGTTGGACGTCATAATGATGACGGTATTTTTAAAGTCTACCCGCCGTCCCTGGGCGTCTGTCAGCACGCCGTCGTCCAAAATCTGCAGCATAATGTTGAACACATCCGGATGGGCTTTTTCAATTTCATCGAACAAAATGACGGCGTATGGTTTGTGCCGCACTTTTTCCGTCAGCTGTCCGCCTTCATCGTAGCCGACATATCCCGGAGGCGAGCCAATGAGCTTGGATACGGAGTGTTTCTCCATATATTCCGACATATCCACGCGGATCAGAGAGTTTTCATCCCCGAACAGCACCTCGCCCAGCGCCTTGCACAGTTCCGTTTTTCCCACGCCGGTGGGGCCAAGGAAAATAAACGAGCCAATGGGACGCTTCGGATCCCGCAGACCTACCCTGCCGCGGCGGATCGCCTTGGACACGGCGGTAACCGCCTCGTCCTGTCCGATCACCCGGCGATGCAGGATCTCTTCCATGTTCAGCAGGCGTTTGCTCTCGTCCTCGGTAAGCTGCGACGCAGGAATCCCTGTCCAGCCGGCCACCACTTCGGCAATGTCTTCCGCCGTCACTGCGTCATGCGCCTGGGAAAGCCCCTCTTGCCACTGTTTCTTCTTTTCCTCCATCTGGCTTTTCAGCGTATTTTCCCGATCCCGGATGGAAGCTGCCTTTTCAAACTCCTCATGCGCGATGGCTTCTTCTTTTTCTGCCTGGATGGTTTCCAGTTCCTTTTCCAAATCCTTCAATTCCGGAGGCGCTGTGGTGCGCTTCATCCGGACACGGCTCGCCGCCTCATCCATCAGGTCAATGGCCTTGTCCGGCAGGCGCCGGCCGCCGATGTATCGAACCGACAGTTTGACGGCAGCATCGATCGCGTCGTCCGTAATTTTAATCCTATGGTGCGCTTCATACCGGTCCCGCAGCCCTTTCAAAATCAGGACGGCGTTTTCCGGTGACGGCTCTCCAATTTCCACCGGCTGGAATCTCCGTTCCAGCGCGCTGTCTTTTTCAATGTGCTTCCGATATTCGTCCAGTGTTGTGGCGCCGATGATCTGCAGTTCTCCCCGCGCAAGAGCAGGTTTCAAAATATTGGCGGCGTCCACCGCGCCTTCCGACGCGCCGGCCCCCACAATCATATGCAATTCATCAATGAATACAATGGTATCCTTCGCCGCAATGAGTTCGTCAATCACCGACTTGATGCGCTCTTCAAATTCTCCCCGATATTTGGTGCCTGCCACCATTCCTGGAATATCCAAAGCGATAAGCCGCTTATTTTTCAAATTTTCCGGCACGTTTCCTGACACCATCTTCAGGGCAAGCCCTTCCGCCACCGCAGTCTTTCCAACGCCGGGTTCTCCCACGAGCGCCGGATTGTTTTTGGTCCTTCTGGACAAAATCTGAATGACACGGTCAATTTCTTCGTCCCTGCCGATGACAGGATCCAACTCTCCGTTCTTGGCGGCTTTGGTCAAATCTTTTCCAAATTTCTCCAACATTCCCTTTTTGCCGCCGCGGCCCTTGGCCGGCGCAGCGCCGGATGCCGCCGGCGCTTCTTCTCCGCCGCCGAAGTGAGCGGTGAGCGCTTCCGCAATTTTGTTTGGCGTCACCCCAAGATTGTTTAAAATGTGCAGGGCGACGTTTTCGCCTTCCCGCACCAACCCCATCAAAAGGTGCTCTGTCCCAACATAACTCTGTCCCAAAGCGGCCGCTGACCGAAACGCCAGTTCCACAACCCGCTTGGTCCGGGGCGTCAGTCCTTGGGGCGCAGTCTCCGACGGACTGCCTGTGCCGACCATGTCCCGGATCTGTCCCTCCACATTTTCCGCCGTTACGCCAAGATCGGTCAAAATCTGGTTTGCCACGCCGCTTTCTTCCTTTAACAGCCCCATCAGCACATGCTCGGAGCCGACATAACCATGCCCCATTTCCGCCGCGGTTTCCTGGGCAAAGGCAATGGCTTTGGCCGCCTTTTCTGTAAATTTATTCTGAAAAAACATACTGTATCCCTCCATTCTATTCCGCAAGCTGTATGCTGCGGCCCAATTCTGTTCTGATTTTTTCCGCCCGCAGCCGGTCGCGCTCTTTGGGCATTTCCGCCCGCGCATCATGTTCCATCAGGCTGGCCGGACGGACGTCCTGCATTAACTGATAAATCTGTTCCGGCGTAACGCCGCGGATATACCCCTGCTGCAATGCCAGAAGAACGTCGCTCAGCCGCTTCTCGCTTTCGCCGCTTTCCATCTGATATGCGGTCATCACCGCGCCTACACTGCGCATCAGCCGATCCCGAATGTCATAATTGCCGGACGACAGCATTTTTATCCGGAGCTTTTTTTCCCGTTCCAGGATAGACATCGCCGTTTTCTGCAATTTTTCTTCAATTGCTTCCTCGGTAAGACCCATCGTAATCTGATTGGACAGCTGATAAAATCCACCTTCCGCCGCCGTACCTTCGCCGCCGGCACCGCGGACCGCATAACCGCCCCGGGAGGCCGCGCTGATGATGTTTTCCATCTCGCCGCAGGCTGTTAACATCCACAGATGCATCATCACGGAAATCCGCAGCCCCGTGCCAAGATTTGTGGGACAGGAGGTGAGATAGCCCAGCCGTTGGTTATACTCAAACGCAACCCGTTCGGAAATCAATTTTTCTATTTTTTTCGCCGTATCCAAGCATTCTTTCGGGCAAAATCCAGTGCCCATCACCTGCAGCCGGATATGGTCTTCCTCTCCGATCATAATGGAGACATGCCGGTCCTGGGACAGTATTACATATCCGCCGTTCTGGTACAATTCCCTGGATATCAAATGCTGTTCGGTCAGAGCGGCGCCGGCCACGGTGCCGGGCGTTACCTCGATGCAACGCATATCGCGGCCTACGCTGGGCGCGGTTTGCAGCGCCTCCCATACCTGGTCGGCAATGGTTTGCTTTTCCTTTTGTGTAAGAGCGCCATACCGCATCCCTTTCACATTGCGGGCCAACCGCACGCGAGTGCTGGCAATCATCTCGGAAAATCCGCCTTTCCATTCCATCTGCATCGCTATCTGCCCTCCTTGCATTCTTTTATTTTGTCCCGGAGCACCGCCGCCTGCTCATAATCCTCTCGGGCAATGGCGTCAGCCAACTGTTTTTTCAGAACCGCTTCCTCTGTCCCTGCGTTTTCCGGCGTTTCTGCGGAAAGACTCTCCGGCGCGGGTACACCCCGGACATGGGAATCCGTACCATGGATCTGCCGGATATAAGGAAGCAGCGCGTCCAAAAAAGTATCGTAGCACTGTCCGCAGCCTACTTTGCCCTGGCTTCGGATACGGGATAATGTGCTGCCGCACCCTGGGCAGACGGTTTCCCCCGTGTCAAACCCCAAATACGGCGTTTCCCCAAAAAACATGTCGCTGAGCAGGGACGGAAATGTCCCGTTTCCGCTGCCTGCGCATTGGCTGCACAAGTGCATTTCCGTCTTTTTTCCGTTAATGATTTGTGTATAATGAGTTGTTGCCTGATTTTTACCGCATTTTTGACATAACATAACGCATTCCTCCTTCATTCTGCGACAAGCGCTGTCAAACCGCCTTTTACCAGGAAGCTCCGAATCCGGTCCCGGTCCTGTTCTTCTATCATAGACAGGGCCTGGTCGGAACACATACCAAGAATAATATTCCCCTCCTGCCCCGTCAATACATCGTTGTTTACCAGATACTGCACCAAAGAAACCGTGTGCCGAAAGCTCAGCGCTTCGCCGATGCTTTGTACCACGGAAAGCACAACTGCCTGCCGGTCGTCAATGATCTGCATCACCCGAATATAACCGCCGCCGCCGCGCCTGGATTCTACAATATATCCATGATCCGATGAAAACCGGGTTTCCAGTACATAATTAATCTGGCTTGGCACGCATGAAAATTTATCCGCAAGTTCTTTTCGGCTTAATTCCGCGACGCCGCCGCCGCTTAGCAGCATATCTCCAATAAACCCTGCGATAAGGTCGCTCATTTTCATCCTCGTCCACCTCTTATCCTTCTTGAAAACTGCTGCAGTACTTTCCTTCCAGCATATTCTGACTTTCTCTGACCTTTGCTTTTATTATAGTCCGGAACGTTTCAGTTCGCAACCGTATTTACTGACCTTTTCTGACCAATTTGCCGTATGCAATTCAATTTATGTTTCGCAATCTCCGTTTTTCTAAAGATATCTCTTTTTTTCTTTCTTTTTTAAACATCTGACCAATCATATTTATTTTCTGACCTTTTCCGGCTTTTGGCAAAAGGTATCTGCTCTTCTTTCTATTTTTCCCAGTTTGCAAAAAATTTAACAAACTCTTTGAAGTTTTCCCTTGTATTTTCAAAATCTTATGTTAAAATAAAGATGAAAATACTTTCAGGAGGTGCTTAAGATGGCATATGTAATTAGCGACGCTTGTATCAGCTGTGGTTCCTGCGAAGGCGCATGTCCGGTAGGCGCGATTTCCCAGGGTGACTCCCAGTTCGTAATCAACGCTGACGCTTGTGTAGAATGCGGTGCTTGCGCAGGCGGATGTCCGGTAGGCGCAATCAACCAGGGTTAATCTTTACTTAATCAAAAAGTTTAGGCCTCCACTTTTGGTGCTGGCCTTTTCTTTTTTATCAAATCGAATCATTTTTTGTCAAAAAACCCAGACGGTCAGGATGATCCTGACCGTCTGGGTTTTTCTTTCTTTCGATTAGAGTACTTCGCTTAATTTTACCGGACGCCCTTCTTTGAGAGAACGATCCGCCGCAATCGCGATGGCAACGGGCATCAGGCCGTCATGGCCGTTGACCGGAACTTCTGTATCGTTCAACACAGCGTCCACAAACGCTCTTTCTTCCGCAATGAATGCATTGTTATAGCGTTCCAGGAAAAACCAGGTTGGTTTTGATACCTCAACGCCTTCCGCCGTGGAAATCATCGCGGTATTGTCCAAATCATTCGTGACCTGCACGCATCCCTTGTCACACTGCACTTCTGTGCGCTGGTCATAGCCATATTTGGATGCACGAGTGTTGTCAATGACGCCCAACGCGCCGTTTTCAAACTTCATTACAATGATGGTGGTGTCCACATCGTTGTATTCCGCATAGCCGGGATTGCCGCACACCGCGCCGTAAGCGAAGACTTCCGTAACTTCGCTGCCAGACAGATAACGAACCATATCAAAATCATGAATGGTCATATCCATATAAATGCCGCCGGAGGTTGCAATATATTCCATCGGCTGATCTGCCGGATCCCGGGAGCATACCTTCACTACATGGGGGTTTCCCAGCTTGCCGGAAGCTACCGTATCCCGCACCGCCTTATGGTTATGGTCAAACCGGCGGACAAATCCAACCTGGAATTTTACGCCGGCCTTTTCCACCGCCGCAATGGCCTCCTGAATTTTCGCAAGGTCTGTATGAACCGGTTTTTCACAGAAAATATGTTTTCCCGCCCGGGCCGCTTTGTCAATAAGCTCCGCATGCGCCGCGGTGGAGGTGCAGATAAATACCGCGTCAATTTCCGGATCCTGGATGACTTTATCCACGTCACTGAAAACCTTCGCAATGCCCAGGCCTGCGGCCCATTCTTTCATTACATCATTGAGCATAGGATCCGCAACCGCTGCGATTTCCGCATTTGGTACCGAAAAAGTTACGTTTTCACCATGCAGGCGCCCAATTCTTCCTGCACCCAAAAGGCCGATTTTTAATTTCTTCGCCATGTGCAATTCCTCCTAAAATACTTAAATGAAATCGCCGGGGATGTTCCGTTCTTATTTGTCTAAATTATATACCATAGATTTCTGTAATTCTATAAGATTCTTGCTGTAAAATATATATTTTATGCCCTCTTTTTCCATCCTGTTTTTATCCCATTCTGTTTTTTCTGTCCGGTTCTCTCCCCTGCTTTTCTTTGTGTGGCAGTTCTCTGCGCAAAATGAATAACGTACGCAATGCCGCAACACAAATCGCAAACCAGGAGTTGATATACCTATGAAATCGCCGAAATAGCGTCTTTGTTGGACTGGTGATGAATATCGCCTTGTGTTACAGGCGTGGAGGTTCGCGCCAAAACAACCTTATGCTTAAGGGCAGATATACAAATGCCGTTGATGAAGTGATATATAAAATTGTCAGAATCAGCATAAAAAGAATATAAACAGCATAAACCGCGGAGATCGATGCCGGGAAACGTATCGGCCTCAGTTTTTTGGCCGCTTTTTCTGTAATCCCTCGGAGAATATCCCGGTTTCTCCTTAAAACATTTTCCGAAGTGACTGATTTGATGAAAACCTACACCATTTGCAATTTCTCCGATTGTTTTGTCGGAGTCTTCCAGCATAAAAGCGGCTTTGGAAAGACGAAACTCCATTATATATTTATAAGGCGTCGTCTGCAGGCTCACCTTGAAGCACCGCAGACACTCGGATTTGCTTACATTGGCGCAGGCTGAAAGCGCTCTAATGAAATATCCTCTGCGTAATACTGTTCGATATATTGGAGAAACATCCGCATTCTCTTTGTCGTTTCATTCTCCATTTTATTTTGAGGTACGGCGATGTTTTCAAGCATTGCAAGCTAAATTTGCGCAAGATGGGTCAGCACCTCATATTCATAGCCAAAAGCCCTGAAAGAACATTCAAAATCGACTTGCTCCAGGATAAATCGACGGACAAAGCAAAAACAGAAAGCTGCCTGTTTTCCGAAATACTGCGAATGTGCCTTTGTGCGGGACTGCCGGAATAAAACGAAACTGGTTACTACAAGAGCCGGAATTGGTTGGATAGGTAAAAATTGTTCGCTGGCTACCGGGCAATACGGATGTACCCTGCGCCTTTCTTCGGTTTTAACAAATGCTCCGTTTATTGCGAATGCAACTGCGGCTCGCTCAAAGTGCAGCGGTTGTGCGCCCTGCATAAGAACCTGTTCTGCCAAGACTTTGCAAAGCGCTTTATGGCAAGTCGGTATGCAGAGAAAATATATTGTTGTTATAAAAAGCTGTTATCGTAAGCAGCAGGAGATTATAAAAAAGAGCTGGCATAGAACAGGATATATGCGGAAAATGCTTTGCCGTCTGCCGATATACCGCAAAGTATAAACCGTTAAAAGAACAATCAGTGAGGAGCATTTTTGATATATACAACGCATTATCATTCTTTCATAGGAAATATTTTTCTTGCAGAAAAAGACGGCGCATACTTAGTGGTGGGTTTTGAGTTATATATGTCTTCATTCAAATGCTTATAGGTAGTCGCTGTCTTCTGCTCTGGTGTTCAGAATCTCCTCGTCTGTCTCTTTTTCAAGTTTACCGCCTCCGCATATATTTTAGCATAGAGAAAAGGCAGACCACACGGAACATGATGATTTCCCATATGTCTACCTTTATCTTATGCTTTCACTTAAGCCGGTGGCCTTAACTATGTATTGTTGCTTATTTTTGAAAGAGAATTGAAGCTATCTGATAGATTAACTTAAATAAGATTCAACACAGCAACCGTAGAGCCCCCCGCTAAAATTATCAGTAAGATATCATTCAACTTGTACTTTTCAGTGAGAAGTTTTATCAAAAAATACAATGCCATAATCATAAAGATTGAAGGAATATTTCCTATTCCCACAGTTTGTGTTACTTTCAGTATTTCACAAAGCATAGAAAGAACCACCGTAATCAGAAGGCCACAAATAACAGGCAATATCCACTGCTTAATTACTTGAAAAGTTTTCAATTCCGTAAAGCTGGAATAAAGTGTGTGAACCACAACACACACAAAATTCGTTGCTCCGATACCAGCTCCAAAACCCACAAGAGCAAACAAGAAACCGGAGGTCATTCCTCCTTGACCAACCCCTATTAAGTAACCAATCCCCGATAACAATTTAACCAGAATTGGTCCCGGCAAAGCGTTGGCAACTGGAACAAGCTGACCGTAAAAGTCAGCTGTACTTACTGCACCGCTAGAAACAAACATTCCACTGGCAATTGATAGATATGCTTCTCCGCCGCCAAATGATGTGACGGTAGATAACAATCCGTCCCCTAGGAACTCAATCGCCTCTTTGCTTTTCAGAAGCGCTGGCATGAGGCAAGCCACAATAAATAGGCTCCATGTCAGAAGCTGCAATAGTACTCGCTTATACTCCGGCCGGCGCGGTTTTTCCGCAGAATCTTTTTTGCTGTCACGGAAAACAAAAACAGCGGAAAGAACGAACATAACCAGTTTTAAAATCAGTTCCGCTTTGTTGCTTTCGATTGGGCAGCCTTTTCCGGTAAAAAATAAATAACTTGTTAAAACGAGAATCGTCACAATCAGCCTGCGCCCTTTTAGATTTCCGCCAGTGAAAAATATGACGAAAAACGTTAGGATAAGAAGATCAGTGGTTGACAAGCTCAAGGCCGGAGAAAAATCCATAAAAAACTTTGTATTGAGGAGCGTCAAAAATTCGCAAAGATTTTTTCCACAGGTAACAGCGAAAGAGAATGTCATAAGGCAAATGGCAAGCCTATAGAATTTCTGTTTTTTAGCATCATTCAGTATTTTTTTGATATATGTAGTCAAGAGAAAAATAATAAAAACAGATATGCCTACAGATGCCAGCGTAATCTGGTAAACCGCACCCTGACCCAAGCCGGAAAGAAGCGCCAAGATTACGATTGTTGCCAAAACTCCCGGCAACGTGACGGCGGTTGAACCGACTACCATTCCTGGAAGTCCGCATATTTCATATCCGGCCATCCCCCCCAGTTTAACCGGTAAGGCGCCAGGTGAAATATTGGCCACTATCGTATGCATTGTGTATTTTTGCTCCGGGAGTATCTGTTTCTTTTTTACAATTTCGTTCTCAATTACAGGGATCAGTGCGCTTCCCCCGCCAAAACCAATGCTACCAATTTTCAAAAAAGAAAGCATCGTTTTCAACAGCATGATTATTGTTTCACCCTCTCTGCGTGATTTTTTTCATGCGGGGCAAAGAATGATCAAATAACTTCTTATAAGCCTCACAGTATCGATTTAATCCCAGTTCTTTCCCGATTACTTTATTTCGATCACGGCGACACCCACCCCGGCATAGGTAGTAATACACACACATCCGGCATTTAGGATCCACCTTGCGGGACATGTCAACAAATTCTTTCGCCTTTTCACCATTGAGCATTTCCTCAAAGCTGGCGGATGCGACATTTCCTAAAAGAAATTCATCAACGGCATAGAAATCGCAGGGATATACATTACCGTTCGATTCAATAAGGGCATATGCCGTACACATGCCATTCATTGCACAGTTTTCAGGCGCAAAGCCAGCCAGAATGTTTATATAATTATTAAACATTCTGATGGAATAGTAGTTTCGCTGATTGAGATCCTCATACCACAAATCAAAAATAGCACAAAGAAATTTTCCATAGTCCTCTGCATTCAAAGAATAGGAAGCTTGCCCACACTCTTCATTAAAGCTATCCAGGCAGGGAATAAACTGGATGTAACGGTAATCCTTGTCTTTGTAAAACCGGTATACTTTTTCAGGGTCGGAGGCAAACTTATGAGTTACGACGCTGAGAATATTGAAGTCAACATCATGCTTTTCCAATAATCTAGCGGCCTTTAGGCATCGCCCATGGGTTCCCTTATCCGCAGAATCCACGCGCATAGCATCATGAATGCTTTTGGTCGCATCGATCGACAAGCCAACCAAAAAATGGTTTTCTGCGAAAAATGACGCCCATTCATCATCAATCAGCAGTCCATTCGTCTGAAAGGTATGCGAAATAGTGACGCCGTTTTTATTGAAGATTTTTTCAAATTCAATAAGCTTTTTATAAAAACCCAACCCCGCTAATGTCGGTTCCCCTCCTTGAAATCCAATCTGACAAGTTTCAGTGGCTTCTTCCAATGCTTTCCGAACAATCAGTTCAAGCATACTTTCCGACATTAGGCCATAACTCTTTACAGTGCGCGCATTGGAAACATCGGCATAAAAGCAATATTTACATCGCATATTACATAGGCTTGACGCTGGCTTGATTAATAATGTCAAATTTTTCATTATTACCGCCCTTTCTCATAGCGAAAGAATACTTTATGAGCAAACCGGTTGGTTTGTAAGGTCCAACGATGAAAAGGCAAACGCAAGAGATCATTTCCCCTGCGTCTGTCTTTCATTTCTTCACAGGATCTTCTGAACAACGAGATGAATTTGCAGCAACTAAATGTCCTATCGTTCCTTTTTGTGAAATTCACCGAACTACTAAGTGTAGACAAGAAAATTCAATATTTTCTGCTGTTAGCCAATGTCGTCGCGGTCGTAAAGGGCAATAATATAAGGGTGGTCCTCTCTGAATTCGGTAAGCGGTTTTGCATTCTTAACGCGAGCGATTGGGCGAACATTTTTCCCCTTCACGCCCGTAACAGAGTCGCCCATATCGTCTCTGCAAGCATCTATGTACTTCATAAGACTCTTAACAATATCAGGATGCTGGTCGTAGATATTTGTTGTCTCGCCCGGATCCTCACGGAGGTTATAGAGTTCGTATACAGGAACATCCTTTGGAATCTTGGTCCGACCCTTCATCTTACCAGGTTCATCCGGGTGCAGTTCGTAGATATCGAGTGTACCGTTTTCGGAAACATTGATATTCTTTTCAGGCGGACGAGACACAAACAGTTTATAATCGCCAACACGAACAGCCTCAAGCTTGTCAGCCATGTAATAGTAGAAGCATTCGCGTTTTGTGTTCTCTGCTTTTCCAAGAAGAACATCGGTGAAGTCGATACCGTCAATAATACGATCCTCTGGTATCTTTGCTCCAGCAAGATGCGCAATTGTCGGATAAAGATCGATATGAGAGACGAGGGAATCATTGACACCGGGCTTAATGTGACCAGGCCAAGAAATGATAAGAGGAACACGCTGGCCGCCTTCCCAAGTCGTTCCTTTCTGACCGCGGTAAATGCCATTGCTTTCCCCAAAGTCATTGCGAGAACCGTTGTCGGATGTGAAAATGATGATGGTATCTTCATAAAGGCCGAGTTGCTTGAGTTCATCAACGATCACATTGGTAGACCAGTCGATGGCAAGAACGCAAGCACCGTAATCGCCGTTACGAGAACGTTTTACAAACATCGGAGCGCAGTAAAGCGGCAGATGGCAGTGCATATGAGCAAGATACAGAAAGAATGGCTCATCCTTGTGCCCACGGATATACTCTACGCACTTTTCCGTGTAACGCTCTGTGATAGAGGTTAGATCAGGCTGCTCCTGAATAACAGTCTTGCCATGGAGCAGCGGCAACGGAGCCGTATCCTCTCTGCCAATGATGCGGCCCATATCTTGGCTGTACGGCATGCCAAAGAAGTCATCAAAGCCGTGATTTGTCGGAAGGAATTCAGGCTGATCGCCGCAGTGCCATTTGCCAACCATGTAGGTGGAGTAACCGACATCCTTGAGAAGACGCGCAATACAAGTTTCGTTAGTGCCAAGGCCAATATCCTGACCAGGCATAAGTACAATCTCCTCATCCAGATCGCCGAAACCGATTCTGGGAGGATAGCACCCGGTCATCAAGCCCGCTCTGGAGGGAGAGCAAACCGGGGAAGGTGCATAGTTAGAGGTAAAGCGCATACCGTCGGCCGCAATCAAATCAACAGTCGGGGAATCGTTCTTTCTCGATCCATAGCATCCAAGATCGCCAAAGCCGAAGTCATCGCAGTTAATAAGAATAATATTAGGTTTTTTATCCATGATGTTTTCTCCATTCATATATTTTTGCAATTTACCACCATTTAATAAGTTCAGTAACTTCATTGCGCAACTTAATAAACTCCGGTGATGCAACATCACGCGGTCTGGGCAATGTGTTTACGATACGTTTTTTAATCTTAGTTGGCTTATTTGTTAGCACAAGAATCGATTCGCTGAGATAAACAGCTTCCTCAATATTGTGGGTGATGAACAAGACGGTTGTGCCTGTCTTCTGCCACAGATTGATCAAATCATCTTCCAACTTGAAACGAAGCTCCAGATCAAGTTGACCATAAGGTTCGTCCATAAGGAGCAATTCCGGCTTGGTTGCAAATGCTCGGGCAATTACAACTCGCTGAGTCATACTCTGAGAAATTTCGTTCGGATAATACTTGCGGAAATTTGAAAGTCCGACGATTTCAATCACCTCATCTACTGCCTCTTTCTTTTCCGCTTCTGAAACACCTTTGATATCCAAACCGAATGCAACATTTTGTTCAACCGTAAGCCAAGGCATCGTAGATGTCTCTTGGAAGATATAAGAAATGTTGTTCCTACGCAAATCAACAGGCTTGTCATCAACTAAAATTTCTCCAGATGTAGGTTTGTACAGCTTTGTGAGCGAGTTCAGAAAGGTTGTTTTTCCGCAGCCAGTCGGACCAACAACACACATAAATTCTTTTTCCGCCACATCAAAAGAAACTTTGTCCAGTACGAGCAGATCGCCGAAGCTTTTTGACAGTTCTCTTACTTTTACTTTAGTGTTACTCACAATACAATCCTCCTACAAAGTTTTATCCATAAACTCTGTGATTTCCTCTCGCAAAGCGAGAAAATCAGGATCTGTATAATCACGCGGTCTCGGAAAACCAATTTTATATTCTTTTTTAATTGTTGCAGGGCAGTTCGTAAGCATGACAATACGGTCTCCCAAATACAACGCTTCTTCGATATTATTTGTTACAAATAAAATTGTTCTTTTTTCTTTTTGCCAAATGCGAATTAGTTCTTCTTCCATCAGGTAACGAGTCTGTGCATCGAGGGCTCCAAACGGTTCGTCCATGAACATAACCTTCGGTTCATTGCAGTAGGCCCTGGCAATGCCTACGCGCTGCTGCATGCCACCCGAGAGCTGGTTGGGAAAGGAATCCTCAAAACCTTTCAGGCCAACCAGGTCGATGTAGTATCTTGCCTTTTCCTGGCGTTCTGCCTTACTGACGCCGCGAACCTTAGGTCCATATTCAACATTTCCCATTACAGTAAGCCACGGATATAACGCAGTGGTCTGATAAACAAATCCGCGGTCAGGACCGGGTTCTGTAACTTTATTACCATTGACAATGACTGTTCCGGTAGTCGGCATTTCCAGACCGCTGAGTATATTCATAGTGACGGTTTTACCGCACTGACCTGGACCAAACAAGACTACAAACTCGTTTTCGTACACCGTAAGATCGATGTTTTCTATGACCTTGGAAGTACCGCGCTTGGTCGTAAATGTTTTTGAAATACCGGTAGCGGTAATAACTGTATTCATATTCCTCGTTTCGTCCATCTGCATAATTTCGCCTCCAGTCCTCTCATGATAATAGCGAGAACAAATCCAACAATGCCGATTGCCACAACACCAACAAGCGTATTTACAACATTGTTTGTTTCCTGGCTATTGATAATAATCCAACCAACACCTTCCGTAGAACGAATCATTTCGGCTGCTACGACCGTCGCCCAACTTACAGAAAGAGCAGTTTGAAGTCCGGCAAAAATATGTGGTACTGAGCTGGGCAAAACAACGCTGGTAAAAATTCTCGTATCGGAAGCGCCGAGCATTCTTGAGCAACCTACCAGAATAGGATCAACGCTTTTTGCGCCGGAATAGGCATTGATGGTTACATTGCAGAAAGATGCTAAAAAAATCAGAAACCATTTGGAACCCTCGCCGATCCCAAACCAGACAATGGCGATCGGAATCCACGCAAGGGGAGGAATGGGACGAACTAACTCAAACAGCGGGCGAACAATGGCTTCTACCGGTTTGTACCATCCCATTGTTATGCCGCAGACGATTCCAATAAATGCGCCTATCAGATAAAACGGAATAACGCGTGTCAAGCTCCAGAACACATGCGTATATAAGCAGTACTGTCCGATCGGCTCCACAAAACTTTGGAAAAAAGCAGTAAAGGTTTCAATTGGGGATGGAAGCAAAAGCCCCAGTTTGGTCAGCATGGTAGCCAACTGCCAAATCAGCAAAAACGCAAAAATCGAGATGGTTGTATATAGAACCTTCTTCTGTTTGGATATCTCTTTTTCACTAATCAACTTCTCTTCGCCCCTTTCACAACTTTCTTTTCAATAGCCGTAATAACGACTGCGAGTAACGCGCCTATAAGGCCAATCGTCAGCATACCGACAATAATAATATCAATACGATAAATGCCTCTGCTCTGCTGGATCATAAAGCCAAGTCCCTGCGTAGAAGCAATTAGTTCAGCGGCAACAATCGTCGTCCAAGAGGCACCGAGCGCTACACGAATACCAGTCATAATATAAGGCAGCGAGGTAGGAATGGCGATTTTGCAAAGCATTTGCCAATTGGTGGCACCAAAAGTTCGTGCGACCCAAATATGTACATCTTTTGTCTGACGAATACCGGAATAGGTATTCAGCAGTACCGGAACAAAAGAAGCCAGTGCAATAACCGTTACTTTGGAAGCCATGCCAATGCCCAGCATCAAAATCAAGACTGGAACCCAAGCAACACCCGGAATCGGCTTGATCAAGTCAAATATTGGACGGATGAACAGGTCAGCACCGCGATACCACGCCATTGCAATGCCGAGGATAACACCAAAAACGATTCCGATGATGTATCCCGTTAAGGTGATCTTCAAGCTTGACCAGGCGTGAACCAGCAAGGTTGCACCATCAGGATTGGGGTTGGTCAGCTTATCGATAAAAGTTAGGACAACGCGAACAGGGCTGCACAGGGTTTTGGATGGGAGGAGTTTGAACACATCCGTGCATAAGTACCAAATTACTAAAAAAACCAGAACGGAGCAGACACTCATAACAACATAGCGTGTTTTTCCCGCCTTCTTTATTTCTTTCATATAAATCTCCTCAAGTAATCTCTATTGCAAAACGTCATTCGCACTTTTGTGAGGGAAGGCGATTCGACTCTCTCCCTCTCAACGGCAAATACTTTTTATGCAATCAACTGGCATTCCATGCGATTATGAATTATTCGGGAGGAAGGTTCAGAGAGAATCCGTATACCTCTTCTATGATGGAAGCGTCCAGACCGGCTCTGATATTAGGGAAGTCTTCAGGTAATATCTTACCGTCGTTAACATAAAATTCGCCGAGTTCAACAAGCCACTGGCCAAATACATAATCATCAGCTTCCATATATTCTTCATCAACCCAATCTCGAACATCAAGTTCGGACTGAATATCAGCCTCGCTATACTCACGGCCATTCTCGTTATAGAATTCGAAGCAAAGGTCCGCTGCAACTGCATCATCGTTAGCTAAAACTTCCTGTGCACGATAGAGGATCTTCATAAACTCTACAACAGTTTCCCGATTTTCCTCAAGATATGCGGTACGAACGCCTATACCGTCGCAAAGTATCGTGTTGGCTGCATCTTCGAGAGTTGCTGCACAGACATAACCCGCTTCTTCCAGCTGAACGGTATACGGGGGCGGAACTGCGACTGCATCACCTTCACCAGTAAGGAATGCCTGAGTGGCCGGACCGAAGTCCATGGAGAGCATGCTGTAGTCGTTAGCGGTGAGACCAAATCTATCCATCCAGGCGACTGCATTGAACTGAGACGTTGTTCCGAGAGGTCCGATGATGGTAAGGCCCTTAAGGGTTTCGGCACTGCCATACATTTCGGGAGCATCAGCAATATTGCCTTTATCGTTCAACACCGGACTATCCGGTCTGACATAAATACCGCTACCAGTTGAGGTATTGATATCGCCGATCCAAGTAATGTCGCCGGAAGCAACTGCATAGATACTTGCAGGACCACTGATGGAAATATCGATCTGCTGTGCGGAAAGCGCTTCGTTGATCGGTGCACCGGTTGCAAATAAAATACGTTCAACGTTGATACCGGCTTCCTCGAACCAACCCTGCTTCATAGCATAGTCCAGGGAGGAGCCGACAGTAACGGGCATCGTGCCTACACGAATGGTTGTTCCGGAAACAGCGGATTCTGTAGAATCGGTTACAGGATCTTTGTTTGTCCCATCGTGAACTGAACATCCAGCAAGGAGCGCTATCGCAAGGACCAAGATCAGGAGAATGCCTTTTGTCTTTTTCATTGTGTACTCGTTCCTTTCTCATTATTAGTGACTTTGTATTTTTTGTTAAGTCTAATTAAATTTTACTCATTTGAACAAGAACGACAACCAATGTTGTTCACTTGTTTGTGCAATATTATTACATGCTTCACTATACAGGTATAAATTCTTGTCGAACTATATCAATTTTCTGACATCATCTATCCTTCATCAATTGTTGGGCTGTCTCCTCTCTTTTCATGTTTTCCTACGTTAATCTATAAGTTACAAAATAATCCGGCGCCGCCTTTAATGCGGTGCCGGATTAACCGTAATCATAATACAATGTTTGCGAAAGGCTACTCTTTTTCCGTGCGGAACCCATGCCCAGGATCACGAACTTGCATCGGAGTTTTATTAAAATGCTTACGAAAAAGAAGCGAAAAATACTTGCTGTTTGGGATACCCACTTGCTCAGATATTGCCGTAATACTCATATTTGTACTCAGTATCATATTCATCGCAGCATCCATACGAACACGATTCAAATACTCGGAATATGTAATACCAACTTCTTTTTTGAAAAGCCGGGAGAAGTATCCCTCACTTATAAACACAACTCCTGCCACTTCACTAAGCGAGCATTGGTGCATATAATTTTGCTTGATATATTCCAAAGCGCTCAGAATGCTTTTTGAATATTTCTTCAATTCCCCCATCTCTGCGATGAAAGGTTCCAGAACCCTTCTCACTTCAGCGAATGTACTGCTTTCCAATATTTTTCTCTGTGTCTGATAAATGTTGCTCTGTATGGAGGAATAATTCGAATTGATCCTGCTTACCGTTTTGATGATGCTGTCCTTTATCGAAGAAACATCCATTAATTTCGCAGCACCAATCATATCCAGGTATTCTCCGAACAAGACTTTCGCCGTCCCATAATGATGAGCCTCAAAGGATTTTATCAAGCCTCTTTGCAGCTCTTCAATTTTCGACCAGGCAGAACCATCATCTGATTTTTCAGCCCACTCTCGATATTCCCGAGTGTTATGTCTATCGTAAAAAGCAAAGCAGCTCATATTTACGGCATCCTTCACCACAAAGATAAGTTCGCCGATCCCATTTCCGATACCGCTGTATCCAACGATACAGTTTAGTTGCTCTTGAATAAAAATTGCAAGCTTTTGAATAATCTCCGGGTCAGCTTTTTTTAAATTTCCGATTAGCAGCAATTGCTTTGATTGTTCATACGAATAATAGGAGATATTAAAAATATCCACCCAATTTTCCAATTTCAACTCATAAAGCTTTTTTGGAAACCACGGCGTCGCCAAAGCAAACAGCAGCGTATCGTCAATTTCAATATAATTAGCCCGTAGTTCTTCTATGCTGCTGATTGGAGTTCCCGTAAGAAGTAATTGATGAATAAACTTTGACCCAATGCTGTATTTCAAGGAGAATCTTTCCGTATCATTTGCATGATTTTCGAAAGTATGGTGAGAATCTGTTTTCTTTATTAAGCGATTCAGCAAGGTCAGCACACTATCTTTCGTGATCTCATTTTTCAGGATATAGTCGCAGGCTCCCTGCTTGATAGCATAGCGAGCATACTCAAACTCCGTATTCACGCTGATAATTACTACATCGATGTTCGGATAATTTTCCCTTATATATTTTAGAAGCTCTAAACCGTCCATTTTGGGCATAGTTATGTCGGTAAACACCATGTCAACCTGGTTTTCTTTTAGGACCCTGACTGCTTCCTCGCCATTCCAAGCTGAATACACTTTATTTACTTCTGGGTGAGCGCCAAAGCATAAACAAAACCATTCGCAAATCGGCATTTCATCATCCACGATCAAAACGTTTTTCACTCTAACTCCTCCTCTGCAAATATTTGTTTAAGAATAAATTCAGCTTCGACCCCCTCGCCGCGCACGCTACTGATGGTGACATCGCACTCTTCTCCGTACACCATTTTTACTCGTTCACGCACATTCTTCAGCCCAATATGGTTTGATGGACGCCCATCCGTCTTTTTATCCCAAATCCTGTCCAGCTCTTCTTTGGTCATCCCAATCCCGTTGTCATTGATTTTAATAACCACTTTTTTGTTTTCGGGATAAGCAAACAACTTAATCAAACACTCCGCATCTTCGCTTTCCATACCATGAAAAAAAGTGTTTTCCACGACCGGTTGAAGCAAAAATCTCGGTATTAGGCACTCTTCTACTGATTCGTCAATATAAATCTCCATTTTAATATTCGGATATTTCATTTTCATAATCTCGGTATAGCTGTTAAGCATTTCTGCTTCACTTTTTATACTGGAAAATCTCTTGTCTAAAGACATTTTTGAACTCAACAGACTTAGAAGACTTGAGATCATATTGCCCGCCTGTTCTGTACGGCCTAGGTTTATCAAGCATTTAATAGAAAAAAGCGTGTTGTGAAGAAAATGCGGGTTAATTTGAAGCTGCAGAAACTCCAATTCTTGTTTCCGCTTTGCTCTTTCGTCTTCCTTGATTTTGGCAAAGAGGTTTACAATTTCATCCACAGCCTCATTATAGGACTGGCCGATGGCATAAGCTTCGCTGTATGAATCGATTACATCTATTCTTCTAAAGCCAGTATTTGCGCTTTCCCGCAAGGCGTTTTCCACAGTCTGCAAGGGCTTTAAAATTTTTTTGGATAATTTGAATGAAGCAATCATTCCAAGAAAAATTATAATTGTCAGTAAATATATGAAATACATCCATACCTTACTATATTCGCCAAACACCGAGTTTAAATCAGACTTCTGAACAAACGTCCATCCTGTTTCTTCATCTCTATAATTAGAAATAAAAAGTCCTTTTTCATAGTCTACATGGTATGTATTGTAGCCATATTCTTTTTCAAAAGCAGGCATATAATAAATTTGGGTACCAATTTGGTTGGGATACTTTGTACTTATTGCGACCCCATTTTCATCAAGGATATAGATATCGCTTTTGTTTTCGTTGATATTGCTGTATATTTCATGAAAGGTTTTTTCTGTTGAATTAACAATGGCTACGCCAATGTATTGTCCGTTATCATCACGGAGTATCCTAACATAAGAAATCAAATAAGTGGATATTCCGTCAGCGTTATTCTTTTGCGCTCTCCAAAGTTCTGTCCGATCATTTGTATAACTGTTAACATACCAGAATGATCGTTTCATTTCATCAATATCATCATATAAATTGTCCTGCGACATATACAGGACATTGTCCTTCATAATTACCGTTAGTGTCAAATCAATACCGATTCTATCATAATAAATATCGGCATACTTAAACTCCTCATCGATGTCACAGTATAAGTCATCATCGTGTTCTAAGGTCGCATCCTGTTTAAGAAAAAGATCGATCGTATCATCCACTGCCTCTGCCAAGGATATTGCCGCTTTGCAAACAATATGGCTTCGTTCAGAAACCTTTTTTAAGACGTCGATTTTAAGAGAGCCGACAGAGTTAATCGTCGTGCCGATGAGCCATGCAAAAATACCAACGGTCACTATCGTTCCAAGAATAACGACTAGCAGACAAATCCTTGTAAAAAGTACTGCACACAGTTTTTTCATTCCCATACCCCACACAATTTAACGGCACATAATCGCACCTGACCGCCATATTATTCCATTATCAGTCCATTATTCAGCAACAGTTTTTACTCTTTTAGTCTACTAGCACCTTTTTAACATGTCAAACAAAAACTTAGAGAATCCCTTAAATGCTCTGCTCCCCGAAATAAGCATCGATGCCATATTTCTTCAATTCGCATACCGTGTTCAGCCGCGTGACAGTGTTCCGAACGAAGCAAGGAATGGATTCGGCAATCACAATATCGAACTTCCCGCTTCGACAATCATCCATGAGTCGGACGAATTGCGCTCTGTTTTTCTCGGCGCTGGTCAGCGTTTCACCGGTATAGATGCCAGTATGCTCCAAACCCCTGCACTTTTGGATCATGTCGTTGTAATGTAAGACCTACCTGGGGAGCGAGTCCAGCGTCTTGCCGCTGAAAACTCGGGCATAAGCCGTCACGCGGAGTTTCTGCTCCAATTTTGGCAAATGCAGTACTTGTTGTCATTCTTTCGCCTCTTGTGGTGTATGTTACCTCTGTGCTGTTATCTATATAGCAAGCCATTCTCCCCAAATATGCTGCACGAAGATAAGCCATATTCCTCGGTCAATATTGTATGAATCACGGCGCACTCACCCTCGGTAGTCGCCTCCGCGGAAATCAGAACCCGCGCCGGTACCACTGCTGCTTTGCAGTCCGGAACCTGGCTGTAATATTTCCTATCCACCTCGGTTGTCTTTGCCTTCTGCTCATCCAACATCCCATATTCTCCGTTCTGAAGAGCCCGTCCTTCAAACTCGCTGGACATTACGAGGGATACTTTTGACGAAAAAATCTGTTAAAAACAAGTTCTCAGTAGTCCTTATGTGATGCACCCGGCATAGGGCATTCCCCGGTGGCGGAAATTCACTACGCGTTCGGCAGCAGGAAGCGTTAGCCGAAGACAACTGTGTCCATCGTGATGGAACTGGATGTCAGAGCGAGGAATTCTGGCGGACAAAATTGCAGATTGACGAATGGACAGCATATACAAGGCTGCGTAAGGATAGACAAGTCTGCTATGCAAACCAAAGTGCAATACCGCCCGAATCCTGCGTGATAAATACGGCGGCCATCTAAAATGAAAGTGATTATTCTTAGCCGAAGCTATGCCGTTTCTCTCTTGCCCCGCGATGTATGCTTAACGGGAACTGATATTGGCGGATGGCTTTTTAGGCATGTTTTCCCGCTGTATAAAATTAAGAAATTTTTTATTTTTTCTCCATTCTTTTTTTAAATTTATCGTTTATTCTAAAAGTAAATCGTTGCAAAATACGGCCGCAAACGGCCTTTCAGAGGGTAGGGAGAACTGCTTATGAAAAAACAACTTGCCGCGTTACTTCTCGTCTTTGCTTTTGTTTTTGCCGCATCGCCCGCGGCTTCCGCCGCCAGCACGGCGAAAATTCAAAGCGCCAACACTCTGTATACGCTGGGACTGTTTCAGGGTACTGGTACCAATCCGGATGGAACGCCTCTTTTTCAATTGGATGCCCCCGCCACCCGGGAACAGGCCGTCGTTATATTGCTGCGCCTTTTGGGAAAAGAAAAGGAAGCCCTCGCCGGCGCCTGGCCCACCCCCTTTACCGACAACAACGGCTGGTCACAGCAATACATCGCCTATGCTTACACAATGGGCTACACCAAAGGAATTTCCAGCACAGAATTCGGCGGCAAAAATGCCATTGGCGCAAATGAATTTTATACCCTGATTCTTCGCGCTCTGGGGTACAGTGACGCAGAATTTTCCTATTCTTCCGCTGCAGAGTTTGCCGACTCCATCGGCCTTTCCTCTTCTGTTGAGGATGTGGAATTTACCCGGGGCGATATTGCGGAAATCTCCCTTTCCGCTTTAAAACAGCCTCTGCACTCGGCCTCTTATACCCTGCTGCAGAGCCTTTTCACCAGCGGCGTTCTTACCCGCAGCCAGATTGAATCCGCCGGACTTTCCGCCTATCTTTCCACTTCTTCCGGCGGCACTGCCAAAACAGCGGAAGAAATTTATGCAGACTGTTCTCCTGCTGTGTTCTCCATCGCAGTATACGACTCTTCCGGCAACCTTTTGCAAACAGGCAGTGGCTTCTTTCTGTCGTCGGATGGCACCGCCGCCACCAATTATCACGTCATAGAAGGCGGCGCTTCTGCCAAAATCACATTGGCTTCCAATGGTTCTGTGCATACTGTCGCCGGGATCTATGATTATGACATAAGCCGAGACATTGCTCTGCTCAAAATAACCGGCAATGGATTTCCGGCTCTTTCTATCGGCGATTCCGACATGGTCGCCGGCGGCGCCACTGTCTATGCCATTGGCAGCCCCTTGGGACTCTCTAATACGATTTCCCAAGGCATTATTTCCAGCGCTTCCCGCACTATCAACGGGCAGACTTACCTGCAGACTACCGCGCCGATTTCCTCCGGCAGCAGCGGCGGTGCGCTGCTGGATACCTCCGGCGCTGTCATCGGTATTACCAGCGCTACACTGACCGATGGACAAAATCTCAATCTTGCCATTCCAATCAACGCCATTTCCACGCTTTCCACAGCATCTTACCAACCTATAGCAGAACGGCTGACAGCCGCAGCCTCACTCTCCGCCTCTTCCTGCTCCGTTTCCCTGCAACAGGGCGGCACCGCGTCGCTTTCTATCGCTTACTCCCCCAACAACTCCGTCTCGCTACGCGGAACCATCGAACATTCCGGCATTGTAACCGCCCAGCTGATAAAGGACAGCAGTTCCACAGCTATCCTTCGCTGCTATGCTTTGTCCCCCGGCACCACCCAGATTACACTTTTTCTGTATGATGCCGCCAGTGCTGTGCTCGCCTCTCAAACCATTGCGGTCACTGTCACCTAAGGGCATTTCCGAACGCATTGCAAAAGTATGGGCAAACAAAAAAAGCGTTGTGAAATTTCACAACGCTTTTTTATTTCATTAGTCTGCCGTGTATGGCAGAAGCGCAACATAGCGCGCGCGCTTAATTGCTTCCGTCAGCTCCCGCTGATGCTTTGCGCATGTGCCGGTCATTCTGCGAGGCAGAATCTTGCCGCGTTCCGACATATATCTTCTCAGCTTTGCAACATCCTTGTAGTCAATTGCTTCCACTTTATCCACACAGAAAGCGCAAACCTTTCTGCGGCGGCGCATACCACCGCGGGGCGCTCTTTCCGGGCGCGCCGGACGTTCCGGTCTTTCCGGACGTTCTGGCTGTTCTGTGCGTTCTTTATTGAACTCTTTCTTTTCTTCCATTGCCAAATTCCTCCTTCTTCAATTTTAAAATGGGACGTCTCCATCATCATCGCTCAATTCGCTGAAATCAGAGTCTTCCGCCGGCAAGTCATAGCTCGGCGCGGTGTTGGACGCGTTTTCTCTGCCGTAAGGCGCTGCAGCGCCGCCGTAACTTTCGCGGGACTTTTTGGACTCTCCAAACTGCACTTCTTCCGCGACCACCTCAATGGAAACCCGCTTGTTTCCATTCCGGTCTTCCCAATTTCTTGACTGCAGCCGTCCTACCACTACGATGAGCGAACCTTTTTGAAACCACTGGGAAACAAATTCCCCTGACTTTCCCCAAGCGACGATGTCGATAAAATCCGCCGTTGGCTGTCCTTCGGATTTTCGATTCCGATCCACCGCTATGGTAAACGACGCTACCGCCAGATTGCTCTGCGTGTACCGCAGTTCCGGATCCCGTACCAGCCGCCCCATTAAAATTACTTTATTCAGCATGTCAAGCGCCTCCTCTGCAATGTTAGTCCTTTGCGATGATCATAGAGCGCATAACGCCGTCTGTGATCTTGAATAAACGGTCAAGCTCTGCCGGGAACGTTGGAGCAGATTCAAATTCAACCAGCGTATAATAGCCTTCGGTCTGGTCCTGGATTTCATACGCAAGTCTGCGCTTGCCCCAGTCATCAACCTTACCGATTGTGCCATTGGACTCGATCAGGCCTTTGAATTTCTCAACAACAGCAGTGACAGCTTCTTCGCCCATCGCCGGATTGACAATGAAAAGAGCCTCGTACTTTCCTGTAATCTTTGCCATAATTTTGCACCTCCTTCTGGTCTCTGGCCCACACCTTTGTATGAGCAAGGATACAATTCATTATATTGAAAATCTTTTTGAAAGTCAAGATTTTTCTAAAAAATTCTAAAATGCGACGAATATACAGTGCCGATTCTTCTGCCATTCCCTTTTCCGTCTCCATTGTCGGGCCTTTCTGGCTGCAAGCCGCCGACAGCCCCGGGATTATTCCTCCAGTATCGCCCCTTTTTCCACGTTTTCCCGGATCAGTTTTTCCGTAAAGTCCCATATGGCCTGCGAACCAAGCTGTGTTTTCTTTTGCCGTTTCAAAATCTGGGATTTACGAATGCGGTGTGCTTTCCAATCGCCGCCGTTGTTGGAATGATTCAGGAGCAAAGGCTGAAAATTATCCATTGCGCAGACAAATCGCGCTTCCGGCGTTTCACACGCTTCAAATTCTTCAAACAGGCCTTTCAATTCGGCCTTCTGCCGTTCCGGCAGAAGGCCGAAAATGCGTTCCGCCGCTTTTTGTTCCCGTTCCTTCTGGGTTTTGAGATGCTCCGCATCGTAGGCATAGGTATCCCCCGCGTCAATCTCCACCACATCATGGATTAACGCCATCATCATAGCTTTGGCAACGTCAAATGTTTCATTGGCATACTCCTTGAGCAGATACACCATAATCGCCATATGCCAGGCATGCTCTGCGTCGTTTTCCTGCCTTCCGAATCCGCTTAAATGCGTTTGCCGGAAAATGTTCTTTTCCTTATCAATTTCCAAAATAAACTGCAGTTGTTTGGCAAATATTTCTTTTTCCATACCTTTTCCCTCTGTCTTCTTCCGGTTTATACAATCTGCTTTTTCAGGCGCGGAAACGGGTTGAACGGAAGCCGGCGGAACCCGAACCGGCGCATGGACGGCGGCAAACGTCTTTCCATAGCCCGCTATCCGCCCTGAATCAGCACGTCCATCCCAATCATCAGCACAAATCCTGCCAGCAGGGAAAACGTCGCCGTTTTTTCATAGCCATGGCTATGGGTCTCCGGTATCATTTCGTCACCGACCAGATACAGCATCGTGCCGCCTGCAAATGCAAGCGCAAAAGGCAGGATAGCCGACGCCGCCATCGCGGCAAAATAGCCTATGATCGTGCCTGCCACCTCAACCAGGCCGGTGGACAGAGCAATGGCAAACGTCCGTTTGCCGGAAAAGCCCGCAAGCAGCATAGGCGAAATAATAATCATTCCCTCCGGGACATTCTGCAGCGCAATCCCTGCCGCGATGGAAACCGCATTCCCTATGTTCTGGCCGCCAAACGCAACGCCTGCCGCCAGTCCTTCCGGCAAATTATGAATCGCAACGGCCAACACAAACAACAGCACCCGGCTGATCTGTTCGTTGTTTGGATGCTGTTCTATGTCAATTCCCGACAGGCGATGCAGATGAGGCACTACAAAATCCATCAAATTCAAAAAAATCGCGCCGGCAAAGATTCCCACTGCCACAATCCAGATTTGCCCCGGCCGAATCATTTCCGCCGCCGGTAAAATCAAACCAACTATGGCGGCAGCCAGCATCACTCCCGCCGCAAACCCCAGCAGGCCGTCGTTCCACCGATGCGGAATTTTTTTTACACAAAATCCAATCAGCGCACCAACCACCGTAGCGCAGCCAATGCCAAGGGCGGTGACGACTACGAACAGCATCGTTCCACCTCTTCCAGCAGACGCGTAATTTCCTCCGCCGCATTCGTTACAATGCGGCATCCTAAGCCGCGCAGTTTAGGGTGTCCTCCGGCCATAGCACACCCTATTCCGGCCTGTTCCAACAGCTCGATATCGTTTTCGTTGTCCCCAAACGCCATCGTTTCCTCCCGTTTTATTCCAAACTGCGCCTGCAGCGTGCGCAGCGCCGTTCCTTTGTTGCAGCTGGACTGTAAAAAATCCAGCCAGGGCAGCCCGGATGCCACTGCCCGCATCTCCGGTGCCGCAACCCGGTTCATCGCCTCCTGTATTTCCGGCGTAACGCCGCTCTTAAAATATGCCGCAATTTTCAACAAGTCCTCCGGCACACAAAGGAGGTCCTCTACCACTATCACATCATTTTTCACCTGTTCTTTCAAGTGCCGCGCATAGGCGGGATCTTTCGGCTGGATATATCCGGTATAGACGCCGGAAGCCAGCGGCTCGCAGCCCGGCGTATCCAGAAGCCTCCGCAGCAGCGTCTGCGCAAGAGATCGTTCTATAACGGTTTTGGAAAGAACCGTGCCGCCGCTGACCACCAGCGCCCCATTTTCGCAAATATAATCTATCTCATCCGCAACCGGGGCAAACAGACGGCGCAGATTGGTATACTGTCTGCCGCTGGCCGCGGCAAAGCGTATGCCACAGCGCTTAAGCCGAAAAATCCGGTCAAAATAAACCGGGTCCAATTGACTTGTCCCTTCCGGAAGCAGTGTTCCGTCAATATCGCTGGCAATCAGCCGAATCATATGCCATCCTCTTTTCCTTGGTTTTTTTCATTGTATCACCGGCACTTTCCAAGCGCAAGGCAAACTGTGTCTGCGGCGCCAAGCCCGGATTTATCTCTGCCAATCTTTTGCGTGCCGCAGCGCGCTGCAGCACGCAAAAAACAGGCGACATTCGCCGGAAACCGGCGGATGTCGCCTCTGCATTGTGCAAACGGCAAACCGTTCTACCGGCCCACCCGTTCCTTTTTCAGTTCGACGGCCTCTTTCCCCGTTCGATGCAAGATGGAAATCTCTACCATACACAAGCGGTCAAATTCCCTGCCGATCTCCCGGCGGCGTTCTTCCTCCCGGCCCGGCGCATATTTTTCTGTCAATTTCTCAATCGCCCGACGCTTTTCCTCCGCATCCTGCAAAATTCTGGCGGTTCCAAACACGATAACACTGCGAAAACAGGTGGTATAGCGCTCCGGCATCACCCGATCCTGCCCGATGACGCAAAACGATACTCTGTTATCGTTTCCAATGGCGTCCAGTTTATGCCCCATTTTGGCACAGTGAAAATAGAGTTTCCCCGCTTCATAAAAATAACTCAGAGGCACGGCATAGGGATAACCGCCGTCACCAATTACCGCCAGCACGCCGCTGGTTCCTTCCCGCAGGATTGCATCGCATTCCTCCGGCGACAGCGCCTGCCCGCTTCTTCGCATTGCCCGAAACATTCCACCGATCTCCTTCCAACCTTTTCCAATGATCCAGCGGTGCCGTTCCAGCCACCGCAACAATGGGTAACAG
>CAKRRK010000013.1 GCA_934395135.1 uncultured Eubacteriales bacterium | reverse complement strand
GCGTAATCATCCGGATAATTTCCCGTTTTACAATCCCCTTGGCTTCCTTCGGATCCTCCACTTGCTCGCAAATAGCGACCTTATATCCCTGGCGCACCAGCCGGGCCACATAATTTTCGCTGCTGTGATACGGCACACCGCACATCGGCGCCCGTTCTTCCTGCCCGCAGTCCTTTCCTGTGAGGGTAAGTTCCAAAACCTCCGACGCAGTCTTCGCATCGTCATAAAACATCTCATAAAAATCCCCTAGGCGGTAGAACAAAATATAATCGGGGCATTGTTTCTTGATCTCAAAATACTGCCGCATCATCGGCGTAAATTCTGCCATGGTTTTTCCTCCCGCTGTCTATATTTGCATGCCAAACAAGGATTTTACACCAAAATCTACAATTTTCACCGTAGCATATTGTCCAAACTCCAAATTATCCCCTTTGCAGCACACCAGAAGCCCGCCGTCTGTCCGGGCCGTTCTGGAATATTCACCGTATTTGCTTTGACCGTCCACCAGCACCCGAAGGGTTTTCCCCATATAATCCGCCTGCTTTTCCAATCCAATGCGGTTTTGCACCTCCAGCAACCGCTGAAATCTCGCCTGTTTTTCCTCCTTTGTGGCAAAATCCGGCATATCTGCCGCCGGCGTACCAGTTCGTTTGGAATAAAGAAAGGTAAACAGCGAGTGAAACCGCACGGCTTCCACCAGTTCCAGGGTTTTGGAAAAATCTTCTTCCGTTTCCCCCGGGAAACCCACGATCACATCACTGGACAAGGTAAGATCCGGCATTTTTGCCCGGGCATACGCTACCAGATCACAATATTGCCGGGCGGTATAGCGCCGGTTCATTTCCTGCAAAATCCGGTCGCTGCCGGACTGAAACGGCAAATGCAGCTGATGCGCGACTTTTTCACAGTCCGCCATCGTATCAAACAGCTTTTTGCCGGCGTCCTTGGGATGACTTGTCATAAACCGCAGGGTAAATTCCCCGGGAACCGCATTGAGCCGGCGGAGCAAATCCGCAAAATCGGTTTTTTCTTTCAGGTCCTTTCCGTAGGAATTTACATTTTGCCCGAGAAGGGTAATGTCCCGATATCCCTCCGCCACCAACTCCCGCAGTTCCTGTTCAATGACTTCCGGCGTGCGGCTGCGTTCCCGCCCCCGCACATAAGGCACGATGCAGTAGGTGCAGAAATTGTTGCAGCCATACATAATAGACAGCCAGGCATGCACTTTTCCATCCCGGTATACCGGAAGGCCTTCCGCAATTTCCCCTTCCGCTTCTCCGGACAGGTCGAACACCCGCTTGTCTCCTGTCAGCTTCCGGTATAACAGCGCCGGAAACCGCCAAACCGCATGCGTGCCGAACACCATGTCCACATATGGATAACTTCTGCGGATCTTTTCCGCCACCTGTTCCTGCTGCACCATACAGCCGCACAGGGCAATAATAAGTTCCGGGTTCTTTTTCTTCAGATGGGACAGCTGTCCCACGTTTCCCAGCACCCGCAGTTCCGCATGCTCCCGCACGGCGCAGGTATTGATAACGATGAGATCCGCCTGCGCTTCTTCCTCCGTCAGCTCAAATCCCATCTCCAGCAGCATCCCCGCGATTTTCTGGGTGTCCGCCACATTCTGCTGGCAGCCGTAAGTATCGGTAAACGCACGGAGCGGACGGTTCTTTTCTTCTCTTTTTCTGACAATCAAATTCCGGATGAACTCCATATATTCGTATTGCCTTGAAATATCCTCTTTGGAAATCAGTATCTCTCTCTGTGCCATAGACGTCCTCTCTATCGAAATTCCTTTCCATCTTTCGTGTATACCATCTGACGGTGATAGGAAACCCCGTCAATGGAAACTTCCGGCAGGTGGTCTCGAATCGCTTTTACCACATATTCCGGGCTGAGATTTTCCTGGCCCGCAGCGCAAACCGCCTGGATTTCCATTGTATGTTCCCCTGCCGCAAAGGTCACGCCCCGGAGCAGATCCTGCATATTCACCAGTTTTTCGCCCCGCTTGCTTTTCTTCATCACCAGCAGCTCCTCTTGCTGAAACAACGCCCGGCAGCTCTCCACAAAGCCTTCCGGCACGCCCTGGTCCAGGGTGCATATTATGCGATAACGGGAAAAGCCGATATCACGGATTTTCATTCCGCCGTCCGCGATATCATAAATTTCATAGGCATAAAATCCTTCCGGAAACGCTGCGTTCATCCTGTCTGCCGCATCCGCCGGCACCGTATCCGCAAGCATATGAAAATCCAGAAATTCACATTCGCCGGAAAAACAGGTCGCAAGCGGCAGGGCAACGGATATATACGCATGCTGGTTGAATCCTTCCGTAAACCATACCGGCAGCCCGGCCCGGGCGATGCTTCGCTGCATCACATGCATCACATCCAGATGAGAGATATACTTCGCCCGGCCGGTTTTGGCAAACTTCATTCTCGCTTTAAACATGGCATGCGCCCCCCTCCAGCAGCCGGGCTGCGCCGCAGCCGGCGCAGTTTGTCTTGCAGTCCGGCGTGGGAACCGCCTGTCTGGACTTTCTATATTCCGCCATCAAATGTTCCTTTGTCGTCCCGCAACCGATATGATCCCACGGAAACACTTCCGTCAGCGGCCGCTGACGATGGCTGTAAAACTCGATGGAAAGACCGCAGGCCGCAAAGGCTTTCTGCCATGTTTCAAACGAAAAGCAGTCATCCCACCCGTCAAACTTGCAGCCCAGGCGAAACGCTTCATACAGAACCTGCCCCTGCCGGCGGTCGCCCCGGGCAAAAGCTCCCTCCAGCACGCTGGTATGGGCGTCATGCCAGCGATAGGTCACATTTTTGGTCTTCATAATTTTTTTCATATACTCCTGCTTGCCGGAAAGCATTGCAAGGGTGTTTTGCGCGTCCCACTGAAACGGCGTCTGTGGTTTGGGAACAAAACAGGACGCGCTGGCCGTCACCTTGACGCCCCGCGCCCGATTGCTTGTATGCATCCGCCAGGTATATGCCACCTTACGGGCAGTTTCCGCAATGCCGTCCAAGTCCTCGCTGGTTTCTGTCGGCAGGCCAATCATAAAATACAGCTTGACGTTGTTCCATCCGCCTTCAAAGGCAAGCTTGCATGCGTTTAACAAATCATCTTCTTCCAGGTTTTTATTGATAACATCCCGCAGTCGCTTTGTGCCTGCTTCCGGCGCGAAAGTCAGACCGCTTTTCCGCACTTTTTGCACTCTCTCCATCAGCGCGGCATTAAAGCTGTCCGCCCGGAGGGACGGCAAAGACAAGCTGATCTTTCTTGGTTCGCAATACTCCAGCATATCGGCAGTGAGCGCCTCGATATCCGAGTAGTCGCTGGTGCTTAAAGAGGACAGGGAAATTTCCTCGTATCCGCTGCTTTCCAGCACTGCTTTCGCCTGCCGCAGCAGGGTTTCCCTGGATTTTGCCCGAAGCGGGCGATAGGTATGCCCCGCCTGACAAAACCGGCATCCTCTGGTGCAGCCACGAAACAACTCCACCATCGCCCGGTCAAAGACGATGTCCGTTGACGGAACCACAAAATAATCCGGATAATACATGGTGTCCAGATCTTTTACAATGCGCTTCTGCACAAACGCCGGCGCGCCGGCAAGGGGCGTTACCGCCTGTATGGTGCCATCGTCCTGATAGCTTACCTCATACAGAGAAGGGACGTAAACGCCAGGGATATGGCAGGCCTTCTTCAGAAATTCTGTCTTTTCCCAGCCCTGCTCTTTGGCTGTTTTATAAAGGCCGCAAAGTTCCAGAATCACTTCCTCTCCGTCACCAATCATAAACAAATCGATAAAATCTGCCAAGGGTTCCGGATTGTACGCACACGGCCCGCCGGCAACCACAAGGTTTTTCAAGGTCTTTCGGTCTTTGGCATACAGCGGAATCCCTGCAAGATCCAGCATGTTTAAAATGTTGGAGAACGACAATTCATATTGCAGGGTAAACCCAATTACATCAAACTCCTGCAGACTGTCGCCGCTTTCCAGGCCATACAGAGCAATACCCTCCCGGCGCATCTCCGCTTCCATATCAATCCACGGCGCAAAAACCCGTTCGCACCAGATATCCTCTTCCCGGTTCAAAAGACCGTATAAAATCCGCGATCCAAGATGGGACATTCCAACCTCATAGACATCTGGAAAACAAAACGCAAACCGCAGCCGGATGCCTTCCTTTTGTTTTACGACGGATCCCTTTTCTCCTCCCACATACCGGGCGGGTTTCCGCACCCTGGGCAGTATTCGTTCTAAAACTGATGTGAGCATAGCGCCTCCCGCTTTTTTCATATATCGCAGTGCCGTTCTCCGGAAAGAACGATGCAAAATGCCATAACCATTTTCCTCTTTGGTGAATTGACGTATTTCGTTTATTATATCATATTTTGCCGAAAATTTACACACCAAATTTATAAAGTCCTTTTCCGCCGGCAGCCCGCCGCCTCCGTCTTGTGCCTCCCCCAAAAAACGAAAATCCGGCACAGCGTTTGGCTGTGCCGGATTTTTTTGCGGAGATAAAGGGTTTCGTATTACCCAAGATAAATTACGCGGATTTTCCCGCCGTTTGCCAAGGCAGTATCGCGGTAAAGGGTGAATTTCTCATAATTGGCCTTGGCCTGTACCGCCGTCACAAACTTTTCCTGCTCCGGCGCGTAATACATTACCGTATCTGCCAGCGCATAATATCCGTCATTGGTTACAACGCCGCTGGTGCCGTTAAAGGCCTCCCGGCCCACAGTGCCAACCGACGCAAGCTTTTTCACCGTCAGCGCAAAGGTATGCTCTGCATTTTCCATGCCTTTGGCCACCGCAACCGGCTGCCTTGCCACTGCAGATGGCAGCGTAGTGGTGGAGTAGGTTTTCTCGCCATCCGGTGACCGAAGCGTCAGCCGATAGGCAGATATCGTCCCTTCCTCATCCTTTATCCGGTCGGTAAATGCCACACCGTAATCATAGCATTCCGTCGTGGCATTTTCCAGAAACGCTGCGGTAATGCTGCCGTTTCCGTCCTTGAACACACGGGTTACCTGGCTGCGGGCAATGCTCCGGCCCTCTACATCGCTGAGAGAGACCTCTACATAGGGAGAAGAGTTATCCGCCCGGTCAAACAGTATTACCTTGGGAGAAATTGCTTCTCCGCCGCAGACCATCCGGCCGAAATCCATTGCGTCTTTCAAGGATGTGGTAGTGCGGTCCAGAGAAATGCCAAATTTCGCCCCATCCTCATAAACGGTAACGGCTTTCCCGACATAAGCCGTGTAGTCCGTAGAATCACGGACCGGCAGATCCTTCAGCAGGATACCGGAGGCCAGCTTTATTGTTGCGCTGCCGCCGGAATATGCGGTCAGAACACCTGCGTTCTGCGACTTGGTTTCCGACTGGGATACTGCAGATACCACATTGTCGTGACTGTCAAACAGCAGGGTTATTTTGTCATCATACGCAAAACCGCTGAAGGAGGCAGCCGCAGCTTCCGGAATGCTAAAGGTCTTCCCCATCACCGTTACGCGGCTTGGATGCTGGAACGCGGGGTATGCGTCTTTCAGCGCGCCCGACAACTTTTTATCCGTTACCACTGCCGTTTGATTGACTGGATCCAGCGTGACAACATCATATTTTTTCACAGCGCCGACCGTTGTCTTTACGCCGTTTTTCACAACACTATAGCCCGCCGGAATCACTGCCGTGCCGCTTATTCCATAAACAAAGCTGCCGGAAATATCCGCCGTTCCATCCGCTGCGATCACGTCAATTTTCCCTGCGGCGGTATAGTAAACCTTGATGGTGCTGTCGGCGAGAAGATCAAACCACGACTCCGAATAGATATATTTGTCCCCGCCGTTTACCACAATGGTAGAGGCAGAAGGCTTGACAACGCCCTGGTCCGTTTCAATTCGATCCGCGTAGGTTTTCTTCACCGTAAACGTATCATACGAGGAAATTTCCGGAATAAATGCCAGCACTTTGCTTTTCTGCGTATTGTCAAACACCAGATAACCTCTGGCCCCTGCAAGAGAGCCGGGAATACTGTCTGCCATAGAATAAATTTCATCTTCTGTGCCGTTATAAACCTTTACCTGGCCGTTGTCCAAATCCGCGTCCGTTTCGCTGGTGGAAAGGAGCACCCGATCGTCCAGCACATTGGTATATGTGGTTTTGAGAAGAATGTCTCCGTCTTTTGTGTTGGTCACAAGCAGGTTGTTCAGCATTACCGCCGCCTGCCCTCTGGTAATGCCGCTGGAGGAAGCCGGCGGCGTAATGCCGCTTGCAATGCCCAGGGCTTCCGCTTTGGCAATGTAATCCGAAGGCCAGAACGAACCCACATCCTCCGATTTATAACCCAACATCGACAGAAAAATCGTACAGATTTCACCATAAGTGATCGTTTTGTTCGGTGCAAACGTACCGTCGGGCAGACCGCGGACCAAACCGTGCTTGCGCACTGCCGCATTGACATAGCCTGCCGCCCAGTTGTTGGATTTGACATCCGGAAAAATTGTATAGTTTTTGTAGGCGGTGACGTCTTTCGTGCCAAGGGCGGTGACTGCAACCTTGCAAAACTGCCCCCTTGTAAGTACCGCATTGGGGGAAAACAGATCGCTTCCCACACCGTTCATAATGCCCAGGGAATTCAGAGTGTCCGCCGCGTCGGAAATTTGTGCGGAGGAAATATCCCGAAATGCCAGTGCCGGTGTGAGAAGAAGGGATAAAACAAGCAAACATGATATTATTTTTTTCATAAACCGTTACCTCTTTATTGTGCCCGCAGCGCTTCAACAGGCTGCAGCTTTGACGCTTTATTTGCCGGATAAATACCGAAAATGATACCGATGCCCACGGAAAACAAAAATGCGCCCATTGTAAGCGCTACCGGCGGCAACACAAGCTGCGGCGTACCGATGATGAATTTCATCGCAAAGGTTCCTACCGTAGAGGTCAGAATATAGCCAAAGCCGATACCGATGACACCGCCCGTTGCGGATACTGCCGCAGCTTCAATGACAAACTGCATAATGATATCCTTTCGTTTTGCACCGATTGCCATACGGATGCCGATTTCCCGCGTGCGCTCCGTAACCGAAACCAGCATGATGTTCATAATGCCGATGCCGCCGACAAGCAGAGAAATCCCTGCGATCGCGCCGCCGACAAGGCTGATGATGTCCATCACCTTGGATTCCTGTTCCTGCCACTCCTGGTTGGAATAAGCCCAGAAACTTTCCCACATTGGGTCATACTTGCCTTCCATATAAGCGTTGATTTTTTCAGTAAATGTCAGCGTGCTCTGGGAATCTTTTGCCTTCACGATATAATCCGTAGCAATCCGCTGACCGGTAACCTCCCGCATCAGCGACGATGGCAGCAGCACAATGTCGTCCATAGAATATTTTTCTCCGCCGGCCTTGGCTTTGTAGACACCGATGATTTTATAGTTATCCCCGTTGATCTTGAGGTTCTGCCCAATGGGACTCATCGCGCCAAAAAACTCTTTTCGCATGGTTTCGCCAATGACGCATACCTTGCTGTAACGCTTGACGTCCGTCTGGTTAATGCCCCGGCCAGTGGCAATGGTCCGGTCGGTGCAGGCGTCAAAATATTCGTTTCCAAAGTATACCATGCCATCCATCGCTTTGATCCGGTAGCGAATGGTGGTGTTCGTCTGATAATTTGGACTGATGGCGGTAATATACTCTCCCAGGTCGTTCCGGCAATAATCCAGCATGGTATTGACCATCGTTTCATTTTCCGTGTACATATACATGTTTATGTTGTTGACGCCAAAGGCGCTGTAACTGTTGATCATCTGGATCTTCATGCCCTGCACAATGGATACAATGGTCATTACTGCGGCAATGCCGACAATAATTCCAAACATGGTCAAAATAGACCGGACTTTATTATTCAAAAGGGACTTGATTGCCATTGAAATGGAGCGATAAAAATTCATACCGGCACGCCCCCTTCGTTCAGTTTGTCAGAAATCACTCTGCCATCCTGGATGGTAATGATTCGTTTGGCGAAATACGCCAAATGGTTATCATGCGTGATCAGAATAATGGTCGTGCCGTCATCGTTCAGCCCTTTCAAAATTTTCATAATTTCCAGGCCGGAAGCGGAATCCAGGTTGCCGGTGGGTTCGTCCGCCATAATAATTGGCGGCCGGGCCGAAATTGCTCTGGCAATCGCCACCCTCTGTTGCTGGCCGCCGGACATTTCTGCCGGCTTGTGATGGATTCTTTTCGCAAGACCAACTTTTTCCAGCGCAGCTTCCGCCATTTGCCGGCGCCGGGACGCTTTTTCTCCCCGGTAAATCAATGGAAGTTCCACATTTTCCAACGCCGTCAGCGCCGGAATCAAGTTGAATCCCTGAAAAATAAATCCAATTTCCCGGTTTCGGATGCCTGCAAGGGTCGACGGCTTCATCTCGCTCACCGGCGTGCCGTTTAAGCTGTAACTGCCGTAAGTTGGAATATCCAGACAGCCCAAAATGTTCATCAGGGTGGATTTGCCGGAGCCGGACTGCCCCAAAATACACACAAATTCGCCCCGCTGTATCTCCATAGACACAGTATCCAAGGCCCGTACCTCACTGGGCTTGCCCTCGTTATAGATTTTGCTCAGGCGTTGGATGGATATCAGCGTATTGTTTTTTTTCATGGCATCCACCTTACCCTACCATAACGGCTCCGTCCATCATCGTATCGTCCATCACCATAGACGTAGACGCGAGGTATACCTCGATTCCCTCGTCCAAACCAGAAACGATCTCTGTGCTGGTATCGTCGGCAATGCCGATTTCCACCGGAATCAGGAAGAAGCCCTCCGGCACAATGGTGCCTTCCAGAATGGGGATAGTGGTTTCAAACGTTTGCCCTTCGGCGGGTTTTGCATAAACCGCCGGCCCCTCGTCTGTATATACGATGGCCGCAGTGTCTACGATAATGCAATCCTCGGCAATGCTGGACGAAATCCGGTAATCGACCCCCTGACCCGGGCGAAGCGTGCCGTCTGCGTTGTCGATTTCAATGGTTACCGGGAATTTCGCCATGCCGCCCCCGCCGTTTTCGTTGGACTGGGCGGTAAAGCTGACGGCGATTACCGAACCGGTGGTCTCGTAGGTGCCGTCCGTCTGCTCCAGGGTAATTGCTGCCGGCATACCGACCTCTACTTTGGAAATGTTCATTTCCGATACCTGGGCTTCCACAATCAGCGACTCCAGATTGGAAATCGTGAGAATGTCCGCACCGGTCAGCTCATCCTCCTCCTTGACAAGCAGGCTTGTAATAAGTCCATCAATGGGAGACGTCACCTGGCAGTTTGCTATGGTTTCCTCCAGTTCCGCCACCCGTTCGGACGCCGTTTGAATGGAGCGCTGAATGGAGGTGACAGAATCGCCGTAATCGTCGTTTTTCAAGCTGCACAAAACCGCACCCGAAGAGTAGGAATAAAATTCGGACGCTTTGATCTCCCGCACTTCTCCCGCTGCTTTGAACGTGATGACTTCTTCCCGCGCATACTCCAGTTTTCCTGCCTCGCTGGGCAGAATATCGCCGTTTGCAGACGGTATCACTGCCGTGGCTTCCATATCCTTTGTGAGTGTTCCCGGATTTTTGATATCAATGGTCGCTTTAAACAGCACGGTTCCGTCGCCGGACACCTTTCGGATTTTTTCCACCGACGAAACAACGCCGGACACATTCGCCATGCAGGAAGGCACCGATACATTGGCCGCCATTCCTGTTTTAAGATCCGCTTCATAGCCATAGCTGAAATACAGCGGCAGCTTCATCACACTGTCGTCCGCAATGGTGGCAAACGCGGTTCCCTCGGACACGATCGTGCCCTTTTTCACGTCTTCCACTGCAACAATCTTTCCCGCGAACGGCGCCTTTACCGTGAGGTTTGCAATGTTTTCCTGCACGTCGGAAAGCTGCTTGTTTGCGGCGTCCAAATCATTTCTTGCCTGATCCAGTTCCTTCCGAATTTCTGCCGGGTCGGTAACCAGGATCACATCTCCCTTATGCACCTCGTCTCCCACCGCGAAATTCAGCGAAGTCACTTTTCCCTTGATGTTCTTCCCAAGGGTGACGGATTCTTTCGGCGCGATATTGCCATACCCTGTCACAAAGGTTTCCAGGGTTCCCCTCCATGAAAATACCGTGCCGTTGTACATAGTTTCATCGTTTTCATTGCTCAGAATATTCCGCACAAGATACACCGTGCCGAAAATAATCGCCGCAATCACTGCAAGAACAAGAATGAGCTTCAGCTTTTTTCTGCCTTTTTTCTCCTTTTTGTTCATCGTGTCCGCATATTTGTTGCGGACCAGTTCTTCCTGCTGCTCTTCCGGAGCAACAGACGCCTGGACTAAATTGTTTTGTTCCATATGTAATTTCCTCCGCATAGGCAACGCTGCAATTTCTGTCTGTCCCTGCGCTTTTCTCATCATTACACATTAAATTATATAGGCAGCGTGCGGCAATTGCAACTACAAAACCGTTACAATTTCCGAAGCGCCGGGTATAATTTCAAGGATGCAAAGAACACTATTGTCATATAGGTGTAAAAATCCCACCGGTATTTGCCTCTCCTGCACACTACTTTTCTTTTTCCGCAAGACTTTTCTGATATTGCTTTGGGGTGATTCCTTTGTATTTTTTAAAGATCCTGATGAAATAACTCAGGTCGTTAAATCCGCAGGCATAGGCCACATCCGTCACAGAAACATTGGTTTCTGTTAGTTTTTCTGCCGCGCTTTCCACCCGGTAGTGGTTCAAATACTCCACGGGGGTTCGGTTCGTTACTTCCCGGAAAAACCGGCAAAAATATTTTGGCGTCATCCCTGCCGCTCTGGCCAAGTCCTCCAGCGTCACCATCTCACCATAAGAAGTTTCGATATAATCAAAAGCCTGCCGCAGCTGCGCCGCCTGGCGGTGTTTCCGGCTGCGCAGCTCCAGCTCCCGGTCGTACAGTTTTTGTTCCAACACCACGCTCAGAAACAGATACAGCGCGCCGATGGCAGCAAATTCCTTTCCCTCTGCCCCCTGTCGAAACGCTTCAAACAGTCGGTTTATCGCCCACAGCGCTTCTTTGTCTTTTGTGGAAAAATGCGGTTTTATCAGGGTTTTATGCCGTAAAACCGCCTCCATTTTGCCGGTAAGGCTTGCGTTTCCGTTTAACATCGCCCCCAAATTGAACACCAGGCATTCATACAGACAGTCCTCCGGCACCGCACCATGCAGGACACCGTCCGCCACCAACGCCGCCTCCCCTTGTTCCAGCAAATAGGAAACCCCGTCCATAGAAAGGTGCAGCTTCCCATGCAAAACGCGGATTAATTCGAATTCCATATGCCAGTGATACGGCATATGATAACGCACATGCCGGCTTGTGACATGGTAAAATTCCATTGGAAATGCGAAGGTTCCTCTTGGCATTTGTTCATTGTATTCAAAATATTTCATCCTCTTTTGTGCACCCTCTTTATAAAAGTGAATATTTTCCTATTTTTAGAATTAAAAACTACAAGATTTTTTAGATTCATTATTATATGATGAACTTGAGATAAAAGAATATATTCTCTGATAAAAGCACCCGTCTGAAATACAACAACCTTATTTTCATTGAATTCCTTCTTCTGTCATTCTTTTTTCACACGCTATAAAATGGCACCATTATTATACTTTTTTCTTTTGGCAAAGTCCAGCATTTCACAAAGCAAACTATAAATTTTACGGAGGTTTTACAGTATGGCTAAGAGCAGATTAATCGGTCAGTATCCGGTGATTGGCATCCGCCCCACCATTGACGCACGGCGCGGCGTTTTAGACGTGCGGCAATCCCTGGAGGAACAAACCATGCAAATGGCCCACGCCGCCGCCCGCCTGTTTACGGAACATCTTCGCTATTCCAATGGTGAACCGGTAAAAGTCGTTATCGCTGATTCTACCATCGGCCGGGTGCCGGAAAGCGCCGCCTGCGCCGATAAATTCCGTCGGGAAGGCGTGGACATCACTCTGACGGTCACCCCCTGCTGGTGCTATGGCTCGGAGACGATGGATATGAATCCCCATACCATCAAGGCAGTATGGGGCTTTAACGGCACAGAACGGCCCGGCGCGGTATATCTTGCTTCCGTCCTTGCTTCCCATGCCCAAAAAGGCCTGCCGGCCTTCGGTATCTATGGCCGGGATGTGCAGGACGCAGACGCCGAAGAGATCCCCAACGACGTCAAAGAAAAACTCCTGCGGTTCGGCAAAGCCGCTGTTGCCGCTGCAACAATGCGGGGCAAATCCTATCTGCAGATCGGTTCTATCTGCATGGGGATTGCAGGCTCCATTATCAGCCCGGAATTTTTTGAAGAATACCTGGGTATGCGGGTAGAATCCGTGGACGAAGTGGAGATTATCCGTCGTATGACAGAAGGCATCTATGACAAGGCAGAATACGAAAAAGCCCTTGCCTGGACCAAGTCCCACTGCAAGGAAGGCTTTGACAAAAACCCGGAATTTGCCCGAAAAACCAAGCAAGAGAAGGAAGAAGCCTGGGAATTTGTTGTAAAAATGATGTGCATCATCAAGGATCTGTACAACGGCAATCCCAACCTTCCCAAGGGCTGCGAAGAAGAAACACTGGGGCACAATGCCATTGCCGGCGGCTTTCAGGGACAACGGCAGTGGACGGATTTTTATCCCAACGGCGACTTTCCGGAAGCGCTGCTCAACTCTTCCTTTGACTGGAACGGCGCCCGGGAGCCTTATATTCTCGCCACAGAAAACGATACTCTAAACGGCGTTTCCATGCTGTTTAACAAACTGCTGACCGGCACTGCACAGATTTTTGCCGACGTCCGCACCTATTGGAGTCCGGACGCCGTTCGGCGCGCCGCCGGCTATGAACTTACCGGCAGGGCGAAGGATGCCGGCGGTTTCATTCACCTCATCAATTCCGGCGCGGCATGCCTGGATGCCTGCGGCGAAGCAAAAGACGCCAATGGCAACCATGTCATCAAGCCTTTCTGGGATATGACGGACGCCGATCAGGCAGCCTGCCTGGCCGCCACAACCTGGCCGCCGGCAGACAATGGATATTTTCGCGGCGGTGGATTTTCCACAAGATTCCTGACCCGCAGCGAAATGCCGGCAACGATGGTACGCCTGAATCTTGTCAAAGGTCTGGGGCCTGTTTTGCAGCTGGTAGAGGGCTGGACTGTCTCTCTGCCGGACGAGGTATCGGACAAGCTCTGGAAGCGGACGGATTACACCTGGCCCTGTACCTGGTTTGCGCCGCGGCTTACCGGCTGCGGACCGTTTTCCTCCGCTTATGCTGTTATGAACAGCTGGGGCGCAAACCATGGTGCCATCAGTTACGGTCATATCGGCGCGGATCTCATCACCCTTTGTTCGATGCTCCGCATCCCGGTTTGCATGCACAACGTACCGGACCAAGATATTTTCCGTCCGGCGGTCTGGAACGCCTTTGGATCCGATCTGGAAGGGGCGGATTACCGAGCCTGTCAGGCCTATGGCCCCTTATACCGCTGAGCAAGGATGTGAAAACAGATGAAAAAACAGAAACAAGTACTTGCGTTTGATTTCGGCGCTTCCAGCGGACGGGCGATGCTTGGCCGCTTTGACGGAGAAACCATTCAACTGGAGGAAATCCACCGGTTTGCAAACGATCCGGTTTCTGTAGGCGGCGTCCTGTACTGGGATGTGCTCCGACTGTTTTTTGAAATAAAGCAAGGCATAATCAAGGCAAAAAATGCCGGCGGTTTCGACAGCATCGGCATCGACACCTGGGGATTGGACTTCGGACTTTTGGATGAAGACGGAAGACTGCTGGAAAACCCTGTTCACTACCGGGACAGCCGTACCCATGGGATGTTGGAGGAAGCATTGTCTCTTGTTCCCAAGGAAACGCTTTATTCCATTACCGGCACTCAGTTTATGGAAATGAACACCCTGTTTCAGCTGCTTTCCCTGCAAAAAAAACGTCCTGCTCTTCTTCGGCGTGCCAAGCATCTTTTAATGATTCCGGATCTTTTTAATTTTTTCCTCACCGGCCGAATTTCCACAGAATACTCCATTGCGTCTACTACGCAGCTGCTGGATGCGGCGGAGAAAACCTGGTCCAGTTCGCTGCTGCAGCGCCTTGGATTGCCACGGTCCCTGTTCTCCGCCATTGTCCCAAGCGGCACAACGCTGGGGCCGCTTTCCGACAGCTTATGCCAGGAACTAGGGGTGCCGGCAGTGCCGGTCATCGCCGTTGCAGGTCATGACACCCAAAGCGCCATTGTCAGCGTGCCGGCGCAGGAACCGGATTTTGCCTTTTTGAGCTGCGGCACCTGGTCGCTTCTCGGCACCGAGCTTGCGCAGCCTCTTATCTCCCCCGCTTCGTTTGCCCGCAATCTGACAAACGAAGGCGGATACGGCTATACCGCATCGTTTCTGAAAAACATTACCGGTCTCTGGCTCCTGCAGGAGTCCCGGCGGCAATGGGCACGGGAAGGAGAATCTCTCAGTTTCGGCCAGTTGGAAGAACTGGCCGAGGCGGCGCCGCCGCTGCAATGCTTTTTGGACCCGGACGCGCCGGAATTTGTACCGGAAGGCGATATCCCCGCACGTATTCAGGCATTCTGCAAAAAAACCGGGCAGCCGGTTCCGGAAACAAAGGGCCAAATCGTCCGGTGCATCAATGAGAGCCTTGCGCTCAAATACCGGCACAGCCTGGAAGAGATATCCGCCTGTACGAACCGGGATTATTCCACGCTCTATCTTGTGGGCGGCGGCGTAAAAAGCCGTCTTCTGTGCCAGCTGACTGCCGACTGCTGCGACCGCACAGTGGTCGCAGGCCCAGCGGAAGCCACCGTGCTGGGAAACATTGCCGTACAGCTTATCGCCGCCGGCGCGATTGAAAACCTGCAGGCCGCCCGCGGCATTCTCTCCCGTCTGCCGGAAATCCGCACCTATTCTCCCACACTACAAGCCGGCTGGGACAGAGCTTATCAAACATTCCAGGAGGTACTCGTATGTTAAAAGGTATCCCACCCATCTTATCCCCTTCGCTGCTCAAAGTGCTCTGCGAAATGGGGCACAGCGACCGCATCGTCATTGCCGACGGCAATTTTCCGGCGGAAAGCATCGGCAGCGATCATATCGTTCTCCGTTGCGACGGCCATAACGCCTGTGAAATTCTGGAGGCCATTCTTCAGGTTTTCCCCTTGGACACCTATACGGATACCCCGGTAAACCTGATGGAAGTTATGCCGGGCGATCCGGTAAAAACGCCGATCTGGGAGGAATACCGGGAAATTGTGGAACGATACGACCCGCGCGGGGCCAGGGCCATCGGAACCATCGAACGATTTGCATTTTATGAGCAGGCCAAAAGCGCATATGCCATAATTGCCACAAGCGAAAAGAAACTATATGCTAACATTATGCTGCAAAAAGGCGTTATCGCCGGAGAATAGGAGGGAATCCATATGGAGTATCAATCCATAAAAGAAGAAATTTGTGACGTTTGCCACAAAATGTGGATCAAAGGCTGGGTGGCGGCAAACGACGGAAATGTTTCCGTGAAGCTCCCGGACGGCACATTTTATGCAACTCCCACCGGCATCAGCAAGAGTTTTATCACACCGGAAAAATTAGTGCGCATCGACCGCAGCGGCGCCATTTTGGAAGCGCAGGACGGGTATCGCCCTTCCTCTGAGCTCAAAATGCATCTGCGCTGTTACGAAGAACGGGATGACGTCGGTGCGGTGCTCCATGCTCATCCGCCGGTTGCCACTGGATTTGCCGTAGCTCATGTACCGCTGGACCGCTACACGATGATTGAAACCGTAGCAACGCTGGGATCTATCCCAATCGCTCCATATGGTACGCCATCCACCCAGGAAGTGCCGGACGCCATTGCGCCGTATCTCTCCGAGCATGATGCGGTTTTGCTGGAGAACCATGGCGCGCTGACCGTGGCCGATACTCTGATCGGCGCTTACTACCGGATGGAAACCCTGGAACTATTTGCCCAAATCAACCTTGTCGCCCATCTTTTGGGAGGCGAAAAGGAAATTTCCCGCGAAAACATTGATAAACTGATCGCTCTTCGGCCAAACTATGGTATAACCGGGCGGCACCCTGGTTATAAGCATTATCGCTAACCATATTGTAAGGAGGCGTTCCATTTTGGTAAACCGCATTATTTTAAACGAGACGTCCTATCATGGCGCAGGCGCAGTTTCACACATTCCGGGGGAGGTCAAAAGCCGTGGGTATCACAAAGCCTTTGTCTGCTCGGATCCGGAACTTGTAAAGCTCGGTATCACCGCAAAGGTGCTGGACGTTTTGTCCAGAGAAGACCTGCCCTATGTCCTCTATTCCGACATTAAACCAAATCCAACCATTGAAAACGTGCAAAACGGCCTGCGCATGTTCCAGCAGTCCGGCGCTGATTATCTCATTGCCATTGGCGGCGGATCTTCTATTGACACTGCAAAGGCAGTTGGCATTCTTGCGATCAACCCGGAATTTTCCGACGTTCGGAGTCTGGAGGGCACGGCGGCCACCAAGCACAAAGCGGCGCCGATCATTGCGGTTCCCACCACTGCCGGCACAGCGGCGGAGGTTACCATAAACTATGTAATTACCGACACGGAACGCAACCGAAAATTTGTGTGCGTCGATCCGCATGATATTCCGGTCGTTGCGGTGATTGACCCGGACATGATGGATTCTATGCCCAAAGGCCTGACCGCAGCTACCGGGATGGATGCGTTGACGCATGCCATCGAAGGATTTCTCACCAAAGGAGCCTGGGTCATTCCGGATATGCTCCACCTGAAATCCATCGAGCTCATCGCCGCTTCTCTGAAAAGCGCCGTAAACGGCACAAAAGAAGGCCGGGAGGGCATGGCCCTTGGGCAGTATATCGCCGGCATGGGATTTTCCAACGTCGGCCTGGGCCTTGTGCATGCGATGGCGCATCCTTTGGGCGCGCTTTATGACACGCCCCATGGCATAGCAAACGCGATTCTCCTGCCAAAAATTATGGAGTTCAACGCTGATGCTACCGGCGATAAATATCAGTACATTGCGGCGGCCATGGGGGTGACAGGCACAGAGCATATGACCGCTTTGGAATATCGCCGCGCCGCAGTGGACGCCGTGCGGCGGCTCGCTATCGACGTGGGAATCCCCTATGACCTGAGCGGCATTCTGCGGCAGGAAGATATCCCCTTCCTTGCCAAATCTGCCTATCTGGATGCATGCCGGCCCGGCAATCCCAAAAACGTAACCGCGGACGACATCGCGGCCATTTACCGGTCTATGCTATAATCCGCGTTCCCCAGTGCACCAAAAGAGAGGAGATATCTTTATGCATCGTTCGGAATCCAAACGGCTTACCGACCCCATTGTTCCAAGACAGTATCTGGTTCATTTCACCCTGCTGGTGCTGTGCTTTATGCTGTGGGGCATGTTAAACAATATGACGGACAATCTGGTTCCCGCCTTTGGCAAAATTTTCATGATGAAAGCAGTGGACTCGTCTTATGTGCAGGTTGCTTTCTATGGCGCATACGGCGTGCTTGCTATTCCTGCCGCCTTGATTATCCGGCGCTACTCCTACCGCGCCGGCGTACTGCTCGGCCTCGGCATGTATATTGTAGGCGCAACCGGCTATATCCCCGCCGCTATGACGCAGAACTATTCCCTGTTTCTTGTCTCCATCTTTATCTTGGCAGGCGGGCTGTCCATTTTAGAAACCACCTGCAATCCTTTTGTCATCTCTCTTGGCTCGGAAGAAACCAGCGTGCGGCGCCTGAATTTTGCCCAGGCGTTTAACCCCATCGGTTCTCTTGCCGGAATTCTTGCGGCAAAATTCTTAATCCTTGGAAATCTAAATCCTGCAACCTATGAGGAACGCATCGCGATGGAGCCTGCCGCCCTGAAGCAAATTCAATCGGCAGAGCTTGTCTGGGTATGCGTGCCCTATGTGGCGCTTATCGCAGTGGCGCTTATTATCTGGGTTTTCTTTTTCCGGGACAAGAGCCGGGAACGCGACCAGGAAACGCTGAACTTTCTCCCCTCTCTCAAGCGCTTGTTGTCCATCCCCCGGTATTATTGGGGGGTTATCACCCAATTTTTCTATGTGGGGGTTCAAATTTCGGTTTGGACCTGGACTACGCAGTATATTATGACAAATCTGGGGCTAAACGAAGCCCAGGCAGTTGTTTACTACATCATTTCCATTGTAGTTTTTATCATTTCCCGCTGGATTTGTACCGCCCTTATGCGGATTGTGGATTCCGGCACGCTGATGGCATATTTTGCGGTAGGCGGCATTCTTGCAAGCCTTGGGGCAGTCTATCTGCCAACTGCCTATTCCGTTTGGTGCGTGGTGCTGATTTCCGCATTTATGTCTCTGATGTTCCCCACGATCTACGGCATTGCGCTAAAAGGTCTTGGCAGTGAACTCAAATTGGGGGCTGCCGGCCTGATTATGGCCATTTTAGGCGGTGCGGTTCTCCCCGCCGTGATGGGCGGATTTATTGACAACGGCACGCTTTCCGGCCTGACTCCCGCATACAGCGGACAGACTGCTAATGTACGGTCCGCGTTTTTGCTGCCGGTTGTCTGCTTCGTTGTCGTCCTTCTCTATGCTTTGCGCTTCCGCAAAGGACATGATGCCAAATAACCCTTTTATTTTTGCAGGCGGAGAAACCTTTTCCGGTTTTCTCCGCCTGTTTTTTATCTTTTTCGTCAAAATTTCCATGGTGCTTTGGAACCTTCCGTTTTTTATGCTATAATAGACACAGTCGCGGCCCTTCGGCCGGAAAGGCGGCTGGAAACAGCGCCGAATCCCTTGCATCGGAGGAGTGTGTATGGATGCATCTGTCTTAATCGTAGACGATGAAACCGCCATTGCAGATTTGGTGGAAGTCTACCTGAAGAACGAAGGATATACCGTTTATAAATTTTATACCGCAGCCGACGCTCTGCGCTGCACAGAGCAGACCACTCTGGATCTTGCCATTCTCGACATAATGCTTCCGGATATGGATGGGTTTGCCCTGTGCCGGAAAATCCGGGAAACCCACTTATATCCCATCATCATGCTCACCGCCAAGGTGGAGGATATGGATAAAATCATGGGACTTACCATCGGCGCCGACGATTACATTACAAAACCCTTTAACCCTTTGGAGCTGATCGCCCGGGTCAAAACCCAGCTGCGCCGATACCTTCGTTATAACAACGGCGAAAAATCCACGCAGTCTGCCCTGGAATATGACATTCATGGGTTATGGATTTCCAAATCCACTCACAAATGCAGCCTTTATGAAGAGGAGCTTTCCCTCACTCCGCTGGAATTTTCCATCCTCTGGTATCTTTGCCAGCGGCAGGGCAGCGTGGTCTCCAGTGAAGAACTGTTTGAAGCGGTGTGGGGCGAAAAATATCTGGACTGCAACAATACGGTCATGACGCACATCGCCCGTCTCCGGGAAAAAATGCATGAAAACAGCCGCAATCCAAAATTTATTAAAACCGTATGGGGAGTGGGATATACCATTGAATAGAAAAAAACGAAGCAACGCCTCCACCAAGCTGCTGTCCGGCAGTCTGGTGCGAAGATATCTTTTCACGATGCTTCTATTCGCGGTTGGCACCGTGCTGCTGTATTTTCTCGGCTATGTTGTCTGCGCTACCTTGTTTGTCTGGCAGCCAGACAGCAGCCTGTATCGTTTTCTGCAAATCTTCGCCCACAACCCGCTGGAAACCATCCTTGTCACCTGGTTTGTGGGCGGGCTTCTTATCAGCGCTGTGATGATTATCCGTCCCATGCGCTATGTGGACGAGGTAGTGCTCGCCAGCGAGCAGCTTACCTCCCAGTCGGAGGAACCCATCCGCCTGTCCGCCCAAATGAAAAGCGTGGAGGACCGGCTGAACCTGATCAAATCCCAATCCCTCCGGAACGCTGCCCTTGCCAAAGAAGCGGAACAGCGAAAAAATGATTTGATCGTCTATCTTGCCCATGATCTGAAAACGCCGTTAACCAGCGTCATCGGTTATCTCACTCTGCTGCGGGACGAACCGCAGCTTTCTCCGGATCTTCGGTGCAAATACACCGGCATCGCTCTGGAAAAGGCAGAACGTCTGGAAAGCCTGATCAATGAATTTTTTGAAATCACCCGGTTTAACCTGTCCCATCTATCGCTGGAAACCTGTCCCGTGGATCTGGTTCGCATGCTCCAGCAGGTTACCAGCGAATTTATGCCCATTTTTTCCGAAAAGGATTTGGCATGCCGACTGGATCTGCCGCAAAAGCTGGACTATGTATGCGACCCGGACAAACTTGCCAGGGTGTTTGACAATCTTTTGCGCAATGCGGTCAATTACAGTTCTCCCGGCAGCACCATACAAATCTCCGCCTGGAAACACGATGGTTTTGTCACTCTGACGTTTATCAACCAGGGAAAAACCATTCCGCAGGAGAAGCTAAACCGGATTTTTGATCAGTTCTTCCGCCTGGATGCCGCCCGGGGCAGCAATACCGGCGGTGCCGGGCTTGGTCTTGCCATTGCAAAGCAAATTGTCGAACTGCATAGCGGAACAATCGCCGCGCAAAGCAGCAACAACTATGTCACCTTTACCATCTCCCTTCCCCTGCAGCCGGCCGCATTTTTACCGCAAGCGTAAAAAAAATGTAAGAATTTTATGTTCAAATTGTAAGGTTTCCTTTGGAATATCCAAAAGAAACCAGCGCCTTGTTTTGCTACGATGTTTTCGTGCCAATGCAAGGCGCTGATTTTTTTATGACAAAGGAGAAAACACCTTATGAAACAACCGCATATTGCTGTCCTGTTCGGCGGCTGTTCCAGCGAACATGACGTATCGCTGCAGTCAGCTTACGCCGTACTGTCCCATATAGACCATACCGCATATACCGTCTATCCCATCGGCATTACAGAGAAAGGCGACTGGTTTTATTACACCGGTCCATACTCTCCCATCGCCGACGGCAGCTGGAGCCTGGACCGAACAAACTGCCATCCCTGCGCTTTATCTCCCAGCCGGGAAACCCCCTGCCTTCTCTGTTTGGAGCCAAACGCTGCTCCCCTTTCCATTGACGCCGTTTTTCCCATACTGCATGGAAAAAACGGCGAGGACGGCACAGTGCAGGGCATGTTTGATCTGTGCGGCATCCCCATTATCGGCTGCGGCACTCTTGCCAGCGCCCTTTGCATGGACAAGGACCGGGCGCACAGACTAGCGGCCTCCGCCGGCATCGCCGTGCCGAAAAGCGCTGTGTTTTCCACCGATGCGCCGTTTTCCCGCATTGCACAAGGTGCGGCGAAGCTTGAATTCCCGCTTTTTGTCAAGCCTTTGCGGGCAGGCTCTTCCTTTGGGATCAGCAAGGTGCGGGAGCCATCCAGACTGGAGCAGGCTGTGCAGGAAGCGTTTCGCTACGATTCTGAACTCCTCCTGGAAGAAGCCATCCCGGGATTTGAAGTCGGCTGCGCCGTTATGGGAAACGAGATTCTTTTCACCGGCCAAGTAGATGAAATCCAGCTGTCCGGCGGATTTTTTGACTTTGCAGAAAAATACAGTCTGAACACCTCGCAGATTCATTGTCCGGCCCGGATTTCCCCTGCTGACGCGGAACGGGTAAAAGAAGCGGCAAAAACCATATACCGCGCTCTTGGCTGCCGGGTTTTTGCCCGGGTGGATCTGTTTTTTACGCCGGATGGAACCCTCGTATTCAACGAAGTCAACACCATTCCCGGTTTTACTGCCCATAGCCGCTATCCCAATATGATGAAAGGAGCCGGATGGTCTTTTTCCCGTCTTATTGACGCTCTGATCCGGTATGGTTTGCAGGGATGAAATTTTTTTGCGACGAAGACCAGATTTACCGCGGTCCGCTGATCCTTGTAAACGAGACGCATCCCTTCCGGTCTGCAAAGCCGCCCCATCTCGCCGCCGTTGACCGCCGCGCGCCGGCGGTTCTGCTGGATGGACAGGCGTCTCTGCTTCTGTCCTTCTGCCTGCAGATGACCGAGGGCGGAGAAGAGATTTTTCCGGTATCCGGCTGGCGCAGTTTTGCGGAACAGCAGCATATCTGGGACGTTTCCGCCGCCAAAAACGGCCTGCCGTTTACCCGGCAGTTTGTCGCGGCGCCGGGCTGCAGCGAACATGAGACCGGGTTTGCCATTGACCTTGCCCTGCGGGCGGAGGAAATTGACTTTATCCGTCCAAATTTTCCACATTGCGGCGTTTGCAATGTTTTCCGCCGATTGGCCTTACAATACGGATTTATCGAACGGTATCCGGCCGGCAAAGAATCGCTCACCGGCATCGAAGCCGAACCATGGCATTTTCGCTATGTGGGCATTCCTCATGCAGCTGTTATGGCAGAACATGGACTGTGCCTGGAAGAATATGTGGACTTTGTCCGAAAAGATCCCGTCTGCTATCTTATGGACAACGGCAGCACAGCGGAGATCTTTTATGTTCCGTACCCGGGCAAACCGGTGGAGGTTTCGGTATCTGACGGCGTCTGCCTGATCTCCGGCAACAATGTCGACGGTTTTATTATCACCATTTGGAGGCAGTCCGTATGAATTCCTTCAAACCTTTTCCGGCGCTGGATATGTTTCGGCTGGCTGCCGCTATTTTTGTGATCGCCATCCACACGTCTCCCCTGTCCTCCTACACAGCCAGCGGAGATTTTTTGCTAACCCGCGTTTTTTGCCGGGTTGCCGTTCCTTTTTTCTTTTTGTCCACCGGCTATTTTCTCGCCAAAAATCACTGGCGTTCCACCCGGCGCTTTTTAAAAAAGGCTGGCATTTTATACGGCGTTTCCATTCTGCTGTATCTGCCGGTAAACCTGTATGCCCACAGTTTTTCTTTGGCAGAACTGCCAAAGAAGCTTTTTTTCGACGGCACGCTGTACCATTTATGGTATTTTCCTGCCGTTATGCTGGGGGTCTGCATTGTCTCCTTTCTGTGCCGCCGCCTGCCCAAAGCGGCGCTTCCGGTTTCCGTCCTGCTGTATCTCATCGGACTTGGCGGAGACAGCTACTATGGCATCGTTTCCCGCCTTCCGCCTCTGCAGACCGTATACGAGGGTATATTTTCCATCGTCTCCTATACAAGAAACGGCCTGTTCTTCGCCCCGCTGTTCCTGCTTCTCGGGGCTGCCGGTCACAAATTCCGCAAAGGCACCGCGCTTCTGGGATTTCTTCTTTGTTTTGGCGGGATGTCCGCGGAAGCACTTTTCCTGCGCAGCCGGGACATTCCGCGGCATGACAGCATGTATCTTTTTCTGCCCCTTTGCATGGTCTTTCTATTCTCCCTGCTCCTTCGCTGCAATCAAGGGCAAAGAAAATCTCTGCGCCGCTGTTCCATGCTTCTTTATCTTCTGCATCCCTGGTGCATTCTGTTGGTACGAGGCGGCGCAAAAGTTCTGGGACTGTCTTCCCTGTTTGTGGAAAACAGTCTGCTCCACTTTATGGCGGTTTTGCTTCTGAGTCTTGTCCTGTCCTCTCTTTTGGCGATGCTTTGGCGTCGGCTTTCCTCTTCGTCCCCCAATCCCGCCGGCAGGGCCTTCCGGGAAATCAGCCTTTCCGCACTGTCCCATAACGTTCAATGCCTGACATCTCTGTTGCCGCCGCACTGCCGGCTGATCGCCGTTGTCAAAGCCGACGCCTATGGCCATGGCGCCGCGGCCATCGCCCATGCACTGCATCGCATGGGGGTACGGGAATTTGCCGTCGCCTGCCTTTCCGAAGCGATAGCTCTCCGCAAAGCGGGGATCCGGGATCCCATTCTGGTGCTTGGCCATACTCCGCCCTCGGAGGCGACGCTGCTCCGCCAATATCGCATCACGCAGACAGTCGCAGATGAAACGCATGGAGAACTTCTGGCTTCTTCCGGCGAACGGCTGCATGTGCAGATCGGCCTGGACACCGGCATGCACCGGCTCGGTATTCCAGCCGAAGAGTTTTCCGTCTTGTGCCGCCTGTTTCGGCACCGGACCCTCATAATCGACGGCATGTTTACCCATCTCTGCGCTGCCGATGGGCTAGAACATGCGGCACAGGCATGCACTGCGAAACAACTGCACCGGTTTTTTGCCGCGGCAGAAGCGCTGCAGACCGTCGGCTATGCCCCAAAACAGCTTCACACCCAGGCAAGCTACGGCCTGCTGAATCTCCCGCCGCAGGCCTGCAACCGTATCCGCGCCGGCATTGCCCTATATGGTGTCTACAGTCACCACGCCCCGGTTCGCTACCCTCAGCCGCTGCAGCCGGTCCTGTCCCTGCGGGCCCGTGTCGCCTCCGTCCGTACCATACAGAAAGGCGAGTCTGCGGGCTATGGCTGCACGTTTCAGGCCCCGTCGGCTTTGCGCGTCGCTACGGTTTCCATCGGATATGCCGACGGACTGCCGCGAAATTATCATGCCGCCTTTGGCAAAGTATTGCTCCATGGGCGATATGTGCCCATCGTATGCCCGCTTTGCATGGATCAAATGCTGCTGGATGTTTCCAGCGTAGAACATGTACAGCCCGGCGACCTTGTCACTATCATCGGCAGGGACGGGACGGAAATCATCCGGGCAGAAGACATTGCCGTGGAATGCGGCACCATTGCAAACGAACTGCTGTCCCGCCTGAGTCCCCGGCTTGGCCTGGTTCTCACCAACGCAGACACAGACAGTCAAATCATCCAGCGGTAATTGCTATTTTCTGTTTTACAAGGCGACAATCACCCTTTATAATAAAAGAAAAGCACCCTTGTTTTTTCAGCGGGGTGCGTGAACACAACCACCACCCGGGATATCTTTTGGGTGGCAGAAAGGAGTATTCTAAAACTATGGCATACTTAGGAGAAGAAATCAAAAAACTCGGGTTTGGCTTAATGCGCCTTCCCCAGAAAGACGGCGCCATTGACCTTGAGCAGACCAAACAGATGGTGGATCGGTTCCTTGCCGCCGGGTTCACCTACTTCGATACCGCCTGGGCCTATGCCGGCAGCGAAGACGCCATCCGGCAGGCGCTGGTGGAACGATATCCGCGGGACCGCTACCAGCTTGCTACAAAAAACGCAGCTTGGATTGACTGCAAAACCCGGGAGGAGGCTATGGCACAGTTTGACGTTTCCCTCCGGCAGACCGGCGCCGGCTATTTTGATTTTTACCTGCTTCATAATCTGGGCGAAGGCCACACTCACTTTTTCGATGATTTTGATATGTGGAGCTTTGTACAGGAGAAGAAAGCCCAAGGTCTTATCCGCCATGTGGGATTTTCGTTCCATTCCACCCCTGAGGAACTGGACGAAATTCTGACCAAACATCCGGAAGCAGAATTTGTACAGCTGCAGATTAATTATGCCGACTGGGAATATCCCGCCGTTCAGTCCCACCGCTGTTATGAGGTCGCCCGAAAGCACAACAAGCCGATCATCATTATGGAGCCGGTCAAAGGCGGCATGCTGGCAACACCGCCGGAATCCGTGCAGAAGCTCCTCAAAGAAATGGATCCGCATCAATCCGTAGCATCCTGGGCTATCCGCTTTGCGGCAAATTTAGAGGGCGTCATCACCGTGCTTTCCGGCATGAGCAACCTGGAACAGATGGAGGACAACCTTTCTTCTATGAAGGATTTCACCGGCCTTACCCCGGCGGAACTGCAAACACTGGAAAAAGCCCAGGAAGAACTCCGCCGCATTCCTCTGATTCCCTGCACCACCTGCAATTACTGCGCCAAGGTCTGTCCCAACGACATTGGCATTTCCGGCACGTTCACTGCGATGAATTATCTGACGCTCTACCGGGATAAGGCTGCCGCGCTGCACCAGGAAGACTGGCTTGTAGAAGGGCATGGCCGGAAAAAGGCTGCTGCATGCGTCCAATGCGGAAAATGCGAGGCAGTTTGTCCGCAGCACATCGCCATTCGGAAAGAACTTTCCAAGGCGGCCGCCGCGCTGCGATAACGTCGTTTTTGTGCAATCCACTCCTGCTTTTCAGCACAACAGCCGCCGCATCTTCCTTTGCCATTTTTTCGGCGAAATTTCATTGCGGCAAGCCATGATTGTGTCCCACTTTGTCAACGTGGAAAATGGTTTTTTCTCGTCTGCGCTATATTCTGCCGTGTATCTGCACATGGTAAACAGAGAACCCATAAAAAAACAGGAGGAACAAGCATTATGTGTACCGCAGCAACGTATCAAACAAAGGATTTTTATTTTGGGCGCACATTGGATTATATGGTTTCCTACGGCGAAGAAGTGACCATTACGCCAAGAAATTATCCGTTCCATTTTGTGACCATGGGAGATCTGCCCACCCATTATGCCATCATCGGCATGGCGCATATCTCACAAAACTATCCCTTATATTACGACGCTGTCAACGAAAAGGGGCTGGCGATGGCAGGCCTGAACTTTGTGGGAAACGCGCATTACAGCGCTGCGGCGGCCGGCAAAGAAAATGTCGCGCAGTTTGAGCTGATTCCGTGGATCTTATCTCAATGCGCCACGGTAAAAGAAGCGCGGGCTATGTTGGGGCGAATTCATTTGCTAAACAAGTCCTTTCGGGACGACCTTCCTTTGGCTCAGCTGCACTGGATGATTTCCGACAAAACAGGCAGCATCACCCTGGAGTCGGTTCGGGAAGGTGTGAAAATCTATGAAAATCCTGTCGGGATATTGACCAACAATCCGCCGTTCGATCTGCAGATGTTTGCATTGCAGAACTATCTGCATCTGTCTGTAAAATCTCCGGAAAATCACTTTTCAAACCAACTGGAATTGGCGCCTTACAGCCTGGGAATGGGTGCGCTGGGTCTTCCTGGCGATTTGTCGTCGCAATCCAGATTTGTTCGAGCCGCTTTTACAAAAATGAATTCTGCTTCCGGTAAGGGAGAATCGGAAAGCGTCAGTCAGCTTTTTCATATTCTTCATGCAGTTGAGCAGCAAAGAGGCTGCTGCAAGTCGGAGGACGGCGCCTATGAAATCACGCTGTATACTGCCTGCTGCAATGCCAATCGCGGAATTTATTACTACACAACCTACGACAATCATCAGATTACCGCGGTGGATATGCAGCGGGAAAACTTAAACGGCGAGGCGCTAATCGCTTATCCTTTGATTACCGCGGAGCAAATAAGGCTGCAAAACGGATAGACCATATCCTTCCGCAGCGAAATACCGCGGCCAGACCCCCCTGCGCAGGGCAAAACGCTTTGTGCAGGGGGGTCTGGCTTTTCGCGGAGAACATCCCCGGCCGCCGACTTCCGCCGCCGTCTGCCAGAGAGTTTTTCAGGACGCAATGGCGTAAAAATATCGTTGCCGTCTCTATATCGTCTGGCATAATCCGACCATTTTCCTTATGCTATTCATCAGGGAGGGGATTTTATGTCAATTATAGTCGAAATTCGCAGAAGCTTCTGTACGACGGCCGCGAAGTTTCCGGAATATTTCAGCGGACGATTTGCTGGATTCCGCAAACAGACACCTTGCGGTTGGCCTGCTCAATATATACCATTTCCAGGTGCAGCAGTCCAAGCGGCGCGGTTTCTTTGGCAGTTTCCCGGTGTTTGCAATGCGTTATAAAAAAACAGGTGCGTTTCCTATGAACCATTTCCAATCCTATCGTTTCCCCCTTGCCGTGACGGAAATTTTCCTCTTTTATAATGGGGATACTTTTCCGGTCTGCCCCCGCTGCCGCATTACCCTAGAGCGGGAATACCAATCTTACTGCGACCGCTGCGGCCAGCGCCTTGACTGGCGCACTTATGAACAGGCTCATATCGTTACAACGCTTTAACCTTCCCTTTCCAAAAGCTCCGGCGCCTTCCGGAGCTTTTGGCCCATACCGCACCATTCTGTTAACATCCGATAAAAAACCCTCTTTGCGGCAACAGTATATTGCCGGAACTTCTTTCCAGAATTGCCCGGCAAAGGAGAATGTGCGCTTTTTCCCTGCCTTTTTGCAAACAAGCCGGGAGCAGGCGCGAAGCGCTACTCCCGGCTTTACTTTTTCTTTTTCATAAGCACCAAATCTTGCTTTTGAAAAAAACGGGCAAACACAAATATCGTTTTCAAACAAAAAATGTTCTGAAAAAAACAACAAAACCGCCGAAACATATCATTTCAGCGGTTTTGTTGTTGGAGCTGGTAGTCGGACTTGAACCGACGACCGCTGGTTGTTGGTAAGGGGAACAATTCCGCATCACGCTGGGGATAAAGAATAATTTTCAAAATATTCTGGTATATTCCATTGCAAATTTGGATACACTCCGTTATACTGATACTAATTGATACTGCAAAATATCAGAGGTGAGAAAATGGACGCATCCCTGTTTACGAAAATGCTGTCGGACAAGAGTGTGACCGATTTGAAAAAGCTTGGCTACAAATACCCGCAGGCTGATATGAAGGAGTTTGTGGAGCTGCTGGGCACCGGCTTCTACAAAACGCTGCCGCTGAAGGATTTCAACGGCGGAAATCTGGTCTATCTGGAGAGCGTCACTCAAGTCCGCCTGTCGGCGGCCAAAGTGCTGCTGACGCCGCAGGCCAGCACACAGCTTTACGGCGTAAAAGCCATGGAGGAGGAGATCATCTCCACCTTCACCATTGAGCAGATCGACACCTCCCGCGACAGCGTCCGCAAGATTCTCTCCGGCTATGCCCCCTCCAATGAAAGCGAAAATCGCATTTACGGTATGAAGAAGGGCCTGGAATTCATCAGCGACCCCGCAAATAAAATCAGAGAAGAAAGCATCCACCAGCTCTATGAGCTTACCATTGGGGCGTTTTTGCCGGAAGAGGATCGTCTGCTGCCGGGCAGCAAATACCGCCACGACAGCGTGTACATCGTCGGCGATAAGGTGGAACACACCGGCTTGCCCTGGCAGAAGTTGCCGGACTACATGAGCAACTTTGTCTCCTTCATCAACGAAGACTCCTCCATGAACGACCTGCTGAAAGCCGCGCTCATCCACTTCTACATCGCCTACCTGCATCCCTGGTTTGACGGCAACGGCAGAATAGCGCGGCTGATGCATCTGTGGTATCTGGTGCAGCAGGGATATTCCTCGGCTCTGTTCGTCCCTCTGTCCGAGTATGTGGAGAAGAGCCGCAAGGGCTACTATGACGCCTACACGCTGGCCGAGCAAAACGCCCGAATCAGCGGTGTGATGGATGCCACTCCCTTTCTGGTGTACTTCATCGAAAATGTGTATCACAAGCTTGGCTCAGCTCTGCCTGCGCCCAGCACCACGGACACATTCCGAAAAGCCCTCGAGCAGGGCTGTGTGACAGAAAAGGAACAGGCTCTCTGGCACTTCGTTCTGTCCGCCTACGGCGACGGCGAGTTTTCGACCAAGCAGCTGGAAAAGGATTTCGGCAACGCCGCCTATGCGACCATTCGCAGCTTCGTTCTGAAGTTTGAGAATCTTGGTTTGTTACGGTCCAGCAAATATGGAAACCGCATCAAGTACCAAGTGCAAAAATAAAAGGCGGGGAGAGTTTCCAACCGGAAACTCTCCCCGTTATTTGTCGCTCGTTGCTCCCCTGTATCACTGCCGTCAGTCTGATATCTGCTCCACCCTGCTTTTTCGTGCAAAATCAACCCATGCGAACTTGCTTTTTCGTGTCTGAGACATTTTGTGACCCGTGCGCTCCGGGCCGTTTCATGCCGGATTGCCCATCTTCTGTTTGCAGTCACGCAGCACTTCCGATGCGGTCGGATAGCTGCATGGATCTCGCTTTTGGTTCACGCACCCGATAAATTTATAGTAGATATCCACCCGCTGGCTCTTGCTCCCATCCTCGGCCACCACTTTTTCATGCACTACGATCTTTTTAATCAGTTCATTCAGAATGTGGGGTGTCAGCTCCGTGATGTCGGTGTACTTCCAGATGACCGGCAGAAATTTTTCGATGTTCTCATAAATTTCCTCACTGCGGGCGATCTGCGCTGACAGTACTTCCCGCTGCTCTTTCAGCACCACCTGCTCCCGTTCATAGCCGGGTGCCATGGATTGGTAGCGCTCCTCGGTGATTTTCTCCAGCGCCACATCCTCATAGAGCTTGTTCAGAATTTTGGTCAGCTCTGAGATCCGCTTGTCCACCTTTTTCAGTTCCCGCTTGCACCGGTCTGTTTCTTCTTTTTTTCTCTCCGCTCTAACGGAGATGAGCATATCCATATAATCTGCGGTGGCCGTTTTGGCCTCGATGGCGTTGCGCCGGATATCCGCCAGTACCAGCTGGTTCAGCGTGACCCAGCCGATGGCGTGAGAGGTGCAGCGCTGTTTGCCGTAGTTCTTGTACACCCAGCATGAGAAGCCGGTGTAGCGGCCTTTCTTTTTGTCGTAGCTCACATTCAGAGAGGAACCGCAGTCGGCGCATTTGACCAGTCCGGCGAAGGGCTGCACCTCACCCTTTCCGTTCTTCCGCCGACGGGCAGCCATCATCTGATGCACCGTGTCCCACAGTTCCTGGGTGACCAGCGGTTCGTGAGTCCCTTCGACCACAATCCAATCCTCCGCATCGGTCGCAATGCGCTGCTTGTCGAAGAATCCCTTGGTTTTGGTCCGGCCAAAGACTACGCTGCCCAGGTAGACCGGGTTATTCAGAATGACCCGGATGGAGGTCGCGTGCCAGTCAAAGGGCTTGCGCCAGTAGTCGCTGTTCTTGTAGTAATCGGGGTTGTTCTGGTTGAAGTACGCCTGGGGATTCAGCACCCCCTTCTCCCTCAGAATTTTGGTCATCCGCACATACCCGATCCCATCGGCGAACATTCGGAAGATGTCTCGTACCACATCGGCGGCGGGTGGGTCCACGATCAGGTGGTGGCGGTCATTAGGGTCCTTCTGATAGCCAAAGGGTGCCCGACTGCCCAGGAACATTCCGTTCTTGGCTCTGGCCTGATGCGCCGCTTTTGTTTTCGTAGACGCCTGCCGGGCATAGAGAGAGTTGATGACGTTGGTGAAGGGCATCACCAGATTGTCGAGCCCGTTTTTGGAGTCGATGTTCTCCGCCACCGAGATAAACCGGACACCCTTCGATTCAAAGTAGTGTTCGATGTACATACCCATCTGCGCATACTCACGTCCAAAGCGGGACAGGTCTTTGACAATGACCATATTGATTTTTCCCGCCTCAATATCATCCAGCATTCGCTTGAAGTCAGGCCGGTCGAAGTTGGTTCCGCTCCACCCGTCGTCGCAGTAGTAATCACCAATCTCAATATGGTGCTCCGCACAGTATTGGGTAAGCAGCGTTTTTTGCGTCTGGATGCTGCCGGATTCTCCGGTGTTTCCATCGTCCTGGCTGAGTCGGCTGTAGAGCCCCGCAATTTCTTTATCCATACAATTTTCCTCCTTTTCAGCAACACACAATACTCTCAGCCGTCCTCAATATCCATATCAGAATCCAACGAAGATTCGTTCGTAAGTTCGTCTACTTCAGACGAACAAAAGGAATTGACAATCAAATCACCGATCTTTTCAAAAATATCTTTCTCCCCATCGTAGTAGCTGGTGGTAATATATTTCACATTACGGATAACGGTTTCGTGAGTCTGAGAATCGCCTTTGAATAAAAACATAGCTGCCTCCTGTTACATCTTCATATTCATAGTCGGAGCGTCCAGGCCGGGCGCTTCGGTTTCTTCTATGGTTTCCTGTGTTTCCTCCATTGACTGTCGGAGAACGCAGACAGCACCGGCTACCAGTCCTACGACAGTACCAAAGTTCTGAGCAGACTCCCTGGCTTCGATGAGTCTGCGCTGTTCTTCCGGATCGTCGCTCTCCTCGTCCAGAACGCTCAGCCCCGCAAGAACAGATGCCGCACCAATTCCCACAGCACCAGAATGATGGTGGGCAGGTACATCTGCCACTTCAACTGATTCGCGGAATACTCCACTGACGCGGTCGCCCTGGAGAGTTTGGAAGAGAATTCTTCGCTGGCTTTCCCAACCTGTTTCCTGAACTCCTTCACCACTTCCTCCTGTTCCCGGCGCATGGTGTTCAGGCTGTCCGTCATGGCCTTCTGCACCTGTCTCAAATGTCCGGCGCTGCTCTCGTTCAGATTCTGCACCTCTGCCTGCATCGCTTCTACTGCCGCGCTGTGCTCCGCCAGCAGAGTCTGCACCTGCTCTTTGAGTTTTTCGTCCATCTGCTCGTCTGTCAGGAGATGTCCCACGCTCTCCTGCAGCTTCAGAACCGACTGTCCGGTCAGTTTCACCGCACCGGTCAGGCCCGTCCAATTTTCTTCCGTCAGCATGATCGACTTCTGGATGTTCTCGGCTTTGTCCATGCTGTGGCACAGTGCCGACTTCTGCATGGCCTGCATCTCCGCCATAGTAGTAGGCTGCATATTCTTTCGCTCGAAGTTCGAATTCATATTCCATATTCTCCTTTAAATATTTTGTGTCGTGCAAACGATAATCCCGACAGCGTTTGCCGTCGGGATTGGTGTAGGTGATGTTAGCGCGGCTGTCGGACCACCTGACCTGATAGCCCTCGCTCTCCATCAGTTCGATGAACTGTTCTTTGTTGACGGCGTACTTCATGCACTCGTCGATCTGGATGGCCAGAGCGACCTTCCAGCTTTCGCCGCGCATGGCGGCATGGTACTCAGCCTGCTTGATACCGGAGGTCTGCTGTTCCTTCGGCTGACAGATGGACAGGCCATGCCGCAGACAGATCTCATCCGAGAGCGCACGGAGCTGCGTCAGATTCTCTTTCGAGAAGTGCAGTTTCTTTCCGTCCTCGAAGCTGACGGAGTTGATGATGAAGTGGGAATGGATGTGCGCGGCATCCGTGTGCGTGGAAACAACGAGTTCGTACTTCTTCCATTGCTGCGCCAGCTCCAGAGCGACCGCGTGCGCTTCCTCCGGTGTGATGTTCTCCTCCGGATGGAAGGACTGTACGAAGTGGAAATACATTTTGCCGCCGCATTTACCGTACTGCAGCTTCGTGCTGATGAACTCCGTGATGCAGGTTTCCGGCTGGCAGTTAACCGCGGTGACCAGGTGCCGCCCTTTATATTCGGTCTTGTGATCCTGCATCGTATATTTCAGCACAGCGGCAACACCATCGCGGCTCTGTCCCCTCGGACGGTTGATGGGTGTGACGGTCGCCATGGCTCACACCTTCCTCTCCAGAATTTCTTTGAGCAATTTCTGGATCTCCAGATAGAGTGTGTAGGTGTCACCGATGTTGATGGAACTGATCCTGCCCATGTTTGCCAGCGTAGCCAGCTGATTGAGATTGGTCCCGTGCGGCTTCAGCGCACGGGTGAATTCGTTTAGGCCATCGATGTGTACGATCTCTTTCCCAACGGCACAGGTAGTCAGATACTTTGTGAGATCCATTCCCGCGGATGCTGCTTTCTGCCGGATGGTCTCAGCATGCTCCTCTGTCACATAGAAGGTCAGAGGAATGGGTTTTGTACGATTAGCTTTTTTCTTCAATGTGGTACCTCCGTAATCAAAAGTGGGTGCAGGGCTTCTGCCCGCAAAAGAGACGCCGAAGGCAGTTCGCGGCCGCCAACGGGCGGGCGTGAACAGTCAAAGGCGATGCTCGCTCTCTGCCAAAGGCAGAGACCCGCCGTAATTCCGGCCCTGCGTTTCTGCCTGGGCGTATCTGTTATTCGCGACTCGCCGTGCTTCGGCCACAAGCGGCCCCAAACACCGCCCGTTTTCCTGGGCGGGCGTTTACTCCACCTTTCCAAAAAGAGCGCACAAACCGCCTCCTGCGGCCTCGACAGGGTCGCAAGGAACGATTTTCCCGGCACCGGGGAAATCGACACTTTCGGCACGGCGCAGTTCGATAAGTCGCTTTCCGTTACTACGCCGCATACCGACTGTGATGCCGTATTTCCTTAGTGCCGCAAGGCTTTCCATGATCAGCCGCCCCGCTTTCTTCGGTGTGATCCCCGCTGCGCCGTCAGGGTCGATCTCCTTTGCAAACTCGGTGGGAGTACCGATATACTTCGTGCGGTTCGTCATGAATTCAGAGATGAGCAGAGGGATGCGTCCGCCGGGATGCGTTTTGCTGTCACAGACAGCCTGCCAGACGTTTTCCTCACCGCGTTCCAGCTCGATCTCTCGGTACTCGATGTCCCGCCCGATGCAGTGGAGCGTTGCCCTTCCGCTGCCGCGCTTCTCCTCCACCAGCGTGAAGCTGGAATCCACCGCACCGCTGATGGCGGTGGTGCCGGAGATGCGGCTGAACACATCGTCGGCGTACTCTTTGCGCAGATGATGGATGAGCAGGATGGCGATGCCGTGAGCATCTGCGATCCGTTTCAAAGCAGAGAGGTCACGGTAGTCGTTGGCATAGCTGTTGTCGTAGTTGGTTCCACGGATCATCTGTAGCGTATCGATGATGACCAACACCGTGTCCGGATGCTCTGTAAGGAAGGTCTGGAGCTGCTCCTCCAGACCTTTGCCGAGGATGAAACTCTCCGTGCAGAAGTGGACATTAGCGGGAGCGTCCTCCGTGATTTCGAACAACCGATTCTGGATGCGGAGGGTAGAATCTTCAAGGCAGAGATAGAGTGTTGTGCCCTGCCGTGTGTCCATCCCCCACACGGGTTCGCCCTTCGCCACCATGACGGAGAGCCACAGGGCCAGCCAGGACTTGCCCACCTTTGGCGAGCCTGCCAGGATGTGCAGGCCCTGGGAGAGTAGCGAGTCCACCACAAAGTTCAGCGGCTGTAGCGGCTGGTTCATCAGTGTCTCGCCGTCGATGGTGCGGAAGCGCTTGTCAGATTGTCTCATTTTGATTTCCTCCTTTGTTGTTTTGGGCAAAAGAAAACTCCCACGAACATGTGGGAGCAGTATCCATATCGTATTTTCAATGGAGCTCTCTTACCCTTCACTTGATTATTCTCTGGATTCTGATAAAATGAGAATGTCATAAGACAGCATCAAAATAGATATGGGACAGAGGTGGTATGATGATGCTTGGAGCCAATGAATACAGCACTTTTAGCACATTCACTTTGTTGTGCCGAAAGGATCGTGTGTATCATGCAGGACAAGAATTTCCGGCAGGTTACTTTGCTGCGGAAATTCTGAATTTTGCAGGCGAGATCCATGGCCCGCTTCTGGAGCGTATCTGCACTTTGACACCTCTCGTCGATGAACTAATTTCCGCAGATAAAGAGGAATGCCGCACTCTTTTAACTAAGCTGCGGCCTTTGATGCGAGACGCTGTTTCGTGGATCTATACATGCCCTCCTTTTTGCTATCAGAAAGAGCAACATGAATGGCGTTCGTTTGAACTGGCAATGAGCGAGGAGCGGTTTGAGAAGGACCGTGATGATTCACCGGAACAAACACCCTATCTGTTTCTTTCATTCAGCGAAGAAGTCCTGAAGATTCTGGTCGCTATTTATAATTTTTGCCTACTTATCCGCACCTTTGAGAAAAAGTATCTTCGAGGATTGCCCAAACGGACAGAGAGCGCTTTTGCAAAAGCGGCCCACGAGTGCTTTGATGAGGACGATGATTTTCTGATTCTGTTAGAGAAAATGCCTTTTGGAGAGATAGAAGAATTCTTTTCCATGCCTCGCCTGATTTCTGGCTTCGAATACCTTCAGGACCCAGATGACGAAGAACGCTGGATAACAGTTCAGCGGGTAGTCTGTAAGCGACTCATAGATTTTTATGTTTTCGATTTGATGAGCGGATTGCAGTATGGTCATGGCCCCAGTTGGTGCCGCAACTGTCACCGCTATTTTTTGACAACCAGTGCCCATGTTCCCAAATACTGCGACGGCATCGCGCCCCAGGACAGTAAAATGACCTGCCGGCAGTACGGTGCCATGCTGCGCCAGAAGGAACAAAATAAGAATCATCCTATCTACCACATATTCACCACCCGCACCAACACCATCCGGAAGCACCACCAGAGAGGGAAAATATCCGATGAACTGCGCAAGGAAGCGCTGTATATGGCGGAGGCCTATCGGGACAAGGCACTGATGGACAACGACTACGCCGCCAACGGTTATGCGCAGGACATGGAGCAGGAGCATGTCTATGCGGAAGCCCAGAAACGCCTAAGGTGAGAAAGGGGGCCTTCCCATGTCGATGAATATGTACACCGTTGCCGGGGATGGCTCCAGCAATGAAGAGTTGACTCTGCGGATACAGGCCGGAGATAAAAACGCTGCGGAGCTGCTCCTCTCACAGAATGAAGGATATATTACGGATCTGGCATTGAAGCACAGCAAGTGGTGTAGCCCGGAAGATCTGAAGCAGGAGGGCGCACTGGCACTTCTGGACGCAGCGAAGCAATTCGATCCTTCCTACGGGACAAAGCTGCTGACCTATGCAACGCCAGCCATTGAATCGGCCATGATAGATTATGGTTCCCACGATTCGCTCACCATCAGCATCCCGCCTAACCGGTATCACCAGCTCCGCAAGGTAGCGCTTGTCTGCGCCGAAGCGCAGGACGAATCTGAGTCTGCGCTCATTGATGCTGTCTGCAAAGAACTGGAGGTATCTCCAAAGGTAGCAGCGGAACTGCTAAAGGAATACCGAACCCTCTTTTCCATTCGGCTGTTGGGCGATGATGTGTTCTCTGTCAACTGCGGCGGAGACCCTGCCGTAGCCTATGACCGCTATATGCGCCGGGTGCTGCTCCACAGGCTGATGGAGGAAACCTTGAAGCCCAGAGAACTGAATCTGGTCCGCGCTTATCTGGGCATCGGACAGCCGGACGAGCAGAGCATGACTTTTCAGGAGCTGGCGATCTACCTCAACTACAACGGCCCCAGCGGCGCGGAGAAGGCATACAAGGGTGCGCTGCGCAAATTGAAGAAGAATCTCAACTCCGGTGCCTACGGACAATGGCTCTCCATTCGGAGAGCCATTGATAGAGCCAGAGCGGAAGCGGAGACCGCCCCCGGATATTACTCAACACCGCAAAACACATGGCTTGACGAGAAATATCTGGCGGAGCGGTTTATCTGCGAAGTTACTGCTTTGACAAAAGTTCACGAGATATTCAGCGATGCCCTGAACGATGAATAGGCGATGCGCAGGCATTGCCTATTCTTTTTCCTATGGGTTATTCCAAATCATCGTTCCGAAATATAAAATGAGCACTCTGATCCTTCGTATTACTACGTGAAACAGAGTGCTCGTTTTTATATTGATTCAGTTCGTTTGCCAGCGTCCACACCAGCAGGAAACCTGAGATAAAACTATCCTCGGAAAGATCCTCCGCGATTCGATCCTTGCCGTCGATGATTTTCAGCACCAGTTTGCGCTCCGGCTTATCCAACCGCTCGATGAGCAATTGGTGCGCTTCCTCGATTTCAACCTTGTCCTGGTCCATTCCCGGTGGGGTATAGAAGCTGTCGTACAGCGCTATCAGCGTTTTGTTCATGTGCCTCGCATCCTGTTAGTAGGACACAATAGCACAGAAGAAGAAAAATATCTACTGAATTTTCAGGCAACCCAATTATATCCCGTTATTGCCTGATCCACAATATGCTCAAATACTACATTGCTCTTGTGTGAAAAAACTTCTCTGCCATAGCATTCTGGAAGGAAGAGATTGAGGATTTTGACAATTTCACTTTTAACACGTTCCTTTGGCTGGGGATCATTTTGCCAACCAACGACAAACAGTTCCTGCTTCTTTTCAAGAAGTCGATGATACAGTTCCTTGGCAGCTAATTTTACCTTCTTCTCCTCATCCGCGGTAAGGTGTTCTTTTCTCAGCAGATCAAACAATTCGAGTTCTTCTTCCGAAAGTTCCTCTTTGATATGCCGTTCTTCCTCTGCACGCAATTCCTCCATCAAAGCAATCAGTTTTTCATAGAAATCATCATTCTGGGAACCACCGGCATTGTAGAGCCT
>CAKRRK010000012.1 GCA_934395135.1 uncultured Eubacteriales bacterium | reverse complement strand
TTATAAGACTCAATATAGGAAGCGACACTTGCTTGAAATTTGCCAGAACGCATCTTTTCTGTCAACACCCGACACGTCGCCGCGAACGATATGACGTTCGCGGCGACTTTTTTGCAAAAGTGACCTCTTACTCATTCTGTTGCGGTTTGGGGCCGCCCCTGCGGGGCGGCTTTTTTGCGTCATCTGGGCATTTGCATCTTTTTCGGCAGCCGCAGACACCTCGTCGGAGCAAAGTCCGCTTTGCTCTTTTCTCCAAATCGAACCCGCTATCGCTGGGCTTCGCTTTGATTTTGGACACGGACCTCGGGCTGCCTCTTTTTTGTCAACGCTACGCAGTTCAGAAATTTCTGACACGGTTCCGTTTCCGGCTTTGGCGAAAACTGCACTCTGTCAGAAATTTTTTCGCTTTCAGCCGCGCTCCGCTGGACTTTGCTTTTTTGGGCATAAACCGGTGGGCACGGTTTTTTTTGTGAACGAAAGATATAAAAACAGCCACATTTTTCTATGTGGTTGTTTTTATAGGCGTAGAGGTGGATGAAACTGTGCGGGCAAAATGAATTTGTCCGCTGTCATTCTCACGTCGCGCGAATTTACAGCGCAAACGCGCCGCCGGCCGGAAGGCCGGTTCGTCCTATTCAAGCCCTTGCAATAAACGGCATCAAAAGTGTTGGGATAGGGCAGCTTTCTTGTGGATTGTCTTTGAATCAAAACAGGATGTGCTATGATTCTTTCAACATGGCGTTGAAACCATGGAGAAATATTGCCAGGGGAAAGCAGAGTGTGCAGCGTTCTTTTCACAAAGCGTTCGTGGGGATTTCTCAACTGGATTGGCAAAACGCCGGCAGAGGAACCGGCCGCTTTATATGCACTATGAGGCATTTACGCATAACGGTGCGGTTTATCATCGTTTCTGTATGTGTTTCCGCTGCGGGAATCGCGAACGGAAGAAAACACCCCGGCGGGAAATTTTCCCGCCGGGGTATGTGGTGGGTTAGAGGAGCGGCGGTTACCCGCCAAGTTCTACCATTTTTTGAATGCATCGGCCTGCACCCTGCATCACATACTCTGGCAAAACAATGGATTCCCCGCCGCGGCCGGTAAGACAACGATGGATATCGGCCAGCGTGGTGACGCGCATATTGCTGCAGGACAAGTGGACAGACAAGGGATAAAAGGTCTTGCTTCCGCCGTCAAACTGCAGATGTTCCACAATGCTGTTTTCCGTGCCGATGATAAATTCGGCGGCGTCAGAACGGCGGGCATATGCCATGATTTCTGTGGTAGATCCGACATAATCCGCAAGGGCGGTGACCTCTGGACGGCATTCCGGGTGCACCAGGAGTTTGGCGGCAGGGTGCGCTGCCTTTGCAGCCAGAGCCTCGGCCTCCGACACGGCGAGGTGTTTTGGGCACCCGCCGGAATGGTAAAATACAAAGTTTTTTTCCGGAACCTGAAGCGCTGTATAGCGGCCTAAATTGGGATCGGGGATAAACAGAATGTTGTCCGCCTCCAAACGGCGGCAAATGGCAGCCGCGCTGGAAGATGTCACACACACGTCGCATTCCGTTTTTAGTTCCGAGGTTGTATTGATATAAGCTACCACGGCATAGCCGGGATATTTGGCTTTGAGCGCCTTCAGATCGTCCAGGGAAAGCTGTTCGGCCATAGGACATCCGGCGATAGGATTTGCCAGCCAGACTGGCTTGTCCGGGCAGAGAATTTTGCAGGTTTCCGCCATAAACCGCACGCCGCACAGAAGAAAAGCTTTGGCGCTGCTGTTGGCAGCCTGTATGCTGAGTCCATAGGAATCGCCCACATAGTCGGCGATTTCAAGAATCGGCTGGCTTTGGTACGCATGGGCGAGGATGCAAACGTCCTGTTCTTTTTTTAATCGCAGTATTTCTGCTTGAATCTGACCAGTTGTCATAGTGAACTTCCTCTTTTCTGTTCCCAAGGCTGGAGCGGCGCTAAAAACCCGGCCTGGGCCAATTTTTTTTCAATCAAATCCAGCCGGTCTGAATTTGCTGCCTCTACCAGGTGGTAATGATAGCCGGAGGTCGCTTCGCTGAGCAGCGAGGAACGGCTGTTTTCCAATGCTTCAATGAATTCTCTTACATCCTGCCGGGAGCGAATGTCCATTTCCGCGCTGACGCGGCCGTAAGCCCGGTGGTTGATGCTGACATTTTTTACCCTGCCGCCGCAGTCCACAATGAGGTTCAGTTCGTCTTCCACCGCATTTTGATGATGCTGTACTTTGAATTCCCGGGAGCAGGCGTTGTTTTTTTGGATGGAATAGCCGCAGTTTGTGGCGAGGATACCCGGGGTGGAAGCCCGGATTACCGCCATATCCTGCACGATGACCTGTCGGCTGATGCCGAAGACCGAGGCAAGTTCTTTTGCCGCGACCGGCTTGTCGGAGGAGCGCAGTATGGTTAGAATTTCATGACGTCTTTGTGCCGTTGTCATAGTGGCAGTCTCCTTTTCCAAGGGTTAAACGGTATGCAGATTTTTCATAGAGATGTCCAGAATCGGCGCGGAATGGGTCAAAGCGCCGGAGGAAACATAGTCAACGCCGATGTCCTTTAAGCGGCGGATATTTTCCAGGGTGATGTTTCCGGAACATTCGGTCTTGGCGCGGCCGGCGATCAAAGAGACGGCGCAGCGCATATCTTCCGGCGCCAGATTGTCCAGCATAATGATATCTGCACCGGCGGAAACGGCTTCCTGTACTTGCTCTATGGATTCCACCTCTACTTCAATTTTTCGGACAAAGGGCGCGTAAGCCTTTGCCATTTGGATGGCGTTGGCAACGCCGCCGGCGGCGGCAATGTGGTTATCCTTCAGCAGGACGCCGTCGGAAAGGTTGTATCGGTGGTTCTGGCCGCCGCCGACCCGTACCGCGTATTTTTCAAAAATCCGGCAATTGGGGGTGGTTTTGCGGGTATCCAGCAGAACGATGCCGGTGCCCTCCAAAAGTGACTGCACCTTGCGGGTATAGGTTGCGATGCCGCTCATCCGCTGCAGGTAGTTCAGGGCTACCCGTTCGCAGGAGAGCAGGACGCGGATATCGCCGGTCACTTCCGCAAGCAGTTGTCCCCGGGTTACGCAGTCTCCGTCGGTTACCTTTGCATCGATGACCGTGGCGGGATCCATCAGGGTGAAGACGCGGGCATAAATTTGCATGCCGGCGATAACGCCGTCCTCTTTGGCGATGAGTTCTACTGCGCCTTGCCGCTTTTCCGGCATGACGGCGTTTGTGGAAAGGTCCTCGCTGGTGATATCTTCCTGCAGCGCCATTCGGATAAGGGGGTCGGCGTTTAGTTTCATCGTAATTTCATTCATGATGCTTGTTCTGTCCTTTCAATCTGGTTTAAGACCTCCGTACGGTACTGAGAAAGCAGGGTTTCATAATCTTCGTAGAGGGAAAGGTCCGGCAAAATGGCGGGGTGTTTTTCCGGCACCGTGCCAAACAGAATATCATCCGCTGCCCGTCCGGCAAACACCAGCGATTCCAGCAGGGAATTGCTGGCCAGCCTGTTTCTGCCATGTACGCCGTTGCAGCATGTTTCACCGCAGGCGTAAAGCCGTTTCATCGACGTTCTGCCCGCCAGATCGACGCGAATGCCGCCCATAAAATAATGCTGTGCCGGCACCACCGGAATCGCTTCCTTCAGGCAGTCATAGCCTTCTTCCAGGCAATGGCGGTAAATGTTGGGGAAGTGCGCCAGAATGGTATCCTTTCCCAGGGGGCGCATATCTTCCCACACAAATTCCGTGCCGTCCTTTTGCATCTGGTTATGAATTGCCTGCGTCAGAAGATCCCGCGGCTGCAATTCGTCTGTGAATCTCTCGCCGTTTTTGCCGTAAAGCAGCGCACCCTCTCCCCGCACAGACTCGGAAATCAAAAAGCGCCGGCCTGGTTTGCGGGAAAACAGGGTGGTGGGGTGGATCTGCACATAGTCGATGTGCTCGGTTGCAATGCCGCGCCGCAGGGCAATGGCAAGGGCATCCCCGGTGATGTGGGGAAAGTTGGTGGAGTTTTGATACAGCCCGCCAAGTCCGCCGCAGGCCAGCACCACATGGCCTGCCGAAACGGCATAAGGCGTTCCTTCCGGAGAAACCGCCACAATACCGCTGCATATGTTGTCTGCCGTGATCAAGTCGACCATCGTGGTATTTTCCCGAATTTCAAGGTTTGGCATGGCTCGGGCGGCCTGCAGCAGCGTTTGGGTGATTTCCCGCCCGGTGACGTCCTCATGAAACAGAATGCGCGGACGGGAGTGGGCGCCCTCCCGGGTAAAGGCAAGCGAACCGTCTTTTTCCCGTTCAAAGCATACGCCCCGCTGCAAAAGATCCCGAATAATGAAGTTGGAAGACCGAATCATTACCTCCACCGCTAAGGGATTGTTTTCGTAATGACCGGCCTGCATCGTATCGTGAAAATAGGCACTGTAGTCATCTTCCCCCCGCAGCATACAGATGCCGCCCTGCGCCAGAAACGAATCGGACTCGTCCGCATTTTTTTTGGACAGGATGAGGATGCGTTTTTGTGCCGGCAGATGGAGCGCGCAATAAAGTCCTGCGGCGCCGGTGCCGACAATAATCACGTCAAAATATTCATTCATATGTCATTGCCCCGTTGTTTTTCAGCTGCCGTTCCGGCGGCCGTTTGATAAATTTTTCTAATTGTATCACGAGTCAACTTATATGTCAAGACATAAGACGTGACATATAAAATCAGTGTCGTTGGCGGCCGTTGGAACCGGAGAAGCGGCGTCCCGGTCCAGAGGAGGAAAACGCACTTGTTTGCCTGGGAAAACGTATAGAGAATAAGCATTTTTTGATAGATGGAATGAAAGATATTGACATTTTTTTCGGAATGTGATAGCGTAAAATCGTCAGAAAAATTACACAGATGAACCCCATAGAAAAAAGCCGTCTGGCTTGCCGAAGGAGTAACACTTTCAGGCATTCGGAAACGAAGAAGGACTGTGGGCGGATGTGACTCTGGAGAATCCCGCAGGACGGGTGCCGAAGGTGCAAAGCGCATGGATAGCATGTGCCAATCTCTCAGGCAAAAGGACAGGGAAAGACGAAAGAACGGCTTTTTGTATCTGTTTGCAGGATTGCTCCCGGCGGGGGCAGTCCTGTTTTTTTGCGCGGTTCCGGAAATAACAAAGAAGGGGTGCAGACGATGCTGGAAACATGGAACAAATTTTTGGAGGAGGTAAGCGGCGCCGTATGGGGCGTGCCGCTGATGGTGCTGATACTGGCCGGCGGTATTTTGCTCACCGTCCGATTGGGCGTGCTGCAAATCCGCAGGCTTCCTTTGGCGCTGCGGTGGATGACGAAAAATGAAAAAGGCGGGGAAGGGGAAGTTTCCTCCTTCGGAGCGCTGTGTACGGCGCTTTCTGCCACCATTGGCACCGGAAACATTGTAGGCGTTGCCACCGCCATTGCGGCCGGCGGCCCCGGCGCTTTGTTCTGGATGGAGGTTGCCGCGTTGTTTGGGATGGCCACCAAATATGCGGAGGGTGTGCTTGCTGTCAAATACCGCACGGTAGACGACAAAGGCCATGTGTTAGGCGGTCCTTTTTATTACATCGAGCGGGGAATGGGAAAAAACTGGAAATGGATGGGAAAGGTCTTTGCCTTTTTCGGCATCTGTGTGGGCTTGTTTGGCATTGGGACCTTTTCCCAGGTCAACGGTATTGCGTCGGCAGTCAACTCGTTTTTCGATCCGGACAAGGCATGGAGTGTGACGATTCCAGGGCTTGGCACCTATTCGTGGACTGTGGTCATCGCGTCGCTTATTTTGAGCGTTTGTGTAGCGTTGGTACTAATTGGCGGGATTCGACGCATTGCGTCGGTTTCGCAGGTGGTGGTGCCGTTTATGGCCGTGATTTATTTTGCACTGTGCCTTATCCTGCTCCTTTGCAATTTGCCGGCAATCCCACAGGCGGCAGCTGCCATTGTCAAAGGCGCATTTCATCCGGCGGCAGTGACGGGCGGCGTGGTCGGCAGCATGCTGGTGGCAATGCAGAACGGAATTGCACGGGGCATTTTCTCCAACGAAGCCGGTCTGGGCTCTGCGCCCATTGCGGCGGCTGCCGCGCAGACCAAGGAACCTGTGCGGCAGGGGCTTGTGTCGATGACAGGAACGTTTATTGATACCATTGTGATTTGTACGATGACCGGGCTTTCCATCGTGTTGACCGGCGCCTGGCAGATGCCGGATCTGGAAGGCGTGCAGGTGACAACCTATGCGTTTAATGCAGGACTGCCGTTTCCTCAGGCGGTATCGTCGTTTTTGCTGATGCTGTGTCTGGTATTTTTTGCATTTACTACCATCCTTGGATGGGATTACTACTCGGAGCGGTGTCTGGAATACCTTTCCGGCGGAAAAAAGAAGATAGTGGCGGTGTATCGCTGGCTGTATATCCTTGCGGTATTCATTGGGCCGTATATGACGGTAAAAGCGGTTTGGACCATCGCGGATATCTTTAACGGACTAATGGCAATTCCAAATATGATCGCTTTATTTGCGCTCAGCGGAATCGTGGTCCGGGAAACAAGACGATTTTTCCGAAACGGAGGACATTTGGACCGCGGAAAAAAAGGATAGAATTTCCAAAAGGGGACCGAAAATCCGGTCCCTTTTTTGGACGAAACCGCAAAAGCAAAGTTCTGTGGTTGAAAGCCTATAAAGTATATGGTATTATTATGTTATGAAAGAGAGGCGGTATTCTGTATGAAAATTTCCACAAAAGGCCGGTATGCGCTGCGGTTTATGCTGGATCTCGCAGAACACAGAGACAGCGGGTATATTGCGTTGAAGGATGCCGCCCAGCGGCAGGGAATTTCCAAAAAATATTTGGAACAGATCGTCCCGCTGTTAAACCGGTCAGGCGTTTTGCAGACAAACCGGGGATATCAGGGAGGGTACCGGCTGGCCAAAGCCCCGGCGGAATATACGGTAGGAATGATTTTGCGCATTACGGAGGGCAGTCTTGCGCCGGTGGCCTGCTTGGACTATGAGAAGAATCCCTGTGACCGGCAGGGGACATGCGCGGTGCTGCCGGTGTGGCAGGGGCTGAATCGGGTGATCTGCGAATATTTGGACGGAATTACCCTGCAGGATATTTTGGATGGACAGCAAAAACAGTATGGAAACGATTATAGTATCTAAAAAATGGCAAAAAAGGAAGCACCCAAAATATTCTTCAAAAGCAATGCTTGACATACAAGATGTTGTATGATAGTATTATAAACTATACAAGAGCACAGGATGAATTGCATCCTGTGCTCTTGATTTTTTGCAAGGTGCGGCAAAGCGAGAAGACATAGCAGCGCTGCGCAGGATAAAAAAGTTAGAATTGGAAAGGAAAAAACAGACCATGAAGAAAAACAAGTACATGGAAAATCTTGCAGAAATCCAGGAGATTGAGAACGAAAACAGGTGCGACCTTGGGGTGGCGCTGGACATTTATGACCAGCGGCACGGCCTTGCCCACGACAGCCGGGCCAGGGCGGAACTGAAAGCGCACTGCGGTCTGCCGCTGTCAGAGCACGACAGGGAAGCGCTCAGGGGCGAATAACCGAAACGGAGGAAGAAGACAGGCGGGAACGGCAGGCTCCCGCCTGGGCCTGGAACACGGAGGAAAAGAACGTTGGATGATATCATCATAGCGGTGATTGGCAGCGGCGCGCTGTCAGCCGTGATCAGCGGGATATTTGCCACGGCAAACAACCGGAAACGAAAAAAAGACGGGGTTGCCGCAGGGGTACAGCAACTGATGTATGACCGGATCAAATATTTATGCAAGGCGCATATCACAAGAGGAAAAATTGCCACCAATGATTTGGAGGATTTGGAACGGATGCACAAAATCTATCACGATGATTTGTCCGGCAATGGATATTTGAAAGATTTAATGGAGCAGATACGGCATTTGAAAGTGGTGCCGGTGCTGCCGGAAGATTAAAAAGAAGGGGGGAAGAACGGGATGAAAGGACAAGTCGCCAGGCTGATGGAGGTAAAAAGCATTGTGACGATTGGAATGACGGCGGCTCTGATTGTGCTGCTGGTGGGAAATTTTAACCCGTCGAAAGAATTGCTGACGATGTTTTCCACTGCATACGGCGCGATTATTACCTATTTCTTTACCCGGAAAAGTCCGGAAACAGGAAAAAAGGAGCCGTGAAAACCGGCTCCTTTCTCGGTTATTGTCGAATTAAATCAATCAAGTCTGCAAAACAGTATTTTGTATTGCGGGAAGTTTGGTCTGAAAATAAAATATTATCTTTTACAAGCGATTTGATGTATGGGCGCAAAGTGTTGGGATTGATATTTGTCAGCTGTGCGAGTTTGGAAATTGTAAAAACAGGCGCGCGGAACATAGCGGTCACAATTTGTTCTGTTTTGCTGGAATTGATTTTTTCTTTTAGTTTTTCATCCGTCGAAAGATAAAGCTGATTCATAGAATCAATGAACTTTACATCCTTTTTTGCCTGTTTTTCAATGCAATCCAGAAAGAAGCAGATCCATTGCGTAATACCGTCTTCTGTTTTTGTTCTGGTGCCCTGCAAAAATTGGTAATAGCGGGTGCGATTGCGTTCTAACTCCTGACTTATGAGAAAATATGGCGTTGAGATGGCACTTTCTTTAAATAAATAAAGGGGGATTAGAATGCGGCCGACTCTGCCGTTGCCGTCCGGAAATGGGTGAATGGTTTCAAATTGTGCATGGATCAACGCAATCTTAAGAAGCGGAGGGAACGAATCATCATAGGCGTCATTGGAACAGTTTATATAATTCTCCAAATTCCCCATATAGTTTTCTACCTCCACTGCGGCGGGAGGGATGTGCTCGCCGACTCGGTTTTGCTGCGTTCGAAAAACGCCAGGCTGGAAATTTGCATTCTTTCGAACACCAGCTCCGGACAACAGGATAGAATGCAGCTCTTTTATCAGTTTGTTGGAGATTGGTATTCCATTGTTGATACAGCTAACGCCGTGGTAGATTGCTTCGGAATATTTTAAAACCTCATTCGTATCTTTGTCAACTTTTCTGGGTTCGACGTCGGCGCCCGCCTCATAGACGGCATCGACTGTTGTTTGTGTTCCTTCGATGCGGGTGGAGTATAAAGATTCCATTGTTACAATATGTCGTAAGGCGTGATTGGTATAAATATCTTTTTGGCGGATTCTTACATCAAACATTCCGAGGGCGGTGGCTGCGTTTGTGACAGGGATAATAATTTTATTCATATTTACCAGGCTTTTATCCAATGGAAGAAGCAAGGGTTCAAATGGCAGTAACATAAAAATACACCTCCTATTTTTATATATTAGCAGTTTGATTGCTGTTATGCAACCGAAATCTTGAAAAAATCGAATTATAAAAAGAAAATATAAAAGTTAATTCATAAAAAGAAATATTTCAACAGGAAAGAGGACACGGACAGACATGAAGATCGACAACAGCATCAAAGCAAGATGGCACGGCGGGACGCGGAATGGTACGGATATCTTGTATCTTGTGGTGCATTATACGGGAAACGGAGGACAGACGGCGACGGCAAAAGGAAACGCTTCGTATTTTGCCGCCACGGAGCGGAAAGCCTCGGCGCATTATGTGGTGGACGAGGGGGACAGCATCTATCAGTGCGTGCCGGACCATGTGACGGCGTATGCAGTAGGCGATGCGGGAAAGGGCACGATGAAAGGCGTGATTACCAATGGGAACAGCATTTCCATTGAAATGGTAAGCCATTCGGATACGGGCGGCTATTACATTCCGGAAGAAACGCTGGCGCGGACCGCGGAATTGCTCCGGGCGCTGCGAAAAAAATACCCGGGCATCCAAGGGATATACCGGCATTATGACGTCACGGGAAAGAAGTGTCCCGCGCCGCTGGTTGCAAAAGAAGCATGGGAACGATTTTTGGACAGGGTCAAGGAGGAGGATGCGGAAATGAAATTGTACAAGCACACCACGCAGATGCCGGACTGGGCGGCAGCGTCTGTGCGGAAAGCGATTGGCAAGGGCTTTCTTACGGTCAACAGCAAAGGGGAAATTTCAGTTTACGAACCGAATTTGCAGGTGATTGTCATGATGGACCGAATGGGGCTGTTGGGGGAATAGACCTTGGAAGAACTGTAAAAGCCCACCAAAAAGGCCGGCATTTCCTGCCGGCCTTTTATTTTATAGGCAGGGTAGTAGAATCAGGCGGACAAGATTTTGGTGAAATAAGCCATAGAACGGGGACGTTTAGAGCATCTGCAATGCGCGGCAGCAGTGCAAGGGATGGATTGGCTAAGCCGTGTTCTACTTTGCGCAGGTAAGTTGTGCTGACATTTGCCTGCAAAGAAAGGGCCTCCTGTGTGATGCCCTTTTCTGTTCGTAAAAGTACAATATTTTTACCAACTTCTCTATGGATCGACATATAATCACCTCTAAAAATAGAATAGGAAAAATTTCACAATTATTCCAGAAATTATATGTTCGGTTGAGCGTATTTTTAAATGTGGAATTGGACAAGTCAGGCTGGAATCGGGTATTGTTAATGGTGGATAGCATGACATCTATCTGACGAGTTGTTATCCATATAGTCCGCATAGTCCGCCCATAGCAGCGGCGCCGCTGCTATCGGTGCGGCAGGTACTGGATTATACGGTGACAGAAATCCCGCCGACAAAAATTTTTATGGAGATGCCGAATTCCGGATACGTTGGCGGGAACGGACCTGCGGCGTATATTTTATATGGTGTGCTGGACATAAGAAAAGCAGGGAACTCCCTGCTTTGAGACATACCATGAGTGAATTATTGCATAGAGTCGAACACAACGTCAAACAAATGGATGATATCCAGCTGCGCCTTGGTACAACAGGCGGCAAGGGCGGCGACAAATCGTTTATCGGTAGAAATATCCCAGATATTTCCGGCACAGCAGAACCTCCCGCCGGAAAGGCAGACCGCGCGGATCCCAAAGGATAAAAATTCCCCGATCTCGGGCGAGCTATGCCGTCGCTTAATTGGAAAGTACAGGTACATGAATGTCCAGCGCCTCTCGGTATCGGTTAATATCAAGCTCAAAAAGATAAACGAGTTTTAGAAATGTTTTCAACTTTGGAATTGCTTTGCCGCTTTCAATATTCTGGTACTGGCGAAGAGAAAGGGAGATGGCGTCTGCAACCCATTGCTGATTTACGCCTTTTCGGATCCGGGCACGGTAAAGATCGCCGGAAAATAAATATTCAAACGACATAATGTTCCTCCTTTTTTGTAGGAAGAATATACCAAATTATAAAATAATGACACGAAGTGTACTTCGTATTATAAGAAGCAACAAAAATGCGGACAAATTATTATGCAAAATCGGCGAAATAACAATGGGATTTTTTCATTTACCAGCAGAGAAAGGAAGAAAACGGATGCAGCAATGGCATCGGAACAGAGACCGTTGGGCGCTGTGCTGGCAGACAGAGGGAATCCGCCGGGTTGCAGACAGAGAAGTTTTTTTGCGAAAAGAGAGGGTTTTTCAGGAAATATACCGCACTGTTTGGAGAAATGTGCTATGATAATAGCAACAAAAACAGAAGGAAGGAAAGCGCGATGGCGGACAAACCAATCCTTGCAATTATGTATGATTTTGACCGGACACTTTCTCCAAAGGATATGCAGGAATATGCGTTTATTCCCGGAATCGATATGACACCCGGAGAGTTTTGGGGAAAATGCAGCGAGATAGAAAGACAGAATCAGATGAATCAGATTTTAGCATATATGCTGGTGATGCTCCGGGAGGCGGAGGGTCGGCTGCTCATTACAAGGGTATTCTGCGAAAATTGGGAAAGGATGTGGAACTGTTTCCCGGGGTGGAAAGCTGGTTTGAACGCGTGAACGGCTATGCGGCTGTCCGCGGGCTGTGCGCGGAGCACTATATTATTTCCTCTGGCTTGAAGCCCATTATCGAAGGGACTAAAATTGCCGGCGCGTTCCGTGAAATTTATGCGGCGGAATTTTGTTATAACGACAGGGGCGTGCCGTATTGGCCGGCGATGGCGGTAAATTACACCAGCAAAACCCAGTTTTTATTTCGCATCAACAAAGGAGTTACAGACGTTACCGAGCACAAGCGCTTAAACACCTATATGCCGGAGCAGCGGCGGCGGGTTCCTTTCCGCAATATGGTGTATATCGGCGACGGATTTACCGATGTGCCATGCATGCGCCTGGTGAAGTCCAATGGCGGCCATTCCATTGCGGTATACGAAAAAAATCGGGAGGTGGTTAACGAAATGATTTTGCAGGGGCGAGTCAATTATGCTGCGCCTGCAGATTATTCGGAAAACAGCAGAATGGAGCGCACGGTCTTTGCTGTGATCGACCAGATCGCAGCGGAAAGCCGGACGGCAGAGCTGCAGCTTTTATGTTACGACAAAGCGAAGGAAGAACGCCGCGAAGATGGGGCGGTATAAACAGTGAAAAAAGGAAAACGGCATGCGGAATTCAATCCGTACGCCGTTTTTTGATGGGAAAGAGAGAACACCGTTCCTATGGTCCTCTTAGTTTGTCTGGGAAGCCAGCATATGGCTGATAAATTGCCGGGCGCACCGGGCGCTCCGGCCATTTTTGCGGATAGCAAAACGCTCCGCCAGGAGATGCAGTTCTTCCGGCGGAAGCTGCAGGCCGAACTCCTCTGCGAGAGAATCCACAATATACAAAAATTCGTCCTTGTCCGGGGTGAGAAAAGTGATTTCCAGACCAAAGCGGTCCGACAGGGACGTGATGCTTTCTATGGTATCCCGGACATGAACTTCGTCTCCGTCCCGGGACCGGAAGTTCTCCCGAATGAGGTGCCGGCGGTTGGAGGTGGCATAAATAACCAGATTGTCCGGCGTGCCCGCGATGCCGCCTTCGATAAACGCCTTGAGAGCCGCGAAATTTTCATCTTCACTGCTGAAGTTGAGATCGTCCAGAAAGACAATAAACGGAAAGGGCGCCTGGCGGATTTCACGGCAAAGGTCCGGGAATCTGGCGATGAGCTGAATGGGCAATTCCAGGATTTTCAGGCCCCGGGGTGCAAACAGATTGGCGACAGCTTTGACAGTGGAAGATTTGCCCGTACCCTTATCGCCATATAGCAGGATGTTGTTGGCTTTTTTGCCGTGGAGCAATGCTTCTGTGTTGGCAATGATGGCGTCTTTTTGCCGCTGATAGCCCTTGAGGTCTGTCATTTGTGTGTTGTCGTAATGCTGCAGCGCCACTGGCCCGTTTTCTGTCATGGAGAATGCGCTGCTCCGTGCAAAAAAACCGTAGCCTTCCGCCTGATAACGGGCAAGGAGCTGCCGGCCGTCGGCAAATGGCAGGGGACTGCCGCAGGGGAAGCCGGGGAGCTGCCGGAGAAACGGTCTGTGCTGCGGAAAAGCCCGGCCGGCGAATTCCAAAAGGACGGAGCCGCTGACGGAAAGCAAGGTGCTAAGGACCGAAATGTCATAATCCGCTGCGGCCAGGACGGCAGCCGGAACTTGGCCGTCGACATATTTCGTCAATGGGTTTTCGTCAAACAAAATTGCGTCGGCAAAGGGGCGGCCTGGATCTTCCGCGTCATATACTGCGGCGCACAGCTCCGAATATGCCGCTGCAAACTCTGTGCAGGAAACGGAATAGGATCGAAATACCCGCTGGAATTTTTGAAACAGGGGCAGGGATTTGACGCCGGTCAGCAGGGAAATGCTGTTGATTTGAAGGGAGATTGTATCTGCATTCATAAAAAACCTCGCAAATGGATGAAATAATATAGATTTATACATACCATAGCATAAAACAGCAGCTTTTTCAATGATTTACGAGGCTGGAAATTGCACAGAATTTGCACACGGGAACCCCGGCGTCTTGCATATAATGATGAAGAAACCGAAACTTTGAGGGAGATGATACCAAATGGCGGAAAAAAGCATTATTATATGCAGTTCACAGACAGAGGCGCAAAAAGTCGCCTATCACCTGAGCCGGTGCGGCATCGACGGATATCCGGTAAAGCCGCCCCGGGATAAAAGGAGGACCTCCTGCACCTACGGCGTGAGGATACGGGAACAGGACCGGCTGGGCGCGGCAAAATGCATGCAGGAAAAAGGGTTCGACTATCATGAGATCATTTAGGGGGAAACGGGGATGATTTATTATGACAATGCCGCCACCACTTACCCGAAACCGGAAGCTGTGACCGAGGCGGTGTGCCTGGGGTTGCGGCAGGGTGCGTCCGTAGGGCGAAGCAGCCATCCTCCGGCGCGCTATGCCGCGGAACAGGTGTTTGCCTGTCGTGCCGCGCTGAGAGAAATGTTTTCTGTGCCGTCGGAAGAGTGCGTTGTGTTTACCCATAACGCAACCGACGCGTTGAACCTGGCGGTAAAGGGAATGATGCAGCACTGCAGAAAGGCAGCGATTTCCCCTTATGAGCACAATTCCGTGCTGCGTCCGGTGCACAAAACGGCCAGTCTTCGGGAGATTCCGTATACGGTGATGCAGAGCCGGCTGTTTTGCGATGAAGATATTCTGGAACAAACAGAGCGGCTTGCAAAAGATGGTACGGACCTTTTTGTAGTCACCTGCGTGTCCAATGTGTTCGGCTATATCCTGCCCGTTCTGGAAATGGACGAAATCATCGCCCGGCACGGCGGAAAATTGATTTTGGACGCCTCTCAGTCCGCCGGCAGCGTGCCTTTGTGCATGAAAGCGTTTCGGAGCCTTGCCGCCGTGTGCATGCCGGGGCATAAAGGGCTGTATGGTCCGCAGGGGACGGGAGTGCTTCTGCTAAACGGCGACGGCGGATTCGACACGCTGCTGGAGGGCGGCACCGGCAGCCGTTCCGCGGAAGTGGAGCAGCCGGAATTTCTGCCCGATCGCTTTGAGAGCGGCACCCACAATTTTCATGGCATTGCCGGCCTGCGCGCCGGCGTGGAACTGGTTGGAAAAATTACGCCGCCGGTCCTGCTGGAGCATGGGCGGAAACTGGGGGCATATCTTGCGGACGGTCTGGAAGTTATGGGAGAACGGGTATTCCGCCCCAAACATACGGTGGGAACGGTGGCGTTTGTTCCCCGGAGCAGGGACTGCGAAACCGTGTGCGAAATACTGGCCCAGCATAGAGTGTGCGCCCGGGGCGGCCTGCACTGTGCACCCCTCGCCCACAAAGCCGCCGGCACGTTCGGCACCGGCGCGGTGCGTCTGAGTTTTGGCATGTTCAATACCCCGGCAGAAGGGGAAGAATTTTTAAAACTTTATCAAAAAATCATTCTTTGTTAACAAAAGCGTAAGAATTAAAGTTGTTTGCACCTATTCACAACGCCTGCGGAGTATGCTAAAATAAAACTACCAGGAAAAGGGACGGGTGCGTTTATGAGCGACATCATAAATTATATAAGTCAATATATCCGGGCGGCTTCGATAATGGATGTCATCGACATCCTTATCGTGGCCTATTTGCTGTACCGTTTTGTCCGGTTTATGCGAAACACTGCGGCGGGCAAGGTAGTGAAGGGCTTTATTTTTCTGCTGATTATTATGCAGGTGTCCAAATGGATGGAATTGAACACCATCAACTACCTGCTGGAATTTGTTATGAAAAACGGGATTATCGCCGTCATCATCGTGTTTCAGCCGGAAATCCGCAAGGCGCTGGAGCAGGTAGGCAATACAGGGCTTTCCAAAGTCCTGTTCAACAAAAGCGGCGTCAGCATCTCGGAGTGGGCGATTAAGCAGACGGTAGAAGCCTGTGCTTCTATGGCAAAAACCAGGACCGGCGCTTTGATTGTGTTCAAAAAGAACGAACGAATCGACGATATCCTTCATAACGGGACCAGCATTGACGCGGAAGTGTCAGAAGAGATCATCAAAAATATTTTTTATCCCAAAGCGCCCCTGCACGACGGCGCGCTCATTATTGTCAACGGGCGCATTGCCGCGGCGGGCTGTGTGCTGCCGCTTTCCGCAAATCCCGCCATTTCCAGAGATCTTGGCACAAGGCACCGGGCAGCGGTAGGGATGAGCGAACAGTTTGACAGCGTCTGCGTAGTGGTCAGCGAGGAAACCGGCGCCATTTCCGTGGCGGTGGGCGGTATGCTGAAGCGCCATCTTACCCCCGGCCTGCTGGAAAAACTTCTGAAGGCGGAACTGCTGTCCGACGACGATGCGGTCAGCCGGAAAACTGTGAAAGACCGGCTGAAGGAATTTATAGACGGATGGAGGGAGAAATCATAGTGAAAAGCAAGCAGAACAAAGAAAAAAGTTACAGAATCATTACGATGGCGTTTTCCGTTCTGGCTGCTTTTATTCTGTGGATGTTTGTGATGAATGACCTGAATCCGTCAAAAAGCATCACTTACAACGGGTTTGCGGTGACCCTGACAGGGGCGGAGCAGATTCATAATGCGTACGGCCTGTCCGTCATCCAAGGGCAGGACAGCACGGTGAGTCTGGAACTGACCGGCGCCCGAAACCAGCATTTGGATTTAAAAGCCGACCGGATCAAAGTGACGGCGGACATTTCCGGTCTGACCACGCCCGGCACCTATGAACTGCCCTATGACGTGCAGCTTCCTACCAGCCTTTTAAACGTCAGCGCAAAAAATCCGGAAACCATTCAGGTGACGGTGGATAAGATCATTCGAAAGATTGTGCCGGTGGAAATTGGGTTTGAAGGCAAAACTACGGGCGAGTATTATTATGAACAACCGGCGGCGGACGAAGAAACGGTTGCCATCAAGGGCCCTATGGAGGAAGTGAGCCGGATCAAGACCGCTTATGTGGCGGTGTCGGCCAGCAATTTGGTACAGACCACCTCCCAGGATTATGAATATGTCCTGCTGGACGAAGAGGGCAATGAGGTGCGTTCGCCCAACATCACCAAGGAAAGCGAAAGCGTGCGGGTTACCGTGCCGGTACGGCTGACAAAGACGGTGCCGGTTAAGGTGGACATCCATTATGAAGAAGGCATCGAACCGGAAGACGTTACCGTTCGGCTTGACCGGGAAGAAGTTTCTATCCGCGGCAATGTCAACGGCGTCAACAGCATCACAGAACTGGTGGCGGGTACTGTGAATACCATAGACGTACAGGGCACCAAAACCGTGGAATTCAAACTGCAGCTGCCGGAAGGCGTAAGCTTTGCAGACGGCTCCGCCAGCACGGTAAAGGCCACGGTAACGGTGAAACGGGATACAATGAAGACTTATTTTGTCGATGACATTCTTATCACGGATACGGCGGAAGACGAACGAAAGAAAAACGTAACGCTCAGGACGCAGATGATTAACGTGCAGATCTCCGGTGCGGAGGAAGAACTTGCCCGGCTGACGGCGGATGATTTGAGCGTGCGGCTGTCACTGGATTCGTCGGAGTACATCGCGGGGAACTACTCCGCGCCGGTAGAGGTGACGGCGGCGGCCGGATTTGACGTAAAAGTAGTAGGCAGCTATTCGGTGAATATTACCGTGGAGGACATATGAGCATTATCGTATCATCCATCAGCCTTCCCTGGGACGCGCCGGAACAAATGGCGATTGACGAGGCATTCCGCAGATGCGGAATGCCTCAAACTGGTACAGCCGGTATTTACCGGCAGTCCATTGACGCGAGAAGGGGAACTATTAAAAAAGTATATTCCGTGCTGATTTCCGGTGTGGCGGAGGAAGAACGGCTGCTGCGCCTGCCGGGAATCCGGCAAAAAAAGGCGGCTTCCGCCCCGGTCATTCGCGGGGAACGGCCGCTTTCCTATCCGCCGGTAATTTGCGGCGCCGGGCCGGCCGGACTGTTCGCGGCTTATTTTCTGGCCAAAAACGGATATCGTCCCATTGTGCTGGAACGGGGCAAAGAGATTGCCCGGCGAGACGAAGATGTCGCGGCCTTTTTTGCGGGACAGGGACTTCAGACGGATTCCAACATTCCCTTTGGAGAAGGCGGTGCCGGCGCTTATTCTGACGGAAAGCTGACTACGCGGATTTCCGATCCTTACTGCGAGCTGGTGCTGGAGACGCTGGCGGCTTTTGGTGCGCCGGCAGACATTCTCCGGTTGGCGAAACCGCATATTGGAACAGACATTCTGAAGACGGTAGTGCATCGTATACGGCGGGAAATTCAGCGGCTTGGCGGGCAGGTGTGTTTTTCCGCCCGGCTGACGGGAATCATCCATAAAAACGGCAGACTGACAGCCGCCGTAGTTAATGGAGAAACGCTGCCTTGCGGCGCGCTGGTGCTTGCCATCGGGCACAGTGCCCGGGATACCTTTTTTCAGCTGTACCGGGATGGAGTGGAATTTTTGCCCAAAGCGTTTTCCGTGGGCGTGCGGGTGGAGCATTTGCAGGCGGAGATCAATCGGGCAATGTATGGAAAGGATTGGGAGAAGCTGGCGCTTCCTCCGGCGGAATATACGCTTTCGTGCAAGAGCAGTGACGGGAGAGGCGTGTATTCTTTTTGCATGTGCCCAGGCGGCCAGGTGGTGGCGGCGCAAAGCGAGGAAAACACCATTGTCACCAACGGTATGAGCTATCATGCCCGGGATGGAAAAAACGCCAACGCCGCCCTTGTGGCGTCGGTATCCCCGGCAGACTTTGACGGGGTGTTTGGCGGCGTGACGCTGCAGCGGCAGATCGAGCAGGCTGCTTACCGGGCAACCGGTTCGTATGCGGCACCGGGCATGACGGTTGCCTCGTTTCTGGGGACCGGTCCGGGGAAAACCAGGGTAGAACCAACCTATCCCCTTGGGGTGCGGGAAACCGAACTGGACCGCGTGCTGCCGGAATTTGTATGCCGGGGGCTGCGGCAGGGGCTGCCGGCATTTGGCCGGAAGATCCGCGGATTTGACGACGGCGGCGCAGTTTTGACAGCGCCGGAAACCCGGACGTCCTCTCCGGTGCGGATGGTGCGGCAGGAAAATCTGCAAAGCGCCGGCATTGCAGGATTGTTTCCCTGCGGAGAGGGTGCGGGCTATGCTGGCGGCATCGTGTCTGCCGCGGTGGACGGCATTCGCTGCGCCGGGAAAATTATGGAAGAATACAAACCGGAGTAAAGGGAGCGTTTTTATGCAGCAAAGGGCGTTTGTGAAGCAAATTCTGCCGGATGGAATCGCTTTGGTTCAGGTGGTGCGGGCGTCGGCCTGCGGCAACGACTGTGCAAAGTGCGCAGGAGGATGCAGTTTTGAAAAGCAGGTAGTGGAGGCAAAGGCCAGAAACCCTATCGGTGCCTCTCCGGGAGATACGGTGTTGGTGGAAGGAGAAAACCGGCGGCTGTTTTCGTTTGCCGCGGCGGCGTATCTTGTGCCGCTTCTGCTGTTGTTTGCGGGGTATGGCGTGGGCGCCGCCGTCTTTCAGAACAGCGCCCTCGGCGCGGTGTGCGGCGGCGCTTTCTTTGCCGCCGGCGTGGCGTTTGCATGCCGATTGAGCCGCAGAGTCGGGGCGCGGCAGGAGATTTTTCTGGAAATTGTTAAGAAAAATTGAACAATTTCCGAAAAAATCTTGTGTTTTATAGGGAGATAAGATAAAATTATTTGCTATAGGATAGGAAAATTCGGATAGAGGAGTACCATTTTATGTTCGGGTTTATAAGGCCGCTGCGGCCGGAACTGAAGCTGCGGGAATTGGAACGGTTTCAAAGCGTTTACTGTGGTCTGTGCCATTCTCTGCGGTCGCGGTATGGTCCGTTTTACTCGATGTTTTTGAGTTTTGACTGCACCTATCTTGCGGTAGTCCTCGGATCGGCTTATGAGGAAGAAGGGGCTGTATGCCGCAGGCGCTGTATTGCTTCCCCGCTGAAAAAGAAATGTGTATTGTGCAGCAGCGCCGCAGTGGACCGGGCGGCGGATGTGAGCATTATCCTGACGTACCGAAAACTGGAGGACAATATCCGGGATGAAACCGGATGGAAAAAACTCGCGGCAAGAATACTGCGTCTTTGGATGACGGGCGGATACAAAAAGGCCCGGTCGGTGCTGCCGGCGTTTGACCAATGCGTGGGAGAAAATCTGGCGAAGCTTTCCGGCATCGAGGAGGAGCAGGCGGCCTCCGTCGACCGGCCGGCGGATACGTTTGGAAAAATTCTGGAAAGCGCCGTTCCGCAGACCAATGACCGTACGGAACGGGTGCTGCGGGAAATGTTTTACCATACCGGCCGGTTTATTTACCTCATTGACGCCTGTTATGATCTGAAAGAAGATTTTGAAAGCGGCAATTACAATCCGGTGCGGCTTCGTTACCGGCTGGAAACGCCGGATTTGTCCGATGTGCGGGAGGAAATCGCGCATACGCTGACACAGTCCCTGGCGGCGTCATACCATGCGTTTTCGCTGTTGGATGTGAAACGGGACAAAGGCATTATCGAAAATATTCTGTGTATGGGAATGCCTGTGGTGCTGAAACAGGTGCTGGACGGGACTTATACAAACAATGGAGGAAGAATACGATATGGATCCATATAAAGTGCTTGGCGTGACGCCGCAGACTTCGGACAACGATATTAAGCGGGCTTACCGGGAACTTGCCAGAAAGTACCATCCCGATAACTATGCGAATAGCCCTCTGGCAGATCTTGCGGCGGAGAAGATGAAAGAAATCAATCAGGCGTACGATCAGATTATGCAGGAGCGCAGCGGCAACAGCGCCGGCGGCGCGGCGGGGCAGAACGGACAGCGGCGAACCGCCAATCCGGAGTACGCCCGCATTCGGTCGTATATCAACGCCGGCAACATCGGCATGGCAGAGGATCTTCTTTCCAAAATGACCACACGGGATGCGGAATGGCATTTTTTAATGGGCAGCGTCTATTATCGCAAGGGGTGGTTTGACGAAGCTGGCAGCTCGTTTCAAATGGCTCTGTCTATGGATCCGAACAATCCGGAATACCAAAATGCAGTGCGGATGACCAGTATGAACGGCGGATACGGCGGCTATCGGCCTATGGACAATCAGAACCTGTGCAGCATGTGTACGACCTGTCTCATCTGCAACCTTTGCTGCGATTGTATGGCGGGAGGCTGTTAAAGGCAAATGAAGAAACGTAGTAAAGCGCAAAACGCTGCCTTCGGCGGCGTTTTAGTTGCATTGTCCGTTCTCCTGCTTTATCTGGGGGCGATTCTGCCGGCGGCCAAGCTTTGCCTTTGCGCCCTTGCGGCTGCAATTCCGGCGCTGGAGTTTGCGCAGCGCAGGGTGCGGGCCGGCGTCCTTGTTTTTGCAGCGGCCGCTGTGATTGCGCTGCTGTTTCTGCCGGATAAAAATGTGGCGCTGTTTTATACAGCGATGCTGGGACCGTATACCATCGTGAAATATTTTGTGGAAGGGATTCCTGGGCAGGCTGTGTGCTGGATCTTAAAAATCGCCTATTTCAACATTGACTTGTTGGTTTTGTGGAAGACAGCGGAAAGCGTACTGGCCCTTTTGCCGGAACGGCTGATGAGCCATGCGTATCTTGTGATCCTGGCAGGAAATATTGTTTTTGTGTTTTATGACATGGTCCTTTCCAAACTCATTTTCTATGCAAAAAATCGCCTGCGGCGATAGACCGGGGCAGAAAATACAGTGTGCTTTTGTAAGGGGAAGCACAAAACGGAGGGTATGGCTATGAAAAGTATGACGGGATATGGCCGGGCGCGGCAAGTGTTAAACGGCAGAGAGATTACGGCGGAAATCCGATCGGTGAACCATCGCTATTTTGATTGTTCGGTAAAAGCGCCGAAGATTTACGGTTTTTTGGACGACGCGGTGAAAAAGTTTGCAGGGCAAAGCATCGTCCGGGGGAAAATTGATGTATTTATCTCTGTCGTTTCCGTGCAGGCCAAAGACGTAAAAATTATGTTAAACGAAAGCGTTGCGGACAACTATTATGCGCTGCTGCAGGAGCTGATGGAAAAGTATCCCTTCAGCAACGATATCGGCGTGATGGGCTTTGCCCGCCTTCCGGATGTGATGACCACAGAGCATGAGGAAGCGGATGCGGAACAGATCAAAGGAGATGTGCTTTCGGTGTTGGAGGAAGCCATCGCGATGTTTGACCAGATGCGCCGGACGGAAGGGGACAAAATGAAGGACGATATTCAGTCCAGAGGAAACCGCATCCAGCAGATTCTGCGGGAAATAGAAGTCAGAGCGCCTCAGCGGGTAACAGAATACCGGGAAAAGCTCACGGCTAAAATGCAGGAGGTGCTCCAAAATGCGGGGATTGATCCGCAGCGGATCCTTCTGGAAGCGGCGGTGTATGCAGACAAAGTTGCGGTGGATGAGGAAACTGTGCGGCTGCAAAGTCACCTTCGCCAGCTGGATACGATGCTGAACAGCCCGGCGGCCATCGGCCGTAAGCTGGATTTTCTCATCCAGGAGATGAACCGGGAAGCCAACACCATTGGTTCGAAATCCAACGATCTGGAAATGACCGGAAAAGTGGTGGACATTAAAGCGGAAATCGAAAAAATCAGAGAACAGGTGCAGAACATCGAATAAAGGTAGGAATGACATGAAATTAATTAACATAGGATTTGGCAATATGGTTTCCGCCAACCGGCTGGTGGCCATTGTAAGCCCGGAATCCGCGCCCATTAAGCGCATTATTCAGGACGCAAGGGACAAAGGCGTGCTGGTGGATGCGACTTACGGCCGGCGGACGCGGGCGGTGCTGATCACCGACAGTGACCATGTGATACTGTCTGCCATCCAGCCAGAGACGGTGGCGGGCAGACTGGAAAGCCGTGACGACGGAGAAGAGGATGAAGAAGATGAATAGGGGCACACTGTTTGTGGTCACCGGACCGTCCGGAACGGGAAAAGGCACGGTACTGCACCAGGTTTTGGAAGACTTAGAGGATGTGGTGATGTCAGTCTCCGCCACCACCCGGCAGCCCCGGGAAGGCGAAGTCCATGGCGTGCACTACTACTTTCTGACCCGCGAGGAGTTTGAAGCGGGAATCGCGGAAGGGAATTTTTTGGAACATGCCCAGTATGTGGAAAACTTTTACGGCACGCTGGCGCGGCCGGTAGAGGAAAATCTGGCGCTTGGACGGGATGTGATTTTGGAAATCGAGGTCAAAGGCGCGCTGCAGGTGCAGCAAAAGCGGCCGGATGCAGTGCTCATCTTTATTGCGCCGCCCAGTTTTGAAGAACTGGAACGGCGGCTTGTGGGGCGGGGGACGGAAAGCCTGGAAAAGATACAAAAACGGCTGACGACCGCCAAAGAGGAAATGGAACAGATGGACCGCTTTGATTATGTGGTCGTCAATGACGAAGTACACAAAGCGGCGAAAGAACTGGAACAAATTGTTCGGCTCTATCGAAACACTGAAATGATACGGGGGTAATGATACTATGCTCAATCCATCGATGCAGGAATTGATGAAAAAAGTAGGAAACCGGTATTTGCTGGTAAACCTTGCCGCGCAGCGTGCGCGGGATATTGCGCAGGAGGCGGAAGAAACCGAGGAGCGTCTGGCGGAAAAGCCGGTCAAGCTTGCGCTGGATGAAATTGTAGAAGGAAAAATTGAATACCGTTCCGGCCCGAAGCCGGAGAAAAAAACCATTGACCTGGAACAGTTTGCCGGAGAGTCTTTCCGCCAGGACAGCGCCGGCGGCATAGACGCGGAGTAAAGCGATGCTCCAGGGAAAAACGGTTGTGCTGGGGGTCACCGGCGGCATCGCGGCCTATAAGGCGGCGGAGCTTATCTCCCGCTTGAAGAAAAAAGGCGCGGAAGTTATCGTTCTGATGACAAAGGCGGCAACAGAATTTATCACGCCGCTGACGATGGAGACGCTGTCTGGAAACCGGGCGGTTTCGGACATGTTTCGCCGGGATTTCACCTTTGAAGTGGAACATATTTCCATCGCTAAGCGGGCGGATGTATTCGCCGTTGTTCCGGCGACCGCCAATGTCATTGGGAAACTTGCCGCGGGGATTGCAGACGATATGCTCACCACCACAGCCCTTGCGACCAGGGCGCCGGTTCTCATCGCACCGGCTATGAATACGGCGATGTATGAAAATCCGGCGGTGCAGCAAAACATCCGAACCCTGAAAGCGCGAGGCGTTTCCTTTGTCGAACCGGCCTCCGGCAGGCTGGCCTGCGGAGACACAGGAAAAGGAAAGCTTGCAGATGTGGCGGAGATCGAAGCAAAGATCGAAGAGATGCTGACACCGAAGGATCTTGCAGGACTGCGCGTCCTGGTGACGGCGGGACCTACCCGGGAAGCGTTGGATCCGGTGCGGTTTTTGACGAACCATTCCACCGGGAAAATGGGCTATGCTCTGGCGGGCCGGGCGGCGGCCCGGGGGGCGGAGGTCACGCTGGTTACAGGACCTTCGGCGCTGAAAACGCCGCTGGAAGTCCGGCGGGTGGATGTTGTTTCTGCGGAGGATATGATGCGGGAGGTTTGCGGCCGGCAGACAGAACAGGATATTATCATTAAGGCGGCGGCAGTGGGCGATTATCGGCCTAAAACCCGAAGCGAGGAGAAGATCAAAAAGCAGGACGGCATCTTGACGCTGGAACTGGAGCGGAATCCGGATATTTTGTCGATGCTGGGACAGAACAAGCCAAACCATCAGGTTTTGTGCGGATTTTCTATGGAAACAAAGGACATGATTGAAAATTCCGAAAAAAAGCTTCGCAGGAAGAACTGCGATGTTATGGTAGCGAACAATTTGAAAACCGCCGGTGCGGGATTTGGCACGGACACCAATGTGGTGACGCTGCTGTATCGGGACGGCCGCCGGGAGGCGCTGGAACGGATGGAAAAAATCAGCGTGGCGGATATTATTTTAGACAGGCTTGCAGACCTGCATCGGAACAAATCATAAAAGGAGGATCATATGGCGGAAAATATCTGTAAAGTTGCTGTCAATGTGGCGCTTTATGCGATTGATAAGCTGTATGATTACAAAATTCCCCCAAAGGTTCGGGTCGAGCCGGGGATGCGGGTGCTGGTGCCTTTTGGCCGCGGCAACGTGGAGACGGAGGGCGTGGTGCTCAAAACAGAGCACCGGCAGGACACCAATGGGCTGAAGGCGCTGCGCCTTGTGCTGGATGAGGAGCCGGTGCTGGACGAATTTATGCTGCGTCTTGCCGCGCATATGCGGGAACGGCTGTTTTGCACGTTTTTTGACAGCGTCAAAGCGATGCTGCCTGCGGGGCTTTGGTTTGCCGTGCGGGAAGCATATACCCTGACGGGAACGGCAGAGGGCGTTTTTTCGCCGGAAGAAGCGGCGATTGTGGGGTTGTTTTCCGGGAAAGGGCAGTCCCTTCTGGTGCGGGATATGATGCTTGCGCTGGGAAACCAGCCGCTGACCAGGCCGCTGCAGGCCCTTTGCCGAAACGGCGTACTGCGAAAGGAAAGCAGTATCCGGCAGAAGGCCAGGGACAAAACGGTGAAGCTGTATGCTCTCAATATGCCGCTGGAAGAAGCGGCATCCCGGGCGGAAAAGGGACGGAGCCATGTGCGCATCGACGTTGTGAGCACGCTCAACAGCGAGGGGGATATGACCGGCCGGGAACTTTCGTATATGACCGGTGCGTCAAACAGCGTGCTGGCAACGATGGAAAAAAACGGAATTCTTAGGTCTTATCGCAAAGAGGTATTCCGTACACCGGACTACAGTATGGTGCCGCCGGGACCACCCATCCATCTGACAACGGAGCAGAAAACCGTCTGTGACGGGCTTTGCGGCCTGTTGCACGCGCAAACGCCGGCGGCGGCGCTGCTGTTCGGCGTGACCGGCAGCGGAAAAACCCAAGTCTATATCAAGCTGATACAAGCGGCGAGAAAGGCCGGAAAGGGCGCCATTGTGCTGGTGCCGGAAATCGGTCTTACGCCGCAGTTTATAGAGAAATTTGTATCGTATTTTGGAACAGAGGTCGCGGTGCTGCATTCCGGCCTTTCGGTAGGAGAACGGTACGACAACTGGAAAAAAATCAAAACCGGCGCGGCACAGGTAGTGGTCGGCACCCGATCGGCGGTGTTTGCGCCGGTGCGGGAACTGGGAGTCATCATCCTGGATGAAGAACAGGACGACGCCTATAAATCCGACTGTACACCCCGGTATCATGCCAGGGATGTGGCAAAATACCGGGCGGTGCAAAACCGCTGTCTGGTGCTGCTCGGTTCAGCGACGCCGTCTGTGGAGAGTTATTATGGGGCGAAGATGGGAAAATATTCCCTGTTCACGCTGAAAGAGCGGTATATCGGCAGCCGCCTGCCCGCCGTAACGGTGGCAGACATGCGGGGGATTCTCCGGGATGGATACGGCGGCCTTATCGGGCCGGTGCTGCAGGAACAGCTGCGGGATAACCTGGACGCGGGAAAACAGAGCATTTTGTTTTTAAACCGCCGCGGTCACAGCAAAAAGGTAGGCTGCGCCGTATGCGGCTGGACGCCGGAATGTGAAAAATGCAGCGTGTCTATGACCTATCATTCGGTCAGCGGCCGGCTGATGTGTCACTATTGCGGCGCATCTGCAAAGCTGCCGGCGGTCTGCCCTCAGTGCGGCAGCCGGCATATTTTGACCGAGGTGCCAGGTACCCAGCGGGTGGAAGAGGAGCTGAACGACTTGTTTCCGTCCATCCGGATTCTGCGCATGGATGCGGATGCGCTGACAGGGAAACATTCCCATGAGACGTTGTTTGCACAATTTTCCAACGGAAAGGCGGATGTGCTCCTGGGTACGCAGATGGTGACAAAGGGACTGGATTTTGAAAATGTTACTCTTGTCGGCGTGCTGGACGCCGATCAGGCGCTGTATACGCAGGACTACCGGGCAAGAGAGAAGACCTTTTCCCTGCTTACCCAAGTGGTAGGCCGCGCCGGGCGGCGGTTTACCCCGGGACGGGCGGTAATACAGACCTACAGCCCGGAAAATGACACGATTCTTTTGGCGGCGCGGCAGGATTACGAAGCGTTTTATGCCCGTGAAATCGTCCGAAGGCAGGCGCTTTTGTATCCCCCGGCGGCGCAGATTTTGGTGCTGACTGCCGGCGGGGAAATAGAACACCAGGTGCTTTCCTGCCTGATGCGGCTGAAAAGACGAATGGAAAGCCTGATGGCCGGACAGTTTTCAGATTATTCCTATCCGGTGCTGGGGCCTGCACCGGCCGGCATCTTGAAACTAAAAGGGCGATACCGTTATCACCTGTCTGTGCGTTGTCCGGAGAGCAAACGCCGCCGGGAACTGGTGGGCGGCCTGCTTCGGGAATTTTCCGCGGACCGGGAGAACCGGGGGGTTACGCTGTATGCGGATATCAATCCACAGGATTTATAAAAAAGGAGAACATAATGGCAATTCGAGAAATTATGAAAAAAGGCGAACCTTGCTTAACCAAGAAGTGCCACGCCGTCACGAACTTTGATAAAAAACTGTTTTCCCTGCTGGACGATATGCGGGAAACCCTGCTGGCAGCAAACGGCGTCGGGCTGGCTGCGCCCCAGGTAGGGATTTTGCGGCGGGTTGTTTTGGTATGGGATGTAAACCGGGAGGACAGCGACCGGAATCCTGTGATTTATGAGCTGATCAATCCGGAACTTGTGGAAGTCAGCGAGGAAACGGAAGACGGGACGGAGGGCTGTCTGAGTGTTCCGGGAGTCTATGGCTATGTGGAACGTCCGGTGCGGGTTACTGTCCGGGCGCAGAACCGGAAAGGCGAGTTTTATGAAGTCACCGGCGAAGGCATTGTCGCCCGGTGCTTCTGTCATGAGACAGAGCATCTTGACGGCCATCTGTTTACGGAAAAGGTGACGCGGTATGTGGAGGATGACGCATGAGGATCGTCTATATGGGAACACCGGAATTTGCGGTGCCTTCTCTTGCGCGCCTGCTTGCCGACGGGCATACCGTTGCGGGCGTATTTACCCAGCCGGATAAGCCCCAGGGCAGGAAGATGCGGCTGACGCCGCCGCCGGTGAAAGTGTTGGCGCAGCGGCATAACATCCCGGTGTACCAGCCGCAGAGTTTCCGGGAAGATGCGGCGGTGCGGCTGGTGGAGGAACTCGCGCCGGAGCTTATCGTTGTGGCGGCCTATGGAAAGATTCTGCCGGAGGCCGTGCTTGCCATTCCCCCATACGGCTGCATCAATGTGCATGGCTCCCTTTTGCCCAAGTACCGGGGGGCGGCGCCCATTCAATGGTCGGTGATCAACGGGGAGAAATACGGCGGCGTAACCACGATGAAGATGGCGAAGGAATTGGATGCGGGGGATATGCTCCTTGCGGCCAAAACAGAAATCGGCCCGGCGGAGACCGCCGGGGATCTGTATAACAGGCTTGCGGAAATGGGAGCGTCGCTCCTGGCGGAAACCATAGAATCCCTTCCCCGGATTACGCCGGTTCCCCAGCAGGAGGCGGAGGCAACCTATGCGCCGATGCTGAACAAGGAAATCGCAGTGTTGGACTGGCACAAACCCGCCGCGGCGGTGCACAATGCCATACGAGGCCTGAACCCATGGCCGATTGCCGTTTCCAGCCTGCATGGAGAAAAAATTAAAATATATTTGAGTGAAATCACCAATACTAAGAGTGCGGCCGCGCCGGGCGAAGTGGTGCTGGCCGACCCGAGGAAGGGGTTTTTGGTCGCCTGCGGCGACGGAACGGTGCTTCGGCTGCTGGAAATCCAGGCGCCTGGGGCAAAACGGATGAAAGCAGAAGATTATCTGAGAGGACACCCTGTGGAAGCGGGCGTTCAATGGGGCATCGGATAAAAGGAGGTCTCCGTATTGTATTATTTTGGAATTGATATCTATTATTTTGTTCTGATTATACCGTGCATCATCCTGGCGGCTGTTGCCCAGGGGCAGGTGTCCGCGACATTTAAAAAATATTCCGCCGTGCGAACGCGGCGGGGAATTACCGCGGAACAGGCGGCGCAGAGAGTACTCTCTGCAAACGGAGTGACTGGTGTGCAGATTCAGCGGGTATCCGGCAATCTGACGGATCATTACGATCCTAGGACCAATGTGATACGCTTGTCCGACACGGTATATGGCTCGCAGTCCGTGGCGGCGGTGGGTGTTGCCGCCCATGAGGCGGGGCATGCTGTGCAGTATGCCAAACAATACGCCCCCATCAAGATACGGGCGGCGATTATTCCCATTACGAACATCGGCTCCAATCTGTCCTGGCCGCTGATTCTGATCGGGCTGATTTTCAACAGCAGCCCCCTGCTGCTCACAGGAATCCTGTTCTTTTCGTTTTCGACGGTATTCCAGCTGATCACCCTGCCGGTGGAGCTGAATGCTTCGGGCCGGGCCATCCGCGCCCTTTCGGACGGCGGGATTTTATACGAAGAGGAAGTGCCTATGGCGAAAAAAACCCTGCGCGCCGCGGCGATGACCTATGTCGCCGCCCTTGCCGTATCCATCGCACAGCTTCTGCGGCTGCTTCTCATTTTTGGAGGGCGGCGACGTGACTGAGCAGACGCCAAAAAACGCGAGAGAAGCGGCGGTGCTTGCCCTGCTGGCGGTGGAGCAGGGAGCTTTTTCAGAACTTGCCATTGCAAAATACGGCGAAGCGGCGAACCTGTCTCCGCGCGACATGGCGCTTGCGGCAAAGCTGGTATACGGCACGCTGCAAAACCGGTACCTGTGCGATTTTTATATTGCGGCGTATTCCAGCCTGCGGCTGAAAAAAATTCAGCCTTCGGTACGCCTTGTGTTGGAGACAGCGGTGTACCAAATTGTGTTTTTGGACAAAATTCCCGACAGTGCCGCAGTCAACGAAAGCGTGGCGTTGCTTCGGCGGCTGCGCCTTGGCGGCAAAGCGGCAGCCGGTTTTGTCAACGGGGTACTGCGAAGCATTGTCCGGGAAAAGGAACGGCTGCCGGTTTTAAACTGCGCCACCAAAGAGGAATATTACTCCAAGCAGTACAGCCATCCCCTGTGGATGGTGGAAGCCTTTGTCCGGCAGTTTGGCCGGGAGCAAACAAAGGCATTCCTCGCAGAAAACAACCGGACTGCTCCGGTGTGTCTGCGGATCAATGCCTTAAAAACAACGCCGGAGGAAGTGCAACGTGTCCTCACGGAGATGGGCGTCGCTTTTGCACCCCATCCGGCGATGGAAAATCTGCTTCTGTGCGGCAGCGCCGGCAGTGTGCTGGCGTCTCCGCTGTTTTCCAAGGGATATGTGACGGTGCAGGACGGTGCGTCTATGACCGCAGTGGAAGCCCTTTCTCCGGCGCCGGGCGAATTCGTTCTTGACTGTTGTGCGTCCCCGGGCGGAAAGAGTTTTTATATGAGCGAGCGAATGAAAAACACCGGAAAAATCCTTGCCTGCGATATTTTAGAGCGAAAGTTAGAGCCAATTCGGCAGGGTGCTTTGCGCCTTGGCGTTACCAATCTGGAGACTCGCCGGATGGATGCCACCGTGCCGGAGGAGAGCCTGTTTTCCGCGGCGGACTGCGTACTGTGCGATGTGCCATGTTCCGCCTTGGGCATTATTCGGAAAAAGCCGGAAATCCGCTACAAAACAGAGGAAGCGCTGGCGAAACTGCCGGAAACCCAACGAAATATTTTAAACAATGCTGCGCGGTATGTAAAGCCGGGAGGAACGCTGGTGTATTCCACATGTACGGTGCTGGAGCGGGAAAACCTTGCGGTTGTTCGGTCCTTTTTAAAGGAAAACCGGGAGTTTTGCCTAAAACCGTTTGTATCCAGAGCTGCCGGACCGACGCCGGGCTATATCACGCTGCTGCCGAATTTACATAACACCGACGGTTTTTTTGTTGCAAAACTGGAAAGAATGGACTATGATGGAAAAAATAGAAATCAAGACCTTGACAATGGATGAGATAGCCGCTCAGCTTCGGAAACTGGGAGAACCCGCCTTTCGGGCAAAGCAGATTTTTCGATGGCTGCACCGGGGCGTGGAATCCTTTGACGAGATGAGTGACCTTTCCAAAACCTTGCGGCAGATGCTGGGAGAAACCTATCGCCTGACCGTGCCGCAGGTACTCCGGCGGCAGACGTCCCAAATCGACGGCACAGTGAAATATTTGTGGAGGCTGCACGATGGAAACACCGTGGAAAGCGTATTGATGCGCTACGCCCACGGCAATACGGCGTGCGTATCCAGTCAGGTGGGCTGCCGGATGGGATGCCGTTTTTGCGCTTCCACCATTGGCGGTTGGGTGCGGAATCTGTCAGCCGGGGAAATTCTGGATCAGGTTCTGTTTCTGCAAAAGGATTTGGATGTGCCGGTGAACAATATCGTGCTGATGGGCACCGGCGAACCCCTGGATAATTATGACAATGTGCTGCGGTTTATCCGCCTTGTAGGCGATCCCAATGGGGTCTGCATTGGACAGCGGCATATTTCTCTGTCCACTTGCGGTCTTGCAGACCAAATTGACCGCTTGGCGGAGGAACGGCTGCAGATTACGCTGTCGGTGTCCCTGCATGCCCCCGACAATGAAAGCCGGGAAAAGATTATGCCGGTGAACCGGCGTTATCCAGTGGAACGGCTGATGCAAAGCTGCAAGGCATATTTCGAGAAAACCTCCCGGCGGGTTTCGTATGAATACACGATGATTTCCGGGGTGAGCGACAGCCCTGCACAGGCGGAACGGCTTGCCGCGCTGCTTCGGGGGCAGAATTGTCATGTGAACCTCATCCCGCTGAATGCGGTCGCAGAAAGCGGCCTTGCGTCGTCTAACCGGGATGCGGTGCTTCGCTTTCAGAACAAATTAAAGAAACACCATATTACAGCGACAGTCAGAAGAAAACTCGGGCCGGATATTGACGCATCCTGCGGACAATTGCGGCGGCGGACAGAAAAGGAGTGGATGGATTACAGTGAATGTTTGGGCAAACAGCCATAAAGGGCTGGTGCGTGCCACGAATCAGGATACCTTCCTTATTGATACAGACTTTGAAACGGAAACCGCGGTGATGGCGGTATGCGACGGCATGGGCGGCGCCAACGCTGGCAACGTTGCCAGCAAATTCGCGGCGGATGCATTTCTGGAAGCGGTGAGACGGTCGCTGAAACCGGAAATGGGACAGCAGGAACTGCGAGAGACGCTGACCTATGCGGTAACGGAGGCCAATGCTCAGGTATTTGAACTGTCCAAAAAACAGGAAGAGTTCAAGGGCATGGGTACCACGATAGTGGGCGCTTTGTATCACAAAGGAAACATCGCGCTCATCAATGTGGGAGACAGCCGCGGCTATCTGCTCCATGGTGGCGCGATGCAGCAGATTACGCTGGATCATTCCTTTGTAGAAGAAATGGTGCGCAAAGGAAAACTGACAAGGGAGGAGGCCAAAACCCATCCGGTAAAAAACCTGATTACACGGGCTGTGGGCATCGAACGGGTGGTAGACTCCGATGTGTTTGATGTTCCTATGGAGGAGGGAGATACCCTGCTTCTGTGCAGCGACGGACTGACCGGTATGGTGCCGGATGACGAAATCCTGGAAATTATTTTGCAGGCGGACAATTTGGAAGAGGCCTGCCGGACGCTGATTGACCGGGCTTGTGACAGCGGCGGAAGAGATAACATTACGGTGTTATTGTTCTCAAAATAAGACATTTCAGTGTTGAAGGAGATTTATATATGGATAAATACATAGGAAAAGTGCTTGGCGGCCGCTATGAAATACTGGATATCATCGGTGTGGGCGGCATGGCGGTGGTTTACCGCGCCAGATGCAGACTTTTAAACCGGTATGTAGCCATTAAAATTTTAAAGGACGAATACGCAAGGGATGAGGAGTTCCGTAAGCGGTTTTATATTGAATCCCAGGCCGTTGCCAAGCTGAATCACAGCAACATTGTGTCGGTGTATGACGTGTCCCACGACGAGGGCGTGGATTATATTGTGATGGAACTTGTGGACGGCATCACCTTGAAGGAATATCTGCGCAAAAGAGGCGCGCTGCCATGGCAGGAGGCGGTTTATTTTGCGCAGCAGATTGCCAAAGCCCTGTTTCATGCCCACAGCCGCGGGATAATCCATCAGGATATCAAACCGCAAAATGTGCTTTTGCTGCGGGATGGCACCGTGAAAGTGACGGATTTCGGCATTGCAAAGCTGGAAGTGGATCAGGAAACCAAGGTGATCCGGGAGGCGATTGGATCCGTGCACTATATGTCACCGGAGCAGGCCAAGGGCGGTACGGTGGACTATCGGACGGACATTTATTCCCTTGGCATTGTACTGTATGAAATGCTCACCGGCAAAGTGCCGTTTGAGGGGGATAACGCCCTTTCCATTGTGATGCAGCACCTAAATGCCATTCCGCTCATGCCCAGCGAACTTGCGCCGGGTGTGCCGGAGGCGCTGGACGATGTTGTAATGCGGGCGATGAGTCCGATTGTTTCCAAGCGGTATTTTTCTGCCAAAGAGCTGTATGAAGATTTGCAGAAAATCAAAGCGGATCCCCATATTCAACTCCATGCAGAGGAAGAGGACGATGAATTTGAGCAGACCCGTCCCGTAAATCATGAGGCGGTTCGCCGGGCAGAAGCCAAGGTGGCGGCAGGTCAGGCGGCGCAGCGGCGGAACAACACCAGACCGTCTGCCTCCCGCAAGAAGAAAAATTCCAATAGAAAGGTTATACTCGCCGTGGCGGCGTTTGCGGCGATTGCCATTGTGTTGTGCTTGGTTCTGATTTTTTCCGGCACTGGCGGAGATACGGTGAAAGTGCCGGGACTTGTGGGCAAGAACTATGAAAGTGTGATAAGAAGCAGCCGATATGAGGATTTTGATATCCGGCCGTATGACGAAGACGCAGAAGCTTTGCAGGAACTGGACTTTGCATATGACGAAAACAAAGAAGAAGGCGAAATTCTGGCGCAATACCCGGATGCCGGGGAAAAGGTGAAAAAAGGCTCGGTTATTTACGTTGTGGTGAACCAGAACGGGGAAGGCCTGACGGAAGATTATCTGGTTCCGGATTTTGTGGACCACTCCTCCCGGGAGGTTTTGGCACAGCTCATTGCAGACGGGGTAAAATATACCCAGGATCTGGAGGAATCGGAGGAAATAGAGTCCGGGAACGTTATTCGAACGGAACCTGCTGCCGGCCAGGTGCTGAAGGCGGGGGAAAAACTGTTGATTGTCATCAGCAAGGGGCAGGCGGAAGAACCGGATGAAGGTAGTGAAGAAACCGTGGATTGCCCTAATGTCATCAACCTTACCCTGGAAAAAGCCAAGGAAACCTTGGAAAAATATGGCCTGAAGGTAGGAAAGGTGACGGAAGTGGAGAGCACCGGTACGGCAGGCATGGTGCTTGGCCAAGGCACAAAATCCGGCACCAAGCTGGTGAAAGGCGCGTCAGTTAATTTGGAAGTCAGCGTGGAGCCGAAGGAAGTGACGCCGCCGGCGGATGACGATCCGGATTCGGGCAATGACAATCCGGCGACGGATGTAACAAAGAGCGCGCAGCTGACTCCGATTGCGCTGCCCCAGGACGGAAGAGAAACCTGCCGCGTCATTGTAAAGCTGGACGGCAAGGTGGTTTATGACAAGGTGCATAATACCAGCGAGGGACAGGTTGTGCTGACGGTCAAGGGCACGGGTTCCCAGCTTGCCACCATTGATGTGGACGGCACCATCAGCGAGGAAATTGTAAACTTTGAATAAAAAGATAAAGGCAAGGGACTTATGACAAAGGGCATCATTGTAAAAGGAATCGGCGGATTTTATTATGTAGATACCCCGGAGGGGATGCTGGAATGCAAGGCCCCAGGCAGGTTCCGCATCCGCACTGGGAAGCCTTTTGTAGGCGACATTGTGGAAACGGAGCGAAACGCTGACGGCACAGGGGTGCTGACGGCCATTTTTCCCCGCAAGAACACGCTAATCCGTCCGCCGGTTTCCAACCTGGATCAGATTGTTGTGGTAGCCTCTCTGGCGCCGCCGGTGACAGATACCTTTCTGGTGGATAAAATTACGGCGATTGCAGAACACAAAGGAATGGATGTGCTCCTTGTCGTCAACAAAATAGATGCCTGCGCCGGACAACGGCTGTATGATATTTACCGCAGAGCCGGCTTTCCGGTCATCTGTGCCAGCGCCCGCACAGGAGAGGGGATAGAGGAAATCAAAGCCCGGCTGGAAGGAAAAGTTTCCGCGTTTGCAGGCAATTCCGGCGTGGGAAAATCCAGCATTTTAAACCGGATTGACCAGCGCTTCCAGATGGAAGTGGGGGAAATCAGCGCCAAAATCAGCAGGGGAAAGCACACCACCCGTCATGTGGAACTGCTGAAGCTGCCGGGGGGAGGCTATATTGCGGATACGCCGGGGTTTTCTTCCTTTGAAACCGGCCAGATGGATTTGGTGTTGAAAGACGATCTGCAGTATGCCTTTCGGGAGTTTGCGCCTTATTTGGGTACCTGCCGGTTTACCGGGTGCTCTCATACCAAAGAAAAAGACTGCGCGGTGCTGGCAGCGGCTGCCCGGGGAGAAATTTCGACGGAACGGTTGGAAAGCTACCGGCGGCTGTATGAAAGCGTGCGGGATATTAAGGAGTGGGAACTCAAATGACACAGCGATGTCTTATCATAGCGGCTTCGCCGGAGCGGGATACCGCCTATGTCAGGCGTTATGCCGCGGAAGCGGATTGCATTATCTGCGCGGACGGCGGATACGCTAAGGCCTGCGCTCTCGGCATTGTGCCGGATCTTGTAATTGGGGACTTTGATTCTGGCCGTATGCCGGAAGCGGGGATCGAGGTGCAGCGGTTGCCAAAGGAAAAGGATGATGTGGACGCCCAGGCATGTGTGCAGGAGGCGGTGCGGCGAGGTTATACGGATATCGTTGTGGTATGCGCGTCCGGTGGCCGGGCAGATCATTATTTCTGCAATGTTTTGCTGACGGAATATGCGGCGCGGCTGGGTGCCCGGTGTATGGTGGCGGACGGAAATAACCGGATTATGCTGCATCCCGGCGGGACGGTGCGGTATCCGACGGACAGGGCATACCGGTATGTTTCACTGGTTCCGTTGGACAGGACAGTGACCGGCGTCACGCTGCGGGGTATGAAATATCCACTGCAGGATGCGGCGCTGCAGCGGGACCATATTATTTCCATCAGCAATGAAGCGCAGGAGGCGCAGTTTGAAATTACCGTCGGAGAAGGACGGGTACTCGTTATTTTTAGTAAGGATGTGAGCGTATGAAAACATATAAAACCCAGGGTGTTTGTGCCAGGGAAATTCAGTATGAAGTAGAAAACGGCAAGGTAAGAAATGTAAAGATCATCGGTGGCTGCGCCGGAAACCGGCAGGGTATTGCAAAACTGGTGGAAGGCATGGATGCGGAAGAAGTGATCAAACGGCTGGAAGGCATTGACTGCCGGGGAAAGGGTACGTCATGTCCGGACCAACTGGCCAAAGCGTTGAAACAGGAATTGGAATAAAGCAAAAGAACTGTCTTCGGCCCGGATTGGGCGGAGGCAGTTCTTTTGCAATGGATATATTGGGCGGGCGAGATAAAATCCTTTCATATTTTTGGTGGTTTTTTGTACAGAATTATAAAAAATGCAATTTTTCAGAACTTTACTTGCAAAAATAAAGAAACCATACTATAATGAATAACAGCGATTAAAAGAAACATGAGGGGGATTTTTATGTTGAAGCCCATTTCAGCCATTGCGTCTGCGGTGCAGGCGTCCACAACGCTCGCGATTGATTCGCTGTATAAGCAGATGAAGGCGGACGGCATTGATGTGGTAGGATTTGGCACTGGAGAGCCGGATTTTCCTACGCCGGAAAACATTAAGGCGGCAGGCATCCGGGCGATTGAAAGCAATTTTACAAAATACACGCCGGCTGCCGGGCTGATGGCCTTGAAAGAAGCGATTTGTGGCCGGATGAAGGCAGATTTGAATTTGGAATACAAGCCCTCCCAGGTGGTTGTGGCAAGCGGTGCAAAACACAATGTATACATTGCGCTGCAGGCAGTGGTAAACCCAGGGGATGAGGTGATTATTGCCGCGCCGTACTGGGTGAGCTATTACGAGATGATAAAAATGGCGGGCGGCGTGCCGGTGGTTGTCACAGCAGAGGAATCCGCGCATTTTAAAATTACACCGGAACAGCTGAAAAATGCCATCACCGACAAGACCAAGCTCTTTTTGCTGAACAATCCTTCCAATCCAACGGGAATGATCTATAGCGAGGAAGAACTGCGGGCCATTGCGGATGTATGTGTGCGCAGCAATATTTATGTGATGGCGGATGATATTTACTATAAACTGGCCTATGACGGCATTCGGGTGGCCAGCATCGCGGCGTTGGGCGAGGAAATAAAGGAGCGCACCATTGTCATCAACGGCGTCTCCAAGAGCTACTCGATGACCGGCTGGCGCATTGGCTGGGCTATGGCAAATGACCAGATCGCAAAGGCCATGGCAAATTATTTGAGCCATTCCACCTCTGCTCCGTCTACCATTTCCCAGTATGCGGCGATCGAAGCGCTGAATGGGCCGCAGGATAGTGTGGAGGCGATGCGCCGGGAGTTTGAAACCAGAAGAAATTATCTGGTTTCCCGCCTGAATCAAATTGACGGCGTCAGCTGCATCAATCCAAACGGCGCGTTTTATGTGATGATGAATGTGTCTCAGATGGTAGGCAGGGAAATGTATGGCCAGGTGATTCGGGACGGGGATGATTTCGCCAAGCTGTTTTTGGAAAAGGGTTTGGTGGCTGCCGTGCCATGTTCCGGTTTCGGTGCGCCGAATTTTATCCGTTGGTCGTATGCCGCTTCTATGGAAGATATTCGGAAGGGCTTGGATAGACTTGAAATATTTATGAAAAATTGCTAAAATGAGGACGGAAGACGGTTCGCTGTCTCCCGTCTCTTTTTGCGCCACTTTAAAACAGAAAGGATTGTTGCAATTGAGCACAACAAAATACGAAAGTCCGTTTTCCGCAAGATATGCCAGCGATGAAATGCTGTATATTTTTTCACCGGATATGAAATTTTCTACCTGGAGAAAACTCTGGGTTTCTCTTGCCAAAGCGGAAAAAAAACTTGGCCTTCCCATTACACAGGAACAGATTGACGAACTTGCCGCCAATGTAGAAAATATAGATTACGACGTTGCCCGCCAGCGGGAAAAAGAGGTGCGCCATGATGTGATGGCGCATGTCTATGCCTATGGCAAGGTGTGCCCCAAGGCGGCGGGCATCATTCATCTGGGCGCTACCAGCGCCTATGTCGGAGACAATACGGATATTATTCAGCTGCGGGAAGGGCTGCGCCTTGTCCGCAGAAAGTTGGCGTATGCCATCCAAAAGCTGTCGGAATTTGCTCTGCAGTACAAGGAAATGCCAACCCTTGGATTTACTCATTTCCAGCCGGCTCAGTTGACCACGGTAGGGAAAAGGGCGACTTTATGGGCCAATGAGTTGCTGTACGATCTGGATGAGGTGGAATACCGTCTGCGTACGCTGAAAATGCTTGGTTCCAAGGGAACCACCGGCACCCAGGCAAGCTTTATGGAGCTGTTTGACGGTGACAGCGAGAAAGTAAAAGCGCTGGAGCAATATATCGCGGAGGATTTTGGCTTTGACGGCTGTGTGCCTGTTTCCGGCCAAACCTATTCCAGAAAAATCGACGCAGGTGTACTGGCAACCCTTTCCGGCATTGCCCAGTCCGCTGGAAAATTTGCCACGGATATGCGGCTGCTGCAGCATTTGAAAGAGTTGGAAGAGCCGTTTGAGGCCCATCAGATCGGATCCTCTGCTATGCCATACAAGCGCAATCCGATGCGCAGCGAGCGAATCTGCGCTTTGTCCCGGTATGTGATCATCGACGGGTTAAATCCCGCGATGACGGCATACAATCAATGGTTTGAACGGACGCTGGATGATTCTGCCAATAAGCGGATTTCCATTCCGGAAGCATTTTTGGCAGTGGATTCCATTCTGGGTATTTTAATCAACGTGGTATCCGGGATTGTGGTATATCCAAAGGTGATCCGGCAGCGGGTGATGCAGGAACTGCCGTTTATGGCGACAGAAAACATTATGATGAGCGCGGTTAAGCGGGGAGGAAACCGGCAGGAGCTCCATGAGCGCATCCGCGTCCATTCCATTGCCGCCGGCAAACGTATCAAAGAAGAGGGCCTGGATAACGATCTGATAGAACGCATTGCCGGGGATTCGATGTTTGGCCTGACCAAAGAAGAAATTATGGCGGAACTTGCGCCGGAAAAGTACATTGGCCGGTGCGTCCAGCAGGTGGAGGAATTTGTTTCCCAGTGTGCTATGCCAAAGATTCAGCCGTATGTTGATGGAGACATCCAGGTGGAAATCAATCTATAAAGAAAGAAACTCCCTCTGCGCTTTGCGCAGAGGGAGTTTTTATGCGGTTAATCCCAATGGTCTGTTTCGTGTTCTAAAATTTTACCGGTGACGGCGTCGATGGTATATTCATATTCCAAACCGCCTGCATAAAATTCCACTTCGTATTCATATCGTCCATCGTCCCGGTCCAGCTTGCAGTGCATCCCGGACGCACTGGAAGCGGAGATTCCTGCGTGCGCAAGGGCGATTTCCCTGGCTTTGGCTTCGCCGATAACGGAGGAAGTACTTCCGGCTTGCGGTGCAGCCGCTTCGGCGTCATAATCATAGCTTATAATTGCGCCGGTGGCGGCGTTGATTTCATAGTCGTATTCTTTGTTGCCGCAGAAAAATTCGATTTCGTATTCATACTGCCCGTCATCCTGTTCCAGCGAAACCTTGGCAAATAGGACGTCCGCAGCAGAAAGGCCTGCATGCCGAAGGGCAATTTCCCTGGCTTTGGCGGTATCCACCAGAGTGGATGGCTGCTGTGTCGGAAGGGGATGGAAAGAGTCCGCATCGGTTACCGTTGACGCGGCGGAAAGAGATACTGTTTTGGAAGCGCTGTTCCAGGATACGGTTTTCCCCATCATCTGGCCAATCGCCCGCAGCGGAAGGTAGGTGGAGCCGCTATAGAGGATCGGATACACCGCCTTTCCGTTTGCATCGTAAAACTGTTTGGCTTCACCATCCATTTTGACGGTGAAGTCCGGGCGGATTTGGGCAGGCACCGTGATTTGCTGTTTCAATGTGCCGGCCTTGCCGGAAGTAGAGGAGGCACGGTCACCGGACAGAGAAATCGTGAGAGAAGATTCATCCCAGTTGACATTTTTTTTCATAATTTCGCCAATTGCCCGCACGGGAAGATAGGTGGTGCCGTTGTACAGCAACGGATAAACCTGTTCTCCCTGGGCGTTGTAAAATGTACGGTCGCTTTGATCAATAATAACCCGGATATCCGGCGTTATGACGGCGGATATCTTCTGCGGGGAATTTGCCGCAAAGGCTATGCCGGCAGCGGACAGCAGAAAAACAGCGGCAAGCAGAAGGGCGAGGAATTTTTTTGTGTGGATAGTTTTCTTCATTGGTGTCATCTCCTTTTTATGCAGCATTGCATTATTCACCTATATAATGCACCAACAAAAGAATTTATCGCAGCGGCAGGAAAATTTTTTTGAAAAAATTTCGATATTCCGAAACAAGCAGGAGAAAGGGATCGGAAACCTCCGGCGAAAAAGAGAGACATTACGAAGGGGTAGAATGGTCTCCTGCCGCCAATACGGCTTTATCCCGTTCGATTTGTTTGCGGTATCGGTCTTCTTCGGAAAAAATACAGCCGCAGTATTTTTGCAGATACAGCCCCATTTCCCGGGCGCGGCGGTTGCCGTCCCGAAAATTAGGGCGGAAATCCCGGTATAAGAAAGAGATGCCGTATTGCGCGGCGGCCTGGCGCCCGGCGGCAGAAATGGCGTCATGATCCTGATACAGACTGGCCAGCAGCGTTGTGGTAAAGGCCGGAAAGCCATGTTCCGCCGCATAGCGGGCGGTTTCTTCCAGACGGTGGGTATAACAATATTGGCAGCGACGGTCTGGTTGATGGGAAACGGCGCGGACAAATTCCCGCAGGCCGTATTCTTCCTGTATCCGGACTTCTATGGAATGGTCCGCTGCATATTGCAGCAGACAATCTCGGCGGGCCTGGTACTCTTTCCATGGATGGATATTGGGATTGTACCAGAACGCCACCGGTGTAATTCCCTCGTTCCGCAGGGGATCCACACAGGAAAGGGAACAGGGGGCGCAGCAGCAATGAAGCAAAACTTGTGTTATCATAAGAACAACCTTTGAACATAGAATTTGAGTCAGATGGCAGCCGTTTTTTGCAGCGGAGACATAGGATTGGTAAAGCTGCATGGCACGCCGCACAGACAAAGCGCGCAGGCCGTAATCGCTGCGCCGAACCGATCTTTGGCATGGTCACAGGAGGCAATGTATTCGTGTCCATAACACCGTTCCACAAGATGGTCGTCTCCCACAATGGAGTCCACCGGGCAGCGCTTCTGACACTGCCGGCAAACGCCTTTCTGGAAATACAAGCAGTTGTAATTATAATCCTCATTTACCGCACGGTATTCTTCCGCGGGGAAGGGGCAATCCGTCACAATGTTGATGAGGCGGCAGGCACAGCCTTTTTCCGTAATCAGGGAACCATGCAGCCCAAAGGAGCCAAGACCGCCGATATAGGCGACATGCCGCTCCGACCAGTTGGCCCGCCGAAGCATAGGAGTTACCTGTTCCACGCGGTAAATGCTGCTGTTAATGGGAAAAACCACGCGGTAGCCGGAAAAAATATCCCGCAGAAATTCGCTGAAGGGCGATTGGGGAACCAACGGAGCCTGGAGCATATAGTCCACATGGTACGATAGCTCATACCAGGAATCCGAAGGATAAAACGACGCCTTCGCATTGTCCCGTACAATGCTTTCCGCAAAATGCAGCGCGATGCATACAACGTTCAGACTGGAACCCTCTGCGTCCGGATAATCGTTTTGAAACAGTTCTTCCGGTGTCAGGTGATGCGGGATATGGTTTCTCAGCGCGGCAAATTTTGGATGATTTCCCCGCTGAACACAAACTGTGGCGGAAGTAAACATAGATTGTCCGGCCTGGTTGCAATAGGTAGCGTTTTTGGTTGTTTGCAAATGGCGGTTTATCGCCTGTTCCAAAGTGGCGCAATTCATAATCTGTTCTCCTCTGGCATAGAAACCCTGCCGCAAGCACTGCCCGGCAGGGCGGTTTTTCCTCTTCATTATACCTGCAAACCGGAGGAATAGTCAATGGTGGATGCGGTGGCTGGCAGTCATAAAAACCTCTTGCGATAAAAGCGGAATGTTACAGCGTCTTGCACAAGGAGAAAGGAAATGGTGTGAGGGCTGTTCCGCCGGGGCGAAGCAAACAAAAAACGGCTTGTGCTGGAAAACCGTTTTTTTTTTGTTTGAAACAGCCCGGCATGATGGGCGCCGGCATCCTCCGGGTTTTGGCGAAAAATTCAAGCGCAATCCGGAGGAACGGTTGCAGATTGCCTCATCCAACGGAGAAAATATCCCGAAGCAGGCGGAAAGGCCTGCTTCGGGATAAAAAGGACAACGTGCACAGCGGTGTTAAAAAACCGCCGCAAGCAATAGAATGCTTGCGGCGGCATGGTGATCCATCGGAGATTCGAACTCCGGACACCCTGCTTAAAAGGCAGGTGCTCTGCCGACTGAGCTAATGGATCAAATTGGCTGGGACGGCTGGACTCGAACCAGCGAATGCCAGAGTCAAAGTCTGGTGCCTTAGCCGGCTTGGCTACGCCCCATTATGCATAGGGAAAGCCGTTCCCCAACGTTGTATAAAAATGCGATGGCGCATTTGCTTGTAAAAGTGGGGTGAGTAATGGGATTCGAACCCACGGCCTCCAGAGCCACAATCTGGCGCTCTAACCAACTGAGCTATACCCACCACAAATGGCACGCCAGAAGGGATTCGAACCCCTGGCCTACTGCTTAGAAGGCAGTTGCTCTATCCAACTGAGCTACTGGCGCAAATAAAACCAAACCAGTGTTGTTCCGCACCGGTTAACAGGAATAAAAACCATCGGGCCTTCCTGTGTTCTGGTGGAGCGGGTGATGGGAATCGAACCCACGTGTTCAGCTTGGAAGGCTGACATTCTACCATTGAACTACACCCGCATCATTACTGATACCGTTATATTATACCCACAAACCCATTGTTTGTCAACGGTTTTTTTCCAAAGGAAGGCTTTTTT